>NZ_FQYQ01000046.1 GCF_900141825.1 Pseudobutyrivibrio xylanivorans DSM 14809 | reverse complement strand
CAAGTCGAAGCCCAATAACTACACGGAATCATGCATGATAAATGAGGCAGATGGATGGAGAGGAAGAAACGTGTGGTACCTAGGGAGGTCTGTGTGAAACGCTCTGAAAGGAGTAACCACCGTACAAGGAAACGAGGCGGTGCTGAACACGCAGAAGTCAGCAGAGGTCATAGTAGGGATATGGACATGGAAACATGGACATGCTAACCGAAGGACCGAATCAGTAGGAGTCTTAAGTATGACCGAGAAAAGGAGGAATGACCGTTAATGGCAGAAAACATAGATAATAATGGCTGTTCGCAAAGAGATAATGCGGAACATGAAGGGTATGCGAAAGCGCCTAGGTCATTCAATCGGATATGGAAAGAAAGAGACAGTGCACAGCCGAAGCTCTTGGAAGCGATACTGTATAAGGATAACTTTAACAGAGCGTATAAAAGAGTTAAGGCAAACAAGGGAGCGCCAGGTATTGATGGTATGACCATCGAAGAGGCACTTCCGTACCTTAAGGAACACCAGCAGGAGCTAACTGACCGCATATACCGTGGTAAGTATACTCCATCGCCAGTCAGGCGAGTTGAGGTTCCAAAACCAGATGGGGGTGTGCGCAAGCTTGGCATACCCACCGTGATAGACCGAACACTCCAACAGGCAATAACTCAACAGTTAGTGCCAATCTATGAACCATTGTTCGCGGATGGAAGCTACGGCTATCGCCCAAACAGAAGCGCAAAGGATGCTATACAGAATGTAAAGGAATACGCAGAACAAGGTTACACTTTTGCGGTAGTCTTGGACTTATCAAAGTATTTCGACACCTTGAATCATGAAATCCTTATCAATCTCCTCAGAAAGAATGTGAAGGATGAACGTGTAGTTCAGCTAATAAAGCGTTATCTGAAAAGTGGAGTGATGGAAAACGGAGTGGTCATTGATACAGAGGAAGGTTCACCGCAAGGTGGGAATTTATCGCCTCTTCTTGCAAATATCTACCTCAATGAGTTCGACCAAGAGTTTCTGAAAAGGGGTGTACCCTGCATAAGATATGCAGATGACATCGTTCTTCTTGCGAAAAGCAAAAGGGCATCAGAAAGACTCTTAGAAAGCAGTACTAAATATCTCGAAGAGAAATTGAAGCTAACAGTCAACCGAGAGAAAAGCCGTACTGTCAGTGTGTTTGCAATCCAAAATTTTAAATTCCTTGGCTTTGCATTGGGAAGGAACGGAAGTGGCATTTATGTCAGGGTTCATCCAAAGTCATGGAAGAAGTTTAAGTCCAAGCTGAAAGCCTTATCTTCCCGTAAGTCTGTTCAGTCCATCAAGCCTAGTCTTGAGAAAATCAAGGTATATGCGAGAGGATGGCTTAACTACTACGGTATAGCAAGCATGAAGAAAAACATAGACGAAATCAATAAATGGCTCTATCACAGAATACGTATGTGTATATGGAAACAATGGAAGAAGCCCAAGACAAAGGTGCGAAATCTGATTAAGATGGGCGTGCCCAAGGACTTGGCGCATATGGCTGGCAACAGTCGGCGTGGATATTGGTTTACCACACATACAGTCGCAGTCAACATGGCGATGACAAAAGAAAGACTGATAAGCAGTGGCTTTTATGATTTAGCCACGGCCTATCAGTCTGTGCACGTCAACTATTGAAAGCGCCGTATACCGAACGGTACGTACGGTGCTGTGAGAGGTCGGCGGTTAGTCACCGCCTCCTACTCGATTATTTGTAGAACGATAATTAGTGCAGTAAATAACTAATAGAATTAGGAATGAATACATATTAGCGGTACTAAGTGTAGTGACGAGATAAGTTAACATATAAAGGATAAAGTATTTACTTACTAATTTGTTTTGTTTCCATAGGTTTATCGATATAAGCATTATATAAATAAAAAGTGCTATATGTGCGATAAGGCCTAAGATTCCTTCTTCACATATTATTTCTACGATACCAACATCGTATGAGTGACAAATATACCATGTATTGTTCCAATAATAGTGAAGATCATTTCTCATATCTGCACCTGAACCTAAACCAAAAAATGGGTTTTTGTCAATAGTATACGTAATGCCAGTGAACTGCACTATGCGAGATTTGGAACCTGCAGCATAGTTGGTACCATAGCCTTCTATGCCTTCTGGAGCTTCTTCATTTAAATCAAAATCAGCACCGAATTCCATTAAAATAGATTTAGCGTTACCTTCATAGAAATATCTATATTTTGGACTGCAAATCATAAATGGCAAAATAAATATTGTTATTAAAGCAATAACTAAAATTGTGTTCTTTAGTAGACGTATGATGCGTTCTTTTTTTAAACAGAATAATAAAGTGTATAATCCCAAGACAAAGAAAATGAATATTTCATCTGAACGTGAGCCTGAGTGGATTATGGCTAAAATATTTAAAGGAATAATAAGAATATATTTTTTTTCATTAGTAAGATTGTATAAAAATAAAATGAGTACCAAAATTAGCACGCACATATTTCCATAGAATCCAGGCAATCCCATTGTAGTAGTAGAACGTAATAGTCCCAAACGAACATAATGATCATTAAGCATTGCACGTAACGAAGTGTATAAGGCGTCAAACGGACGGAAAAAGGTAAAACTTTCTATAATTCCTATAACGAAAAGGACTGTCGCTGTCCAAACAACAATTTTTGAGATTGTGATTAGTTCTTCTTTTGTAGGAGCCAATAGATATATAGATATCAATAGTAAAAGCTGTTCAAATACAATAAGGAATATCGTTTTAATAGCATCAGCATTAATAGTGATATAGTATAGGTTGGAAATAGCTCTAAAAACAAAATAACAGCCTAAAAAATAGTATGGAATAGGGATAGTTTTGGGGTTCTTAAGTATTTTTTTAAAATTCAAATCACGGCGTTTGTTAAAAAAAGTATAAATATATAGCAGTATAAACATACCTCTAACAGCAGAAAAAGTAGGCAGAGCATTGTTAAGCGATATACCAAAGTAATTAGGTAAAAATAACATACATGGTATAAATAGGTACAAATATTTCTTTGTTTTAAAAGTATAAATAGTTGCAATGGTTAATGCTATATTGAAAGATAATAGAAAAATCAAATTAAACATATAGTATCTCCAGACGTTTTTCTGCTATTATACAGAAATTCTTATGTAAAAATCAAATCTAAAAGAAGGAGTTAGAAATGAAAAAGGGTAACCAATAAGAATTGATTACCCTTTTGAAAAAAACTATAGATTAGTCATGTGTTAGTGTTTCACAAATATCATTTAGTGATGAATGATTAATAGCTTTATAGTTCATACGTAATTTGTCATACTTTGTTCCTGATAAGTCAAGATTTGATAAGCACTGTGTGTTATTAGGTGTCATAAAGCTAATAGCAGTGAAGGAAGAATCTGATAAATCAAGATCTGTTTCAGAGTATTTACTGAGTCTGAATATAAGATTTCCGTCTAATGCACAGTTTATCATTTCTATACTGTTAGGTGAATATTCGTTTGCGCTGTTATATAGCATTTGGTAGCGTAATTCATGAATAGCGCTGCTTGAAGTATCAAATGTACAAGTATCTAACTTTAATATTCCACTGGCAGGATATTGTATAACTGCTAATTCTGAAACTGTATTAGTGCCTGCAAACTTGAATTCATCTTTTGTTAATTGGACATTAGCACCTTCAAAATATTTTGAGTTTGTAGATTTAATAAGCATGCTACGACTGCAGTTTTGCGTTGTGAAGGTATTATCGCTGTCTTTAATTATACCACTTCCATAAGTCATATATGATATTTCGCCGCCACCAGATACGTTGATTTTGTTATTGGCAACAGTGACTGTGCCTGCTTTACTGAAACCGAAACATGAGAATGTACCTTTGTTTGTTAGTGTACAATTAATTGTATTATTAGATATTTCAATCTCAGAATTATCTGTTAGCAACTGAGCTTTGATTGCGCTGGCACTGAGTCCATGAATCGAAATATTATTATTTTTGAATACAATATTTCTTAGTGATTCCTGTCTCTTTGAATCAGGCATACCGAAAGCGACTAATACATCGTTTTGAACAACAGGACCATTGAATTCAAAGCGGTTATTTTGGACAACGACATCTCTCATGTTATAGCCCCAAATAGAAAATGCCTCGTCATTATTATTTTTAAAGAAATAGCAATCTGAAACATTTATATTTGAAACAGTAATATTTGCATTATCATGTCCTGATATCCACAAACAACCTCCAACAGTAGATTCTGCTTCGTTAATAAAATTTGTTTTTGTTATTTTTACATTTTTAATGTCTTTTAATTCTGACTTTAACCATAGACATGAAACAGAAGGATTCGCTGTGCCACCAACATAGAATTCGCAGTTATCTATATTGATAGAATCGGCGCGTAATATTGAGAAAAGTACACCCTCAGCTGCTTCAGCTCCTGTTTGAGTTTTTGTCCTGGTGAATTTTGATGTAATATCAGCGACATACTTAAAACCAACATTTTCCAATACTATATTATTGCTGTTGAAAGTAATTAATCCTCGTTGATTCCATTTTTCATATGAGGCAGGATCAACGTTATCTCTAAACAATAGTACAGCGTTAGAACGTGATTCACCTTTTATAACTATATCGTTATTAAATAAAAATCTTGTAGAACAGAAATAGGTTCCATTAGGAATGTATAGATTCACTCCAGCGAGGGTGACAGGATTTATATATTCGTAATCGTCACTTGTTCCATCGCCTCGAGCACCAATCTGCCTAATATTAATTGAGTCAGTGTAATCAAGATTTGCATATAAACCATTTGCTAAAGGTACAGATATGTTAGGAATCTTAAGTGGGGATGGAGTAGCCGAAACTGTATAGTCAGCTGCACCACCATCATATTCACTATAGAAACCTTTTGTTGAAATAATAGTACCATCACTGTAACTTGCATTTTCTAATCCGGCAAATGTAGAAATAATAACTTTCTTAGCAGTTGCAGGTGCTAAAATACCAGTTACCTGATATTCGTTATCTACATATTTAATTGTGTGCCAAATAATAGTGAGATCTTTACCTATAATCGCACTATAATCAGGAGCAGACAATACTCGTTCTGTTGCTACTGATGAATTATTTGAAACTTCCTCTGCAGGATTAATAATACCATCACCTATACAGGTAGCTCCGCCAGAAGAATTTTCTACATAAAACATTGCTTCTGCATTAGCACTAGCTAAAGGAACTTTATTATCATCTATTCTGCTATGGAAGCTCAAATAGATAACAAAAAAGCAAAAGCAAAGTAACAGACTAATAAGTAATAACGAAAGTATTTTTTTGTTAGTAAAATAATATCTTAAGCCCATTCATAATACCTCCTGTTTTATTAAATTGAAAATTTAGAAAATTTTTCCGTAAACTCTTTAACTAAAAACCGAACCATTTCCTAATCATATCCCAAATAGAGTTATAATTATTATTTTGATTATTTACCTTAGGCGTTGGAGTAGGTGTAGGCTTAGGTGTCGGGGTTGGAGTAGCCTTAGGTGTTGGGGTAGGTGTAGGTTTAGGCGTTGCCGTAGGCGTAGGTTTAGGTGTTGGAGTTGGAGTAGCCTTAGGCGTTGG
>NZ_FQYQ01000005.1:106004-189407 GCF_900141825.1 Pseudobutyrivibrio xylanivorans DSM 14809 | reverse complement strand
TACAGCAATCATGTTTGTACTTGGAAATATCAATTCCAACAAAGTACATAGGCATAAAAATTACCTCCCTTTTTAGTATAGTGGCACTGTTGTCTTCCACAGAAAGAATCGGCTGTGTAATCACGTAAATACAAACGTCAAGCGTTAACAAACTAATTACCAGTAATAGACGAATAACTGTGGTCTGAGTCACCTCGTACCAGTCAAAGCTGTAAAACAATAGAAACAGATCCACAGTGCCTAAAAATAAATATATCAAAAAGGATTGAAATATGCCCAGAGAACCTGGGAGAAAGGAAAAATCCAATCACTATTTTGATGATTGGATTATACGTAAATTAATGATATATATAGGCTGTCACTTATCAGTGACTAATGGATATGAAGCAATGGGACGTCAGATGACTGAATTTGGCGGCAGCACCTTTGCATGGTTTACAAGAAATCCAAGAGGTGGAAAAGCAAAGGATATTGAAGCCTCCGATGTTGAAAAGCTACAAGCGATTCTTGAGAAAGAGAAGTTTGGAACACTTGTAGCCCATGCCAGTTACACTATGAATTTTTGCTCAGCAAAGCCAGAAACTAGGGCCAATGGTCTTGATATGCTTAAGCAGGATTTGCAGAGGATGGAGCAGGTTCCAAATCAATATTATAATTTCCATCCAGGCTCTCACACAGGCCAGGGTGCCGAGGTTGGAATTCAGCAGATTGCAGATGGATTGAATCAATCCCTTTGGGCTGATATGAATACCACAGTGCTTCTTGAAACTATGGCTGGAAAAGGTTCTGAAGTGGGTAAGACTTTTGAAGAACTTCGAGAGATTATTGACCGTGTAGAGTTAAATGAGAAGCTTGGTGTTTGCCTTGATACCTGTCACATCTGGGATGGTGGCTATGACATAGTAAATGATTTCGATGGAGTACTGACTCAGTTTGATAAGGTGATAGGGTTGGATAGATTGAAAGCCATTCACTTTAACGATAGTAAGAATGAATGCGGTGCAGCAAAGGACCGTCATGAAAAGCTTGGTCAGGGATTCATTGGAATGGAAGCCATGAAGAGAATCGCACAGCATCCCGTCACCCAGAATCTTCCTTTCATTCTTGAAACACCAAACGATGATGCCGGATATATTGAAGAAATTGCAACAGTGAAAAGCTGGTTTTAAGAGGTTGAAAAACCTCTTAAATTTTTCTTGACTCTAACGTTACGTCATACTTTAAGTAAGATTATGGGGCCACATAGGTGGCTCCATTTTTTATGGGAAAATATTGGTTTTAGGCTATTTTTTTGCCCAGAAAACATATATAGTAGAATAATAATTTAAACGAGGGAGAAGAATAGGATGAAGGAGTGGATTAGAAAATTTAATTTAAGGAAGGCTGGTTTCATATCAGTTGCAATAGGAGTGCTTACTATAATTGTTCATGTTCTAGTAATCACAGGAGTCTTGCCATATCTATGGGTAAATGGAGGCCGTTCAGAATCCTTTGAAGTAGCTCAACAGACCTCTTTTTCATCAATCATAATCATTCTTGTAAGTATCGTAATTACGATAATAGCAAGTCAGATTATCCCAATCAAATTTAATAAGTTTTGGGGAATCGTGATATCAGTTTTCCTGATTGTTACATTACCATTGTCGTTCTTTGGAATTATTGAGCAGTTCCTTGGAACCATGTTTGAAAAATGTGTAATGTCCATTGTGACAATAGTTGGATTTATCGCTGATACAAGAATTGCTTTTGAAAAGAGATGGTAGAAGACAAAGATACAGTTTTTTTAGAATTTCTTAAAATAACACTGTATGTTTTGGTATAGAAAATTTTCTTATTTAGAATTACTACAGTGTTTTTGAGTTTTTTGAAAATAAAACTGTATTAGAATTTATTATTATACTCTATAAATTATATATGTGGCATATTTAAGATGCTGAATAATGTAGCCAAGCAATGTAATACAGTGTTATTTGGGTTTTTACAAAAAAACACTGTATATGTAGAATCTGGAAAAAATATTTCCACAGTGTTTTCTTGAAATTTAACAAAAACACTGTAAAACAGGGATTTTTTGTTTATATATAATCCTATATCTATGGGAGGTATATTATGAAACTAATTGAACCAACAATGGAATATGCTAATGAGATACAAGAATACAGACAGGCCTTCCTAAAATCTGGAGATTCCATGGATGGCTGTGGTGGTCTTAGGAGATTTGATGATTCTCAGGATTGGATAGATCAGGTGGAGTCATTGAAAAAGACTGAAACTACTCCTGACAATTGGGTGACTTGTTCCCAGTATATTTATGTTGATGAAGTAACTAATAAGATAGTTGGTGTGATTCAGATTAGACATTATTTCAATGAATTTATAGAAAAATATGCAGGTCATATTGGATATTCGGTAGCACCTGATGAAAGAAGAAAAGGTTATGCTACAAAGATGCTTGGTCTTGTTTTACCAGAATGCAAGAGGCTTGGAATCGATAAAGTGCTGATTTGTTGTCTCGAAGGAAATGAAGGTAGTAAGCGTACTATTCTAAACAATGGTGGTGTATACGAATCAACAGTTTTCGAGTCAAATGAGAAGGTTAATTTAGAGAGGTATTGGATAGAGTTATAGGGGGAAAACTGTGGCAGAGGTTTCATTGATAAAAGCAACCAAATCTGATATGCAAACTATTTGGCAAATGCAGGTAGAAGGATTCTCTGAGTTACTTGAAAAATATCGTGATTACGATACAAGCCCAGCTTCAGAGAGTTTTGAAAAAGTAATGGCAAGGTTTGAACAGCCATGGACTACTTATTATTTTATTTCTGCAGAGGATGAAAATGTAGGTGCTATAAGAATAGTGGACAAGAAGGATGGCAGTCCTAAAAAGATTTCACCTATTTGGATTATGTCAGAATATAGAAATAAGGGCTATGCCAGTGCTGCCATAAAAGCTGCAGAGGACATACATGGTGCTAATAACTGGAGTCTGGAAACTATCCTTCAAGAGCCAGGCAATCTTCACCTATATGAGAAGATGGGTTATCACCAAAACGGAGTGATAGTAAATATCAATGACAAAATGGATATAGTTATTTATGAAAAGGAATAAAGATGGACAAAAAATTAGTAGAATTTTTAATCATAGCAAAACAGGCAACTTATGCAGGTAAGGGGGCAGAGACATCTATATGAATGTGTTTTTCATGGTGGATTGGTAGAGTGATAGAAATAACTCATAAATATTGTCAGTTGGGCTAATCATAGTTGGGAGGAAAAATGACACTTGATGAATTAAGACTAGACATAGCAAAAGAACAGAAAAAGGGAATTCCTTTTATAACAGCATCTATTATTCTTTGGGGACTGATTGCGATAGTTACTATACTTCAGATTCCTATTAAATCTATGAATATTTTAGTATTTTGTTGTTCGTGCCCATTGATGCCGCTAGCCATGATATTTGGAAAAATAGTCAAGGTGGATTTGTTTTCAAAAAAGAATCCACTTAGCAATGCGGGGCTATTGTTTACAATGAATCAAATGCTATATATCTTAATTGTTATGTGGGTATTTAGCGCTGTTCCAGAAAAAATGGTTATGGTATTTGCAATGGTATTCGGTGCACATTTGTTGCCATATTCATGGCTCTATTTTTCTAAGGCTTACATTATTTTTGCAGTTGCAATACCTGTGATTTCACTTATATTTGGTGTCATATTTAATGCTACAGTAGTGGCATTATCAGTATGCTTATGTGAAGTGGTATTTCTATTGATTTTAGTTTATGAAGTAAAGAAATTATAAGACATATTCAATATAGATAAGGATAAAATAATGAGGAGAATAGTTTAATTATGAAAGAAAAGAAAGTTTCAGGATTTGATTTTTTATGGTGCGCACTTTATGCGTGTGCTGCCTTTGCATTAGAATTGATACTCGTTGTTAATGAGGGCAAGATGGGAATTGAGTCAGGAATGATGTCCCTTTCACAGAATATAATCCACTGGGTTATCACTACTATTTTATGGGTAGTTGCTGGATTAATGGTTATCTTTATTGCTAAGAAGACCACTGGATTTGATATATGGGTGCATCAAGAGAAGCTTAAAGGCTGGCAGTATGTAGCACTTTTAGTATGTTTGGTGGTAATCACTGCTGCTCAGTGGTTAGACTGGGGTGGCTTTAAGTGTTTACTTGAATGGCAAAGACTTGGTGCTATCAAATTCATATTTCAATATATCTACTATATTGCAGAGGGATTTCTTATCTCACTTGTAATTGTTTATGGTCAGTTAGCCTGTGAAAAATGGTTCAAGAATGAGAAGATTCCTTATGGTGGAATTATTTTAGGACTTACATGGGGAATAGCACATGTAGTATCAAAGGGAAGCCTGCCTGTTGCATTGTTCTCAACCGTTGGAGGTTTCCTGTTTGGTACAGCATATTTATTTACAAATAAGGATTACAGAAAGGCTTTGCCTGTAATCATTTTGTTGTTCATTTTGTAAGAGGAGAAGTCAGGAGAATAGGACACATGAAAAAGTTAAAACTAATCAATGAGGACTACCAGGGTCATGTGGATATAATGAGACATGCCGGCAGAGGTATTGTGATAAAGGATGGCAAAATTCTTTTAAGTTATGTAGAGAAATGTGATAACTATATGCTTCCAGGTGGAGGAGTTGAAGGGGATGAATCACTAGAAGAATGTTGTGCCCGGGAATTACTTGAAGAAACAGGAATTGTTGTAAAACCTAAAGATTACTACTTAGAAATAGAAGAATTATTTGATGTTTGGCAGCATTTTAATCACTACTTTATCTGCGAGTTTGTAGAGGATACAGGAGTGCTTAATCTTACAGAAGCTGAAAAGAATGCAAATTACAAGCATGTATGGCTTCCTGTTGAGGAGGCTAAAGAGATTTTTAGTGAGTATGAAAAGTACCACCATACTGATATTGCACTTTATGGTCTTTACCGCAGGGAGTATGAAGCTTTAAAAGCTTTAGATTTGTAGAAAATGGTACTGACGAATATGACATGCAGCTTTTTATAAAGTGTTAGGAGGGCAACATGATTAAGACAGTAGCTATTGTAAGTTTATCATCGGGAACTATTGGCGAAGATTTCGTTAAGCATGAAGTAGATCTAGGTTTGAAGAGACTCAAGGATTATGGTCTGAATGTAAAGATGATGCCTCATGCTATGGCGGGAATAGAGTATGTAAAGAATCATCCAAAGGAGAGGGCAGAGGATTTGCTTGAAGCCTTTAAAGATGACTCTGTTGATATGATTCTTTGTGCTATAGGTGGAGATGACACGTATCGTCTTTTACCATATCTATTTGAAAATGATGAGTTGAAAAATGCCATTAACAAGAAGATATTCTTAGGATTTTCAGATACAACCATGAATCATTTCATGCTTCATAAGGTTGGTTTTAATACCTTTTATGGGCAGTCGTTTTTAGCAGATGTTTGTGAAATGGATAAGCACATGCTTCCATACACAGCAAAGTATTTTGAAGAGCTGATAAAGACGGGCACTATTAAGGAAATCACTCCAAGCGATGTCTGGTATGAGGAGAGAACAGACTGGTCGCCAGCTGCTTTAGGAACTGCTAAAAAATCTCACAAGAATAATGGCTTCGAATTGCTTCAGGGACCTAACACTTTTAGTGGAAAGATTCTTGGAGGTTGCCTTGAATCTATCTTTGATATCTTCGATAATACAAGGTATGAGGACACGGTTTCTCTTTGTGAAAAGTATAAGCTCTTCCCTGATTTAGAGGATTGGAAAGGCAAAATCTTACTTCTCGAAACAAGTGAGGAGCAGCCTTCTCCAGAGCACTATAGAGAAATGTTGTTAACACTGAAAAACACAGGGATATTTGAGGTTATTTCTGGTGTTTTATGTGGAAAACCTATGGATGAAAAATACTTCGCTGAGTATAAGCAGATAATTTGTGAGGTAGTAGATAATCCAAGCCTGCCAATAGTTGCTAATGTAAATATTGGTCATGCCACACCTAGATGCATCATACCATTTGGTGTGGATGCATCTGTTGATGCAGAAAAGCAGGTCATTAGATTTTAGAAATCAGAGGTAATTATGGTTACAATAATTACAGGTGCATCTCATGTGGGGAAAACTGTCTTGGCACAGAGGATGCTGGAAAAATATAAATATCCCTATGTATCAATCGACCATTTGAAAATGGGATTGATTAGAAGCGGGAACACAGAGCTAACACCAGATGATGATGAACAGCTTGTAGGATATCTATGGCCTATTGTCAGGGAGATGATTAAGACTGCTATAGAGAACAAGCAGAATCTTATCATTGAAGGATGTTATGTTCCTTATGATTGGCGAAAGGATTTTGATGAGCAGTATTTGCAGGAGATTGCATTTATATGCCTAGCCATGACAGAGGAGTACATTGATTCTCATTTTGCTGAGATAAAATCACATGCTTCTGATATAGAAAACAGGCTGGATGATAGTGATTGCACAGCTGAAAGGATTAAAGCTGATAATAGACAGGTGATTTTGGGATATCAGAACGCTGGGGAGAAAGTAATCTTGATTGATGGGGATTATGAACAGGTAATTAAGGGCTTGTTATGATCTATACAGTCAACTTACAGTTTTTTTGAGATTTTTTGAAATAACACTGTATGTTTTGAATTTGAAAATAAAGACCATACAGTGTTTTTAGGATTTTTTCCAAAATAACTGTAAAGCTTCTTTGAGTAATTCACTATTAGTAGAATGTGTTGTCTATCTGAACAGTGGTTTAATACAATTATGAGGACTTATACAGTGTTATTTCAATTTTTATGAAAAACACTGTATGACATGGATTTCAAAAAATTATTCATACAGTGTTTTTGAGAAAACTAACAGAAACACTGTATTATTCATGAACAGAGGTAAATAATATGAACCAAAAAGAAAGAATGCTTGCGAATCTTCCATATAAGGCATGGCTTGATGGACTCAGTGAAGAGCGCATGGAAAATAAAAAGAAGATATATAAGTATAATAACCTGGAGCCTGATAAGCAGGAGGAGAAGGATAAGCTTATAAAGAAAATTCTGGGTAAGACAGGCGAATCTATCAATATAGAGACACCTTTTCACTGTGATTATGGCTACAACATCGAGGTTGGAGAGAACTTCTTTGCCAATTATAACCTGGTGATTCTTGATGTGGGAAAAGTGAAGATTGGAGACAACGCGCAGATTGCTCCAAACGTTGCCATCTATACCGCAGGGCACCCTATTCACCCTGACTCTAGAAATTCAGGCTATGAGTATGGCATAGATATTACTATTGGAGATAATGTGTGGATTGGTGGTAATACCTGCATTATGCCAGGAGTGACTATAGGTAATAATGTGGTCATTGGAGGCGGAAGTGTCGTAAACAAAGATCTTCCAGATAATGTTATTGCAGTGGGAAATCCTTGTAAGGTAGTGAGGAAAATCACAGAAGCTGACAGGGATTATTATTACAAAGATAGAAAGTTTGATGTAGACGACTATATCGTATAAACGAAGTAAATGGAAAATATGAACCTACTTAAAAATAAAATAGTGGTATGCTTCTTGGCAATTGTATGTTGCCTGCTTTGGGGCAGTGCATTTCCAAGCATAAAAATAGGCTACAGGCTTTTTGAGATAGATGCCAGCGACAGTATGTCGCAGATTCTTTTTGCTGGAATTAGATTTTTCCTGGCGGGAATACTTGCTATTATTTTTGGCAGTCTTCTTCAGAAAAAGGTTTTGTATCCAAAGAAAGAATCATGGCGAATGGTATGCACACTCAGTTTGTTCCAGACCATTCTACAGTATTTCTTTTTCTACATGGGATTGGCCCACGCGTCAGGTGTGAAATCATCTATTATCAATGGCATGAGCACCTTTTTCGCAATCCTTCTAGCTTCTCTTGTAAGAAAGCAGGAGCGATTAACTACCAACAAGTTGGTAGGCTGCGTGCTTGGAGCTGTAGGTGTAATAATTGTAAGCCTTGCTGGTGGAAGCATAGGTGAGGGCTTTGCAATCAATGGCGAGGGATTTATCCTTGTGGCATCGGTTTCATATGCCATTTCATCAGTGCTTATCAAGGAGTATTCCATCAAAGAAAATCCAGTAACCTTAAGTGGTTATCAGTTCATAATTGGCGGCGTTGTTATGATGATGGTAGGATTATTGGCAGGTGGTAGACTTCACATGACATCCCTGCTAGGCATTCCACTTATCATTTATATGGCGCTGATTTCATCTGTAGCATATTCAATTTGGGGAGTGCTGTTAAAGTACAATCCAGTATCGTCGGTTACAATATACGGATTTACGAATCCGATTTTTGGTGCATTGCTTTCAGCTATACTTTTGTCAGAGTGGAAGACAATTACAGCTCAGTATTTGGTGGCTCTGGTACTTGTAAGCCTTGGAATTTATATTGTAAACAGAGTAAATGATTAATGTTATAGTATTGATAAATATAAAGACATAATTAAGGGGGATTTTAGTGAATTATTTTGTAGAGGGGTTGCAAGGAAGTGGTAAGAGCACACTTGTAAAAAGACTTTCAGAAAAGCATCCAAATTATACAGCTATACACGAGGGAGATTACTCTCCAGTGGAGCTTGCTTGGTGCGCTTATGTTGATAGAGAAACATATAAACAGATTCTTGAAAAGTACAAAGATATCCGTGATGAGATTGAAAAGAAATCTTTTGCAGAGGATGACCATGTGATTATCTGCTATACAAAGATTCTTACAGATATTCCCGGATTTCATAAGGAGCTTGAAAAGTATGAGATTTACAATGGAAATCTAGACTCGGAAATATTTAGAGATATTGTCTTGAGACGATTTAAAAATTGGCAGGGAGATAATAATATCTTTGAATGCTCAATCTTCCAAAATATTATCGAGGATATGATTCTCTTTCAAAAATGTAGCGATGAAGAGATTGTCGATTTTTACAAGCAGATAAAAGAAGTTCTTGCTGACAAGCCATATGAGATAGTGTATCTTCAGGCCGATGATATCAAATCAAATATTGATATAATAAGAAAAGAAAGATCTGATGATCAGGGCAACGAAATGTGGTTTCCGCTGATGTTAGGATACTTTGATAATTCACCATATGCACTTGAAAAAGGGGTGAAAGGAACTGAGGCTTTGTTGGAACATTTTAAGCACAGACAGGAATTGGAACTTCGTATATGCGAAGAACTATTTCCTGAAAGAAATATAGTGCTTAGGTCGAAAAATTACAAAATATGACTTCTTGTAGGCTACTTAAGGAATAAGCCCACAAGAAGTCATGCTTTTAGAAGCACTTGAAGGAGAAAAGAAATGGAAACATGGTACTACACAGTTATAAGCATAGACGGCGATTATGCAAATCTCAAAAGAACCGATATTGAATCAGATGAGCTCAAGCTTGTAGCCAGAGCACTTCTTCCAGCAGATATTGAAGAAGGATCTAATCTTAAGTATGAACTAATGCAGTATTTTATTGTTTAATAATCAGCTTATTATTGGCAAAAAAGGGGGTCTTTATGAATAGTTTAGATAGTAGAATTAAACTTAATAACAATACATCCATTCCTTGCTTAGGTTATGGAACTTACAAAATCAAAGACTTGGATGAGGCATATAATTCAGTGAAGTCTGCTCTTGATGCAGGCTATCGACATATCGATACAGCTGCATTTTATGAGAACGAGAAGCCTGTGGGAAGGGCAATAAATGATTATATTAATTCTCATGACCTTAAGCGTGAAGATATCTTTGTTACCAGCAAAGCCTGGAAGACAGAGCTTGGATATGAGAAGACATTAAAAGCTTTTGAAAAGACAATGGAGGAAATCGAATTAGATTATCTAGATTTGTATCTTGTTCATTGGCCTGCCTCATATGCTTTTGATGATGATTGGGAAAACACTAATCGTGCTACCTGGAAGGCAATGACAGAAATCTATAAGTCTGGCAGAGTAAGAGCTATCGGTGTATCAAATTTCCTTACACATCATCTTGATACTATCATTGACATGGAAGTAATGCCTGCGGTAAATCAGATAGAAATCAATCCAGGATTCCTTCAAAAGGAAACAGTGGACTATTGTCAGAACAAAGGCATTTTAGTTGAGGCTTGGAGTCCACTTGGAAGAGGAAAATCGCTGAATCATACTGTGCTGGAAAAACTGGCAGCTAAGTATGGTAAGACAGTAGCACAGATAATCTTGCGCTGGGAAATGCAGCATGATATTGTGCCACTTCCAAAATCTACTACACCGTCACGAATAGTAGAAAATTCGAAGGTATTTGATTTTGAACTCAGCGCTGAGGATATGGCTGTTATCGATGCAATTGAACCTTACGGAAACAGTGGTCATGGACCAGATGATAAGTAGAAGATTGATATGGAAAATTTATTAACTCATATAAAAAATATTATTGGAATCATAGTTAAGTATCTAAAGTACTCTATTATTGATGGCATCATTATCGGAGCAGCAAATTTCGTTTTTATGTACTTTATGGAAATGCCTTGGAAGATTGCTATTTCCATTTTGATGGGAGTCACTAATCTTGTGCCTAATTTCGGACCAGTTGTGGGCGCTATAATTGGTGGAGTTGTACTGGCGATTTCTGATGTTAAGCAGGCACTGTGGTTCCTTGGTTTTACGGTGGTTCTTCAGATAATCGATGGCTTATTCATCAAGCCTAAGTTGTTTGGAGACAGCTTTGGAATCTCTGGCGTGTTTATGCTTATAGCCATGATAGTTGGCGGCGGTTTGTTTGGCATTTTCGGAATGATTTTTGTTGTTCCAGTAGTTGCCATAGCAAAATATTTGATAAAGGATGTTTTGCTGCCTAATAATAACAAAAAGGATTAGGTTTACATATTAGTTTTGCTAGAAGAAAAGGGAAATTGAGTTGATATTGTGGGCACTTGCTACATTTGTAGCATTCTTTATAAAAGGTCTTTGTGGATTCGCAAATACGTTAGTTTTTACAACTATCCTGGGATTTGGCGAGGCCAATGTAAATATTTCTCCAGTGGAGCTATTACTCGGCTTCCCATCTAATCTCATATTGGTTTTTAAAAATCGAAAGCAGCTGAATAAAAGAGTATTTATTCCACTGGCATTGCTGGTCTTAGCAGGAAGCATACCAGGAGCAATTCTTTTGAAGAATGCAGATGTTAGAGCTCTAAAGATTTTCTTTGGAATCGTCGTGGTGCTGATTGCAGTTGAAATGCTTCTTCGCGAGTATCAGCTGATAAAAGCCAGAAAATCTAAACTTTTATTGGGGATAATTGGGTTGTTATCAGGCCTGCTGTGTGGATTGTTTGGAATAGGTGCGTTACTTGCTGCCTATGTGGGAAGAGTTACAGAATCAAGCACCGAATTTAAGGCAAATATCAGCGCAGTTTTTATAGTAGAGAATATATTTAGAATTGTTGTCTACAGTCTGGTTGGAGTAATTACTTTAGAGTCTTTACGACAGTCTGCTATGTTGCTTCCAGTGATGCTTATAGGCTTGTTCGCAGGAATGAAAAGCTCAGAAGTGTTAGATGAAAAAGTGGTAAAGAAACTTGTAATTATTCTTTTGGCTATATCTGGCGCTGTGCTGGTGTTTAGAAATTTGTAGGGAGGATTTCTCGGTGGTTGATACTACAAAATATATAGTGACTGAAGTAAATGAGGACAATGTGGAAGCTGCTGCCAGAATCCATTCTATTTCTTGGCAGAAATCGCACCGCAGTTTTTGTACTGAAGAGTTTATTGCAATGCATGATGTTAAGCATCAGAAAGAATATATAGTAAAGAAGATAGCTGATGGCAGTGAGTTTTATATGCTGATGGATGATGAACCGGTGGCTGTTGTTTCAGTGACAGGAAGTCTGATAGAAGACCTATACGTTTTACCTGAGTTACAGAATAAAGGCTATGGAAGTCAGCTTTTGTATTATGTTATTTCTAAGATTCAAAAGAAGGGGCTTGCTCCAACCTTGTGGATTCTAGAAAACAATGATGGTGCAGAGAGACTGTATAGAAGAAATGGTTTTGTTCCATCAGGCAATGTAAATCAAATCACAGACAAATTAGATGAGATAGAGTTTGTTTTGAAATAAAAGACAATCTATTGAAAGAATCATTTGATTGTTGAGTGATTACGGAAAAAATCATTGAGTTGAAGTTTTTTTACGTAGGGCAAATTGGTAGATTTAACTCTTTTACGGAAATATTATTGATAGGCTTCATATTTTACGTAGCAAATATTTAAATTTGTTATTGAAAGTTAGGATACTTACGGAAAATGGTTTGTTCATAGTGAGATTTTCCGTAATTTATAGACTTAGTATATGCTTTAGTAGCCTATTATTAAGAATGAACTACGTAAAAAGTAAGTGTTATAGCTGTCCTTTCCGTAAATTGGTAATTATAATTTTTTCAACTACATAAAATGAAACAGTAATCAAGAAAATTCCGTAAACACCGTGGAGGAGAAAAATATGGAAGTTGGACTAGCAGCCTGCTCGAATGGGCATAATAAAGAATGGACACCACAGGTGGATGAGCTGGTGCAGGTACTGAATGACATGGGAGTGCAGACTGCACTTGCAGAGCACATAGTGGCTACTAAAGATGAGTTCAGCGGCACAGATGAGGAGAGAGCCTCAGACCTGATGAGCTTTTATAAGGATGATTCTATAGATGCTATTTATGATATATCAGGTGGTGATTTGGCTAATGGAGTTTTGAAGTATCTTGATTTTGATATTATAGCAAATTCCAATAAGACCTTTTGGGGCTACAGTGATTTGACAACAGTAATCAATGCAATCTATACCATGACAGGAAAGTCATCTGTCCTCTATCAAGTAAAGAACATGGTATATTCTGAGGCAGAATTTCAGCAGGAGAGATTCAGGAATTATCTGGCTGGAACTACAGAAGAACTATTCAACCTCCAATACAAATTCCTCCAAGGCACCCAAATGAAAGGTGTAGTTGTAGGTGGAAATATCAGATGTTTCACAAAGCTTGCAGGAACAAAATACTGGCCTGACCTAAAAGGAAAAATCCTATTATTGGAAGCCTATGGCGGAGGTTCAGGACAGATAGCTACTTTGTTCAATCAGTTGGAGCAGATAGGAGTTTTTGAGCAGTTAGCTGGAGTATTGCTTGGTACCTTTACCAGCTATGAGAAGGAAAATCTTGAATACTCAGTTTATGATCTTTTGAAAATGCATATAAGTGATACTCTTCCAGTGGCCATGACAAAAGAGATAGGCCATGGTCACGATTCCAAAGCAATTGTCATTGGAAAGGAAATGGAGTTTATCGCAAAATAACAGACCCGTCACAGGTGCGCACATAATGTCGGGAACAGAAAACCACCCGAGACTATACTAAAGGAGCAATGTGAGAGAAACAAAGAGAGGTAATGAATAGTGCAAAGTTGGGTGGAAGAATTTCAGAAATCAATCAATTTCATAGAGGAGAATCTGGCCAGTCCTTTGGAGATTGAAGATATCGCTGGAGTTGCTGCATTGTCATCTTTCTACTATCAGAGAATCTTTGGTGCAATGTGTGGAATGTCAGTTGGTGAGTATGTCAGAGCCAGACGAATGACCTTAGCAGCGCAGGAGCTATCAAGCACTGATGCAAAGGTAATTGATGTGGCTTTGAAATATGGTTATGATTCACCGGACAGTTTTGCAAAAGCATTCCAACGCTTTCATGGAATTGCTCCATCGAAGGCCAGGGAGCCAGGAGCACCTCTCAAATCATTTGCTCCATTGCATATAAAAATATCTTTGGAGGGCGGTAAAATGTTAGATTATCGAATTGTTGAAAAGGCACAGTTTACAGTTATGGGAGTTAAGCGCGGATTTAACTCAGATTCAAGCTATCAGGAGATCCCAAAGTTTTGGGATGAGTGGATGGTAGATACAAAGGGACTTAAGGGCAGATTCGGAATTTGCCTTGATATGGATGGCAAGGACTTTGATTATTGGATTGCTGACGAGTACAAGCCATGGCATGACGTTCCAGAAGGATGCGCTACTACAGTTATTCCGGCAGGTCTTTGGGCAGAGTTTAAGTGTGTTGGGAAGCTTCCAGAAAGCTTGCAGAGTGTGAATACTCAGATTTGGTCTGAATGGCTTCCAACTCTTAAGGGATATGAGCTGGCAGGCAATTATTCACTTGAGGTGTATTGCCCACCTGCAGAAAAACCAGAGGATACTGTAAGCTACATCTGGATTCCATTAAAGAAGACAAATTAAGAGATTTTTAGGTAAGCCTAGATAAAATAAGGAGCAACCGCAAGGTTGCTCCTGTTTTTGTGAAATCCTAATTTGCTACATCAATCCACCACATCTCGTAATTGCTGCCGCAGTCTTTATACTGCTCTACATTTGCATTGGCATCGTTGCTGCCATAAGAAATGTTTAGGCACTTGCCGCTGTTGTGGTTGATGATTTTGTATGTATTGTTTGCTGAAGGATAGATTTCCCACTTTTGGCTGTTGCTGCCGTAGTAGTCCCACTGATGTACATTTGCACCATCCCAGTTTGCAGAATCCTGAACAGTAAGAGCTTTTCCAGTAGAAGCAGACTTGATTACATAATAATCTCCTTCCTTCTGGAAGTACCACTTCTGATTTGCATTTCCTCTGAATGGATACTGAAGAATATTAGTACCGTTGTCACGGCGATTTCCCTGAACATCAAGTGACTGAGAACTTCCGTAGTTAATTATTTTATATGCTTTTGAGCTATCAAACATTGCACTAGAAGACTGAGATGGAGCAGGCTGAGATGGCTGCCAAGATGGAGCAGGCTGAGCCTGTGAACCACCATTATTGCCAGAATTTCCATAGCCTGAGTTGCTAGAGCTATTATCGTGAGCATCCCATGAAGCCCAGTCGTAATAAGCGCTGATTCCAGTTCTTCCATCATAAGGTCTGAGCCAGTTGTCAACACCAGTTCCAGGCCATACATTCATCATAATTTTTCCAGGAGTATCTGGGATATTGGATGTTGCAGTATAAACAGCCTTACCATCTACATACCAGGTGATGCTACCCTGATTCCAGTCAAAGCCATATGTATGGAAGCTCTGAGATGCATCAAAACCTAAATTGTAAAGATATTCATGGTTGCCCTGACCATTAGTATAGTAGTTAAACTGAACCTTTGTTGTGTCATATCCAAGGAATTCGATATCAATCTCATCCCATTTTGTTCCATCACTTTCACCAGTGTAGGTGAAGAATGAAGATACAACGCCTGAGTTTTTGATAGGCTTCATGTTTACCTGATAAAGACCATATCCATAGTACTTCTTAGTACGGTATTCACCGCCAGTGTAGCCAGAACCATTTCTGTCGATGGTAAGCTTCATTTGACCGTTCTGGAAAGCAACATTGTTTGGTGACCATGTGCAGTTGAACATCCCCCCATTTGACCAACTAGACATTTCAAACTGATTGCTATCGTGGTAGTCGAAAGCCATACCTTCATGTGTGCCATTCCAGGCACTTGCTGCGTTTGCCATGGAAACATTCATTAACAGTCCGCTGACAGTCAGAACGGTTCCAAGGACTAGTGACATAAGTTTACGTTTCATTTTACATTACCTCCTCTAATGAAAATAATACGCACAAAATTATATGTGAGGATATTAGATTCATGCAAGAAATATCAGATTTGTGAAGTGTTTAAAGTGAGCATGTGTGGATATGTATATAAAATAGAACAAAAAATCGAACATTAATAGATTGTATGTTCGAGTATGGCGTGCTATAGTAATTATATAGATTGAGAGATTATTAATATTTCTCAACTATATATGTTCTACTAGAAAAGAGATATAAATGGCAAGGAAAGATATTGCAACAAAGAAGTACATGAGAAATCCTAGAAGATTTGCGGATTTCTTCAATGGTTTTATCTACGGAGGAAAGCAGGTCATAGATTGGTCCACACTTGAAGAAGTAGATTCTTCAATGCTTTCTGTTATTCCAGCATCTAATGGTAAAACGAAATCAAATCAGAAGATTAGGGATATTATTAAGAAAGTAGTTGTTATGAGAAATGAGCATTGCTATTATGCGTTGCTTGGAATTGAAAATCAGACCGACATTCACTATGCAATGCCTGTTAGAGATATGGTTTATGATTCATTAGCATACCTTAAACAAGTTGAAGAGATGGCTGATTATAATAGGAATGAGGGGAAATGTTCGACAATTGATTTTCTTTCAGGATTCACAAAAAGTGATAGACTTATGCCTGTTATCACAGTTACTTTATATTGGGGAGCTAAGCCTTGGGATGCACCTACTTCTTTAAGTGAAATGCTCATAGAAGTAGATTCAGAACTGGCAAAGTATATTAATGATTATGATATTAACCTGTTTTCGATAATTGATGCTGAGGGATTCCCTGATTACAAAACAGAATTAAGAGAGTTATTCTTGCTTCTTAATACTAGAAATGATAAAACTAAGATGACTAGATTAATTCAGTCTGATGCGGAATTCTCACACATTAACCAAGAAACAGCAGAACTTATGAGAGAGTTTGCATCATTAAAGTTACCACGAAAGAGTAAGGACGGTGAGTACGATATGTGTAAAGCAGTTGAAGATATGAAAAAAGAGAGCGAAGCTAAAGGTGTAGACCTAGTTTCAGATGTATTTGCTCGTCTTGTGGCAGGAGAAAGTAAGGAATCGATACTTGAAAGTGGTGTCGCAGTTGAAATTATAGATAAGGCTGAATCTATGATTAAGATGGTGAAGCCTTAAAAGATTTATTAGAGTATCTATGTAGAATTCACTATGATTTATATTTGTTTTTTCCTAAAAGCTTGAGAATTAATACCTCAAGCTTTTTTATTTGTGGTAGAATATAAAGCGGATGTACAATTTAATTTGGTTTAAAGGGAGAAGTACAAAATGGAGAAGGATTATATTGAGGATTTAGGAGCTGGTATGCTGCTAAACACCGATTTCATAAAAAAGATTGCAAATAATGAAGTCGATGGAATAGCAGAAGCAGAATTGTTTAATGAGGAACTCATAAACAAGAAGGAAGCAATACTAAATATGCTTGATACTGATATTCCATTTTGCGCCTTGGTATCTGGTTTCAGAGGAACAGGAAAATCAGTATTTGTTGATTACATATTTTCTGATTGTCATATTGATGATAAAGAAATAGTAGTTGTAAAGTTTAATACTTCAAATTATAAGAACTTTGCAGATTTCTTACGTAAAATTATTCGAGAGCTTTATGTGGCTGTTGGCCGAAATGAGAAAGAAGAAGACAAGAAAAAACGTATATTTGCTATTAGAAAAAATAAGGACGATAAAGAGGATAATAGCCTAAAGAATCTTTATATATCTACTTTCTACGATGTCAAGGAAAGTAGTAATATTCTAATTCAAAATTCGAAAAAGAAAAGTATAAACTTTGAGAGTGCGTTAAACGTAGTGGCCGATTTATCAAAATGGGCTGAGTTAGCAGTATTACTAGCACTGACTCGTATTCCTGATGAGGATAGAAGACTACAAGCTTTTTTTATCTTGGGAATTATAAGCGTGGCTCTTAATCTCACATTAGATTTTACAATTAATAAAGAAAAAGTTTCTCTTAAACAGAATGAGTACAATCGGACACTTGAAACATTATATGATGATGAGACAATAGAATATCGTTTATTGGAACAATTAGAAAAATTATATAACGCTGGAAAAAGAGTAGTATTAGTAATTGATGAACTGGATAAGTTAGATTCTGATAGCGTAAATCAAATTTTATGCGATATAAAACCGCTGTTATTATCAAAGTATAGTAATTCGATACTTGTTGGTGGTTTGAATTTCGAGATGGTTGGGTTACTCTCTCAGCAGGATAATAACGAGGAAAAGCATAATCAATTGGAGATGAATTCTGTTGGAGCCGATTTGTATAATCATAAGTTATACATGCGTCTGGCATATTTATCGGAGCTTAATGATATTGCTGATGTATTGATGAATCCTATACCAGAAGAGGAAATTATATATGAGAATACTATATATGATACCTTTCTAAAGATAAAAGCTATAGAGGCAAGAGGAATTAAAAGAGCTTTTGTAAACAGTATTGTAAATATAGCCAGGGGAAAATATAAAGAACTGTATTTATGCGAAGAAGATATATCTGATTATAATTATTATCATAAAGAGCTTCTAAAATACTACAATGCTATAGAAAAATTAGAAAATGCATTAGCCCAGAAATATGATGATTCAGAAAATCTATATCAGGATATTTCATTAAAATACGGTTATTATTTTATTGATTATTATGAACGCGATGAGACTATAACAACTATATCAGTGGAAGATATGCGTGAGGAACTTGACGCATTTTTACCTAAGCAAGATGCAAATATTATTTGTAGGATGCTTTCAGAAGCCGATAGACAAGAAATAATCGAGACAATGGTGAATAATCTAGGGGGTTCGGAGGAATCTAATGAAACAAATGAACCTAAAGGACCGGATGGACCTATCACTCCTATCACACCAATTTCCTCAGATATGTCAGCATCCGGTAAAACAGAATTACCAGCTACTGATTATATGATGGGGAACAGTTCATTAATCGAAACATCTTTAGAAAATGACTTACAGCAAATAATATCTGTTTTTGAAAAATATGGATTTGCATTAAAAAACAAAGAAAAAAGGCAGCTTAATGAATTATATAGGTTAATAGTACTTTTCGCAGGAAATCTGGGTAAAACAATAAGTGACTTTTGTGCTGAGGTCATGTCATATTTACCTATTTCTAAGGAAGATAAATATAAGGAAGAATCTAATGCATATCGATTGCTTGTAAAATGTTTTTCTTTATCAAATCTATCAATAGAATTTTTTGCAGGGATACTGATGAAAAGCTGGTATTTAAATGTTGTACCGCACAATGAATTAGTGAGTGAAAAGGAATTATATCTTGATGAATATGGATTAAAGTATTGTATAGCTGATTATGCTGATGAACAAGGAAGCAGGGCTTTTGATGTAAAATATTATAGATCCAATAGTTATTTGGAGGGCAACCTAAAAAGTTTAAAAAATCAATTCAAAATGCACTTACGGGGAGCCTTCAATGAAAAAATTTATCGTTTAGCATTTGTAATTTTTGTTTACGATAGCTATATGGATAAAAAATGTGTTCTACAAAAAGAGGAAGTAGGGGATACTGTTGGTAAAATTATAGTAGTAAACCTATACTCGGTAGATTCATTTACTAACGGAATGACAGAATTGAGAGATTTTTTGTTTGGGGAACAAGATGGTATAATCACAAATGACGCCAACAACAATGACGATTCAGAAGCAGAATAGAAACAAACAGGAGCAACCGAAAGGTTGCTCCATTTATATGTTATAAACTAGATTCTCTTCTTACACACATCCTCCAAACAGCACTTGTCACAATAAGGTGCAGTTCTGGCCGTACACACAGCTCGGCCATGATCTACGAGTCGATGACATAATTCATTGCCTTCCTCTGGTGGAATGATTTTTCGTAGGGCCATTTCCACTTTAGTTGGCTCCTTGATTCCGTCAACTAATCCAATGCGATTTGACAATCTAATCGCATGAGTATCAGTAACTATAGCAGGTTTTCCATACACATCCCCAAGTATAAGATTTGCAGATTTGCGGCCTACGCCAGGGAGCTTAAGCAAATCTTCCATGGTATCAGGCACTCTGCAATCATAAACATCTCTAAGCATCTTCATGCAGGCAACAATGTCCTTAGCCTTTGACTTGCCAAGTCCACAGGGGCGCACGATAGCCTCCACATCTGCAACATCGGCATCTGCAATAGCAGAGATGGTAGGAAACTTTTCATATAATAAAGGAACAATCTCATTAACTCTTGCATCGGTGCACTGAGCAGCCAGGCGAACTGATACTAAAAGCTTCCATGCATCATCATAATCCAAGGTGCAGTCGCTATATGGATATTCCTTTTTCAATCTTTCGATAACAATTAATGCTAGTTCTTTTTTTCGCATAATTTAAACCTCGTTTTTATTATGGGTATATCATAGCATTTATTCTAATAAAGGGCTAAAGTTTTTATTGAAAATTCAATCAAAATAATGGTAATATAGCATTACACGACATAACGATTTAGGAAAAGCGATTTACATACCAAATCATTTAGGTACATAGTGGATGATTGGGGCGTGAATCGTCTTTTTTGACGCGTTTTTTGTCTAAAATAATAAAGGAGGAGAGGATAGGTAATGAAAAAATTGGCTCGCAGAGGGCTCTCTTTAGTTCTTTCGCTTTTGATGATTCTTTCACTGGCATATACTGATGTTTCTTTCGTTTCTAATGCCGAAGAGTCTAACCATGTCTGGACTAAAGTAAGTCTATCCGACATCACATCTAGTGATTCTATTGCCATCACAATGACAACATCCGATGGCACAACCTACGTATTGCCAAATGCATCTGCTACAAAAGCTGGCCCTGCCGCTGTTCTTGGAACAGTTGATGGTAGTTCTTTGACTATCGAAGAAGGCAAGGATGCAGATTATGCATGGACAATTACAAAGAACACTGTTGAAGAAACAGTTGTTACTAATGCTGAAAATAACACAGAGGCAGAGGTGACTACTGTTGAGGAAAAAACAGTGACAGAGGAAGCAGGCACCATCGCTTCTGAAGAAAAAGCTTCTGAAGAGAAGACAGAAGAGGTTTCTGAGACTACAGAAGAAAAGACTGTAGTTGAGGCTACAGAAGCTTCAGAGGAAAAGCCTGCTACAGAAGAGGTTTCTGAAAAGACAACAGAAAAGAAAGCTGTTGTAGAAGATAATAAGGAAGTTTCTGCAGAGGAAGCAGCTGAGACAGCTGAAGAATCTGACAAGAAGGATTCTGATGCAAAGGATGACGATGTTAAGACAGAGTCGGAGGAAAAGATTACAAGAACCTTCTACACAATCACAAATGGTTCTTCATATCTTTACACTAACGCATCTAACAGCGGCGTTAGAGTTGACAAGATGCCAAAGGATCAGGTGGGCGCTCAGTGGCAGCTTGATGACAACGGATATCTTTCAGCAAAGGATTCAAAGGATGCTACTCGTTTCTTAGGGGTTTATTTAGATAAGAAAGACTGGAGAGCATACACAAATGTTACTGGCAATATTAAAAACCAGACACTTGGTTTTTATAAGCTCACAAGCAAGGTTGCAGATGAGGGTAAGGTCGCAGCTCCACAGGCTTCTGTTGAAAGCGGCACAGAGGTTGAGTTTGGTGCTCAGATAGAGCTTACATGCGCTACAGAGGATGCTAAGATTTACTACAACGTAAATGGCAGCGAGGATAACTACAGCCCATACAAGGAAGCTGTCGCTATCACAAAAGACACTACAATCTATGCTTACTCAGTTGTTGATGAGACAAAGAGCGAGATAGTTTCATTCAATTACAAGCTTATAGCTGGTTCTAAGATTACAGATATCACAAAGCTTGATGCTGACCAGGAATTTGTTCTTTCATTTAATAATGAAAAAGTTCTTGCTACAGAAGCCAGCGGCAAGAAGCTTGCTGGTGTTGATGTTAAGGTAAATGATGATAATCATCTCACATACACAGAGGATCAGGCTCCTATTGCTTCCCTTAAGCTTGTTAAGGCTGAGAAGGATGGAGAGTTCTACATCACATCAGATATTCTTGAAGACAACGTACTTACAACAAAGTACCTTACTTCAGGAGAGACAGGTAACAGCCTTACATTTGCAGCTGAGAAGAACGACTACAGCCTTTGGTCAATTGAGCCAGAGGAGGATGGCGCATTCTTAGTTAAAAACGTAAATGCGGTATTCAAGAATAAGGCACAATACCTTGAGTTCTACTCAGGATTTACAACATACAGCTACACAGCTGGTGGAAAGAAGGACAATTACACATTCTCAGCTTACACAGTCCCTGAGCTTGAGAAGGTAGATGCTCCTACAGATAACACTGTTGGAAAGCTTCTCACAAGAGAGCTTTACGATGGAGATCAGGTAGTTGTTTACTATCCAGCAGGCAAGAAGCTTATGACATCTGAGGCTACTACAAATGGAAAGCTTAAGGATGTCGCAGCAGAGCCAGCTGAGGATGGCACACTTGAGACAAAGGATTTAAATGCAGCAGTTCTTTCAGTTGCTCGTGATGACAATGGATATTACTCATTCAAGACAGCTGATGGAAAGTACCTCACAGGAACAGTTGAGGAAAAAGAAGTAGACGGCAAGAAGAAGACCTATGCAAATCTTATCCTTGCTGATGAGAAGACTGACAACAGTCTTTGGACAGAAGAAGCAGCTAGCGCAGAAGGTAAGTACTATTTAAAGAACGCTTTCGCTAAGTCTGGTTCATACGTTCAGGCACTTGAGTATTACAGCGGATTCTCACTTTACGGCTTCAAGGAGTCTGCAGCATATGAGTTCAGCTTCTATGCACTTGCAGAAGGTGAGAAGACAGTTAACTATGAATTTGATGATACACGTCTTACTGTTGCTCAGTGGGCAGGTAACGCACACTATGACGAAGTAGAGACTACAAAAGAGTATATCAACGGTGACTTATATGCTACTAACGATATGCTCGATTCATCTGCTAAGTACACAGCAGTTGTAAATGGAAGTGTTTCACAGCCATGGACATCTGCAAAGAGCAGCAACACAGGCTCTACAAACTACTACATGGGCTCAACAGGTGTCATCAACAAAGACACTGATTACATGCAGTTCGCATTCCCATCACTTGGCTACGGCAACATGTCAATTGATTTCAGAATGAGAGCTTCAAACACTGCAGCAGGTGAATTCCAGCTTCAGTATTCTACAGATGGCGAGACATTCAAAAATCTTAAGACTGGTACTTACTCATTCAAGTACACAGCTTACAAGGCATCTGAAGATAAGGTAGATGAGAACGGCAAGGCTGTTCAGGAGCCATTTGAGGTTTCAGGCTCTGGCGATATCACAGATGGTATTGCAAAGACATCTCTTGCTCCTACATACTATGTAACATTCAGCTTCGATATTCCAAATGCAGCAGCAAACGCTGAGAAGCTTTATGTAAGACTTGTTCCAGTTGGTGATAAGTCAGCTAAGGGTGACAAGGCTCCAGCAAAGGGTGGTGTTATCCGTATTGATGGCGTTGACGTAAAGGGTAACCCAATCGTTAGCGATGATATGACAAGCTATGTTGTTGCAAGTCCAGCAGCAGGCGAAATTCCATCAGACCAGAAGGTTTCTCTTTCATCAAAGACTGAGGGAGCAGACATCTACTACTCAGTAAATGGTGGAGAGTTTGTTAAGTACGATTCAGCAGAGAAGGTAAGCTTCACAGAGCTTCCAGCTACAATTCGTGCTTATGCTACAAAGGAAGGCCTTGCAAAGTCAATCACTGTAAATTATCAGTATACACAGGCACAGGTCGCTCCAGTTAAGGCAGCTCCAAACGGCGGCGCTGTATTTGAAGGTCAGAGAATTACTCTCAAGACAAAGACAGAAGGCGCGAAGATCTTCTATAGATATGAAGAAGTAAAGGATGATGCTGAGTCTACTGACGAGGTTAAGACTTCTGAAGAAGAGTCAACAGAAGAGCCAGTTGCTGAGGATGAGCATGACGATTGGATTGAGTACACAGCACCATTCGAGCTCAAGGAGCTCCCAGCTCAGATTCAGGTAAAGGCAACAAAGGATTGCTACAAGGATAGCGCTGTTTCTACTCTTAAGTTCACAAAGAAGCTTAACGAGAAGTACAACATCTACTTTGGTCAGGTTCATGCACATACAAGCATTTCTGATGGTGCTGGTACACTTGAGGAAGCTTTACAGCATGCATCTAAGGTAGATAATCTTGACTATATCGTAATTACGGATCACAGTAACTCAATCGACAACGAGAAGGAGTCAAAGATTACTGAGAACGTTGATAAGTCTGAAAATGATGAGTGGACATACGCTCACAATCTTGTAAAGAAGTATTCAACAGATAAGTTTACATGTGCTTACGGTTATGAGATGACTTGGTCAAATGGTCTTGGTCATATCAATACTTACAACACACCAGGCTTCCAGAGCCGTACACAGACAGCATATTCAACATATGCTACAGCTTTACAGAATTACTATGAGGCTCTTAGATCAGTTCCTGATTCTATCAGCCAGTTCAATCACCCAGGTACAACCTTCGGTGATTTCCAGGATTTCGCATACTACTCAGAAGAGAACGATGCGTTAATCACAATGATTGAGGTTGGTAACGGTGAAGGAACAATCGGTTCTTCAGGTTACTTCCCATCATACGAGTACTACACTCGTGCTCTTGATAAGGGATGGCATGTAGCTCCTACTAACAACCAGGATAACCACAAGGGTAAGTGGGGCGATGCAAACACAGCACGTACAGTAATGCTTGCTGATACAAACGATGAAAATGCTATCTATGATGCAATGAGAAATTATCGTATATACGCAACAGAGGATAACGACCTTAGCGTATACTACACACTTGATAATTACATCATGGGTACAATCCTTGAGAAGGATGCTGTAGGCGACACAGTTCAGCTTAAGGCGGAAATCAAGGATCCTACAGATTCAAAGATTGGCCGTGTTGAGGTTATCGTTAACGGTGGTCAGTCAATCGCTATGGAGAATGTAGCTACTAACGAAAAGACAGTTACATTTGAGGTACCTGCAAACTACTCTTACTACTACTTAAAGATTACAGAGGATGATGGCGATATCGCTGTTACAGCTCCTGTATGGGTAGGTGAGGTTGAGGCTTGCGGTATCAACAAGACTTATACAAACACAGTTCTTCCAGTTAAGGGAGAGAGCCTTGATGTAAATGTTGATTTCTACAACAACGAGCAGACAGATCTTACAATCGACAACATCCAGGTTGTTATCAAGGACGTTGATAATAAGGAAACAGAGGTTGTAAACCTTTCAGGTGCAGAGGCTGGTATCACATCAGTTAAGTCACAGGGCACAGCAACCTTCAAGACAGACTTCGTATATAACGAGGCTGGCCAGGTTACTTACGAGGTGATTGTTAACGCAACACTTAACGGAGTACCAAAGGTTTACACAGATAAGCTTCAGCTTAGCTATGCAGTTCCAGAGATGGTTACAGACGTTCTCATCGATGGTACACATTACAATGACTATGTTACTGGCTACTATGGCGGCAACATGTCAGCATTCGTTTCAATTTGTGCAAAGAAGAATATCCGCGCTCAGGTTGTTACAACAGAAATTACACCAGAGATGCTTGAGAAGTGCTCATTACTTGTAGTATCTGCTCCAGCTAAGAAGTCTGGTACAGCAAATGCTGGTGATTACACAGTTTCACACTTCAGTGATGAGTTCATCACTACAGTTAAGAATTATGTAGCAAATGGTGGTTCAGTAATCGTTTGTGGTCTTGCTGACTACTCTGATACAACTGACGGCCAGACAGCTACAGAGCAGAACAAGCTTCTTGAAGCTATCGGTTCTACAATCCGCATGGGTTCTGATGAGGTTTGTGATGATACAAACAACGGTGGTCAGGTATACAGAATGTACCCAACTACTTACAACACAGATTCAGCACTCTTTGCTGGATTAAGAGATGGTCAGAAGTACAGCCAGTACTCAGGCTGCTCAGTAGATATTTCAAACGCTAAGGCTACAGATTTTGTAGACGAGGCACAGTGGCTTGTAAAGGGCTTTGATACTACTTACTCAGTAGATTGCAAGGATGCTTCAGGAAATCCTCAGCCAGGCACACTTGATAACGGTGTTAAGGGTGCAAAGAACGATAACCTTGGCGATGTTACATTCCTTGCTACACAGCACACAAAGGCTGGTGGTGACATCTTCGTAGCTGGTGGAGTATTCATTTCAGACTTCGAAGTAAAGGCAGAGATGGACAACAACGATTCTCTTCCATATACAAACCACACAATCATCAATAACATCCTTGAGGGTGTTACAGTAGAGCTTCCAACATCTACTATCGCACAGGCTCGTGCAGGTAAGATGAACGAAGTATTCGCAGTTGAAGGTTATGTAACATCTGGTACAGACAACGAGTACACAACCTTCTTCGATACAATTTATCTTCAGGATGAGACAGCTGGTATCGATATCTTCCCATACGCAACACCAGGTCTTGCAATAGGTACAAAGATGCGCATCGTTGGATACGTTTCACAGTATCAGGGAGATAAGGAGCTTAAGGTTATTTCATCAAAGATTCTTGATGCTGAGCCACATGTTTATGCTCCAAAGGAAGTAGACACAAAGACAGCAATGGATTATGATGCTCTTGGTGGTTCACTTCTTAAGACAACAGGTAAGGTAACAAGAGTTGCTTACGGTTCTGATGGAAAGACAATCGAAGAGTTCTGGCTCAAGGATTCTACTGGCGTAGAGGCTGCTATCTTTATCGATGGTTACATCTACTCAGCAACAACAGGCAAGAATGAGATTGCAAGCTTTGTAAAGGAAGGCGCTACAGTTTCTGCAGCTGGTGTTCTTTACATGCATCCAGAGGGAGATTCAGAGGAATCAGTACCTGTATTCAGAGTTCGCAATTGCGATGATATTGTTCTTGTTAAGGAGCCTGAACCAGAGGTTAAGCCAGATCCTGTTAAGGAAACAATCAAGCAGGTTGGAAAGGTAGTTAAGAATGTTGTTGAGACTGTTGAGAAGACAGTTCAGAAGGTAGCTGCCAAGAATCCAGTTGTTAAGAAGATTGTTGAAAACCCAGTTGTTAAGCAGGTGGTTAGCGCAATTAAGAGCTTCTTAGGAAAGTTTTTTGGATGGTAATTTTTTAGAAAATGAAAAAAGAACTGATAATAAAAATAGTATCAGTCCTTGTATTTATAGCCCTCAGTGTTGGTGTGATTATTTATGCCAACACTGACAGGCCAAAATACACTATCACAGAGAGCTCTGGCGTCGAATATGAGACTGCTAGAGTTCTTTCTGTAATAGAGGATAATACATCGATTGATAAAGAAATTGAAAATGTAAAAAAGGGAAGTGCAGAGCTTGAGGTAGAGCTTCTCACTGGCCGTTATAAGGGAGATGTTTGTCATGTGACGAACTACTTCAGTGCCCTCTATAATGTTGATGTGTCAAAGGGCGATAAGGTCAGTGTCAGAATAGATACTACTGATGCAGGTAAATATGAGGTGAGCATTTACAACTACAACAGAATTCCTCTTTTTATAGGACTTATTGTTGTGTTCTTCGCAGTGCTTGTTTTACTAGGTGGTAAGCAGGGCTTAAAAGCTTTCGCAGGACTTGCATATACAGTGGTTGCAATTATTTTTGTATTGCTTCCACTTACATTAAAGGGAGTATCGCCTATTCCACTTACAATAGTTATAGTGTTCGTTACATCAGCTTTGTGTTTCTTGCTTATTGGCGGTGTACAGAAGAAGACAATTGCAGCAGCATTTGGCTCTCTTGCAGGTGTTCTCATAGCAGCATTGCTTGGTGAGCTTGCTGCCAAGGCAGGCGGTGTTACCACATTCCAGATGGATGAGGCCGAGGCACTTTTACTTGTAAAATCTACCAATCCAATTCAGCTTAGAGGTTTGTACATAAGCGGCATTCTTATTGCAGCAATGGGTGCAGTAATGGATATTGCAATGTCTATTGCTTCAGCCATCAGCGAGGTTCACGAGGCAAACAAGAAGCTTGGCTTCAAAGAGCTTTTTGATGCCGGCATGAACATCGGAAAAGATGCCATGGGCACAATGGCAAATACCCTAGTGCTTGCCTACGTTGGCGGCGCCCTGAACATGATGGTGCTTATCTATTCCTATGGCGTTTCCTTTAGACAGCTTGTCAACACAGATTTTGTGGCTATAGAATTGATTAGAGCCATTGCAGGTTCTATCGGAATCATCGGAACCGTGCCATGTGTTTCAGCAGTGGCTGGATATTTGTATAGTAAGAAATAGGATTGATTAAAGACTGCTAGTGCTGAACAGGAAAAAATCTACAGAAGAGGTAGCTACAGAAGCTGGTGGAGGCTCTACTATTTAGAGTGGAAGAAAATAAGAAGGTGTGTAAATATGACATTTGAAGAAATGGGAGACAGCATGAGATTCTTGTGATTCAGGCAAGCGAAATGGCTTGGAATGCTGATCCTAAAATGGGGTTAGGCTTTTATCTATAGTTTTTATACTTGGTTACATATAAGACAGACTGGAAAACTTGCTTGTAGAGTCATTTTAAAAGTCGTGCTACTATAACAAGGCTGATTTTTTGAATAGAGGTAATATAAATTGATTATAGAGTACGACGTTGAGATATTAAAAAATGAAGAAGCCGAGGACAAAGAGTATTTCTTCGAGGCGGAAGCCTCAAGCATTGATGAATTAATTGCATTTAGCAGGACTATCAATATTAATGATCCTGATGAAGCAGGTATTTGTGTTTACAAAGATGATGTCACAGGAAAATATATTGTTCCATTTGTTGCAGATGGACCTACATCACCATTAAACTATGGAGAATTTCTCAACATAAAATCAGTGGATGAGAAATACTGGAACATTGAAGAAGGTAGGACATACATAACAAATTTAGGAATGCTTGCGATGATTTCGGTGATAGCTTAATTAAAGCCTCGAAGTCAATAAAGGCTTCGAGGCTTATTAAGATCTGTATTTTAGGACTTATTATATGCTGCTAAAGGATAAAGCTCACAAGATTTAGCTATTTAATAATTTAGAAATTTCATCCACCATATCGTTAATAGTTTTGGCTTGATTAGCAACTTCTTCTGTATTTTTAGCATTGCTTTCAGCCATAGCTCTTATAGAAACGAATTGTTGATTTTCATCTCTAATACTTTCGGCAATATCCTGATTGATATCTACAGTTTGTTTTATGATATCAGATTGACGCTTGATGGCTTTGTTCATTTCTGAAACTGCAGCAACAGAATCATTAAGCATTACACTCATGTCTGCTACATCGCCAAAGACCTTCTTGAATTGTTCATTTTGTTCTTCAAGCTTTGAGGCGTTTTTCTCAACCTGGCTTGTAATTTCCCTTACATTCATTTGAACTCTATCAATTACTTCGCCAACATCATTTAATGAATTTGATGTACTTTCTGCAAGTTTACCAACTTCTGTTGCCACAACTGCAAAACCCTTTCCAGCTTCACCTGCACGTGCTGCCTCGATTGACGCATTCAAAGCAAGTAAACTGATTGAAGAAGATATTCCCTGAATAAGTTCCAATGTAGTTCCGATTTCTTCAACTGCATTTGACAGACGTTCTGCAATATCTGTTGTGGTGGCCATTGAATCTGAAACATCAGAGTTAATTCCTTGTAAATCATTAAGAGCTTTTTCATTTTCGTTTGATTTAACAAGTAAATTATCTGAGGTATTTTCTACCTTCTCAACATTTTCGATTACAATACTTTCTACATCACTTAGTTCTGAAAGATTTGCCATACTGTCATCAGCTTTGGTACCAAGCATATTACTATTCTCTACTAAATCATCACTTGTGGCTGATAATTCTTCAGCTGAAGCACTTTCATTTGAGGCGATATCAAGTAGTGCAGTACCTGCTGAAACCATCTTTTCAGAAATAGACCTTACAGCATTCATTACACCAACAACCTTCTTGTTGTTTTCTTCAAGTTCATCTTTTTTAGCATTTACGAGGAAATAAGAAACAAAGAAAACAAACAATGTTATGCCGGCCAAAGATATAGTTAATCCAACAATACACATTATTATATCAGTCACATATAATTCGTCTTTTGCAGGAAGAAGTTGTGAGCCTCGAACTATCCATCCACTAATAAGGGAAATAATACAAATTCCTCCGGTTGCCAATAACTGTTTTATATCAAGGAAAAATCCGATTAGTGTTAGAAAGAATGCTAAGAATCCCCAGAAATTTCTAGTTGGGCACATATAAACAATATAAGTCCATTGAATAATAAGTACTCCGGAACAAAAAATTTTGCCTAGCTGTAATTTTCCATCTATTAGATAGCCCTCTTCATTAAATGATGTTTTTAGTATAAGCATTCCACAAATTAAAAAACAAACATCCATAAGGGCGAAGCAGATTACAGCAATCCATTGCATATCTTTGTAAAAGCCTAACATTTTCTCAGTAATGAACATACATGTTGCAAACATACATGCTCCTGTCAACGCGATAATACCCCATTTAAATACCGCTGAAAGATATACTTCGAATGCGGATTTCTTACTACTCATGTACTAAAACCTCCTTACATTATTATTTAAAGTATTTTTATCAGCAGATTATGATAAAAGTGTTAAACATTATCCTAAAACTTGTAGGATAATTAAAAAGAAGACCTCTTGTTGACTAAACAAGAAGTCTTCGTTTTTGATCAAAGCTTTCCAATTTGTCGACTGCAACTAACGTTAGTATAGACTAACACAATGTGATATTATTAGTTAAGAGATAGATAAATAGTATAATGTGCATAGATATGTTTATTATTTAAGTAGGAGAGCTATGACAATACATGAATTTGGTAAAGATAATGACAAGATAATGGTGTTGCTTCATCCTGCAGTTGTGATGTGGGATTTCTTTGAGTACGTTATACCAGCGCTTGAAAAAAAGTATCATCTGATTATTCCTGCTATTCCAGGTTATGATCCGGATGTAAAAAGTGATTTTACAAGTGTAGAAGAAATAGCAGCAGAGATAGAGGATTGGCTTAAACTAAATGGAATAACTCAGGTTGATTGTATTTATGGTTGCTCTATGGGTGGAGCTTTTGTAATCAGACTTTTGACAAATGGTGTGATTCATTTCAATCGAGCTGTGATTGATGGAGGAATAACACCATATCAGTTGCCATGGATAGTGACTAGATTTATTCTTCTCAGAGACTTTTTGATGATATCTATAGGAAAAATAGGTGGAGTGAAGCTTTGGGAAAAAGCATTTGCAACTGATAATCTTTCTGAGGAAGATATACAGTACGAAGCAAAGGTTTTAAATATGATTAGCTATAAAACTATATGGCGAACTTTTGATTCTACAGATAATTATTCTATGCCAAAGATAGTAACTACAGATTGTCCGAAAATAGAGTACTGGTATGGTGATGGTGAAGAGAAGCAAAGAAAGTGGGATATAGATTATATCAAAAAGGTATTTCCAAATACCGTATTTAAGAAGTTTGATAATGCAGGTCATGCAAGTTTGGCTCCATTTCAGCCAGAAAGATTTGTTGAATCTATTATTTAAATTGTTGTAGATAAAACTTCCAATAGAGATTCGGCAAACTTTTTATGTCCATCAATTGAAAAATGAACGCCGTCGTAACCCATCTCTATATTCCATTTTCCGGCATCGATAGCATTTATGTTATGTTCCTTTGCTAGTTTCATATAGCCTTCATTCATTTTTTTGCTACAGTCATGATATAGTTCCATTTCAGAATCTGACGCACTGATATATGGTGGTGCTATAAGGATAAAATTAGCAAGGCAGTTTTGATTAACATAATCAAGAATGTCATCCAATCTCTGTAGTGTGGCTTCTACATCTGGATGATTTGTAAGTAGAATATCATTGGTACCAAGCATCATTACAAAAACATCATCTTTGGTTAGACTTTGAATGGTTGTTGTGAAATAGCCGTAGTCTAACTCTGGCAACATTCGTCCATTCATTCCTTCCTCGATGACATCATAGTTATCTTTTAGGGCTTCCCTAACATGTGTAGTCCAACGCATTTCTGTAGGATATCTACCACCCAAGAAGCCTCTTGGATCATATCCGTATGTATTTGAATCTCCAAATAGAATTAGTTTTTTTTTTGATTTACCTCATTTGATACCCAGGTGAAGCCTTTTGCTGTACGAATATCAGCCTCTTTAAAGTGATTGCCTTCGTTCCATTCTAAAATAGAATCTAATCCTTTTGATTGATAATGCTCACTGAGCTCTCTAATACATTTACCTACAGTAGACATAATAGGGTTTTTAGCTCCTTCTTCCTTATCACCTAAACTTAGATAGATATGTTTGACGCAAATATCTTCGCTCTTAGCATACTCAAGAAAACTAGGGAACCATACTGAAGGAGAGGCCGCAGCTATTGCAGTAAAAGCATTTGTCTGGTAGGCACTCCAAAGAGCAAATAAGCCTGCAAGAGAATAGCCACCCAGAATGATAGGGATATCTTGTGAAATATCATATTTTGTCTTTACTGCAGGAATGAGCTCATTTATCACAAAGGCCAGTGTTTCCTTAGCCCCGTTACCAAAACCTTCTTTTCCAAACACGGGTGGTGCAGGCCAAGGAGATAAGTCTTTATTCCAGTCGTTGACGCTAAAGGCAACAAGAATAAAAGGTTTATCTGTATGCTCTGTGATATATTTTGTTTCAGAGTCTAGCATCTCGTAATCATGGGAGTCTACTGGCTGAACAAGTATAACCTCTGGGGCTTCATCCATAAATGCTATGCAGTTCGTTGTTTGTATTTGAAAATTCTCTTTAACCATTTCAAAACTCCATATGAATTATATTTGAAAGATTGACAAGATTGACACTTTCATGCGCTTTCTTGCAAAATCTAAATCAAATTCAACGCCTTATTTATTATAGGTTAAATTGTAGTTGGTTGCACGTGTATGTTTCAAGGTAGTGGCTTTTATATGGGTGAAGATTTACAATAATTAATAGGATGAAGGAAAGGGAGAAGGGGCATGATTAGTAATATTCTTAGCCTATTTATACATTAATAATGTGATCGAGGAAGTTTTATGAATCAGAAATTAAGGAACGATATTGATTATATTGTTGAAAACACAATAAAAGAAGTTCTGCCTGATGAGGCGGTTACTAGAGCACTTAACAATTTCTCTTATGGAAAAGGTAAAGTGATTCTGGTAGCCGCTGGAAAGGCGGCTTGGCAAATGGCCGTAGCAGCAAAAAAAGTTCTTAAAAGATTAGATGGCGGCATTGTAATAACAAAATATGATCATGTTAAAAGCAATATTGAGGGGATACAATGCTTTGAAGCAGGACATCCAGTACCTGATCAAAATAGCTTTGATGCGACAAAAAAAGCTATTGAATTAGTGGAAGGCTTATCAGAAGATGACACAGTTATCTTTTTACTTTCTGGTGGTGGAAGTGCCCTGTTTGAATTGCCATTAATTTCTGGTGAAGAACTACAAGACATTACAAAGCAGTTACTTGCTAGTGGTGCAGATATAGTAGAGATTAACACTATTCGAAAGCGTCTTAGTAAAGTAAAGGGCGGCAGATTTGCACTAGCTTGTGCTCCAGCCAAAGTATTTAGCATTGTGCTTAGTGATATAGTTGGAGATCCACTTGATATGATAGCAAGTGGTCCAGCATATCCTGATTTTTCTACATGTGATGAAGCAAAAGAAATAGTTCGTAAATACAATATTAAGCTTTCTAAGGAAGCTGAAGAGCTATTAGATAAAGAAACTCCTAAAGAATTAAATAATGTAGAAACTCACATAACTGGATCTGTACGAGAACTTTGTAGAGCTGCTGCTAGCAACAGTGGAAAGTTAGGTTACAAGCCTATTATTCTGACTGATGAGCTTTGCTGCGAGGCGAGAGAAGCAGGAAGTTTTCTTGCTAGCATCGCAAAGACAAAAGCAAAGGACAATGAAAAGCTGGCCATTATTGCTGGTGGAGAGACAGTAGTTCATCTTACTGGTACCGGTAAAGGTGGAAGAAATCAGGAACTTGCACTCAGTGCTGCTATAGGAATAGCTGGAAATAGAGGCATTGCAGTAGCATCAGTTGGCAGTGATGGAACAGATGGTCCAACAGATGCCGCTGGAGGCTATGTTGATAATGAGACTTATCAAGAATTACAAGCTAAAGGAATCAACATACATGATGTTTTAAAAGATAATGATGCATACAATGCATTAAAAGCAGTTGATGGCCTAATAATAACTGGTGCAACAGGAACGAACGTAAATGATGTTGCTATAGCATTGATTGATATCTAATGAATATTATATGATTATAGTGCATTATTTAGGTTTTACGAATAATTAAATATTGTCCAATAAAATAGATAAAACAATTAGACTGGCTTCGGCTGGTCTTTTTGTGTTATGAAAAAGTTTTACTGACATTTTAAAAAATTAGCCCGTATAATGAATTATGATTCAAATGAAGGAGGAAACCATTTATGAAATTTGCTATGTTATGTTGGACCTTTGGGTTCTTTGGGGAATTTCTATATCTGTTATAGGAGTTGTATTAACAAAGCAAAAAAGGAGATTTATAGATGGAATTTAAGACAGTTATAGAATCACGAGAGTCTGTTCGTAAGTACAGTAATCAGAAACCAAATGAAGAACAGGTTAAATATATTTTAGAAGCGGGACGTATGGCTCCAACTGCTTTCAATAAACAGCCACAACGCATATATATATTAAAAAGTGAAGAAGCACTTCAAAAAATGGATAGTGTTCATCCTTGCCGTTATGGAGCACCTATGGTTATATTGGTATGTGCTGACAAGGATGCTGCTAGTAATTTTCAGGGTGGAAACAGCTATTTAATGGATGGAACAATTGTTGCAACACATATGATGCTTGCTGCTACTGATATTGGATTAGATACTTGTTGGGCTGGAGTCAATGATGTTGAGCAAACACAAAAAGTCTTTAATTTGCAGGAAAATATCTATCCTATCTGTTTTTTGGATTTAGGATATCGCTCGGATGATTTTAAAAGTCTTTTAGGCAATAAGAAAAGAAATTCCTTAGATTCAATGATTAATATTTTATAGGCACTGAATAATACGTAATCAATTCAATCATATAACTTAATCATATAACTTTGTCCAATAAGTTACCCTTCTGTGATATACTAAGCTTAGTTTAGTTCGTATATACGGGAGGGTTATTTTTTTATGAAAACACTTATTGTTTATTATTCACATGAAGGAAATACTGATTTTGTAGCAAAGAAAATTGCGGATAAGATAGGTGCTGATACATTAAGATTAGTTCCTGTTAAAAAGTATCCAGAAAAAGGATTTGCAAAATTCTTTTGGGGTGGAAAGAGTGCTGTTATGGCAGAAACTCCTGAATTAGAACCATATTCAGTAGATTTAGATTCTTATGAGCAGATAGTATTTGGTTTTCCAGTTTGGGCCAGCAATATTACACCACCACTTAGAACATTTGTCAAAGAGAACCCTAGTATTAAAGAAAAGAGAATTGCAGCATTCGCATGTCAAAGTGGAGCTGGTGCAGAGAAAGCTTTTGGAAAATTGAAGGAGAGCATCGGGATAGATTCGCTTGCTGCTACACTTATTCTTATTGATCCAAAGGATAAGCCTAGCGATGACAATGATAGAAAAATAGAGGAGTTTTGTAAGGAAATAAAAGAATGGTAATGGTGTGTTTGTAGAGTTACTCAAAGAATATGGAATAAACTTATTAGATGGAGGCAGTTGCTTCAGATATGCCGGTAGTCTATGTGCGAAATGTATGCACGCACTGCGCTTGAAGCCTGTAAGACAAGCCTATTTTTTCTTAAAAGAACAGGTTCTAATTGCTCCTTTTATATCACCACCATCTTGAAAGTATCTTAAATGTATTTCGGCGCAGGCGTGGCTGCATGGCTGTTTAGTAAGAAATAAAATTTATAAATATTTTGTTTGGGACGTGTACTTGTGGTGCAGGTCCTTTTTTGTTTTGTGGTTGGCACTGTGCATGTTTAGATGTAGTGAATTAATGGATTATCGCAAGACAATGCAACTTCAAGCTTTAGAGACTTCTTGTGATAGAAAAAACTAGATATGGTGAAGTCTTTTATCGCGGATAAACGAAACTATGCGGTCTTTGTGGAGTCGCTGCGATAAAAAATCGATATTTGGGGCTGTTTTTAATGAGATTTTTGAAAAATTTTGATGATTTTTATCGCAAGGGTTCTTGCAAAGCCTATGTTTTCATTTGCTTGCGATAATATTATAGGCAATATGAAGTAGAATTTATCGCGGCAGTACCATTAAGCATTATTTTTTTGTTGGCTTGCGATAAAAGACTCAACAGAAGAAGATTGAAATCACAAGTTGGCTAATTAAAACGTTATAAAACAGATGTGTTTTTATTGTGAAATGGATTAACGTAACAAAATTAGGAGAGTACTATCAACTCAGTTTTGAAAAACCTTTTTTCAGAGGAGGAAGATATCGATGAGAGTTAAGAAGTTTTTAGCAGTTATGATGGCTTTAGCAGTTGTTGGAACAGTTGCAGCTCCTGCAGTAAATGTTAAGGCTGCTGGTTTAACACAGGCTCAGGATCCTAGCCAGGTTAACTATGGTAAACTTACTAGCGAAGAAATTGCTATTATTAAGACTATGTTCGATGCAGATTTTTATGCAAAGGATAATCCTGATTTAGCTGAATTTTATGGAAATGATACAGAGAGATTGTTTGAGCATTTTATCACTCTTGGATTGTTTGAAGGAAGAATGGTTAATGCTGATTTTGATGCTGTAGCTTATGCAGCAGCATATAAAGATTTAAAAGAGGCATTTGGTAATAATATTGTTCAGTATTTTGTTCATTATGCTACAGAGGGAAAAGCTCAGGGAAGAGATTTGACTACAGTTGAAACAGTTACAGCTGCAGGTTATATTATTAATCCTTTCTACAACCCAGAGATTAAGATTACAAAGGATGTAGTTAAGGTTGCAAAGTTACTCGGTACAAAGGACTACGGAACAGTAGCCGTTGCAACTGAGCGAGCAGCACAGGGTGAACCAATAACTGTTTCTAACGGAGAAGAGACTTTTACACTTACTACCTATAAGGATAGCAACTTAGAAGAAGCAGGAAAGTTATGTCTAAGTGAAGATGAAAAACATGTTGTATTATATATATACGCAAGTAGCAGTGAAGATGCTGTTACAGGATATGCTTTATACACCGGACATCGTGCACCTATATCACCTGATGATAATCCAGGTGAGATTATTTCTAAGACTGAAAACTATAATGATGAGACAGCAGTTGAATTTGCAAGCATTAGGATAAGTGAATCTGATTATGATAGGACTAAAGATAATGTCTCTAAATACTATACACATGTTGGAGATCCTGATAAGGCAAATGTATTCACTTATGATGCTGTTGCTAGTTATTCTACTGAGGATTCATCTTATACAGAAAGATTTTATAGAGAGGATATAGGTAGAGAATGCACCGAAGGTACAGAAACATTTGATGTTTATCATAACGGAAAAGTTTTTGCGTCATATGCATATGATTCAAATGGTACAGATGATACTGTTTATACTGTAGGTGGTAAAGTTGAGATGAATGAGGATGGTGACGCTGTTGTTAGCATCGGTGCAATGAATGAGGAAAATGAAAGTGCTACAATGGTTACATTAACAATTGATGTCCCAGAGGGAGGTCAGCCGGTACAATCATACAACGATTGGTTAAATTATAACGGAAATTAATAATTAAAAAGAAAAAGGATTTCACTTTGTGTGAAGTCCTTTTCTTTAGCATTCTTTTAATTGAAATAAACGCCCTTCTATGGTACAATCGGAGAGGTTTTGAAAATCAATCTGGTTGTAACGAAGGAGAATCGTTTATGGAAAGCTACAAGTCAGAATTTATAGAGTTTATGGTGGAGGCAGACGTCCTTAAGTTTGGTGATTTTACACTGAAGTCAGGGCGAAAGTCTCCTTTTTTTATGAATGCAGGAGCATACGTCACAGGCAGTCAGCTGATGCGTCTTGGTGAGTATTATGCAAAGGCTATTCATGATGCTTATGGAGAGGATTTTGATGTTCTCTTCGGACCAGCCTACAAGGGTATTCCTCTTGCTGTTATTACAGCTGAGGCATTTTACAGACTGTATGGCAAGGAAGTTAGATATTGCAGCAATCGTAAGGAAGAAAAAGATCACGGCGCTGATAAGGGCGGCATCCTTGGATACAAGATTCAGGATGGCGATAGAGTTGTTATGATTGAGGATGTCACTACATCAGGAAAGAGTATGGAGGAGACAGTTCCAATCGTACGTGCTCAGGGTGATGTTACCATCGTTGGTCTTATGGTTTCTCTCAATCGTCAGGAGTTCGGTCTTTCTGGAGACAGAAGCAAGACGGCCCTTGATGAGGTTGCAGAAACATATGGATTTAAGACAGCAGCCATCGTTTCTATGGACGAGGTTGTTGAGCATCTTTGGAACAGAGAGTGCCAGGGACGCGTTGTTATCGATGATGAGATGAAGTCACGCATCGATGCATATTATAAGGAATACGGAGTTCAGTAATGGGAAGAGTTCGTCCACACAGACGCAATTCCTACGGTAATCAGCTGAAGGCTCTCCCAATGGAGGCTATGTATGCCGCAGGAGTTTCAATTTTTTCATTAGTAATATATGGGGCTATTATGGGTGTTTCTGTCTATATGGCAGGTGAGACACCTAAGTTTGTTGGTGGCATAGGAATGCTGGGATGCTTCCTGGCGCTTGCTGCGTTTCTTTATAACGTAGCCCAGATGAAAACTAAGACAGAGCTTAAATATAGACTTATTTGTTTGGCTGTCAGCACTTTAGCTATGGCCATATGGGTAGGCACATTTATTTTAGGAATGGTTAATTAAGGAGTATTATGAGCAAGACATTTTACATTGAAAATGATGATATGTTAGAGCGCTATGAGTTAGTTACAGAGCGCATTTCTACTATCAAAGAGGATAAGGATTTATCAGAGAAGCTTCAGGCTTATTTCAATCAGGTGGCAGAGTTTATTATGGCTGTTGAGCCAGTTTTAGATAAGGCTGTTGCTGGCGAGCTTGAGAATCGTTCACTTGAGGAATGCAAGGCAGACCACGACAGAATCTTTGCTATCTACAAAGCTGGAACATATGAGAACAGCTTCCTTTGCCCAACTTATGCAGTTGCAGAGCTTGGAGAGCAGCTTGGTGGTCCACTTTCAGCAATTTACTACAGATTAACAGATATGATTCGAGCAGCTTTTGCTGGACGTCTTGATATATTCACTATTTACTGTGAGCTTTTTATGCAGGTTTATGGTGTTTGTCAGGTGGAGAGTGATGATAAGTTTCGCAGAGAGGATATCATTTCTGCAATGGCTTCATTTAAACACGACTATTGCACAATCTTCACTGCAGAAGTTTTTGTTGGGATGATTGATCCAGAGTACGATTTCTATAGAAACATCATTATGAAATCAGATCTTTCAGATGACAGATATCTTTACAGATATGGTATGTACATCAGTGATAACGAGCTAAAGATGGCTGCACACCTTCGCAGTATGCCACATGAGGATGTGGTTGCTATGGCTCGCACATATGTAGAAGGCTACATTAAGGGCTTTGAGGTATGTGGAAAAGATATCTCTATAAAAGATACAGTTGGCGTTCATGCTCCAGCAGGTTTCGAGCTTATGACTCGTGAGGCTATTAAGCTTTTCAATGAGGCAGGTCTTGCTGCTACAGTTCGTTTTGGTGGCACAGATGGGCGCAATCTTTTCTCTACTGTTCCTAATAAGCAGTGCGAGTACGACCACAAGGATGATGTAGCTTATGTTTGGGATAAGGGCCTTGCAGACAGAATCCTTGAAGTTACAAAGAATACTTATGAAAAGAATAAAGAGCTTGCTGCAGTATTTGGTGGTCCAGCAGTTATTGAGACATTCGGAGATGCTCCATTTGAGCCAAAGAATTTCCCTGCAAATGCTGAGTATACAGACAAGCAGAACGAGCTCAATGTTTACTTCATGAGCCAGAGCGGTCAGATTACAAATCAGTACATTCACGGAGAGGAGCGCAGCTTCACAATTATCGCTTATCCAATCCCTGAAATCGGCGACAAGTTCAATGAAATTTTTAATGAGACTGTTGCTGTTAATACAATGGATTATGAGCTTTACAAGAACATCCAGCAGCACATTATTGATGTGCTTGATCAAGGTGAGACAGTTCACGTTACAGGTCGTGGGGACAACCACACAGATATCACAGTAAAGCTTCATCATCTTGATAATCCTGAGAAGCAGACAAACTTTGAAAACTGCGTTGCAGACGTAAACATTCCTGTTGGTGAGGTATTCACATCACCAGAGCTTGAGGGCACAAATGGTGTGCTTCACGTTACACAGGTTTACTTAAATGAGCTTTGCTACAAGAACCTTGAAATGAAGTTCGAAGACGGCAAAATCGTTTCTTATAACTGCAGCAATTTTGATACAGAAGAAGAGAACAAGAAGTACATCTTCGACAATGTTCTTTTCAAGCATGAGACACTTCCAATCAGCGAGTTCGCTATTGGAACTAACACAAGAGCATTCGTAATGGGACAGAAGTATGATATCGCAGATAAGCTTCCAATTCTCATTGCAGAGAAGACAGGTCCTCACTTTGCAGTAGGTGATACCTGCTATTCTCATTCAGAGGACGTACCTATGTATAACCCAGACGGCAAGGAATGCATTGCAAGAGATAACTCATGCTCACTCCTTCGTAAAACAGATATTTCAAAGGCATATTTCAATTGCCACACAGATATAACAATTCCTTACTATGAGCTTGGTGATATCACAGTCACTAAAGCTGATGGCCGCCAGCTTGAAATCATCCGTGAGGGTCGTTTCGTAGTGCCAGGAACTGAAGAGTTAAATAAAGTATTTGAGTAATGGAGGATAATGAAATGGCAACTGTATCAATTGTAATGGGAAGCGATAGCGACATGCCTGTAATGGCTAAGGCTATTGAAGTTTTAGAAAATTTTGGCATTGATTATGAGGTAAGAATCATCTCAGCTCATAGAGAGCCAGACATCTTTGTAGAGTACGCTAAGACTGCAAAAGATAGAGGCGTTAAGTGCATCATTGCAGGCGCAGGAAAGGCAGCACATCTTCCAGGTATGTGTGCAGCTGTTTTTGAGGGCCCAGTTATCGGTATCCCTATGAAGACAAGCGACCTTGGTGGAGTGGATTCTCTTTACTCTATCGTTCAGATGCCTACAGGAGTACCTGTAGCCACAGTTGCCATTAACGGAGGAGCCAATGCAGGAATACTTGCAGTTAAGATGCTTGCTATGACAGATTTTACACTCGCAGGCAAACTCCACGATTTCATCGTAGACCAGAAGGAGTCCGTGGAGGCGAAGGATTCAAAATTACAGAATGAGGGTTACAAAGCATTTTTGTAGATAGGTAAAGGAAGCTCCTTAGGGAGTTTCCTTTTATTTATATTAAATAAGGTTATAAAAGGAGAGAAACATGGATTACAAGAGTTCAGGAGTAGATATTGAGGCAGGATATGAGTCAGTGGAGCTCATGAAGAAATTCGTTAAGGGTACAATGAGACCTGAGGTTTTAGGTGGTCTTGGCGGCTTCTCAGGCGCATTTGATCTTAGCGCTATCAAGAACATGGATGAGCCAGTACTTTTATCTGGTACAGATGGCTGTGGTACAAAGGTTAAGCTTGCGTTCCTTATGGATAAGCATGACACAATCGGTATTGATGCAGTTGCAATGTGTGTAAATGATGTTGCATGTGCAGGTGGCGAGCCACTTTTCTTCCTTGATTATATAGCTTGCGGAAAGAACATCCCAGAGAAGATTGCTACAATCGTAAGTGGTGTAGCTGAGGGATGTAAGCAGTCTGGCTGCGCCCTTGTAGGTGGTGAGACAGCAGAACATCCAGGTCTTATGCCTGAGGAAGAATATGATCTCGCAGGCTTTGCAGTAGGTATCGTAGATAAGAAGGACATCATCACAGGTGAGAATCTTAAGGATGGTGATGTGCTTATCGGTATGGCATCTACTGGTGTTCACTCAAATGGTTTCTCTCTTGTTCGTAAGATTTTCGAGATGACAAAGGAAAGTCTTGATACATATTATGATGAGCTTGGCTGCACTCTTGGTGAGGCACTCATTGCACCAACACGTATTTACGTTAAGGCTCTTAAGGCTGTAAAGGATGCAGGCGTTCGTGTAAAGGCTTGCTCACATATTACAGGTGGTGGCTTCTATGAGAATATTCCACGTATGCTTCCAGAGGGTAAGCGTGCAGTTGTAGAGAAGAACTCATACGAGGTTCCTGCAATCTTCAAGCTTATGGCTAAGAAGGGTAACGTATCTGAGCAGATGATGTACAATACCTACAACATGGGACTTGGTATGATTGTTGCTGTAGACCCAGCTGATGTAGATAAGACAATGGAAGCTATGCGCTCTGCAGGAGATACACCTTATGTAGTTGGTAAGATTGTAGACGGTGAAAAGGGAGTAGATTTAGTCTAATGAAAATAGCAGTTTGTGTATCAGGCGGAGGTACCAATCTTCAGGCTATTATCGACGCCATTGATAATGGAACAATCCATAATACTGAGATTGCTGTCGTAATCTCAAATAATAAAAATGCATATGCATTGGAGCGAGCAGCAAAGGCAGGAATCGAGGGAATATGCATCAGCCCAAAGGATTTTTCATCCCGTGAGGAATTCAATAAAGCATTTGTAGAGAAGCTGGATTCCTATAATGTTGACCTGGTTGTATTAGCTGGATTTTTAGTTGTAATCCCACCAGAGATGATTCGTAAATACGAATATAAAATCATCAACATTCATCCATCACTTATCCCAAGTTTCTGCGGTACAGGATATTATGGATTGAAGGTTCACGAGGGAGCACTGGAGCGTGGTGTAAAAGTTACGGGCGCTACATGCCACTTTGTGGATGAAGGCACAGATACAGGTCCTATCATCTTACAAAAGGCTGTAGAGGTCCTTGAAGGAGACACACCAGAGGTTCTTCAGCGTCGTGTCATGGAACAGGCTGAGTGGATTATTATGCCTCGTGCTATCGACCTAATCGCAAGAGGATGTGTGAGCGTAGTTGATGGGAAGGTTCAAATAAAAGGAGAATAAGTATGAAGGTTTTAATCGTAGGTAGTGGCGGTAGAGAGCATGCTATTGCTCTTGCAGTATCACGTAGCCCACAGGTAGATAAGATTTACTGTGCACCAGGAAATGCAGGTATTGCAGAGCTTGCCGAGTGCGTAGATATTAAGGCTATGGAGTTTGATAAGCTTGTAGCTTTTGCAAAGGAAAAGGAAATTGATCTTACTGTAATCGGTATGGATGATCCACTTGTAGGTGGTGTTGTAGATAAGTTTGAGGAAGCAGGTCTTCGTTGCTTCGGTCCTAGAAAGAATGCAGCTATTATCGAAGGCTCAAAGGCATTCTCTAAGGACCTAATGAAGAAGTACAATATTCCTACAGCAGGATATGAGAACTTCACAGACCCTGAGGCAGCCCTCAAATATCTTGAGACAGCAAAGTATCCAATCGTTCTCAAGGCTGACGGTCTAGCACTTGGTAAGGGTGTACTTATCTGCGAGAATCACGAGCAGGCTGTTGCAGGTGTTGCAGAAATCATGACAGACAAGAAGTTTGGCGATGCAGGTAACACTATGGTTATCGAGGAATTTATGACAGGCCGTGAGGTTTCTGTGCTCTCATTTGTAGACGGAAATACAGTAAAGATTATGTCATCTGCGCAGGATCATAAGCGTGCTGGTGATGGAGATACAGGTCTCAACACAGGTGGTATGGGTAACTTCTCACCATCCCCATTCTTTACAAAGGAGATAGAGGAGTACTGTCAGAAGAATATCTTCCAGACTACAGTTGATGCTATGAAGGCAGAGGGCAGACCATTCAAAGGAGTTATTTTCTTTGGTCTTATGCTTACAGAGGATGGTCCTAAGGTGTTAGAGTACAATGCCCGTTTTGGCGACCCAGAGGCTCAGGTAGTTCTCCCAAGACTTCAGAACGATATCATCGATGTATTTAATGCTTGTATCGATGGCACACTTGATCAGGTGGACCTCCAGTTCTCTGATGAAGCTTGCGTATGTGTAGTTCTTGCATCAGATGGTTATCCAGTTTCATATAAGAAGGGATTCCCAATCACTGGCTTTGAGAAATTCAACAATAAGGATTACTATTGCTTCCATGCTGGAACAGCTAAGAATGACAAGGGAGAGATCGTCACAAATGGTGGACGTGTCCTTGGAATCACAGCTCTTGGCAAGGATTTAGTGGAGGCTAGAGCAAAGGCTTATGAAGCCACAGAGTGGATTGATTTTGAGAACAAATATATGAGACACGATATCGCAAATGCGATATTAAAATAATAGGATTTTTCCTTGCATTCAAAGACTGGATTATGATATATTATTTAAGTCGATGAGCCGACATCGAGGTCGTAGATTTTTCAATCAAGACCTTGATTCATGCGGATGTGGCGGAATTGGCAGACGCGCTAGATTTAGGTTCTAGTGTCCCCGACGTGCAGGTTCAAGTCCTGTCATCCGCATTAAGCACTAGGAAGATTTCCTAGTGCTATTTTTTTATGAGGAGAATAATATGTTTGGAAAAATGTTAAAAAAGAAGATAGCTGTTGCCCTTTCATGTGCAATGGTTGTCAGCATGTTGCCTTCTGTTCCAGTTTCTGCAGCAAGCACACTTATACCAAATGGTTGGTATTATATCAAAAATGTTAATAGCCAAAAGTATGTGGAGGTTGCTGGAGGAGCAAGTTCTAACGGCGCTAATGTTCAGCAATATCAGGGAGTTGGTACCCAGGGACAAAAATGGTATGTAACAAATCTTGGCGACAATTACATCACTTTAAGAAGTGGTGTTGCCGGAGGAAAGATGATGGATGTTGCCAATGGTGCAAAGACTAGTGGAACTAATATCCAAATTTATGATGCTAATGGTGCTGATGCTCAGATATTCAAGGTGAAGCACAGAAAGAATAAGGAATACACTATTACTACAAAGTCATCTTCAAACAAGATGGCATTGACTGTTGGTGGTGGTTCTGTATTAGATGGCGGAAATATTATTATTTCGTCATCAAATGGCGCACCAAACCAGCTTTTCAAGTTTGAGAGTGTAGGGGCTTCTAATGAGGACCCAAAGAAGAACGATGATTCTTCAAAGAACAAGGATAAAGATAAGAATAAGGACAAAGACAAGAACAAAGATAAAGGTAATGGCAATGGTTCAGGAAATCAGGGTGGAAATAATTCTGGTTCAAAAGAGCAGGAGCCTGTAGTTAATGGTAATTCCATTGAGGTTAAGAACGGTGGCACAACTCTTTCAGCTGCCCTCAGCAAGGCTAAGTCAGGTACTACAATCGTAATTAATGGTACTGTTAAGTCTGGCGCTGTAAAGGTTCCTTCAGGTGTTCACATTACAGGAAAAAACAATGCTGTAATCGATTTTTCATCTACTTCAGGTAGCAATGGAAGAGGTCTTACATTTGAGGGAAGTGGTAGCAAGGTTTCTTATATCACTGTAAAGAATGCATCTGATAATGGTTTATATATCACAGGTTCTAACAACACATTTACAAATGTGGAAGCTTGTTACAACCAGGACGCTGGCTTCCAGGTATGCAACGGTGGTTCATACAACAGATTCATAAACTGTCACTCACATCACAATGCAGATGCAAAGGGTGAGAATGCTGATGGATTTGCCAATAAGCTTCACTCAGGTGAGGGCAACTACTATGAAGGCTGTATCGCAGATTACAACAGTGATGACGGATGGGATTGCTATGCAGCTCACGGCGCTGTAACACTTGTAAATTGTCAAGCTAACTACAATGGCTATTGCAATGGTATTTATGGTGATGGAAATGGATTTAAGATGGGTGGAGTAGACAACAAGACTCCAGGTCAGAAGGCACACCTTGATCCTTTAAAGCATACACTTACAGGATGCTCTGCGAAGGGCAATCTTGCATCAGGTTTCGACAGAAACAATCAGAGCGGTGTTGTTACAATGAAGAATTGCACAGCTGATTCTAATAAGAAGAACAACTACAATTGGCCTGCATCTGGAAAGCCATCAGCACTTGGTTACCAGGTAACTTTTGGCAAGGCACAGATTATCGATTGCAAGTCAATCAACGGAAAGAACAATATTAGTGGTGCAGTACTTTCAGGAAAGTGTAGCGGATTCTAATATAATAGAAGATTATAAAAAGAAGAGCACAGCCATCGCTGTGCTCTTTCATTTTACTTATACTCTGGAGTAATTGTCTGGATGCTGCCATCCTCGTTATACTTTAACTCACAGTATTTCACATTTCTTCTGTGGTTGATTCCCTTTGAAATCTCGCAATCATGATAGAAGAGATATGTCTTACCATGATATTCTACGATAGAGTGGTGTGTTGTCCATCCAAGTACTGGCTCTAAGATTCTGCCCTGATATGTGAATGGACCGTAAGGATTGTCCGCTACCGCATATACGATATAGTGTGTTGTTCCTGTTGAATAAGAGAAGTAGTATTTTCCATTGTGCTTATGCATCCATGGATCTTCAAAATATCTTCTGTCCTCATCACCAGCAAGAAGCTCATTTCCATTCTCATCAAGGATAACTACATCTGAAGGAGCCTTTGCAAATTCACTCATATCGTCCTTCATAGGCGCTACATTAGGCCATACAGCGTGCTCATTCTTAGCAGGCTCTTTACCATTAGGATCAAACTTTCCAGTGCGGTATTTCTCTAACTGACCGCCCCAGAGTCCGCCAAAGTAAATATAAACCTGTCCGTCATCATCGATGAAAGAGCATGGGTCAATACTAAAGCTACCAGGAATACATTCTGGTCTTGGATTAAATGGTCCTGCTGGATTCTTGCTCTCTGCAATACCAAGTCTGAAGTTGCCTTCTTTATCCCTTGCTGGGAAAACTAAGTGATAGGTATTGTTTTTAAATACGCAGTCTGGAGCCCACATCTGATTGCTTACCCAAGGAACATCGTCCTGATGTAAAACCATTCCGTGGTCGATGACTTTATCACTGTCTTCGCTCATAGAGAAAACATGATAATCCTCCATTTGGTATTCGTCACCGTTGTCGTTGTCTTCCCCATTGTGTGGAATGTCATGTGATGGATAGATAAAAATCTTGTCCTCATACACATGGGCTGATGGATCAGCCGTAAAAATGTCAGTAATTAGGGGTTTGTTTTGTGTCTTCATTATACTCTCTTTTTTCTCCTTATCCTTTCACAGCCCCCGCAGTCAATCCATCTACAATCTGATTAGAGAATGCGCAATATACAACGATTGTTGGTATGATTGCGATGATGATGGCTGCAAACATCTGTGAGTAGTTTGTATTATAAGGTCCGACGAATTTTGAAAGAGAAACAGGAAGTGTTTTCTTCATATCGTCAGATATAAATACCATTGCAAGTAAGAGCTCATTCCAGTTTCCTACGAAGGTCATAAGTCCTGTAACGAAGAGACCAGTCTTACCAAGTGGAAGACAAACCTTGAAGAAAATTTGATAGATTGAAGCGCCGTCGATGCAGGCACTCTCAATAAGCTCATTAGGCATTCCCTCGAAGAAACCAACCATGATAAATATTGTGATTGGAAGAGAGAAGGTTAAATATGGAAGAACAAGACCTGTAAGGCTGTTTGAAAGACCTACCTTTGCGAAGCGAGTGAAAAGCGGAATCAAAACACAGTGTACAGGAATCATCATTCCAGTAAGGAAATAAACAAGTGCTAAATGTGAAAACTTCCAGCGTAAGCGGGCAATGCCGAATGCTGCCATTGAACCAATTACCATAGAAAGAATTAATGTTACAACGCAGACGATAAATGAATTAAGTGTTGCGATACCAAGCTTACCTGCAGTCCAAGCAAAGGTGAAGTTTTCCATTGTAGGATTTTGTGGTAATGCAAATGGAGCAGTGAAAATCTCCTTATTTGTCTTGAAGGCAACATTAAATGTCCAAAGAAGTGGAGCCAAATAAAGCACTGCCATGATTACCAAAAAGATGTATATAATAACTTTCCAAACTGATAAATTTTTCATTTCTAAAACCTCCTACATCTCATATGGCTCGGTCTTTACAACCTTATTTATGAACAGTGTTACAGCCAAGCAAAGCACAAGGAGTAACACACCGATTGCGCTGGCATATCCGTACTTGAAGTACTTAAAGCCCTGCTGATAAAGGTGAGTTGCAAGAACTTCAGTCTTGTGGTTTGGACCACCTTCTGTCATGTTGAAAATCATGTCGAAGAATTTCAATGAACCGATTGCGTTAAGTGACATTGCGGTTGCAACCATAGGGCGGACGAGCGGGAGAGTGATATAACGGAAGCTCTTAGCCTTGCTGCAACCATCAATGTAACTTGCCTCATATAATGATTTGCTGATTCCGGAAATCTGAGCCATGTAAAGCATCATTGATTGTCCTACGTACTGCCATAAAGCAACGAATGCGATTACCCACATTGGAAGGATGATGAAACCTTTTGTATCCATAAGCCAAAGTGGACCTTCCATACCAAGCTTTTGAAGAAGCTGGTTGATACCAAGCTTAGGGCTGAAGATGAACATCCATAACAGACCTAAAGCAGCTGATGAAAGAACGCATGGTAAATAGATAATATTTTTGAAAAGGTTTCTTCCTTTATCTATATTTGTAAGAAGGGCTGCTAAGAACAGACCCATAATTAGCTGAGTTATACATGAATAAACCAAAAAGAACACAGAATTCTTTAAGGCAATTTTCAATGTTTTATCGCCAAGTAATCCCTGATAATTTTTTAATCCAACCCATTTTGCTGGTGTCAAAGCATTGTAATCACAAAATGAGTAATATACAGATTGGCAGATTGGAATAAATAATATAAAAGTAAATAGAATTAATGCTGGCGCCATGAAAATTATGATGGCTTTTTTGTTTCTAAGTAATTTATCCATAACTTATTTTCCTTAATTTTCTAATGATTCGACCTAAAAAAGTTTAAAAGAATAGGGGCGCAGGGAAGTTGCGCCCCTATATACAATAAAGGTATTGAAGAAAAAGAATGTTATCGGCAGTTTGCCTGATAGAACTCTTCCATGTCGGTAGCAGCCTCAGCAGGTGTCATATCACCAAGGAATACTGATACCATTGTGTCATCGAAGTGTGAGCCTGTCTCTGTTGTAGGCATTGACTCATTGTAGAATCCGAATGTACCCTTTGCGTTCTCAAAGATATCCATTACGTAAGCAAGCTGAGCAGGTGCTGCTGAAGCATCATATTCAACCTTTGTTACAGGAATCTTTCCACCAACTTCTGCTGTGTACTTCTGAGCTGTGTCATCTGTGAAGTACTTCATGAATGCAGCGCAAGCCTCAGGAGACTTTGTTGATGAGCTCATGCAAAGTGAATCAGACTTAGCGATAAGTCTCTGTACACCTGGGAACTGGAATACACCACACTTAGACTCGAACTCTGGGTTCTCGCCGTTGATCTGACCGATTGCCCAAGAACCCTGGATAAGGATAGCAGCTTCTTCGTTGTAGAAGTTTGCTGTAGCAACGTCGTTTGTGTCACCAGCTGCTGTAGGCTGGAAGTACTTAGAAAGGTCAAGAAGCTTTGTTGCAGCTGCCTCAAGCTTTCCATCCTCCCAAGAAGCAGAACCATCTGCAAGCTTAGAAAGGTCTACGCCTTCAGCTTCGCAAAGGTAACCAGCTACCATTGAAAGGCACCATGCTGTACCAGCTGAAATTGTGATTGGTGTAAATCCTGCTGACTGAAGCTTTTCGCAAGCGTCAAGCATTTCATCCCAGTTCTTAGGAACTTCTACACCAGCTTTTTCGAACATCTCTGTGTTATAGAAGCAGCAAGCTGCAGCTGTGTTAAGAGGTACAGCATAAATCTTGCCGTCATATGTCTGCTGTGTGAATACTGCATCACTTGTGAATGTATCTTTCCATCCATCCTGCGCAAGATAGTCATCAAGTGGAGCAGCGATACCAGGTGCTACATAATCGGTAAGCTGTGGACCTGGGCTGACAATAAATACGTCAGGTGTTTCCCCAGCAGCTACTAACGCATTTAACTTGTCATAGTACTCTTCGAGGTTTGTTGTAACAACGTTTACGTGATACTTACCCTCATAATCCTTGTTGAATCTTTCAACGTTCTCCTTGTATCCAAGAGAGATAAGATCCTGTGTGGCATCCAAATCATCCCAGAACATCCAGGTGATTTCCTGAACCCCATCTGCTGAACCGTCTGAACCTGAGCTAGAAGCTGAATCAGATGATCCGCCTGATGCACCGCAACCTGTAAATACAGAAGCGATCATCATTGCTGACATTAAAGTCGCAAGTAATTTCTTTTTCATTACGTCTCCTCCTTTTTTAGACAAATGATAAGCCCCCTATTTGCTTTTCTGTCCCATTTGTCTGTTAACTGTTTTGTTACTTTTAATTTAACACACAATTTTAACACAATCATTAAAAATGTTGTTGATTAGTTATCAAAAATTGCTCAAGTATAGATAAAATTTCTTCAGAAATTGTGCATAATTACTAAAAATAAAGTACCAAAAATGATAAGATGAACAAAATGCTTAAATTTGTTGAGCAATTATTTGAAAAAACTTGATTTTAGCTCGAATAAGAGCAAAAATTATAACGGAAATTAGTTATCAATTATTGCCTTGGCGGAAAGGCGTAGTTTTTAAGGGAGAAGAATTATATGATAGAAAGCTTAGACGGCATCTTTGAAACCGTGAATTATAAGCAAAGCACGGGGTTAAAACTTTACGATAATACACAATATGAAGATTATCCTATGCACTGGCATCCTGCTATTGAAATTGTAATGCCGGTAGAAAATGGATATAAGATGGTTTTTTCAAATACGGAGGTTGAGCTTCGCGAGGGAGATATCTGTATCGTCTGTCCAGGTTGTGTTCATTCTATTATTGCACCGCCTACAGGTCGTCGTATTATTTTCCAACCTAACACCACCACTCTTAGATTTATGAGGGAGGTAGAGATTTTATTTTCAATAATGTCGCCTTATTGTGTTATCACACCAGAGGAGTACCCAGATATTCACGATACAATTAAGGAGATGCTTATTAACATCCGAGAGGAATATATGGAAAATAATCCTTTCTCAGAGGTGAATATCTATAGTCAGCTTCTTAAGATGTTAGTATTAATAGGAACAAACTATTCTAATAATAATGTAAACACAGATTACAATCCTATTGTAAAAGAAGAGTATGCGCCTAAATTTATGGAGATTTGCGATTACATAAATGCCCACTGTTCGGAAGATTTAAAGCTAGATGATATTGCTGATATGAGCGGGTTTAGTAAGTTCTATTTCGAGAGATTGTTTAAGCAGTTCACTGGCACTAGCTTCTATAAATACGTAAATCAAAAGCGTATAGCTAAAGCTCAGGAGCTTTTGGTGGAGCCAGGGGTATCTGTTACTGATGTGGCTCTTAACTGTGGCTTCACATCAATCTCATCCTTCATACGTATGTTCAAGATACAAAAGGGATGTACACCTACAGAATTCAAGAGTATGTATTGGTCTGACACAAAGAAGGCTTAAATTTAATAATGTAAATAAGTGTAAAACAGAGTGGAATCAGTGGGATTCTGCCCTGTTTTATTTTTATGTGGTAATTTTTATTTGAAATTGAAGATAAGGGGATTGACAGTGTGAATGCCATAGTGTACTATACACATAGTACACGAGTACAGAGGTACACAATACTAACTCACGCGACAAGAAAAGAGGAGTATTAATTATGCAGTATGATTCAAAAACACCCATTTATATGCAGGTTATCGATTCGATAAAGCTGGACATTATAAATGAGCGTATCAGGACAGGTGAGAAACTCCCTTCCAGCCGTGATCTTGCAGTACAGTACACTATCAATCCTAATACTGCAGCAAGGGTTTATCAGGAGCTTGAACGAGAAGGGGTTTGCTACACCAAAAGAGGAATGGGGACATTCGTGACTGATGATGAATCAAAAATTAAAGAATGTCGTCATGAAATGGCTCAGGGTTGTCTCAATGAATTCCTTAAGAGTATTTCAGAACTTGGTATTTCCAGGGAAGAGGCAATCGAAATGATTAAAACAACTAAATAACGGAGGAAGTAGAAATGTTAGAAAGCTTTGAGGTTACTAAAAAATTTCTTGGCAAGACAGCAGTGGATAGCATTTCCCTAAAGCTTGAGCCGGGACATATTTACGCTATGCTTGGACCAAATGGAAGTGGTAAGACTACCTGGATGAAGATGGCTGCAGGACTTATAAAGCCAACATCTGGGGTTATTAAATACAATAACGTGCCAGTAAACGTGGAAAGTAGAAAGCACATCGCTTATATGTCTACCGAACCATATTTTTATGATTGGATGACAATCGGCGATGTTGGAAACTATTACGATGATTTCTTTGAAGATTTTTCAATGGAAGCATTTGATGAAATGCTTGTGGAGATGAAGCTTGAGAAGAATCTTAAATGTAAGGCACTTTCATCTGGTATGCTTGCTAAGCTTAAGGTCGCAGTGACCATGGCAAGAGATGCTAAAGTTTATATGCTTGATGAGCCACTTAATGGAATCGATCTTCTTGCGAGAGATGAGGTTTTAAACGCAATCATCAGACATGCTGGAGAGGACAAGATACTTTTAGTATCAAGTCACCTTGTTGAAGAGCTGGAATCAGTTGTTGATTATGCAATCTTTATTAATAACTCTCATCTTGTGGATGTATACGAGGTAGAGGAATTAAGAGTTAAACAGTGTGTTTCTTTGGCTGATAAGTATAGAGATATCTATGGTTCAGCTGAGATTGGAGGTGCTTGCTAATGCTTAACCTGATGAAATATGAATTTAGAAAATCATGGAAGATGAAGGGCTTTGTCCTTTGCTTCACAGCCTTCTTTGAGCTGATGTTTTTATTCGGTGTGTTTAGCATGAATGAAGATGTTTGGTCTGTAGGCGTTTTTGGTCTTATACTTACAACAATTTGCGGATTGTTTTTAATAGGTGTTTATAGCATTCATGTTCTTAGTAAGGATATTAATACTAAGCAAAGCTATATGCTATTTATGACCCCTAACAGCAGCTATAAGATTTTAGGTTCTAAGGTACTTGAAAACTGTGGCTCCGTTTTCCTGTCGGGAATGTTTTTCATGGCGCTTGCCATGGCAGACATAATGATTCTGGTAGTTAAATATGAAGACATTCAGGGAATCATTGATATGTTAGGGCTTATCATTACCGGAAACAGGGAAGCATTTACATATCAGACATTTGTAATGGCTGGCTTAGATACAGTTTTATCTTGGGTATATTTGATTTGTGTTGGATATCTCGCTGTAGTTATATGTGCCACACTTTTAAACGGTAATAAATTTAATGGTTTACTTAGCTTTATAGCTTTTATCGTAATTGCGATTTTGGTAGACAAGTTACATGATGGTTTATTTGGAGTTTATTACGTTTTCTCATCTGTGAGACTTGTTTCAAACGTAGGTTTTTACGTAGTGCTAACAGCAATCATATATTTCATAACAGCATGGATTATGGAAAACAAGTTATCAGTTTAATGGAGGATTGAATTTTTATGGGAACAGTGAAAAAAGTTTTTGGAAAAATCGGCCGCTTCTTAAAGAAGCATATAAAGCTGATTATCATTCTTGTGATTGTGCTTGCAGTTGTTTTATTTGTTCGTTACAGAGTAAAGCAGGCACAGGCGATTCTTGAGGAGCAGGCAAATCAGCCTGTTACAGCTACAGTAGATCAGATGGATTTGCAGAAATCTGTTAGTGTTACTGGAACACTTACTGCCACAGAGACTGCAAAGGTTACTTCTACTATCGGTGGCACTATGACTGGTATCAAGGTTAAGAAAATCAACTACGAAGTAGGTGATTATGTTGAGGCTGGTTCTGTTGTTGTTGAGTTCGATGGAGATGATTTTGATAGAAAAATTACTGAGTTGAATGCACAGTATAATATTGAAAACAAACAGAGCGCTCAGGATATTTCAGATCTTCAGAAGACAATTACTGATACTCAGAAGAAGATAGATGAAAGAAAAGAATGGCTTGAAAAATATCGAGTTTATTATGATGCTGTAAAGCTTCATTTTGAAAATGGTCAAAAGGATCCATATTCTGGTGAATCAGAAAAATACGAAGAGCAGAATGGTGTAATAAAAGCTCGCTATGGCTTCACTATTGAAGAATATGAGGCAAAAGAAGATGAGCTTGAAACTTGGGAAGACTCAATTGAAAAAGCGCAGATGCAGATTGAACTTGCACAGCTTAAGCAGCAGTTCTCACAGAACTACACTCAGGTGGATGCAAAGGAAGATGTATATGAGAGCAAGGATGCAACACATGTTTCAGCACCTATCTCAGGCTACATCATCACAATGAATGTTACAGAGGGCAATAACTACGCTCAGGGTAATACCGTATTTACGATTGCAGATACAAGCGGATTTGTTGTAGAAGCTACAGTAAACGAGTATGACATTGCAAAGATTGAAAATGGTCTTCCAGCAAAGGTTAAGTTTGAAGCTACTGAAGATGAGACATTTGATGGAGAGGTTACTTTCGTATCACTTGCATCAGAGAGTGCAATCGGTGCTAATCAGGGGCAGACAGGTAGCAGCGTACCATCATATAAAGTAAAGATAAAAATGAATGACAACGACAGCAGAATGCGTGTTGGTATGACAGCAAAGGCAAGCGTTATTCTTGATTCTGTAAAGAATGCAATCTGTGTTCCTTATGACTGTGTTCAGAAGAATGAGAAGGATGGTACCTTCTTCGTAACTACAATTGATGATGACGGAAAAAAGAAGGACATTACTGTTACAAAGGGACTTGAAAGTGATTACTATGTAGAGGTTAAGGGCGACGGACTTAAGAAGGGTATGACTGTAGAAGCAATCGTTGATGATGGACCAAGTACTGACGTAATGGATTACATTTATTTTGAATAATTAGGAGGTTTTTATGGCAGAAAATATTATGCTGGACCTTCGCAATATACATAAAAGCTTCTTCATTGGAACCCCAAATGAATTTGAGGTACTCCATGGATTGAATTTTACAGTTAACAAAGGGGAATTTGTTTCCATTGTTGGTCAGTCTGGTTCTGGTAAATCCACATTGATGAATATCATTGGTGCCTTGGACAGACCTACAGCAGGCGAATACTCCCTTGATGGTATTGATATTGAGAAGGCAAAGGATCACGAGCTTTCAGCACTTAGGAATAAAAAGATTGGCTTCGTTTTCCAGACTTACAATCTTATTGCAAGAACAAGTGCTTTGAAAAATGTAGAGCTTCCTATGATGTATGCAGGAATGGGAAGAGCAGAGCGAACAGAGCGAGCAAAGATGCTTCTTGAGCAGGTAGAGATGACAGACAGAATGATGCATAAGCCGGATGAGCTTTCAGGTGGACAGAAGCAGCGTGTGGCAATTGCCAGAGCTATGGCTAATGACCCTGCAATCATTCTTGCTGATGAGCCTACAGGTGCCCTTGATTCTGCTACTGGACGTCTTATTATGGATATCTTCCACAGACTCCACGAAGAACAGGGCAAGACAATTGTTCTCATCACTCACTCGCCAGAACTTTCACAGGAGACTCAGAGAATTATAACTCTTAAGGATGGAAACATCATCGGAGAATCAACAGGAAACTGGAATGGCTTAAAAGAAAAGGAGGGCGCATAATGTTATTTACAGAGAACGTCCTCGTTGCATTAGCAGGACTTAGAGCTAATATAATGCGTTCCTTGCTTACAATGCTTGGAATCATTATCGGTATTGCATCCGTAATTGCGATAATGACAGTTGGTAATTCTATTACCAATATTGTTAATACCACAATGCAGGGCATGGGTGCGAACAACCTTCAGGTAGGTGTAATGCAAAAATCTACTGATGATAAACAGGATGAATCTGGAATGAATTACGGCTCAGGTAACGTAAGAGAAATGACAGATGATGACCTTATCACAAAGGATATGATTAAATCCTTTACAGATGAATATAAAGACGATATTAAGTATGTTCTTTTGACTGAATCTGTTGGTGATTATTATTCTTCCAGCAAGGTTACCGAAAATGGAAAAAGTGCTAAGACAAAAATCGTTGGTTATAACAGAGATTACATGGAATTTAACGATAAAGAACTCTTAGCAGGACGAAACTTTATACATCAGGACTATAAAGAAGGAAAAGATGTATGTATGGTTTCAGATAAGCTTGTTGAACGTCTTTACAAGGGCGATAATGATGCCGTTATAGGACAGGAAATTGAAGTTGTCATGGACAACGGAGCTTTCTATGATTTCTATGTTGTAGGTGTTTATAAGTATGTGGCAGAACAGTTTTCATTTGGTGAATCAGACAACCCTACCACAGAAGTTATGGTTCCATTAGATGCTGCTAGAAAGATTAATCATACAGCAAATAAGGGATTTGATTACATCACGCTGGTTACTTCCGTAAATACGGATAACAATACATTCGTAACCACTGTTAGAGACTACTTTAATGTAAATTTCTATTCTAGAAACGATGCATATGAGGTCGCTGCCATCAGTATGGCATCTATGATGGATCAGATGAATACTATGATTGGTATGATTCAGTTGGCACTTTCAGTTATAGCCGGTATTTCCCTTGTGGTTGGTGGTATCGGTGTTATGAACATCATGCTTGTTTCTATTACAGAGCGTACTAAAGAAATCGGTACAAGAAAGGCTCTTGGTGCTACTAACTCATCTATCCGACTTCAGTTCATCACTGAATCAGTGGTTATCTGCGTAATTGGTGGTATCATCGGAATCTTCTTTGGTGTTGCTCTTGGTATGGTTGCTGTTAAGCTGATGGGATACGATGCAACAGTATCTGTTTCAAGCATCATAATCGCGGTTGGATTCTCAATGGCTATTGGTATCTTCTTCGGATATTACCCAGCTAACAAGGCTGCCAAGCTTAATCCTATCGATGCCTTAAGGTACGAATAGCTTGCTACAGCAGGCCCATTGCTGAAAGTAATTTGCATGGGCCTAGCTTTCCCGCTGTATTGACTTTTTGTTAAATATTATTGAATATAATGTGAAAAAATAAGGATAAGCCCCTTTCTGTGCTAGAATCTAATCGTGGGATATTACACAGAAAGGGGTTTTTATGCAAATTTCTATAGGAACATCTTTAAAATCGGACGTTGAAGCAGCTGTGGCTGAAGTGTGTTCTAAGGCTGGTTCACCTAAATTATTGGTATTATTAGCTTCTTTCGACCAGTTTGAGAAAGCGGCAAAAATTATTTCGGATAGGTATCCTAATGTTCCATTGATTGGTTCAGGAACAATTTCATATTATGATACATCATCTGACAAGAGAATGATGCTTTTATCTTTTGGAAGTGATGTGGATGCAGAAGTTGGAGTAATCCGCAATCTTTCATCTGCACCGATGTTTGATGTTCCTGCAATGGAAGAGAAGGTTTCGAAAATCCAAGCTGGTGATAGTAATACGATTTGCCTTGAATTCTGTACGAATGACGAGGAACGTCTTGTAACTACATTGAACGTAGCCTTAGAGCGAGCTCGTATTCCTATCGTAGGCGGAACTGTATTTGGATATCCTGCAGGATATACTCCAAAGGTATTAGTAAATGGACAGCTTTACGCTGATGCGTGTTGCTATGCTCTTTTAAAGAATAAGTCCGGAAAAATTAGAACTTATTCCGAAAATATATATGGTCCAATGGATTGTCCTGTTACACATATTGCTACAAAGGTTAATCTTGGTGCTAAGGAATTGGTTTCTTTGGATGGCCGTCCAGCAGCAGATGTTTATTGTCAGGATGCAAATGTTAGCCGCGGTGAAATTGTAGATAACGTATTAACGAATCCGTTGGGACGAGTTATTGGTGATCAGATATTCATTACCAGCCCATATGAAGTTGGTGCAAATGGTTCGTTAATCAGCTATAAGAAGATTAATGAAAATGATTCCATTCAGGTTTTGGAGCTTAAGGATTATGATGCGATTGGCTTAGAAACACGTCGAAAGATTAGAGATGAAAACAGTCGAATTTCGCTCATCTTTTCGGTAAATTGTATTTATCGTCATCTACTATATTCAAATAAGGGCTATCTTGACACCTTTATAGGAGAAATGAAATCTGTTGGCCCACATGTAGGTGTTGTTGGTGGTGGAGAGCAGTACAAAAAGCAGCATGTAAACCAGACTATGGTTTGCGCAGTGTTTGAATAAATGCTTTGTATTTCGAATAGACGGAGGTGCAAGATGGGATTATTCGGAAGAAAAAAAGAAGTAGAACAGCCAGTAGTTGAAGCTGCTGAAAGTGCCGATAAGAAGGTGGATATGAGAAGCCGCATGAAGGCAATTCGCGAGGTTGGTAGATTTTCAATTGAGCAAAAGGAAAAGCTGCAGCAGGAAGAGGCAAATACAATTGCTGGTATCGATACAATCGGTGAGTCATTTTCAGTTGTTGAGGAAAAGTACACCAATATCTCTGATTCAGTAAATGGCTTCAGGGAGCAGTTCCAGACAATCGAAGAGATTACAAATGCTTTTGATGATATTGTAAAGAAGCTTGTTGTTACAGCAGATGATTCACATAATGGAATGGAAAAGGTTGATCAGAGTACTGGAGATGTATCAGCTACCATCGCAGAGGTGGAGGAAGTGTTTGCAGCATTCCAGAAGAGCTTTGATGATATTCGTGAGAAGGTAGAGCAGATTGGTGGCTTTGCAAAGCAGACAAATCTTCTTGCTCTTAATGCATCAATTGAAGCAGCCCGTGCTGGTGAGGCAGGACGAGGCTTTGCCGTTGTTGCTGACGAGGTAACAAATCTTTCAACCGAGATTCAGAGTGTTGTTACATCTGTATTTGATAGTATGAAGGAGCTTGATGAAAACAATAACCGTCTGGTAGAGTCGGTAGGCCATACAAAGGAAGCTATCGAGACATCACACCAGAGAGTTGTTGAGACGCAGGAGGTTGTTGGAAATATCAAGACTGTAGCTGAAGAGGTTACTGAGCAAAGCGAACAGATGGGTGAAGTATTTGGAAATTGCGAGGCTTCAATCAATTCAATCTCTGATAACATTGACGATTCAAGAAGATACTTTGATAATGTTACAAATGATATTTCAGATATTAAGACCTTGATTACACAGAAGGGATTTATGTTCGAGGATATGAACCATGTTCTTGAGCAGATTGCACCATTAACTGAGATTTAATATCAACAAATACAGGGGCTGTGCATTGTGCACAGCCCTTTATTTATGCTAAAATAACCCCTAGCGAAAATTTGAAAGGAGAAGAGTTTGTTTATGGATTTTAAGTTTAAAGATTTACCATATGAGCGTCCTGATATTGACGCATTTGAGAAGACTATCGCTGAGCTCATCGAGCGTCAGCAGGCTGCTAAATCAGGTGAGGAGCAGTTTGAGATTCACAAGGACTTTTACAAGCTCTCAAAGGATTTTGAGACAGCATATAACATCGCATATATCAGACATGATGCTGATAATACAGATGAGTTCTATGAGAAAGAGAACGATTACTTTGATGAGGTTATCCCTAGATTAAGCAACGCTACTATCAAGTACAATAATGTACTTGCAAAGTCTCAGTACAAGGATTACCTCGAAACAAAGCTTGGTCCAGTATTTTTCAAGAATGCTGAGCTTGATGCTAAGTCTGTTAATGACGAAGTAATTCCTCTTATGCAGGAGGAAAATGCTCTTGCTTCTCGCTACGACAAGCTTATTGCTACAGCAAAGATTGAATACGAGGGTGAGACGTATAATCTTTCTCTTATGGCACCATTCACTACAAATCAGGATAGAGAAGTCAGAAAGAAGGCTCAGAAGGCTGTTTCTGACTGGTTTATGAGCGTAACACCTGAGATTGATGAAATCTATGACAAGATGGTTAAGAACAGAACTGAGCAGGCAAAGCTTCTTGGCTTCAACTCTTACACAGAGCTTGCATATTGTAGAATGCACAGAAATAGCTATGGCCCTCAGGATGTTGAGAATTTCAGAAAGCAGATTAAGGAATACTTTGTTCCTTTCGTAGGAAAGCTTGCTGAAAAGCGTGCCAAGAGACTTGGCCTTGATAAGCTTCAGGCTACAGAGCTTGGTGTATATTTCAATGAAGGAAATCCAAAGCCAACCGGAACTCCAGAGGAAATCCTTAAGAGCGGACAGGATATGTACTCTGAGCTTAGCCCAGAGACAAAGGAATTCATGAACTTCATGATGGAGCATGAATTATTTGATGTATTTGGTCGTAAGAATAAGGCTGCAGGTGGATATCAGACATATCTTCCAAACTACAAAGCGCCATTCATCTATGCTAACTTCAATGGAACAAGCGGAGATGTTGATGTTATCACTCATGAGTGCGGTCATGCTTTCCAGGCTTATGTGGTTCGAAATGACGAAGTTACAGAACACAATGAACTTGGTATGGAGACAGCAGAGATTCACTCTATGTCTATGGAATATTTCACATACGGATGGATGAAGAATTTCTTTGGCGACAGATACGAGGATTACTTCGAGATGCATATTGAGGATGCCAGCACTTTCCTTCCATACGGAACAATGGTTGATGAGTTCCAGCATATCGTATACGACAATCCAGAGATGACTCCAGCCCAGCGTAAGGAAACATGGAAGAAGCTTGAGCAGCAGTACAGACCATACATTGATTTCTCTGAGAATGAGTTCTGGAATCTTGGTGGATTCTGGCAAAAGCAGCTTCACATCTTTGATGTGCCATTCTATTACATTGATTATGTACTTGCTTCAATCGTAGCAATGCAGTTTAAGGTTTGGATGGATGAGGATTACAAGGAGGCTTGGGAGCATTATCTTGCCCTTTGCAAGCTCTCAGCCAGCGATTACTATACAAACATGCTCAAGGAAGTTGGTCTTAAGACACCATTTGAGAATGGAGTAGTTAAGGAAATTGTAGATAAGTTTTCGGCTAAGATTTTTAAGTAAATTGACTATGAGGTGTTAATTTGAGAGTATTATTACTTCGTCACGGACAGACCGATTTAAATGTTCAAAAAAGATTACAGGGCAGCTCTGACATTCCACTCAATGAGAGGGGGCGTCAGCAGGCCAGACAGACAAAGGAGTTTTTAGATGGCCAGGGAATTGTTGTTACAAGAATTATTTCCAGCCCTTTAGAGCGCGCTATAGAAACCGGCAGCCTTGCTACAGGCATTCCTATGAGCCAGATTGAGACAGATGATAATCTTATCGAAATGGCTTTTGGTGTCTGTGAGCAGAGAAATATGGGCGAAGAGGACCCAGGATTTTTACATCAGTGTTTTGATACCCCAGCAGATTACATCCCGCCAGAGGGTGGCGAGGGCTATGATGAGGTGGTGAAAAGAGCAGGTGCTATAGTTGAACGCGTTCGCGGAATGATTTCAGCAGGTGATTTTTCTGAGGATGATGTACTTCTTCTTGTTAGTCATGGTGCTCTTAGCCATTGCATGTTTGAGTATATTAAAAAGACACCTAGAACTGCTTTGTGGGATGTAGATTTCAACAACTGTGCTATTGCAGAGCTGTTTTTGAGTATTGATGGCGGAGCTGATGATTACAAGTTTTTGAGTGATGGTTTTGAGAAGAACTGGTAGGTATTAGATTTATGAAAGCGTATTTTGCAGGTGGGTGCTTTTGGTGCGTCACACCAATTTATAAGATTTACGGAGTGGATTCTGTTGTTTGCGGTTATTCTGGTGGTGATGAGGTAAATCCTTCCTATGAGGATGTAAAGTCTCAGAAGACTGGACACAGAGAGACAATAGAATTGACTTATGATGAAGGCAATGTTGATTATGATAAATTGCTGGATATCTATTTGGCAAATGTAGATCCATTTGATGGAGAAGGCCAGTTTATTGATAAAGGATTTTCCTATACACTGGCTATTTATTACCAAAACGAAAAGGAGCTAAAGCTTGCACAGGAGAAGATAGCAGAGCTTGAAGCGACTTCTGGCAAAAAAACTCAAATTGCATTAGAGCCTTTTAAGTCTTTTTATAAGGCAGAGGAGGAACATCAGGATTATTATCTTAAGAATCCAGAGGCCTTTGAAGAAGAGCTTAAAAGTAGCGGAAGAAAATAAGAAAATTAAAATGGACAGCCTTAAGCTTAAATGCTTTTGGCTGTCCTTTATTTTGATTTAGAAGTTGCTTCCGTTCCATCCCCAATCTGATACAGGATGATAGGTAACATAAACTGAATTTCCTGGAATGCCAAGCTTTTCCGCAAAGAGCTCACAAATCTGGCCAGTAAGCTTATCGTAAGCTTCTTTTGGTGCATTACCATAGAGACTCACAGAAACATAAGCTCCTTTATCTAGCTTTTTTCCGCCAAGCCAAAGGTCATAAGCATCATCGATACCAACCATAAGGTAGGTCTCAGTTTTATTAAGAGTTGTGATAAGTCTTCCTAGTTCGCTCTTAAGCTCTTCCTTAAGCTCAGCTGTAACAGGAACAGTGATTTTTGAATCAATAAATGGCATAACAGTTCTCCTTTCATGAGTGAGTGATTATATTGAATTATATAGCTTTATATAAATTATATAGAATTATATAGAATTATATAGCATTATATAGAATTATATAGAATTATATAGCATTATAATTCGCCTTCAAAAAATTCAATAAGTGCATTTACATTTAAATCTGAATGTTCCACCTCTCTGGAGTACAGGTAGATTACCTGGTTTAGAGGGGTATTTTTATCTGCAGCGGAAAGCATCATAAGCCAGCGAGTGCTTTGCACTGCAATCATAGTGCGGGCGTAAATTTGTCCGTCATACACTGCACCGCAGAAGTATGTAAAGAGAAGAGATTCAAATATCTTCTCAAATATGAATTCTGTAGCAGCTTCTGGATACATGGCAGTTTTCCATGTAACGAAGTCAGAGGAGTTGTCGTTCCAAAATGTTTGGGCACTGCGAATAGAATCATGCCAAGATTCTTCAAGGACTTCCATTTCTAGAAGAGTATCCATGCTTTTAGTGCAATAAGGTAGTGAAAGTAAGGCACCTGTACCTGCGCAGTCAAACTCTTCATCAAAATCAACATCATCCATATCAAAAATTAAGCCTTCATCGTAGAGGCGCTGGAGCTTTAGCCCCATGGCGCCTATTAAGCTCATTCTATCCTGAAGTGAAATGGATTTGGTGGCAGCGAGCTCAAGCATTTTATCTCTTGAATATTCAAGCTTATCAAACAAAAGAAAATCATAATCCTCGAACTCTTCAGGATCGTCAAGAACATCATCCTCTGATTCCGTAAATGCGAATTCATAATCAGGCTCCGAAATCATGCGAGTAAATTCTGGACAGGAGAGTGAAAGTGAATATTCTCTAATATCCTGAAATTCCTCCACATGTCTTGGAAACATTTTACAGGTGTGGCAAAGCATATCCTCGCCAAGTGTAGAATGCAAATCACAAAGACCATTATTGTTGAGCATTGCGCAGCGGGTGTTGTTCTGCTTGAAGCAGCCCTCCTCAAAATTGATTGAGCCATTTAATCTGGCACCAAAATCACCAGCTGTATTCTTGTATTTTTTGATGCTATCTTCGTCTATCATTATCTGCCAACCCACGCAGCAGCTTTTTGGACACTTATCAGCTATGCATTTAAAGGCATCGTAGCCATTTTGTTTTCTATAAATCATATTAATATCTCCTGCTAAACTGCCATGATGTTACCATGTTTTTTTATTTTATGCTAGAATACACAGAGTAAGTTTAATGAAAGGTCGTGCAATTATGAATTTTCCAAAAGACCCAGTAATGCTTCTTTCTGTTGTAAATACAGCATTGAGAGATCATTACACTACTTTATATGCATTGATAGATGATACAGGAATTAACGAGGAGGAGCTAAAGGCAAAGTTAGGAAGTATCGATTATCACTATGATCCTGAAAAGAATCAGTTTAAATAAGGGGGATATATGAAAAAGTTTTTTTCGGCACTGATTAAGACTCTACTAGTTTTGGTGCTTGTTTTAGCGGCAGGCTGGTATGCATTGGGTGAAGGAGGTCCTTTTGAGGAAAAAGGACAGCAGTTGTTTGGAATGTTTCAGGAGAAGAATGGAGCGATAGAGCAGTCTGCCCAGGACGATTCTGAAGAAGAATCAGAAATCACACTGGAGGATGCAGACATTGCGGCTACTTCAGCAGTTGAACCATCACCTACTCCAGAGGACTTAACCACAAGGATTGTATTCACAGGTGATGTGGAGCTTAGTGAATATGTACAGTCTAATTACAACAGGGCAGGTGTAGATGGTGTTGTTTCGTCTGAGATAAAGTCACTTTTGACAGATGCTACATATACTATGATTAATAACGAGTTCTGTTTTTCTGAGAGAGGACAGAAGGCTCCAGATAAGCAGTACACATTTAGAGTTAATCCATCATATGTAAGTTTATTAAATGATTTGGGTGTCGATATCGCAGGCCTTGCCAATAATCATGTTTTGGATTTTGGTAGAGATGCCCTCACAGATACCTTTACTACATTAGCAAATGCAGGTATTGATTATACTGGTGCAGGAAGTAGCTTAGAGGATGCCAGCAAGCTTATTGTAAAGACGGATGCAAAGGGGCGCACCTATGGATTTCTTGCAGCAAGCCATGTTATTCCTGTAGGCAGCTGGAATGTGTTGAATTCTCAGCCAGGAGAGTTTTGCTTCTATGACGAGACAGATTTGCTTAATGCTATAAAGGCTGCAGACTCACAGGTGGATTATCTTTTTGTTATGGTTCACTGGGGCGTGGAGCACACAACAGAGCTTACAAGCTATCAGCCAAATGACGGCCATAAGTTTATTGATGCAGGCGCAGATGCAGTTATCGGAATGCATAGCCACTGCCTGCAGCCTGTAGAAATGTATAATGGCAAGCCGATTTTCTACAGTCTTGGAAATTTCATATTTAATCAGAATATAAAGTCTGGCGGTGGTGGAGCTGTAGAATTTTCTATAGATGAAAATGACAATGTTACTTACAGAATTATTCCTATTACAGCAAGCGGTGCCTGCACCAGCGTGGATGCAACGGGGTATAGCTATGTTGAGAGTATTTCACCAAACGCTAAGGTTGATGCTGATGGGTTGATATCTGAGTGATGTATTTATTCAGACTCTCATTCGCAAAATCGCTGCAAAGCAGCTTTACTTTTGCTCATGTGAGTTTCTCACAAAATAAAACTCAAAATAATTATAAAAGCAAGCTTTTAAATTTCTTTGAGTTTTACTTTGCTCTGAATAAATACAAAAAAGTACAAAATCAAAAACAATGCTCGAAACCACTGTTTTTTCATAAAAAAGTAGTAATATATCTAGGGTGGTTTTAATACACTAACATATTACAGATAACACCTCATATGAGGTTAACTTAAAGAAAGAAAAGAGGAAATTAAAATGGCAGGATTTGGAGCATTAATTGACATCCTTAAAAAGGATCCTAAGAAAATCGTTTTTACAGAGGGTACAGACCCACGTATTATTGAGGCATCTAGCCGTCTTCTCGGTTCAGATTTCCTTCAGCCAATTCTTATTGGTAAGGAAACAGAGGTTGCAGCAGCTGCTGAGGAAGCTGGTTTCAACATCCGTGGAGCAGTTATTATTGATCCAGAAAACTATGACAGATTTGATGAGATGTGCGAGCTTTTCTGCGAGCTTAGAAAGTCTAAGGGCGTTACAATGGAGCAGGCAGCAAAGACATGTCGTCAGGCTAACTACTTCGGCACAATGCTTGTAAAGATGGGTGTTGCAGATGCACTCCTTGGTGGTGCTACATACTCAACAGCTGATACAGTTCGTCCAGCTCTTCAGGTTATCAAGACAAAGCCAGGCAACAGCATCGTATCATCATGCTTCATTATGGTACGTAACTCAGCTACAGGTGATAGAGAAGTTCTTGCAATGGGTGATTGCGCTATTAACATTAAGCCAAACGCTGATGAGCTTGCTGAAATCGCTGGTGAGACAGCAGAGTGCGCTAAGATTTTCGGTATCGATCCAAAGATCGCTATGCTTTCATACTCAACACTTGGTTCAGGAAAGGGCGAGGATGTTGATAAGATGCGCGAAGCTACAGCAAAGGCTAAGGAGAAGTATCCTAACCTTGATATCGAAGGTGAGCTTCAGTTTGACGCTGCAGTTTCTCCACGTGTTGCTAAGACAAAGTGCCCAGGCTCTACAGTAGCTGGTCATGCTAACACATTCATCTTCCCAGATATCAATGCTGGTAACATCGGATACAAGATTGCACAGCGTCTTGGAGGATTCGATGCATACGGCCCAATCCTTCTTGGACTTAATGCACCAATCAACGATCTTTCTCGTGGTTGCAATGCACAGGAAGTTTACTCAATGGCTATTATTACAGCAGCTCTTGCTTAATATCATTGGGATTTTGACCTTCCCCGAAAGGGGAAGGTTATTTTAAATTTTGGAGAATTTTTTATGAGTAAATGGATACTACAAAGAAAAGCAGCTGATTATGCAGGACTTAGTTCAAAACTTAGAGTTGATCCTGTACTGGTAAGACTCATGGTAAATCGCGGCCTTAGTACATATGAAGAAATGCATGAGTACCTTCATCCATCTCTTAATTGTTGCGCTGACCCACACCTCTTTGCAGACATGGATTTAGCCTGTGAGCTTCTTATGGAAGCCATTGATGAGGGCGTAAAGATTCGTGTGGTTGGAGATTATGATGTAGATGGAATTATGTCTACCTACATCCTTACCTCAGCTATCAGAGAAGCCGGCGGTGATGTGGATTATGCAGTCCCCCATAGAATGGTGGATGGCTACGGAATTAATCCAGACATGGTACAGCAGGCTTATGATGATGGCGTTGGATTTATTATCACCTGTGACAATGGTATTGCGGCAGCTCCTGCTATCGATTTGGCGAAAGAGCTTGGTATGACTTTTGTTGTAACAGACCATCATGAGGTTCCTTTTGAGCTCGATGCTGATGGTATCACCAAAATTCAAAAGCTTCCAGAGGCAGATGCAGTAGTAGACCCAAAGCGTGATGATTGTAATTATCCATTCAAAGGTATTTGCGGGGCTCAGGTTGCATGGAAGCTAGCAGAGGTTCTTTTCGAATTTCTTGGGCTTGAAAAAGCTGAATCAGATAAATTCCTTCAGTTTGCTGCTATAGCTACTGTCTGTGATGTTATGGAGCTGAAGGGTGAGAATCGTGCCACAGTGTATCATGGAATTAAGGCTATCGAGAATACTGACAACATCGGTATAAATGCCCTCCTCGCAAGAACGGAGCTTAAAGGCAAGCCGCTAAGCTGTTACCATTTGGGATTCATTATTGGTCCGTGTCTTAATGCCAGCGGGCGACTGGATACTGCCAGCCGAGCAATTGAGCTTCTTATGGAGACAGACCAGGCTAAGGCTCTTGCTATGGCAAATGAGCTTGTAGAACTTAATTCTCAGCGTAAGAACATGACTCAGATTGGCATTGATAAAGCCAGAGATATGATAGAAAACAGCGACCTTAATAAGGATCGTGTTTTAGTAATCTATATTCCAGAGCTTCATGAAAGCCTAGCTGGAATCGTGGCAGGAAGAATTAGAGAAGCTTATTGTAAGCCAGTTCTTGTGATTACCGATGCAGAAGATGGAGCAAAGGGCAGTGGACGTTCAATACCTGCCTACAATATGTTTGAAGAGCTCACAGGAGTTAAGGACGTATTTACGAAGTTCGGCGGACATCCTATGGCTGCCGGGGTTTCACTTCCAACAGATAAGATTGATGAACTTCGCACTCGACTTAATGAACGCTGTACATTGACAGAGGATGATATGCAGGAAGTTATAAAGATTGACTGTGATATGCCTCTTTCATACATTACAGAGGAGCTTGTGGACAGCCTTGATTTACTTGCGCCTTATGGTACCGGAAATACGAAGCCATTGTTTGCACTTAAAAATGTGCCTATCCTAAAGGCTGCTTACATCGGAAAAGAAGGACAGTATCTTAGAATGACTGTAGGTACTGAAAACGGAAATACGATGACAGCCATGATGTTCAGAAATGTTCCAGAATTTGAGGAAGCTGTTAATCAGAAATTTGGAGCGGATGCATGGAACAGAGTCTGTGCTGGTCAGACTAATGGAGTTACCATGGACATTATTTATGAGCCATCTATAAATGAGTTCCGTGGCAATCGAAGCATACAGATTATGATTGAAAATTTCAAATAAAAAATAAGAGTTTTGCCCCCAAAACACAGGCAAAACTCTTTCTTTTTATTTTCTTATAATGTCTCTGACAAGATGAATAATTCCAATGATTATTCCACGTATTAGGGCAAATATCAGGAACATAAGCAAAAAGCCCCATACACCAAAGACTATATCGTCGAAATCCATTACACCGGAGTGGGTGATTTTTTGTCCAATTTCAATAGCGAATGTCATTAGGATTATCAACGTAAATACGTATATCCAGCTGATGGCAAGAACATGGTTTGTCTTTGCCAAAAGAGCGAATAGTGGGTGGATAATAAAAATCATTGCCATACCGATAATTCCGATAACGATAAAGTGAAGCTGTTTGTCTGTTAAATTCGCCTCGTATGCGTCATTCAATGACAAAATATATGTATGTGCTTCTGTAATTATGTCTAAAATGCCATATAAAAATGTGTTCATAAATTGTCTCCTCTGTGTTAAAATCTTCCCTAGAAATACTTTATAGGGAGGATATTTTCTATGGGAAATGTTTTAGTAGCTCAATCTGGTGGTCCAACAGTGGCTATCAATGCCAGCCTTGCTGGTGTCATCGAGGGAACCCTTGGTTCTAGATATGACAAGATTTACGGCTCTATCAATGGCATTCTCGGAATCAAGAATGACAATGTAATAGACCTAACAGCTGTCGTAGCTAACGATCCACGTTTTCTTAAGCGTCTTAAAACAACTCCTGCAATGTATCTTGGCTCATGCCGTTTCAAACTCCCTGGTGTGGATTCAAATGATCCTATCTATAATACCCTATTTGACCAATTTAACAAATATCAAATCGAAGCCTTTTTCTATATTGGTGGAAATGATTCGATGGATACAGTAGATAAGCTTTCTGCTTATGCTGCTAAGATTGGCTCTAATATCAGGTTTGTAGGTGTACCAAAGACCGTTGATAACGACCTTTGTGTCACAGATCATACACCAGGATTTGGTTCAGCTGCAAAATACATTGCAACTTCTACAATGGAGGTTATCTTCGATGCTCAGATTTATGACAATCCTAGTGTCACAATCATCGAGGTAATGGGTAGAGATGCAGGATGGCTTACAGCTGCTACAGCACTTGCAAAGAATGAGTGCTGCGATGGTCCAGACCTTATCTACTTGCCAGAGGTTCCATTTGACAGAGATAAGTTCATCCAGGACCTGGCAAATCTTCTTAAGGAGAAGAACAACATCGTAGTTGCTGTTTCTGAGGGAATCAGAGATGACAAAGGCGAGTACATTTCAGCTGCTACAGGAACATTAGACAATTTCGGACATGCACAGCTTTCAGGTGCAGGAAAGACTTTAGAGTACCTTGTTAAGGATAAATTGGGGGTTAAGGTTCGCTCTATCGAAGTCAATGTTTTACAGCGTGCAGCTGCACATATGTCCAGCCTTACAGATATCAACGAGTCAGAAGCTATCGGTAAGAAGGCTGTTGATATTGCAGAAGAGGGTGTTACAGGCGCTATGGTTACAATGGAGCGTATCAGTAATGCACCTTATGAAATTAAGCTTAACTATGCGAAGATTCATGATATTGCCAATGAGGCGAAGGAAGTGCCACAGGATTGGATTAATCCTGAGCACAATGGAGTAACCTCTGATATGGTAATGTACCTGAAGCCACTTGTAATTGGACTTCCAGATGTGGAGTACAAGGATGGACTTCCAGTATACGTTTCTCGCGAAAACTAAATAACATTTAATTGCAATCTGTTGTAATCTCTTTCTTCTAAAAGTGAGAGGACGCGCCTTGCGTGAGAATACTGAGTGCGATTGATGGAAATAACACAGACCTTATTGGCACCGTGATAATTTCTTCTTCTGAAGATAGGAACACGGTGCCAATTTTTTGAAAATGGTACTGACTGCTCCAGTAAAAGATCGGAAGTGCGATTGGAAACGATGCGATTTGTAGTCTCGCAGAGTACTATATCTTTTCCACAATTCTTTGAAATCTTAGGTTTTCTTTTCATTTCTAACTAACCTTTCAATAACTTTTAATTCACCTGAATATCAATTTTTTTGCCCATTGAATCGGCAACCTTTACAAGAAAGTCCAGGGATGGATTGTATTTGCCACTTTCCATTCGGGAGATGTTAGATTTTTTTGTGCCTGCTCTCTCGGCTACAGCCTCCTGAGTGATATGCAGGGAATGTCGGGTGTCACGAAGCTGCCTGGCGATGGAATGACGCGCCTCCAAAGCCTGGGGCGTGACAACTCCATCAGAATAACGATTCTTCATAGTTCACCTCATGCTTACAAGTTATCATATATGATAACATAAAACAATGGACTTCACAATAAAATCAAGGATTTTTTGAAAAAAATAGGAGATTAGTTACCCTTTTTTATGAAGGGCAAATGAGCTATAATCTTAAATGGAGTATTTTTATGAGTAAAAGAATTATTGATTCGTAAACATATAATTTGGAGGGAGCATCATGGTAGGCAAAAAACAGCGTTTCAGAACAGTACTTTTAATAATTTTTCTAGCAGTGGCTATTGTAGGCGGCGTTTTTGCTGTTAGTTATTTTAAGGGTGGTGTTACATTCCCTTGGCAGGTGGCTATAGAAGAGCAGGAGCCTGAGCAGGTGGCACAGGAGCCAGCAAAAGAGGAGCCTAAGCTTGTAATCAAGGAAAAGAAACAGGACGAGGCTGTTAAGAAGGAAGAAGAGCTTAAGAAAGCTAAGGAAGAAGCAGACAAAAAAGCTAAGGAAGAGGCTGAAAAAGAAGCTAAAGAAAAGGAATTGGCGGAGTCTGTTATCCAGACTGGTAAACAGCTGGATTATTATGGCGCCATTCATGTTGAAGATGGAAGGCTTTATGATGAAGTAAGAAATGAAGTAAGACTTACAGGTATCAGCACTAACAATCTTAGCTGGTATCCAGAGTTTGCGTCTGCAGATACTATAAAGTTTCTCAAATCGAATTTGGGAATCAACGTAATCAGATTGGCTTTATTCACCAGCGATTATGATGGATATTGTGTGGCAGGTGCTGATAAGCAGGAGGAACTTAAGGAAGTCATTGATGAGGCAGTTAAGGCTGCTACAGATAATGATATGTATGTTATTTTAGATTGGCATACATTAAACGATGCAAATCCTAATGAATATAAATCAGAGGCAATTCAGTTCTTTGGTGAGATGGTTCGTAAATACGAATTAAACGACAATGTCATTTACGAAATTTGTAATGAGCCAAATGATGATACTACCTGGGAAGACATCAAGGCATATGCAAAGGAAGTTATTCCAGTAATCAGACGTGTTAACAGAACTGCAATTATTCTTGTAGGTACACCAAAGGGCTGCACTGATTTAGAATCAGTCTTGGCAGATCCATTGGATTCAGATGCTTTTGGCACTAATATTATGTATACATATCATTTTAATGCTCGCACACAAAAATCAAGTGATAGAAATGCTCTAATCAACGCATTAGAGGATGGTCTTCCGGTGTTTGTTTCTCAGTTTAGTTATTATTCAGCAGATGGTGTTGGCGACTTAGACAAGCATGAAGCTACAAGATGGGATGATTTGATGGATGATTACAATCTTTCTACATGCATTTGGAACTTATCAAATAGTGATGAGGGCTCTGCATTAATTAATCAGTCTTGTGACAAATATTTTGATTTCAAATATGAAGATTTGACAGAACAGGGAAAGCATTTATTTGAGAGACTTTCCGACAATAGAAAAAAAGCTGAAATCCCTGAAAAGGATGAAATAAAAGATAGTAAGGAGATAAAAAGAAGATGACAACTAATGAGAAAATCGCAGCATTGCGTGATTTAATGAAAGAGAGAGGTATTGATATGTACCTCATCCCAACAGACGATTTTCATTCATCTGAATATGTAGGAGAGCACTTTAAGGCACGTAGCTTTATGACAGGCTTTACAGGCTCAGCTGGTACAGCAGTTATCACATTAAAGGAGGCACATCTTTGGGCTGATGGACGTTATTTTGTTCAGGCAGCAAAGCAGATTGCTGATTCAGAGGTTATTTTAGAGAGAATCGGTGAGCCAGGAGTTCCAGAGGTAGATGAGTTTATCGAGCAGAATTTTGTAGATGGTGGATGCCTCGGTTTTGACGGCAGATGTGTTTCCGCAAAGAACGCAGCAAAGTATTTTGATATCGCTACAAAGAAGGGCGGAGAGCTTGCTACAACAGAAGATTTAGTAGATTTAATCTGGACTGACAGACCAGTTCTTCCAAAGGCTACCACATGGCTCCTTGAGGATCAGTTCTCAGGCGAGACAATGGATTCAAAGATTGCCCGTATTCGTGAAGAAATGAAAAAGAAGGGAGCTGATGCTCACTTACTTACAGCTCTTTACGATATCGCATATACGTTAAACATCAGAGGAAATGATATTGCAAACGTTCCAGTTTTTCTTTCATTCCTCATCATCACAGATGAAAGCGTAATTCTTTTTACAGACACAACAAACTGGCCAGCAGAGGTAATGGGCTATCTCAACGATAAGGGTGTAAAGCTTTACCCATACGATATGATTTATCATTATCTTCAGAGTGCTGATATGGCAGACAGAAGGGTTCTTCTTGATCAGTCAATCGTTAATTACAACATGCTTAAGGCTCTAGAGGGCTCAGCAAAGATTATCGATGGCAAGAATCCATCAGAGCTTATGCGAGCTATCAAAAATGAGACTGAAATCAAGAATACAAAGTGGGCTCATGTAAAAGATGGTGTTGCATGCACAAAGGCTATTAAGTGGATTAAGGAGAATGTTGGTAAGGTACCAATGACTGAAATCACAGCTTCAGATTATTATGAGGCTCGCCGCAAGGAGCAGGAGAATTTTGTGGATCTTTCATTTGGTACAATCTCAGCTTACGGACCAAACGCTGCAATGATGCACTACAGCGCAAAGGCTGGTTCAGAGGCTACACTTAAGCCAGAAGGATTCTTACTTGTAGATTCAGGTGCTCATTTCCTTGAGGGTACTACAGATATCACACGAACAATCGCTCTTGGTGAGCTTACACAGCAGATGAAGGAGTACTACACAGTAGTTCTTCGTTGCCACTTAAGACTTCTTGCAGCCAACTTCCCTAAGGGAGTTACAGGTGCAAATCTTGATATCCTTTCACGTGGACCAGTTTGGGATATGGGACTTGATTATCGCTGCGGAACAGGTCACGGTGTTGGCCATATTTTAAATGTTCACGAAGGACCAAACCGTTTCCACTGGAGAGTTCTTCAGGGACAGAATTCTGCTGAAATTCAGCCAGGTATGATTACAACAGACGAGCCAGGTCTTTACATTGAGGATGGCTTTGGAATTCGTATTGAAAACGAGCTTCTTTGCGTAGCAGGCGAGACTACAGAGTACGGTGATTTCCGTCACTTTGAGGCTATCACATACTGTCCAATCGACCTTGATCCAGTTATCCCAGAGATGATGACTGAGGCAGAAAAGAAGACACTTAACGAGTACCACGCAATGGTCCGTGAAACATTAAAGCCATATTTAAGCGTTGAAGAGTATGCTTGGCTTGAAAAAGAGACAAGGGAGATTTAATGAGCAAATTACTTTTAATAGATGGACATAGCATTGCCAATCGCGCGTTTTATGGCTTGCCTGACTTAACAAATAGCCAGGGCGAGCACACAGGCGCCATCTTTGGCTTTATAAACATGATGTTAAAGTTCATCGATGATGAACAGCCTGATAACTTTGCAGTGGCATTTGATGTGCATGCCCCTACCTTCAGACACAAAATGTTTGAAGCTTACAAGGGCACCAGAAAGCCAATGGTTCCAGAGCTTAAGGAACAGATTCCACGTATTCAGGAAATGCTTAGAGCCATGGGCGTTCCGGTTATCACAATGGAAGGCTGGGAGGCTGATGATATCCTTGGGACCCTTGCCAGAATTGGTGAGGAGAAGGGCTTTGATGTTACCATCGTTTCTGGAGACCGAGATCTTCTCCAGCTTGCCACTGAAAAGGTAAAGATTTCCATCCCTAAGACAAAGAAGGGTGGAACAGAAATCGAGAACTACTTCGCAGCGGATGTTAAGGAGGCCTACGGGGTTACTCCTAAGCAGTTTATCGATGTAAAAGCACTTCAGGGAGATACTTCTGATAATATTCCAGGTGTTGAAGGCATTGGCCCTAAAACTGCACAGACATGGATTGCCCAGTACGGTTCTATCGAGGAATGCCATGCTCACGTAGATGAGATGAAGAAAGGTAAAGTCGTTCAGAATTTCATTGACCAGTGGGATATTGCTGTGCTTTCAAAGGAGCTTGCCACAATTAATGTGAATGCTCCTATAGAGTTAGAAGAAGGATGTACTAAGCTTGAAAATCTTTTTACAGAGGAGGCTTATCTTCTCTGCAAGCGATACGAGCTAAAAAAGCTTCTTCCTAGATTTGAAGCGTCTACTACTACAAAGGTTCAGGACAACAGAGCTGAGACCTTTAAACGTATATACGATTTTACTGATGTGGAGGATTTCTTCGCTGAGCTTAAAAAATCTGGTAAGGATTTTGTTGGTGCCAGCATCATGGCAGGAGAGGACAAGCGAATTAAGGGTGCTGCACTTTCTGTCGGTGATTCGACAGTTTATGTAGATTGTGCTGGATTTATCACCCCAGATTATCTTGGTCATAAGCTTATGGAAATCAGCAAGGCCGGAGTAAAGCTTTGCTTTTGGGATTTAAAGAATGCTATGCACCTTCTTTATGAGCTTATGAGCGATGATGAAAAGCAGGCTATTTTAACTAATGGTGGTAAGGCAGAGATTTTCCCTACAGCAGTTGATGTTGCTGTGGCAGCATACCTTTTGAATCCTACAAAGAATGCCTACACAGCTGATGATGTTGCCAGCGAGATGCTTGGAATCATCATTCCCGCTCAGGCTGATTTGTTTGGCAAAACAAAGCTAAATGCTGCACTTGAGGATGACAATTTACTTGAGGCTGTTACCACATATGCATGCTACAATGCCTATGTTGCATTTGCGGCATTCGAAAAGGTTATTGCTCAAATCAAAGAAGAGGGAATGCTTGATATTTATGAAAATATTGAGATGCCTCTTGTATATACACTTTTCGACATGGAGCTTCAGGGTATTGCCATGGATAAAGAAGCACTTGCTGAGTACGGTAATCGTCTTTCAGTTCGTATAAACGAATTAGAACAGAGCATTTATTCTCAGGCTGGAGAGGAGTTTAATATTAATTCTCCAAAGCAGCTTGGAGTAATCCTTTTTGAAAGAATGGGAATAGAGGGTGGAAAGAAGACAAAGACTGGATATTCAACAGCTGCAGATGTCTTAGAAGAACTTTCAGCCACAAATCCTATAATATGTGATATATTAGAGTATAGACAGTTAGCAAAGCTTAAGAGTACTTATGCTGATGGTTTGGCAGCCTGTGTTGATTCCGATGGAAGAATACGCTCTACCTTCATGCAGACAGTTACAGCTACAGGACGTATCAGTTCTACTGAGCCAAATCTTCAAAACATTCCTATCAGAATGGAGCTTGGTCGAGAAATCAGAAAGGTATTTTATCCAAAGGATGGATGTATATTCCTTGATGCCGATTATTCTCAGATTGAGCTTAGAGTACTTGCACATATGTCTGGTGATGAAAATCTGATTGGCGCATTCAAGGCAGGTCAGGATATTCATCGTTCTACAGCATCACTTGTGTTTAATACACCATTTGATGAGGTTACAGACCTCCAGCGACGCAGAGCGAAGGCTGTTAACTTTGGTATCGTTTATGGTATCAGTGCCTTTGGTCTTGCAAAGGACATTGGTGTAGGTCGAAAGGAAGCTCAGGAGTACATAGATAATTACTTCGTGGCTTATCCAAAGATGCACGAATTTTTGGAAGGACTTAAATCTGATGGTAAGGAAAAGGGATATGTTACTACTATGTATGGTAGACGTCGTCCTATTCCAGAGCTTTCATCATCAAACTTTATGACACGTCAGTTTGGTGAGCGAGTGGCCATGAATTCACCTATTCAGGGAACAGCTGCAGACATCATTAAGATTGCCATGGTAAATGTCCACGACAGACTCCTTAAGGAAGGACTAAAATCAAAGCTTCTTCTTCAGGTTCACGATGAACTTTTAGTGGAGGCACTTGAGTCAGAACGCATACAGGTTGAGAAGCTTATTGCGGAGGAGATGGAAAATGCAGCTAAGCTTGCTGTTAATCTAGAAATAGATATGAATGCAGGTAAAACTTGGGCTGAAGCACACTAGGAAAGCCTTCCCCTTGAGGGGAAGGTGCCCCGAAGGGGCGGATGAGGTGTTTTAGAATAAATAGGGAGAGTATAAGCATCATCGTATTAGGAGGATATTGAAAATGTTTCCAAGAAAACAAATCAAAGCAAATGCCAGAGCAGCTTTATCAGCTAATTACTGGCCAGTAGTAGGTTATCCACTTTTATTGGGGCTGTTGTTGGTAGTTGTACTTTCTATTGTAAGTGCTAAGTCAATTATAAATTTGGCTGGTGCTGCAAGTACATCTTCATTTGCCACAGCTGAAGCAGCATTGGCAGCCGGTACTGGAACAACACTTGCTACAGATACCATTACAATTCTTTTATCAATTTTTGTCCTTAATGTTATTGCAGTTGGTCAGATGTATTTCTACTTCAAGTTTTACAGTGGATCAAGAGCAGACTTCGGTACATTCTTTGATGGCTTTAAGAATGGTCAGTATTGGCACAATGTTGGTGGTATGTTCCTTATGACATTATATGTTTGTCTTTGGACAATGCTTTTCTGCCTTCCAGGAGCAATTTTTGTTGGATTTGGCGCAGGAATGCTTTTTGTTGATTCAGGAGCAGGTGCGGTCTTACTTGTTATTGGAATAATCCTTTATATTGTGGGTATCGTTGTTGCTTTTATTAAGGCATATCAGTACAGCATGATTCCTTATCTACTCATTGATAAGCCAGAATTTACTGTTAAAGAGTGCTTTGCGATGACAAAGAAGATGACAAAGGGAAATAAGTGGAGTCTTTTCGTATTAGATCTTTCATTTATCGGATGGATTTTACTTTCATGTCTTACATTATTCATTTTAGCAATCTTCTATGTTTCGCCTTACATGAATCTTGCAAAGGCTGGAGCATATGATTATCTCAAGAGAGTTCATATGCCTGAGTCAGTAGACGGACCAGTATTCCAGTCAGCTTCTTATGAGGCAGATTATACAACTTCTGAGCAGCCAACAGATAACACAGGCGCTTTAGATAATAATGATTTTTTTGAAGAGTAATATATGAAATTTATAGGAATTACAGGGGGCATCGGCGCTGGCAAAAGCACGGTGCTCTCTTTATTAAAAGAAAACTTTAATTGCAAAGTGCTGCTGGCAGACGAGGTGGCAGCACAGCTTATGACAAGTGGTCATAAGTGTTTTGATGAGGTAGTGGCACTGAATTGGCCTGCCTCTATTTTGGATGCGTCAGGAGAAATTGACAGACCTATCATGGCGAAGTACATGTTTGCAGATGATGAGCTATTGAGAGGAGTAAACTCCATCGTTCATCCTGCTGTAGAAAAAGAAGTACTAAATCAGGTAGAAGAGGAAAAAGAAAAGCACAATATAGAGTATTTTTTCTTTGAAGCTGCATTGCTCATAGAATGTGGATATGGTAAACTTGTGGATGAGATGTGGTATATTTATGCCAGCCCTGAGGTTCGTAAAATCAGGCTCATGGAATCCAGGGGTTACTCTAAAGAACGCATTGAAAATACCTTTAAAGTTCAGCGTTCTGACGAGAGTTTTAGAGAGCACTGTGACAAGGTCATAGATAATAGCGGCAGCAAAGAGGAGACACTAATGCAATTGAAAGAAATCCTCAGCTAAAAGGCTTCCCCTTGAGGGGAAGCTGTCACCGAAGGTGACTGATGAGGTGTAATATAATTAAAGGGGATTTTTACTATGGAAAAGAAGGACATTGTTTTTGGCTTGGATATTGGTACAAGAAATGTCATTGGCACAGTTGGTTATCTTGAGGATGGGGTGTTTCACGTTATTGCTCAGACACTGCGTGAACACGACACTCGTGCCATGCTGGATGGACAGATTCACGATATAGGCCGAGTTGGCGCTACATGCGACGAGGTAAAAAAGGAGCTTGAGAGCATGACAGGCCTCACACTTACAGAGGTTTGTATAGCTGCCGCTGGTCGTGTGCTTCGAACAATCACCACACATGTTGATTTGGAATATCCAGAGGAGACTGTTGTTTCAGGCGAGGATTTACATACACTTGATATGCTTGGAATTGAGAAGGCTGGTATGGAGATCAAAGGTGGTGCCGAAGACAGTAAATACAAGTTCTTCTGCGTAGGTTATTCTACGGTTAGATATTATCTGAATGGAGATCCATTCTCATCTCTTGAGGATCATAAGGCAGATGTTATCGGTGAGGATATCATCGTTACATTCCTTCCTGAGGATGTTGTTGATGGACTTTATGCTGCTGTTGGAAAAGCTGGTCTTACAGTTGCCAATCTTACATTGGAGCCTATTGCAGCTATTAACGTTGCTATTCCACAGAATTTCAGAATGCTTAATATTGCTCTAATCGATGTGGGCGCAGGTACATCCGATATCTGTGTCACAAGAGACGGAAGCATCATTGCTTACGGTATGATTCCTATGGCAGGTGATGAGCTTACTGAGGTTCTGGTTCATGAATATTTAGTTGATTTTGCTACTGCAGAGCAGATTAAGAGAGCTTCTACAGAAGGTGGAGACATCACATACGAGGATATCATGGGTATCAGCCACACCATCAAATCGGAAGAAGTTTACAAGCTCACAAATCCAATTATGGAAAAGATTGCCAGCGAGGTTGCTTCAAAGATTAAGGAGCTCAATGGCGACAAATCTGTATCAGCAGCTTTCGTTGTTGGTGGAGGTGGAAAGATTCATGGCTTCACCCAGGCACTTGCCAATGATTTAAAGATTGTTGACGAGCGTGTTGCACTTCGTGGCGAGGAAGTCATGAAGAACATCATTTTCGAGCAGGAGGATATTAAGAAGGACTCACTTCTTGTTACTCCAATTGGTATCTGCCTAAATTACTATGAGACAAAGAATAACTTCATCATGATTCACTTTAATGGAGAGATGATGAAGCTTTACGATAATGGACAGCTTACAATTGTGGATGCAGCTATGCAGGCAGGATTCTCTGCTGACCAATTGTTCCCGCGCCGCGGCAAGGAAATCAATTTCACTGTCAATGGCGTTTCACGAATGATTCGTGGTATCGAGGGCGAGTCTGCAGTTGTTAAGATGAATGGAAAGCCAGTTGGAATTAATACTCCACTGGAGTTCAACTGTGATGTTGAGTTTGTTCCATCTACAGTCGGTGCAGGTGGAAATGGTACTATCGCTGATTTGGATGAATTCACTACAGAGTATTTGTACTTCACAGTTTGTGGGCGCAGAGTTAAGTGTCCAAAGTTTGTTGAGGTTAATGGTTCTATGGAGCCGCCTACATATTCAGTTAAGGATGGAGATGTTATTGAAACACGTCCATTCTATACAGTTGGCCAGTTGGCAGAGTTCATGGATGTAAAAATTGATGATCGCTATGAGATTTTGGTTAACAACCGTCCATCTAGTTTGGATTCTCTTGTTTATGAGAACTTTGTTATCGATTGGACTACTACAACACCAGTAGCTTATGCAGGAGATTATCTTGCAGAGGATGGCGAGGGCTTGCCAGAGGATTACGACATTGATGTAGCACCTGAGAATATTACAGATGTTCACACCAAGATGAAGGATGAGGCTACAGAGCTTCCTATCACTATCAATGGTAAGAAGAGAGTGCTTTGCGGAAAGAAGGATTATATCTTTGTAGATATTTACAATGTGATAAATTTCGATCCTAATGAAAGCAATGGACGCCCACTCATCACAAAGATTAACGGACATAAGTGTGGTTATTCTGATGAGCTTCATGAGAATGATCAAGTGGAAGTATACTGGGACAACTCAGCTATTAGTTAATAAAATAGAAAGAAGATTTTATTTATAATGGATTTTTTTAGTATTGCAAGTGGTAGCAGCGGCAACTGCATTTGTGTTGGAGATGACAGCACACATGTAATGATCGATGCAGGTATTTCAGGGAAGCGTATTGAAGCGGGGATGAACAAATATGATTACACCACCGCCGATATGGCAGGGCTTTTGGTGACTCACGAGCATTCGGATCACGTATCCGGGCTTGGAGTCATCTCCCGCAAATACCATATTCCGATTTACGCTACGGCACCTACCATCAGAGCAATACGTTCTATGAAAAGCCTTGGGGCCATAGATGACACACTTTTTCATGTTATCAAGCCAGACGAGGATTTCTCTATAGGTAGTCTTAACATTCACCCATTTCACATTAGCCATGATGCGGCAAATCCAGTTGCATATCGTATTGAAAATGCTAATTCTAAGGTTGCAGTATGTACTGACTTAGGTTATTATGATGGCTATATTGTTGATAATTTAACAAATCTGGATGCTCTTTTGCTTGAGGCAAATCATGATATCCACATGTTGGAGGTTGGTTCATATCCTTATCCACTTAAGAAGCGTATTTTAGGGGATTATGGTCATCTTTCAAATGAGGCCAGTGGAAAACTTTTGAGTCAGGTCTTGAATGACGATATAAAGCACGTTTTTCTGGGACATCTCAGCCACGAGAACAATTATCCGGATCTTGCGTACGAAACAGTACGTTTGGAAGTAAATATGGATGAAAACACTCCATACAATGCGAGTGATTTTAATATAACAGTAGCGTCGCGAACAGAAGTATCAGAGCGCGTCATACTATAAGATTAATAAATTATTTGAAGGAGAATTCTTATGGAAAACAAAGTTATTATTACTGTAGTAGGTAAAGATACTGTGGGCATCATTGCACGTATCTGCACATATTTAGCAGGGTGCAAGGTAAACGTTTTAGATATTACACAGACTATCGTCCAGGGATTCTTTAATATGATGATGATTGTAGATATTAATGCTGCCACAAAGTCATTTGATGATGTACAGAAGGATCTTGAGACACTTGGTGATGAAATAGGAGTTCAGATTAAGGCTCAAAAAGAAGATATTTTCAACGCTATGCACAGATTATAAATAGGGGGGACCCATGGTAAACTTACAGGAAGTATTAGAAACAAATAAGATGGTGGAGGAGCAGACACTTGATGTCCGCACAATCACTATCGGTATCAGCCTTCTCGAGTGCATTGACTCAGATTTAAAGAAGGTTAATGAAAACGTATATAACAGAATCACAACAGTTGCAAAGGATTTGGATAAGGTTGCAAAGGAAATCGAGCGCGACTATGGTATTCCTATCGTAAACCGTCGTATTTCTGTTACACCTATCGCCCTGGTTGGTGGTGCAGCTTGCAAGAAGCCAGAGGATTTTGTTACTTTGGCTCATACACTTGATAAGGCAGCTGAGGCTGTCGGTGCTAATCTTATCGGTGGTTATTCAGCTCTTGTTTCAAAGGGAATGACTACAGCTGATGAGATGCTTATTCGTTCAATTCCACAGGCTCTTTGTGAGACACAGAGAGTTTGTAGTTCAGTTAATCTTGCTTCTACAAAGACTGGTATTAACATGGACGCTGTTCGTCTAATGGGAGATATCCTTCTTCAGGTGGCAGACCGTTCAAAGGATAGAGATTCTGTTGACTGCATGAAGCTTGTAGTATTCTGCAACGCTCCAGATGACAACCCATTCATGGCAGGTGCCTTCCACGGAGTTACTGAGGCTGATGCCATTATCAATGTAGGTGTTTCTGGCCCTGGTGTTGTTAAGAAAGCACTTGAGCAGGTTCGTGGCGAGAGCTTCGAGGTTCTCTGCGAGACAATCAAGAAGACAGCATTCAAGGTTACACGTGTTGGTCAGCTTGTTGCACAGGAAGCTTCTAAGCGTCTTGGTATTCCATTTGGTATTATCGATTTATCACTTGCACCTACTCCAGCTATTGGAGATTCAGTTGCAGATATTCTTTGCGAGATTGGTCTTGAGTACGCTGGTGCTCCAGGTACTACAGCAGCTCTTGCAATGCTTAACGATCAGGTTAAGAAGGGCGGCGTCATGGCAAGTTCTTACGTAGGTGGTCTTTCAGGAGCCTTCATTCCTGTATCTGAGGATCAGGGTATGATTAATTCTGTTGAGGCTGGTGCAATCACACTTGAGAAGCTTGAGGCTATGACATGTGTTTGCTCAGTAGGCCTTGATATGATTGCAATTCCTGGTGACACTCCAGCTACTACAATCTCTGGTATGATTGCGGACGAGATGGCACTTGGTATGGTTAACCAGAAGACTACAGCAGCTCGTCTTATCCCAGTTATCGGCAAGGGTGTTGGCGACACTGTTGAATTTGGTGGATTATTCGGTTATGCACCAATAATGCCTGTGAATAAGTTCTCTTGCGCAGATTTCATCAATCGTCAGGGACGTATTCCAGCACCTATTCATTCATTTAAGAACTAGTTGTATTGTAAACCGGACATGACTCAACATTTTCTTTCAGAAAATGTTGCCTGGCAAAAGCTAGCTTTTATAGGCTTTTCATTTTTTAAATTAATAGATTTATTTTGAGCATCTTATGTTTTTGACATGAGGTGCTTTTTATTATCGTATTTTTTAGCATTATATTTTAAATATAAAACTTTTCTTTAATTAATCTATGTGCTACAATGTCAACTATTGATTTAGGCGATGACTATATAGGTGCAATATAGGAGCCTAGATTGCTTATAATTATAATTCTATAGATATTATTTCTTTAGTTTTCTTTTATCATTCCAGGTTGGGTTGAATTAAATATTATGGGTCATAACAGTTAAGGACAAATTATTGGTAGAGCACTTTCTACATACCAAAAGGCAGAAAAGGCCAAAAAGTATGTAGTCTGCAAGGAGAA
>NZ_FQYQ01000005.1:0-105799 GCF_900141825.1 Pseudobutyrivibrio xylanivorans DSM 14809 | reverse complement strand
AGTCTGCAAGGAGAAGCAGCATACCAAAAGGCAGAAAAGGCCAAAAAGTATGTAGTCTGAAAAGAAAATGCAGTATGCAAGTGTGAAAACGGATTTATTTGTTCAGAAAAAAATAGTTAGGAGTCAATAATTATGAAAAGCCTAGTATCAATTGCGCAGGAAGAATTGAGCAAAGTAAATAAAGCTCTAGAAAAAAATGAAAGGAATTTGGCAAATTTAAGAAATGTTCCGCCAAGTAGTCTCAGAGCTATCAAGAAAGGAATGACATATCAATATTATTTGAAAACGTCTGAGGATAAACAATCACGATATTTAAAGAAGTCTGAAAGACATTTGGCCGAAAATCGCGCTCAGCTGGATTATGAATTGAATATTCAAAGAGTACTCAAAAATCAGCAAAAAATTCTTAAAAATCTAATATCGAGATACAATGAAAATAGTGTTGAGGATACCTATAGATGTTTATGCGAAGGCCGCAAAATATAGTTCAGCCAATACAAATGCCTATAGAGCAGTACATATGTGAATGGAAAAAATCCTATGAAGTAAATAAAAATAGTATTCCTATGAAGGTTCAGTATGAGACAGTGAACGGTGAAATGGTTAGATCTAAATCAGAGAAAATCATCGCTGATATGTTATTAAAGGCGGGAGTGCCGTATATTTATGAGGCTGAATTAAAACTTGCAAAAGATGGCATATTATATCCAGATTTTATAGTGTTAAATGTTAAAACCCGAAAGTCATTTATATGGGAACACTTAGGATTATGTGACTTAGAAGAGTACGCTTCGAAAAATATTAAGAAAATAGCGAAATATGAACGTAATGGAATAATGTTGGGAAAAGATTTGATAATATCAACAGAATCCGAAGAAGCACCTTTGAATATTCAAGTGGTAGCAGCAAAAATAGCAGAATATCTCTAATGAATAAGCAGCACAGTGACACTATTGTGATTTAAATTATGATATTATATAAGCAGTGTATAAGCCATTGAAATATGAAAAAAATGGGGGCTTAAAATGTGTAGAGTAAGAAAAATATTGGCATTGGTTATGGCAGGTGCATTGGTGACGGGATTATTTGGTTGTGGGGCATCTGAGCAGGCAACTGCATCTCAAACTGAAACAATTGAGACTGAGGCATCAGAGGAAGCTTCAGAAGAAGCTGATAACATCACATCTGAAAGTGCAAACATTCCAGCATATGAATATCCAGGTCCAGAGTTGTTTTATAGTGTATTGTATAAATATATAAACGATGAGTTTGCAGCAAATTATGATTCGGCAGATGTTGCTATTCCAATCGTCAATATTATTTATCAGGATGAGAGCAATAAAGAAGATATCAAGGTATATGGTGATTTCTGGTACATGAATTATGATTTGGAGGGAGATACACTTGAGTGTGTTTCAGGGGGTTCATATCCAGGCTGCATACATATTAAAACTACTGATGAAGGATATTCAGTGACAAGCATGGATATAGTTGAAGATGGTAGTAATTATCTTGATTCTGCTAAGGAAATTTTTGGCGAGCATTTTGATGATTTTGAAAAGGTCTCTAGTGATGATGAGGCTAGAGAGAAGGTAAGAGCACAGATTATTTCAAACTATGTTTTTGCCAACGACCTAAATATCAAGGCTTATCAGGATCAGGGTTGGGACCCAGTCACACTACCTGAGCAGAATATTGATTCATTCTATAGTATATTAGATTAGGGAGTTTAGCTGTTTATTTCATCTGGAATTCTTACTGGCAAATGAGAAAAGGCAGCAAGAAATCAGCTTTTTGTGACTAAGAAAAGATTATTTATCATTGGATGATGTATATGGACAATCTACCAGCAATTCGGATAGGAATAAAAGACAAATTTGTATCAGTAAATGATGGCTTTTTTAGGTTGTTTGGCGGGCGGCAGGAATTTTTTTCGGAAACCTATCGTCCCAAGATTAGTAAATATGGTTGCGGAATCGTTGCTGCTATAAATTCTTATCTTTATATTGCACAGGTAAATCAGATTTCCAAAGATGATTTTATGACTTTGGTTCAGGATTATCTTGATATGTATCCCACCTCAAAGATTCTTTTGAATCTGGGGGTGGGCGTTTTGCCGTGGCAAATGTCATCCTATATTCAGCGAAAATGCAAGTCTGTTAATATAAATGTAAAAGCTAGCTGGAGAGGACGCGAAGGCGTGAGTTCATTGTATAACAAAATGAAAGCTGCATTATTAGAAGATATGCCGGTAATTTGGGCATTTTATAATCTAAAGTCTTCCCATAGGATTCAGTTTTATAAATATATTGATGGAAAATTCAAAGATACATATTTTGATGAACAAGACAAAGAGCATAAATATGATGATGTGAATAGTCACTATGTTACTGTGACAGGAATCATCGAGCGAGAGAATAATGGATACCTAGAAAGATGGGTGGAGATATCTTCCTGGGGATCAAAATATTATGTTAATTATGATGAGTACGAGAACTTTGTTAGAAACGCAGGAGGAATACTTAATCCCTTAAATTTGGTTAATGCATATTGCTCGAATATTTTAATTATAAAAAAGCGATAACAATTATTTCATTGTTTTAAGGTACAATGTACGTTGGTGGGGAGTATTTAGAAGGAGGAGTTATGGCTTTTTTTCCTATGTTTATAGATATAACAGGGGCAAAATGTTTGGTAATTGGTAGTACTGATGCAGTACTTAGAAGGTCTGATGCGCTTTTGGATTTTGGGGCAAAAGTAATGGTAAAGACAAAGGACGAATTTACACCGGGTGACATACAGGGCTGTAAAATGGTTCTTGTTGATACAGATGATGAGGAAATCAATTTGCAGATTTCCATGATGTGCAAGGATGCTGGTATTCCAGTAAATATCGTTGGACATCCTAATCTTGGAACATTTAGTTTCCCAGCTTACCTAAGAGAAGGAAACTTAGTTGGGGCATTTTCAAGTAGTGGACACAGCACTGCGTTGGCAAAGTTCCTTGTAAATAAAGAGAAGGAAGTTCTTACACCAAAGCTTGGGGAACTGAATGAGATGTTAGGAAAATGGAAACAGCCTATCGAGGAACTGTTTCCACAAAAGTCTGCTCAGAATAGTGCCTTTGAGCAGCTTATTGATTATGCACTTTGTTATGATGGTATTCCTACGGACGAAGAAGTGGAAGAGCTTCTTGGTGCCATTAGTATGACTTTATAAACCCTTTGTGGAGGTTTTTATGGGGCAGAATCAGATAATGATATTGGGGGATAAAGATTCTTTTATCATTAGAGTTTTAACAAAGAAACTTATCGATGCATCTTTAGATGTGATTAACACTCCGATGGATGTGGAGGAAATCGATAAGCACTGGGCAGATACTGCTCTTGTGACCTTTTACATGGAAAAGGATGAAAGGTTGCCAGATGATATTAAAACATTTTTGATAGACCATCTTGAGGATGATGATAAAAGGTTGATTTTCATCGGTGAACCTATTGACGTGGCTGCTGCTGAAGAGGGCTTTCCGGCACATCTTATCTATAAAAAATTATCAAGACCCCTTGATTATGATGAATATATTTCCTGCGTAAATTCTTACAACAGGCAGGCAAATGCAGGTGAGCTGAGAAAGCGAATCCTGGTAGTTGATGATGATGTGAACTTTTTAAATGTTATGAGGGAATGGCTTGAGGCAGATTACAAGATATCTATGGCCACATCGGGAATGCGTGCTATACGATGGCTTGCGGCCAATAAGGTTGATTTAATCTTACTTGATTATGAAATGCCTGTTACAGATGGACATCAGGTATTAGAAATGCTCAGGTCAGAAGAGGATACAAAGAATATACCGGTTATTTTTCTTACAGGAAATGACAGCAAAGAGACTGTTATGTCAGTGGTAAACTTAAAGCCACAGGGATATTTTTTAAAGACTATGCCAAGGGAGGAATTTTTAAACAAGATAAAGGTATTTTTCATGGAAAGAGCTGTGTAGTCAGCAGGGGTATTATATGGGTATTAAAAGAGTTTGTAGTTTGGCAGTTGTATTTGTTTTAGTGGCAACATGCTTTTTTTCCATAAACTCGCATACCCAGGCGCATGAAGCGGAGGATCCAGTCAAATATAAGGTTGGTGGCGGTTACGCCGTTACAGGTGAATTGGGCGATACCAGCTATATGGCAGAAATCTACGACGCCACAAATAGTCTGCCAGCCTCAGAGTCTAACTTTATCCTTGCTGATAATGAAGGATATATGTGGCTTTGTGGCTACAGTGGAGTAATAAAATTTGATGGATCCTCTTTTGTCAAACAGGATACTTCTGAAGGTATGACAAATGGAAGAGTAATCTTTCAGGATTCAAAAGGTAAGATATGGGTCGGCACAAATGACAACGGAGTAGTTGTTATTGATGATGGTGTGCGGACCCATTTTACGTTTGAGGAAGGCTTGCCTTCTTCATCTATCAGAACATTTGCCGAGGATGATGAGGGGAATGTTTTCATAGGAACCACTCAGGGAATAGCCTATGTTACTCCTGAAATGAAGGTGGTTAATTTTGATTGTGATTTATTAAATACACAGCGTATTCTTAGATTATCAACCGGTAAGGGTGGCATCATTTATGGCTACACAAAAAAAGGTGATATATTTTCTGTTGAATCTAAAAAACTAACATCATTTTATAAGAATGGTCATCTGGGCATAAATAAGATTACTAACGTCTATGCCGATCCAATCAATGAAGGAAAAGCATACATAGGAACCGAGTACGGTTATTTGTACTATGGCAACTTTGGAACCACATTGAAATCACTTGAGGAGATATCATTATCCCCTCTCAAAACTGTGAAATGGATTACTGAAGAGTGTGGTTATATCTGGGTGGCTTCAGAGACAGAGGTCGGATATATAAATCAAATTCATCGTTTTGTTCATGTTGATAAACTGCCTTTAAACAGTTCGATTGAAATGTTTACATCAGATTATCAGGGAAATCTTTGGTTTGCCTCTTCAAGACAGGGTGTAATGAAAATAGTTGCTAATAATTTCATTAACTACACTGAAAAGGCAGGCATTGAGGATAGGGTAGTTAATGCTACCTGTTATCACAAAGGTACATTGTATGTGGGTACTGATGAAGGACTGTACATTATTGATAAAAATTTAAGGCCTGTAACGAATGAAATGACAGAATTTATTGGAGACAATAGGGTTAGATGCATTATTGATGATGATGACGGAAATGTCTGGTTTGCTGTTTTCTCAAACAATATGGGCTTAATTCGCCTGTCTGCAAATGGAGAAATTTCATCTTTTAGAACCCATAATGGATTACCTAGTAATGAAATCAGATGCCTGAGGAACGGATTTAATGGAAATATTCTGGTAGGAACCAATGAAGGAGTAGCCATTATTAACGATGGAGAATTAACTCTTTCTATGAATGGAGAGATATTAAAAACACCAGTTGTCCTTGATTTATTGGAACTAGAAGATGGAACCCTATACGTGGCAACTGACGGTGATGGCATCTATGTCATAAAGGATGGCGTACAGATAGATAGAATTGGACATGATGAGGGACTTACCAGTGATGTTGTCATGAGAATGAATAAGGATTCCCAGAGGGATGTTATATGGATTACAACATCCAATTCCATAGAATATATGAAAGACGGGAAAATCACTAACGTCTCAACATTTCCTTACACTCACAATTTTGATATCTATTCGGACAATGATGATGAACTTTGGATATTGGCGTCCTGTGGTATTTTTAGTGTTCCTGTACAACAGATGCTGGATGACAAGGTTACAGATTACAGAGAATATAACCTGGCAAATGGACTAACCAGTATGCCTATAGCCAATGAACGAAGCGGTATAGATGTTTACGGAAACCTCTATGTAGCAGGAATGACAGGCGTAAGTAAAGTAAATATTAATCGCTATTATGATGCTAATTGCGACGTGCGAGTGGGAATCGCCTCAGTTACTTGTGATGATGTAAAACTTGAACCAGATGAGACTGGAACCTACGTGATTCCTCCAGATGTCAACCGTATTCAGATTAGCCCTGCTGTTATGGATTACTCTATGATGAATCCTGTGGTTAAGGTATTTTTGGATAAAGTTGGTGATGGAGGTATGACTTCTCAGCGAAGCCAGCTTCACACACTGGATTACACAGGCCTTAAATATGGAGATTATCTACTACATATCCAGATTCTTGATAATGTCACAGGAGAAATAAGGCAGGATGAGACTTTCAAATTTATTAAGCAGCCAAGATTATTTGAACGTACCAGTGTAAGGGTATTATTGCTATTTTTGCTTGCAGCAGCTGTTGCCTTTATAGTATGGAGAATCATGACTGGAACAGTTATCAGAAGGCAGTACGTTGAGATTCAGATGGCAAAGGATGAGGCTGAACGTGCCAACACTGCAAAGTCCAGATTCCTTGCAAATATGTCCCATGAAATCAGAACTCCTATTAATACTATTATGGGTATGAATGAAATCATTCTTAGGGAGGATACAGAAGGAGTTCCTAAATCATATTTCATGTCGGTGGTAAATTGCTCCCTGGATATTAGAAATGCAGCAGAATCTCTTCTTGGGCTGATTAATGAAATCCTGGATATATCTAAGATTGAATCAGGAAAAATGCATCTGGTTGAGCAGGAATATGAGCCTGAAGAACAATTAAGATCCATTATTTCTATGATTAAAGTTAAAAGCCAACAGAAGGATTTGACATTTGATTGGGAGATAGATAACAAGTTGCCTAAAAAGCTTTATGGTGATGCAGGCAAGGTGAAACAGATAATATTGAATCTTCTCACAAATGCAGTGAAATATACTGAGCAGGGTGGATTCACACTTAAGGTAACAGTGGAGAGTAAATCTGCAGAAGATTGTGCAGTTCGTATATCCGTTAAAGATACGGGAATCGGTGTAAAGACAGAGGATTTAGACAAACTCTTCACAGCATACGAAAGACTGGATGAGGAAAAGAACAGTTCTATTCAGGGTACGGGACTTGGACTGGATATTTCCAGACGTTTTGCTGAACTTATGGGTGGTAGACTCTGGTGCGAGAGCGAATACGGAAAAGGTTCTGAGTTTATTTTCACATTCAGTCAGAAAGTAGTGGATGCTGAAGGTATAGGAGAGTTTAAAGAGCATGAAGAGTATGTTGCCAAGGGACCTTATGTTCCAAAGTTCTATGCTCCTGATGCAAAGGTGCTTGTTGTAGACGATAACACTATGAACCTGGCTGTTTTCAAGGGTCTTATAAAACCAACCAAGGTTCAGGTGGAAACTGCCTCCAGTGGTTTGGAATGTCTGGAAAAAATAAAGTTAAATAATTATGATATCGTCTTTCTGGATCACATGATGCCAGAAATGGATGGCCTGGAGACATTTATAAAGCTTAGAGAAATCAACAAGGATGTTCCTGTATATGCCCTTACTGCAAACACCATGACTGATCCGTATAAGTTCTATGAGTCTAAGGGATTTAATGGATATCTTGCAAAGCCAATTGATACTGAGGAGCTGGAATATACAATGATGTATCAGTTGGGTGATAAGATAACTGAACGTCCAGCATCAGAGCTTGAAAAGCAGACTTCTGATGAATTCCCAGAGAATATGGCCTGGATAAAGGAGGTTGATGGAATTTCCATCGAGGATGGTATAAAGGGTTCTGGAGGAATTAATGCATTTATTAACAGTATAGAGCTGTTTTTTGATACAATAGATGAAAACACCAAGGTGTTGGAAGATGCCTATAATGATGGTGACTTTAAGCTTTACACTATTAAGACTCATGCACTGAAATCTTCAGCCAGAATTACTGGTGCCATGGAGCTTTCAGCTTTTGCCGAGAAAATGGAAAAGGCTGGAAAGTCTGATGACATTGACTACATAACAGCTCATCATGAAAAACTACTGAACCAGTACAGGCTTTTTAAGGATAAGCTTAAACCAATAAAAGATATTTCTGCTGATTCATCAGAGGATAATGATTTGCCTGAGGTTCCAGAAAATAAACTGGCAGGAGCATACTCTGCCATGAGAGAAATCGTTCCTCAGATGGATCATGAGATGATGGAAATGATTATTTCGGAACTGAAGGAATATAAGCTTCCTGCAGAGGACGCAGAAAAGATTGATAGTATATCAAAGATGGTTAAGCGATTTGACTGGGATGGTATAGAGGAATTACTAAAATAACATTGAAAAGGGGACTGAATAATGAGATATCCAGAATACATAAAAGAAAATGGTACTATCGGGCTGGTAGCGCCATCCTTTGGATGCGCCTTTGAGCCATACAAGAGCTGCTTTGATTCTGCAATAGAGCGATTCCAGGGTATGGGCTACAAGCTTGTGGAAGGACCAAATTGTAGAAAAAGCGATGGAATAGGAATCAGTTCCACACCTGAAAATTGTGGAAAAGAGCTGACAGATTTTTACTGTAGTGGTGATAACGATATGCTTATCACCTGCGGTGGTGGCGAGCTGATGTGCGAGACTTTGGATTATGTTGATTTTGAAGCGGTAAATAACGCCAATCCAAAGTGGTACATGGGTTACTCCGACAATACGAATTTCACATTTCTGCTTAACACAATTTGTGATGTGGCTTCCATATACGGACCAAGTATTGGTGCCTTTGGAATGGAAAAGCTAGAGCCAGCTCTTGAGGATTCTATTCAGGTTTTCACAGGTAAAAAGCATGAGGTTTCAGGCTACGACAAATTTGAAATTGAATCCTTAAAGGATGAAGACCACCCATTTGTTGGGTATAACCTTACTGAGAAAAAAGAGCTTCGTCTTTTTATGGGAGAGGCAGAGGTAAATCGCTTGCCAGAGTTCTCAGGAATTATTACTGGCGGATGCCTTGACTGTTTGGCTAACCTTGTAGGTACGAAATATGACAAGGTGGCACAGTTCAATGAGAGATATAAGGAGCAGGGAGTAATCTGGTTTCTCGAAGCATGCGATTTAAATGTAATGTCTATTCGTCGAGCTCTTTGGAATCTTGACAGAGCTGGCTGGTTCGTAAATACGAAGGGATTCATCATCGGGCGTCCAGCGGCTGCGTGGAAGCAGGAGATGATGGGACTTGACCAGTACAACGCAGTTACAGGAATCTTAGGAAAATATAATGTGCCTATCGTGATGGATGCAGATGTGGGGCATCTGGCTCCTGCCATGACTATCGTGTCGGGTGCACACGCAAACGTAATAGTAGATGACAATATTAAGATAGTTTATAAATAGCGTAACATGCCTGCCACAACTTGAAATAATTGTCAAAAAACTTGCCCTCTTTTACTTGAATTTTGGTATAATTAATTTATCGAAATTCTACGGAGAAGGGGGATTTTTTATGTCTACAAGAGTCTACGACTGCCTGAAGCAAATCGCTGAAAAAATCATCGAAAACAAGGATTTTCTTACAGATTTAGACAGAGAAATTGGTGACGCTGACCATGGTGTAAATATGGCCAGAGGATTCCAGGCGGTTATCGAAAAAGTTGATCCAGAGGATGCGGATATCGGAAATGCGTTAAAGAAGACAGGAATGACACTGCTGTCTACTGTTGGTGGCGCATTAGGTCCATTATATGGAACAGCTTACATGGAGGCGGCAAAGGTGTTTGCAGGAAAAACTGAAGTTAGTGGGGATGACTTCAAAGCTGCCATGGAAGCTGCTATTGCAGGAATTCAAAAGCGTGGTCATGCAGAAAAAGGGGAAAAGACAATGCTTGACGCACTTATGCCTGCAACAGATATTTTGACAGAGAAGCTTGCTGGGGGAGCAAGTCTTGCTGATGCACTTACAGATGCATGCGTAGCTGCTAACGAAGGAATTGAATTTACAAAGACTATCGCAGCTACAAAGGGACGTGCAAGTTATTTAGGAGAGCGCAGTATTGGTCACCAGGATCCTGGTGCCACATCTCTTACAATGACTCTCGAAACAATAAGAGATTTTTTGAAGTCATAACGTAAATACGAATTAACAAACAGGGGGATTTGTTATGGTAGGACTGGTTTTAGTATCCCACAGCCCAAAGATAGCTGAGGGATTAAAGGATTTGACTTCCGAGATTGCTGCAACTCATAAAGGGATTGTTGCAGCAGGGGGCTTGGAAGACGGATCTATTGGCACAGATGCAATACGTATTTCCGAAGCAATCCGTCAGGCAAATGATGGAGACGGCGTGGTGGTTTTGGCTGATTTGGGAAGCGGAGTAATGAGCTCTGAAACTGCCATCGAACTTTTGGAGGATGAGGACATCAAGGTGAAACTTGCAGATGCGCCAATTGTAGAAGGCACTATTGCAGCGGCAGTAAGCGCCATGGTGGGCAGCGACCTGGAGGCTGTCCTGAAGGCGGCAGAAGATTGCCGCGGTGCAAAGAAAATACCTTAGGAGGAGGAATTTTATTATGAAGAAACTTATTAATGGAGTTGATAACATCGTTGATGAGATGCTTGAAGGTATGGTGGCAGCTTACCCACAGTACATTAAAAGACTTGATGGTTTTGATGTTGTTGTAAGAGCAGGGGGCTCTAATGGAAAAGTAGCACTTGTATCAGGTGGTGGTAGCGGACATGAGCCAGCACATGGTGGGTATGTAGGCAAGGGTATGCTTGATGGAGCTATTGCTGGTGCTGTATTTACATCACCTACACCTGACCAGGTTTATGAGGCAATCAAAGCCGCTGATGGTGGCAAGGGTGTTCTTCTTGTAATCAAGAATTACACAGGTGATGTTATGAACTTCGAGATGGCGGCTGATATGGCCAGAGATGAGGGCATAGAGGTTGATCAGGTTATAACAGCCGATGATGTTGCTGTTGAAAATAGTACATGGACAACAGGACGTCGTGGTATCGCAGGAACAATTTTTGTACATAAGATTGCTGGCGCATGCGCTGAAGCTGGTGGCAGCTTAGGTGATGTTAAGCGTGTTGCTGAGAAGGTTATCGCTAATGTACGTTCAATGGGTATGGCTGTAGATGCATGTACAGTTCCAGCAGCTGGAAAACCAAGCTTTGATTTGGCTGAAGACGAAATCGAAATTGGTATTGGTATCCATGGTGAACCTGGTGTAAACCGTGAGAAGATAGGAACAGTAAATGAAATCGCAGATAAGCTTTTAAATAAGATTTTTGCTGAAGGCATTTACAACTCAGGTGATGAAGTTGCCGTTATGGTAAATGGCATGGGTGGAACACCATTAATGGAGCTCTTCGTAGCTAACAAGCACGTGAAGGAAGTTCTTGATGGAAAGGGAATTAAGATTCATAAAACTCTTGTAGGTAACTATATGACATCACTTGATATGGAAGGATTTTCAATCACATTACTAAAGGTTGATGACGAATTAAAGAAACTTCTTGATGCTCCAGCTGATACACCTGCTTTTGTACAGGCTTAGTGAGAGATTTCCAAATGCAATTTCATTTTTTGCATTCGGAAACCGATAGGATTTGGTATAATATATGGGAGATGGTTATATGCCATCTCCCATATTTAGTATTGGCGGGAAATGTTTATGAAGAGAAAAACAAAACGCATTATATGCATTGCACTTATATATACTTTATTTTGCCTTGTAGCTATTCTAATGATTAATTATGTTGATATAGGAACAGAGGCAGAACCTGTTGCGGAGTTAGAAGAAAGCACAGAACAGGAATCGGAGTTAGTGGAAGAGCCTGTAATTAAAGTTGTCACACCAGGTACTGGTCATGTGGTTTGTATCGATGCTGGACATCAGCAGCGTGCAGATATGAAGAAGGAACCAATTGGTCCGGGTGCATCAAAGAAAAAGGCCAGGGTTGATGGCGGTACTACAGGAAAGTATACAGGGATTACTGAATTTCAGTTGGATTTGGAAATCGCCCTAAAAGTTCAAAAAGAGCTTGAAGATAGAGGTTACACTGTTGTTATGACTCGCACTACTAATGATGTAAATATCAGTAACAGCGAGCGCTCTATCATAGCAAATGAGGCAAAGGCAGAGGCATTTGTTAGAATCCATGCCGATGGCTCGGATGACACCAAAGTACATGGAGCATCTACTGTTTGTCAGACAAAGGACAATCCTTATAACGGAGAGCTTTATGAAAGCAGTAGAAAGCTTTCGGACTGTGTGTTAGACGGAGTAGTGGCTTCAGCTGGATGCAAAAAAAGACAGGTAATAGAGGTTGATTCAATGTCTGGAATCAACTGGAGTAAGGTACCTACAACAATTATAGAAGTCGGATATTTGTCTAACAAAGATGAGGAAGCAAAACTTATTACAGACGCCTATCAGCAGTTGCTGGCAAAGGGAATTGCAGATGGCCTGGATAATTATTTTAAATAGCGTATAAACGAATTGAAAAGGAATGTGTCATTGGGTAAAATTTAACCTAATGACACATTTTTTTATGGGGGAATTATGACTATAATTTTAGAAAACATCTGTAAATCTTATGGGGATTTGCAGGTATTAGATAATTACAATCTTACAGTGGAGTGGGGACGTGCATATTGCCTTACAGGTCCTGAAGGCTGTGGCAAAACCACAATCCTAAAGGTCTTTATGGGGCTTGAAAAGCCAGATAGTGGCCAGATTCACAGAATGGGAGATTACAAGTATCCTACGCTTCAGAGTGCATATGTATCACAGGCTGATGCGAATCTTGTTATGAAGAAGAATGCTATCTGGAATGTTAAAAAGGTTCACAGATGGGCCAGTAAAGGAAGAGCAATAGAGGAACTTTCAAAATTTATTCCAGTTGAAAGACAGACTATTCCTGTTTCAGAGCTAACACCAGTTGAGCGTAGATTCGTGGAGATAGTAAGAGCACTTTTCGTTCCAGCGGATTTCATCGTTTTAGATGAGCCATTTGAAGGTATGAATGAAGCGGAGCGTGAAAAAGCAAAGGCATATATCTTAGAGATTCGAGGAACACGTCCACTTCTTATGGCTACAAGAAAACCAGAGGGAGTGGACTTTGCGAAGATTATAAACCTGGAATAGTTTTGTAGGGGGCGACTATGATTACAGAGGAAATCAAGGAGGAGCTATTAAAGCTTCAGGATATCGAGTATAGAGACTTTCAGTCTAAGCTGATTCCTACAGTGGGAGTGGAGTATTTCATAGGAGTAAGAACTCCGGATTTACGAAAGCTTGCAAAGACGCTTGCTAAGCGTCCAGATATAGATGAGTTTTTACAGCAGTTGCCACACGATTATTTTGATGAGAATCAGCTTCACGCATTTATTCTTTCGGAGATGAAAGACTATGAGAAATGTGTGGAAAAGCTTCAGCAATTCCTGCCCTATGTGAATAACTGGGCCACCTGTGATCAGATGTCACCGAAGATTTTCAAAAAACACAAACAGGAGTTATTGCCTCTAATTGATAGCTGGATAGATTCTGGGGATACCTATAGTATCCGTTTTGGTATAAAGATGCTTATGGAACACTTCCTGGATGATGATTTTGATTTATCTTATCCTGAAAAGGTGGCAGCAGTACGTTCAGAGGAATACTATGTAAACATGATGATTGCCTGGTACTTTGCCACAGCTCTTGCCAAGCAGTACGATGCAATTATTCCCTTTATCGAGAATGAAAAATTGGATCAGTGGTGTCACAACAAGGCAATCCAAAAGTCCATTGAAAGTTATCGTATTACTCCTGAGCAGAAGGAGTATCTGAGAGGCTTGAAACATGGAAAATAAACCGAAAGTATTGATTATTAGATGAGTTTGCAGCAGTAGGTTTTGGTTAGAATGGAGAATTGAAATGATACTGATTATGTTTTTATGTGCTCTGTTAGGAGTATCAATATATGTTGGTGCAGCTATTACTCTTGTCATATTATCACTTGTAATTATAGGGGCAATTATTACTTTGATAATAGGATTAATTCTATACTCAAAGATTGAAAAAAAGATAATAGCAAAAATAATATGTATTATAGCTCTGATAGCTATTATTGTTCCGGCTGCCTTTATTCCAACATTGGTTAATATTCTATTTTAATAAGTCCAAATGGAAAATAAGCCAGGCAGGTTTAAATGCAAGATGTTATTAAATCTGTATTGGTGCAATTAAATTAAAGGCAATTTACATCAAAATTACGTGACAATTACCAGATTTTGTGGTATAAAATAATGGTTGTGCTACAGTGATAAGGTTTGTAGCCGCATTGTGATAAAGAATTTTAACGGAGGTAAAACAACATGGTAATGTTTTTAAAGCTTAGAAATTTCTAATAGGCATGAAACCTTAAATAAATAGTTTCGTGCCTTGTTATCAGGAACAATTAACTATTTACATTAAGGAGATAACTAAAATGGAATTTCAAGACAATATAATAAAAGAGTATTTACGTAACGTATATTTTGTAACAGGTACACCATGTGGTGGAAAGACTACTATCTCAAGAGCTTTAGGTAAAAAGTATGGAATCCCTGTGTATGACATTGATGAAATGTTTCCAAGACACCAGGCTATTGCCGATGATATACATCAGCCTAATATGCGAAAACAGTTCAGAGATGCTGATGAATTTTTCGGTAGAAGTGTTGAGGAATATAAAGCCTGGCTTTTAGGAAATCTGAGAGAGCAGATTGATTTTATAATCTTGGATTTGATGAAGCTTTCCCAAAATGGGCCAATAATTTGTGACTGTCATTTCACGATGGAACAGATAGAGCAGTTTTCTGACCCATCGAGAGCGGTGTTCATGATAACTGATCCAACAGATTTGGTTGAAACATATTGTGACAGATCAGATCATCAGGATTTTAGCGATTTCATCCATAGTGCAACTGACTATGAAAAGGCTAAAAAGACATGTACACAGACATTGTATGAGTTAAACATGGAAAAATACAATGAAATCAAGAATAGCAAGTTCTTTTGGCTTGAGAGGGATTACAGCAGAACTGTTGAAGAGACCACAGCCTTGGTGGAAGAGCATTTTGGCTGGAATCATCTGAAGAATATATCTATTCAGAAGGTTGATAGAGATACCAGACTTGCAGATGAACTCTTAACCTTTATAGAAAACTGCTCATGGGTTGAGGTGAAAAATCATCTTGCCGGACTTGTAAAGAACTGGGAGTTCACAGACTGGGAAACATTTTTTGTTGCAAAGGTAGATGGTAAGATAGTCGGAATGGCATCTGCTTTGAAAGAGGATTATTATCCTATGCCTGAGCTTTATCCATGGGTATCTTGTGTGTTTGTATCAGAGGAATACCGCGGACATAGAATAAGCGAAAAGCTTATTGAATATGCCAATGATTATCTAAAGGAACAAGGATTTGAAAGAAGCTATATTCCTACACCGAAAGAAAATATGGGATTATATGAACGTTACGGATATTCATTTGTTAAAGAGATTACCAATTATGGTGGTTGTGAAGATCTTCTTTATTCAAAAATAATATAATACAAAACATACGTGGGAGAGTCGGTTTATGCGGCTCTCTTTTTTGCTGTGATAATTATTCTTTTTAGTTATAATTGAGTTACAATGAAAAAATATCTTGAAGTTAATAAATTTTGTGATATGATAACAATAGATTTTGCAAAATACAATTGTGCAAAATTGACACAATTCAGTAAGTGGAGAATAAAAGGAAATAGTAATAAGAGGATATATTTATGAGTAAGGAATTTGATATACAGGAATATATGACACGCGGTGTTGAAAGAGTAGTTTCAGATGCAATAAAAGCTACTCTTAAGAACCCTAAGGAAAGTGCTTACATGGCCAGATTTGCCATGGCTACAAAAGCTGCTTCGAAGAAAAGAGCAAAACTGGAAGCAGAGGGTGAGCATATTCCTCCATTTCTAATTGCCAGTATAACAAGCAGCTGTAATCTTCATTGCGCTGGCTGCTATTCCAGATGTAATAATGCTACTAATGACACAGAGCCTGTTCATCAGCTTACAGACGATGAGTGGCTTGAGATTTTTGATGAAGCAGATGATCTTGGAGTTAGCTTTATCCTTCTTGCTGGCGGAGAGCCACTTCTTAGAAATGGTGTTATTGAGGCTGCTGGTAAGAAACAGAATATACTATTCCCTATTTTTACTAATGGAACATTCATGACAGATAAGTATTTTGATCTGTTTGATAAAAACAGGAACCTCATTCCGATAATGAGTATCGAGGGTGAGAAAGAAGCTACAGATAATAGACGTGGCGAAGGTGTTTATGACAAGCTTATCTCAAATATGGATGAACTGGATAAACGCGGACTTATTTACGGAGCTTCGGTGACAGTGACAACAGAAAACCTTAAGGACGTTTCATCTGAAAGCTTCATTGGTAAGCTGTCAGATAAGGGATGTAAGGCTGTGATTTTCGTTGAGTTTGTCCCTGTGACAGATGACTCAAAACACCTTGCACCAGGGGATGATGACAGGGAATATCTGAAAAAAGAAATAATGAGACTGAGACAGGAACATCCTGAGATGGTATTTGTTTCTTTCCCTGGAGATGAGAAGAGCTCAGGCGGCTGTATTGCAGCAGGACGCGGATTCTTCCATATCAATTCACACGGAGGAGCGGAGCCTTGTCCATTTTCTCCATATTCGGATATCAATGTAAAAGACACATCTCTTAGGGATGCCATGAACTCAAAATTATTCAAGGCACTGCAGTCAGAAGGAGTGCTTATGGATGACCATGATGGAGGCTGTGTTTTGTACGAGAAGAGACACGAAGTGGAAGCACTCCTTGGAAGTTCATTTTAGAGTTAGTTTATATCAATAAGAGCTGATGTTGAGGCTTTTCACCTACTTCAGGATTGAAAAATACATTTTTTAACGTATTTGTGCGATTTCGGATGCAGTCAGGGCAGAATCTGCCATAGCGAATGCTGCATCCGCATTTTTCGCAAGTGATATACATAGTACTTCCATCAGGGATTTCAAGTCGCCCCTGGCGAAGCATTCCATTTATAATTTCTTCCGGAACGCCTGTGCATTCAGAAATAATAATGGCCGGGCAAGCACCATTTTCATCTATAAATTCTTTTACTTTACCGAAATCGTCAATTTCTTCATGCCCACAATCAAAGCATTCATAGCGGCCAGCACCGATATATCTAAGACGGCCCCGGCATTTAGAACATCTAGTAGGTTTTCTTTCAATAAATTCTTTGACGAATTTTTCTTGTTCTTTTTTATCCACTAATGTTTCTCCTATTGCATCTGACGATGGAAAATACCCCTACGTAGTCATAATATCATTAATTTTTGACAGAATAGTGTTTTTGGGAATAGGATAGTATATATCTTTACAATTTTGCCCTTTTCTGTATAAAATATGAAAAACGTACATAAGGAAAAGTTTATGAAAGTAGCTATTGTAGATGATTTAAAAACTGAATTAGAAATGCTTAGGGAATATCTTAAGGATTTTGCTGTAGCAGATTCGAAAGAATTTGATATCTCCACTTATGAAAGCGGAGATAGATTTTTGGAAGACTTTAGTGGGCAGTTTGATTTGATTCTTATGGATATAGATATGCCAGGTCTAAATGGAATAGACACAGCCAGAGCCATAAGAAAGGTCGATGAGAGCGTAGTTTTAATGTTTGTTACCGCTATGCCTCAGTATGCCCTTACTGGCTACGAGGTAGATGCTATCGATTATGTAATAAAACCAGTATCATATCCTGATTTTGCATTAAAACTTAAAAAGGCTCTTAGATATGTAAAGCAGGTTAAGGCGGATGAGCCAATTGTAATACAGACTAAAGAAGGATTAATCACACTTAACATCAGTGAAATATATTATGTGGAGTCTGCATTACACTATTGTATATATCATACTAAGGATAAGGAATTTAAAGTTCGCGAAAATATATCCTCAGTGGAGAATAAACTAGCACCCTTTGGATTTGCCAGATGCAATGCAGGATATCTTGTTTCATTGAAGCATGTCAAAGCGATTATTAAAGATGATGTTTTGGTAGGCGATTACACACTTAAGATTAGTAGAAGTAAGAAGGCAAGCTTTACAGAGAAATTTACAAAAACACTTGGAGGTCTGTAAATGGATATTACTGCTGTAGATGTATTTGAAGAAATTAGATTTATAGTTGAATTATTAGCAGCTGAGCTGATATTTTTAATTCCATTTGTTCCAATGAAAAAGCACTTTGTTCCCAAATTAGTTGTACTTATCTTGGGTTACATGCTAGCTTCGCTTTTTTATTTCCCATTGCTGGCATTCACAAGTATATGCCCTTTAAGGACTGCATTTATTTCAGGATGGTACATAATATTTGCTCTTAGTACATTGCATTTTTGTAAGAGGTTGTTTTTTATTGGGACAGTAGATGGATTATACGTAATAGCATCAGCTTATGCAGTTCAGCATTTAGTGTATGTTGTTGTACATGAAGCTTTGGCCTTATATTATTGGACATATTTGAAGACCCATTTGATTGTGTATATATTTGTCAGCATGATGGTTTGCTCAATTTGGTATTTTATTATCTATCTTTTGTTTACATCTAAGCTAAAGGCATGTTACGGTGTTCTACATGATGATAGCTCATTTTTAGTGGCCTTTTATCTGATATTTATTGCAGTAATGTTGCTGTCTACATTTTCAGCCCAGCATTTATTCCAAATAGGGGACGATATAAGAAATTATGGAATTATGTGGGGAGTAAGTACCAGTGTATTAATACTAGGTATTCAATATGCTAATTTCAGATCTACAGTTGCCACAAGAGAGCAGGCTATTATCTCTAGAATATTGCAGGATTCAGCTACTCATTACACTATATCCAAGGAGCTTATCGATTTAGTAAATAGAAATGCTCATGATTTAAAGCATAAGCTAAAGGCACTTAAAAATGCGCCAGATAATCTAAAGGATGAGTTTATAAACGACCAAATGTCTCATATAGAACAATATCAAAATCTGGTTTTCTGCGATAATGAAGTGCTAAACACTATTCTTGCTGAAAAAAGCCTGTATTGCAGTTCAAAAAACATAACCTTTTCTTGTTCTATAAAAAAGGCTAATCTTGATTTTATAGATGTGATAGACTTGTATGCATTACTTGGGAATGCCATTGATAATGCCATAGAATGTGTAGAACAATTTGACGAGGATAATAAAAAGGTAATAAGTGTAAATGTTTCTTCTAAAGAGGCTTTTACCATTTTCCAGATTGAAAACTATAGTCATATAATTACATCTACAGTAGATGAATTGCCAACCACTACTAAGGATGATATAGGACACGGATTTGGACTTAAGAGTATAAAATACATTGCTCAGAAATATAATGGAAATATGTACTGGGCAAATAAGGATGGTGTTTTTTCGTTGCAAATCATGATACCTATGTCAACTGTGCCAAACTAAATACCAACGGTGCCACACCTCTTTCATTTATTCAAGCTATGGCTTATTTTAGGTTTAGATAAGCCAAAGGGCGGATATATGAAGGAGGTTTTTTATGAAAAAGACAGGAATGATATGCAGATGTATCATGGCTTGTTTAGTTGCAATTGCAATTATTGTCAGCTTATTTATTGCAAATATGTACACTAATAAATATTCAAGCCTAGTATCTGTATACTTTAATGCAGAAACCCAGAAGATTATCAATGATGAAGAAGAGGATTCTAATTATTTCACTTCAGATTACTCGAATGAAGCTGAGATGAAGAGACATCTAGAAGAAGTTGGCTCTAAGATTGAAGAAGAAGGAGCAGTTCTTCTTGAAAATAATGGAGCATTACCACTTGAGAAAAATCTTAAAATTACTTTATTAGGTCAGGATAGTGCTGATTTAGTTTATGGTGGTGGCGGTGCCGGTTCGGTTGATACTGAAAAGGCAGTGGATTTATATACAGCATTAGAGGATGCTGGATATACAGTTAACCCAATAACTAAACAACTCTATGATGAGGGTGAAGGATCATCATATAGAAAAACTGTCATTGATGCATACGGAAATGGAGAATTCGCCGTTAACGAAGTACCTGTAAGTGAGTACACCGAGGAAGTAAAGGCAAGTTTTGCAGATTATAATGATGCAGCTATCGTACTTATTGGACGAAGCGGTGGAGAAAGTGCTGATTTAACAACAGGTGTACTTCCTAGTGGATATAAGTATCTTGAACTTGATGAAAATGAACTAAATCTAATCAAGATGGCAAATGCGAATTTTGATAAAGTAGTAGTTCTTCTAAATACACAAAATCCAATTGAGCTAGGTGCTTTAACAGATTTAGATGTGGATGCAGTTGCTTGGATTGGTGCATTGGGAGAAACAGGAACTTATGGACTTAGCGCACTTTTAGATGGTGATGCATCATTCTCAGGAAGACTAGTAGATACTTATGCATACGATTCCATGAGTGCACCTGCAATGGCAAACTTTGGTTCATACACAATTAATGGTTCTGAGGAAGCATTTGGAACTAACTATATGGTTTATTCGGAAGGAATATATGTAGGTTATAAGTATTATGAGACTAGATATGAGGACGTTGTACTTGGTAATGAAAGTGCTTCAAACTATGATTACAATACTATGGTGCAATATCCTTTTGGATATGGATTATCTTATACAGATTTTGAATATAGCAATTATGCTGTTCAAGAGACAGACAGCACATATGAGGTGTCTGTTGATGTTAAAAATATCGGGAAAGTTCCATCCAAGGAAGTGGTGCAGGTTTACATGCAATCCCCTTATACAGATTATGATAAAGAGAATGCTATTGAAAAATCAGCTGTCGAGTTAGTTGGATATGAGAAGACAGATGTGATTGCAGCAGGAGATTCACAGACTGTAACAGTATCAGTGCCAAAAGAGAGCATGAAGGTATATGACCAGTATGGAAATGGAACATATATTGTTGATGCTGGTGACTATTATTTTGCAGTTGGTAAAAACTCTCATGATGCTTTAAATAATATTTTAGCTTTAAAGGGATATAGCGAAAGCAATGGTATGGATTATGCAGGCAACGCATCCCTTGCAGCTTCATTTAATGTGGCTGAGCTTGATGCAACAACATATGCAAAGTCAGTAGCTACAGGATATGAGGTATCTAATCAGTTCGAGGATGCTGATATCAAGCATTATGATGAGGATTTTAAATATTTAAGTCGTAGTAATTGGAGTGGTACATGGCCAACAACTTATGCTGATGGTAACTGGGATGCGCCTAAGGAATTAATTGATGCAGAGGCAATTATTAAAGTTGAAGACACTGTAGAAGATACTCCTGTTACAGGAAAGATTAATGATGAATATGGCAAGCTTAATGTAGCTATGCTAAGAGATGTTGATTATAGTGACCCACTATGGGAAGTACTTATTGAACAGATGTCTGTTACAGAGCTAGATAATTTGGTACGTGTAGGTGGTTATGGCACAGTATCGGTAGATTCTATTCAGCTTCCGGCTACAGTTGATAAGGATGGTACAGCAGGTATTTCCAGCACACTTGTTGGTGGTGAAAATGGTATGGCATATCCACCAGAAATAGTGCTTGCATCAACATGGAATAAAGAGCTTGCAGAAGAATTTGGTAAATGTATAGGTGAGGATAGTATTGCACTTAAAGTGGCTGGATGGTATGCCCCAGCTATGAATATACATCGTACACCATATTCAGGAAGAAACTTTGAATACTATTCAGAGGACGGATATCTTTCTGGTATTATGGGAGCTGCTACAGTAAATGGTGCTCAGAGCAAGGGTGCTATGGTCACAATCAAGCATTTTGCGCTTAATGACCAAGAGACAAACCGAATGGGTGTAAGTATCTTTGCAAGCGAGCAGGTCATTCGTGAAATTTATCTAAAGGCATTTGAAGCAGCTGTTACTGATGCAGATGCACATGGTGTAATGGCAAGTATGAATCGTATAGGAAGTACATGGACTGGTGGTCATGTAGGTCTTATGACAAATGTGCTTAGAAATGAGTGGGGCTACGAAGGATTTGTTATTACAGATCAGGCTTCTTACAATGTGTTTGCTTATGAAGATTTAAGAGAGGGCCTTGCGGCAGGAACTTCATTATGGTTGAATTCTGATTCCGAGCTATGGAAGCTTGCGGATGAAGATATGACTAACACAGTTATATCTAATATGCAACGTGCAGCTAAGGATATTGTGTTTGCTATATCAAGAAGTAATGCGATGAATGGACTTTCAGCAGGGGCTAAGATTGTACAAATTACTCCATGGTGGAAAATAGCATTATATGTGTTATTTGCAATATTAGTTGTTTTAGTATTTATTCCAGTAGCGCTATCAATTCTTAATTTATTAAAGGAGGATAGTAAGAAGCGTAGATGTACAAGCTTTATAATTGATATGGTATTTACGGTATTATTATTTGGCGCAGGATTATCTATGGTATTCCTTACAAAGGATGATGCAGATTTATCTGCTGAATTTATGCCAATTGGTATAACTATTGGTATAATCGGGCTTGTGCTTACAGTACTTTTAATTATTATTTCAAAAATATATAAAGAAAAAGATCCTGAAATTACAGTAGAGTAAATAATATTTACCAAGGATTAACCAAAAGAACATATTATATCTCCAGTAAAAAAAGAAAAGGAGATTAGATATGTTAGCAACAGTTTTATTTGAAACAGTTAAATGCTTTATTCTTTTGGCATTACATTTTGGGGTTTTGGCAGTGAGTGTGATACTCATTAATAAGAAGGTGGGATTACCTGGCGAGTTATATAGAAAGCTTTTACATCTTGTATCAGTTTTCTCTATTATGCCAATAGTAATCCCATCTTCTAGTTGGGTGGCATCTGTGCTTGTATGTCTATTGTTTATGGGCTTGGCTTACCTTGGTACCAAAAAGACTAATCTGGAAAGTGCAGTTGATATGAAGCAAAGAAGTGCAGGTGAGCAGACAAGAAGCATGCTTTTATTGTATGGTACTTATGCGGTAGTTATCTTTTTTGCATGGGGATTGTTTTCACAGAGATGGGCAGCAGTGCTTTCAATAATTGCTTGGGGCATAGGAGATTGTGTGGCAGCTCTTGTAGGAAAGAGATTTGGTAAGCATAAGGTAAGTGGAAGATTTATTGAAGGAAAAAAGAGTATTGAGGGAACATTGGGAATGTTTGTTACCACCTTTATTTCTGTTTTTGTTCTATACCACAGACACACAGCATTAACTAACATTTGGTTTGTTGTACTTGTTTGCTTTTGGATTGCAGTGTTTTCTTCTATTACTGAATTATTTACTAAGCATGGATTGGATACGGTGGCATGTCCTCTTGTATCAATGGTAGGATTTATTATTCTTACTCTAGCAGCAGGTGGAATATAAAAGGAGTTATTTAAAGTATGGATAAACAAAAGAAATTAGAAACAGGAAAGGTATGGCAGGTAATAGCTTCCCTTGCTATTCCAACAGTAATCATTACTCTTGTAATGGTTGTATATAATATGGCAGATGTTTTCTTTATTGGAAAAACAGGTGACGCGCGAATGATTAATGCAATATCTGTATGTATGCCAATTTTCCCAATTATACAGGCATTTGGAACATTAATTGGAGCCGGTGGTTGTACAGCAATATCTGTTGCATTAGGAAAGAAGGATATTGAAAACAGTAAAAGAATTTCAAGCTTTTGTTTTTGGTTTTGCGTCGTTATCGGATTATTAATGGCATTGGTACTTAACATTTTCACAGAACCGTTGATTTCAATGCTTGGGGCAGCTGATAGCTATAGAGATTTTGCTGCTTTATACCTTAGATTTTTAGCTTTAGGGTGTCCATTTATGATGTTTGCAAATGGATTTGTAAATATCATGAGAGCTGATGGTTCTATGAAGGAGCCTATGATTGCAAACCTTTCAGGAACTATAACAAATATTATTTTAGATCCTATTTTTATACTAGGATTTGGCATGGGGGTTACAGGTGCCGCAGTGGCTACTGTAATTGGTAATGTACTTTCATCAGTTATTTTGTTCAGATTACTAAAGGGTAAGAAGGATTATTTATCATTGTCCCCTAAGAATATTAAATTAAACTATGAGTCAGCAATTCATCCAATGATACTTGGACTGCCAATAGCTTCAGGGACAGTTCTTATGAGTGTTTCCTACATGGTACTCAATAATTTACTGCTAAATGTAGGTGCCGATGCCCAGGGCGCTTTTGGTATTAGCCGTTCAATCATGCTTTTATCCACAACAACCCAACTAGGTATATGTATGGGTGTGCAGCCGGCTGTTTCTTACAATTTTGGTAGGGGAAATATTGAAAGAGTTAAGGAATTCATTGTTAAGACAACAATGGCTTGCATGATATTTGGTTTGGTGGTAGCGCTACTTTGTATAGGTGGAAGAGATATATTGATGAAAGCCTTTATAGATGATGCAAGTATTGCAATGTATGGAAGACAAATCCTGATTGGATGCTTTATTACCGCTCCAATTTATTCTATATATCAATCTGCAGTTACTTTTTTACAGGCAACAGATAAGGCGGCCGCAAGTACAGTTATTACTCTAATCAGACAAGGAGGCGTTCTAATCCCTGCAATGATTATACTAAACGCTTTATTTGGATTTAGTGGACTAATATTTTGTTTTGCAGTAGTAGATATAGTTGCAGCTATTGTGGGAGTAATAGTTTTGACAAATCATATTAGAGTATTATGTGCAGACCCAGTTATGGTATTATAAGAAAAAATAACCAAATGGGGATCAGATTATAAAATGGCTGAGAAAATAATAGAGTTAATTAAGAAATTTGCCACAACTACAATTAGTTTTAAACTATGGAAAGCTTTATTATGGTTTTCAATATCAGGGATAGTTTTAGTATTATGCTTGCTTAATGGTGAAATTATCCCTGATTTTCTTGAATATATCGTATATGCAATAACCTTTTACTTTATGCTTATTCTTGGATTTGCCATATATAGAGATGGAGTGCCTTGGGCTATTAGAATTGGAGAAAGTTTGCCAATTGTTGGGAGCATGATAAAAAATATTAGATATAGGCAAAGAATATTTCTTTATTTTGGCGGATTAATGAATACTCTTTACCTTGTTTTTTATTTTGTTGTAGCCTACATCTATAAATCTAGATGGTTTTATGTAATAGGCCTTTATAATCTTTGTATTGCAGTAATCAGGTGGTATTTATCCCACAAAGAGCATAAGATAGCCGTTATGCTTAGGGAAGATGAAAAGGGGCCTTATGAATGTAAAATAATAAGAAATGTAGCAAAGCTTCTATTTCTTATGAACTCTGTCACTGCGGTAATGGGATTACTCATTATCTTTAATGAGGATACATTCGAATATCATTTTATTATTTTATATGCAATGGCCTTGTATGTGTTTGTAAGGCTAATTACTTTGATTGTCTTTATAGCCCAAAACAAGCCACACAACTCTGGTATATGGAAAGCGGTGCAACTGATAAACCTAGCTGTAGCTCTTGTAATGCTTTTCACATTTCAAACAGCATTGTTACATATGTGTGGTGCTGATGTTAAAACAAGGGAGCATTTTAATGCATTGACTGGAAGTTTAGTATTTTTTATAAATCAGGGGATTGTTATTTGGCTGATTAAATATAGTAATAATTTTGGTTTAGAAGATAGGAGTATGGAGAAATCCTTATGACGAGCAACAAGAAAAATCCTAAGAAAAACAAAATAAAAGGGTTTCGCTGGGTATATGTGATTGGTTCTATTGTTGTTATAGGCGGCGTTATGGGCTATGGTGCCATAGGTTCAGTGGTATTTGATTTTGATGATAGAAGTTCTCTTACAATGCTTGCAATGATACCTATAATGACTACTGTTTATTATTTGGCCATGAAACCGGTGGTAAACAAGTTATCTGGCAGAATTGATGAACTGACAAAGGCTATGGACGAAGTGGCTAATGGAAATCTTGAGTATCAAATAGATATTAAGCATGCAGGTGAGTTTGAAAAGGCATATAGTCAGTTTAATGCAATGACTCTTGAACTTAAAAAGACAAAGGAAGAGATGCAGGATTTTACAAACGAGTTTGCCCATGAGTTTAAAACGCCTATTACAGCTATCAGTGGCTTCTCGGAATATCTTTTAGAAACAGGAAGGGATTTAGAGACCCCTGAACGAATTGAGCAGCTCACCATGATTTCTGAGGAATCTAAAAGATTGCTTAATCTATCAATGAACACACTGCTTTTATCTAAAGTAGATGCTATGCAGGTTGTAGATAATAAAGAAGAATACGACTTGGCAGAGCAACTTCGTAAATGCGTTATTATATTATCGAAAGCCCTTGATAAAAAGAACATTGAATTAGAAATGGATGAGGATTTAACTTTGCCATATTATGGAAATGAGGAATTGCTTCAGCAGGTATGGCTTAATCTTTTAAATAATGCTATTAAATTCACATCTAAAAATGGAAGAATAGAGATAGAGGGATATTCTACTGATGAGGAGATTATTGTTTCCATAAGTGATAATGGAATAGGCATGGACAAAAAGACCATGGAAAGAATTTTTGATAAGTATTACCAAAATGATTCCTCCAGTGTAGCCAAGGGCAGCGGAATAGGGCTTGCTATTGTAAAGCGGATTGTTACTCTTTGTGGGGGAAATATCCAGGTAGCAAGTAAGATAAATGAAGGCTCAACATTCACTGTGAATTTACCAGTTTAATAGGGCGCAGTATGGTACGAATATTATTAATTGAAGATGAAAAGCCAGTAAGGGAGCTTACTAAGGTTAAACTGAGAGATAAATATGAGATACTAGAGGCCGAAGATGGACTGAAGGCATTTGATGTATTAGAACGTGAAAAGGTGGATTTAACAATCGTTGATGTGATGATGCCAAACATGGATGGTTATGAATTTGTGTCAGAGCTTCGAAGCACAAAGGATGAAACTCCAGTAATTATGCTTACTGCTATGGATTCGTTTTTACATAAAAAGAAAGGGTATAATCTGGGTATAGATGAATACCTTACAAAGCCAATAGATTATGAAGAATTGACATGGCATATAGAGGCAATTCTTAGAAGATACAAAATTAATAGCGAGAAAGAGATTGTAATTGGAGATTTTTCTCTATCAGAAGCTTCCATGTCCGCCACTGTTTCAGGTAGAAAGGTTGATTTAACTGAAACAGAATTCAAGCTGTTACATAAACTATTATCCTACCCAGGAGTAATATTTACAAAGCAGCAGCTTATGGATGAAATATGGGGATATGATTCAGAGACAGATTATAGCACTATAAAGGTTTATATAAATCGTATACGTAATAAAATCGGTGAATGCAAAGAATTTGAAATAATATCCGCAAGAGGAGTAGGCTATAAAGTGGAGATAGATGATTAGGTAAAATAGTGCTATGTGACATCAAATTTGTTTTTACTAGTATTAATTTGTTACAATAATAATATAACCAGATTAAAGGAGGTATGTTGTGACAAAAAAATACTTAAAGATAGCATTGGCATACGTGGGAGTTATAGTTGGCGCAGGCCTTTCTTCAGGACAGGATTTGATGCAGTACTTCGTGAGTTTTGGAAGGCAGGGAATTATAGGCGTAATTCTTCTTGCAGTTTTAAATATAGTTTTTGGAAAAATAATTGTTACCCTGGGATGCTACTATGACTCAGATAGTCATCAGGATGTTTTGGAGCAGGTGGCCCACCCTATTATTACCAAAATCATAGATTTCACATTGATTGTGTCGGGATTTATCATCTTTTTCGTAATGATTGCAGGGGCAGGTGCAAATCTTCATCAGCAGTTTGATTTTCCAAGCTGGTTAGGTGCGCTTATTTGTGCATTGTTAGTTATCATAGTCTCATTTATGGATTTCGATAAAATTACATCTGTACTTGGAATATTTACTCCAATAATCATAGTGATGATTGTTGCAATCACTGCATATACTTATATAGGTCATAGCTACGATTGGAGCAATATCTATCATGTGGCAGAAGAGCTTCCATCTCCAATGCCAAATGTAATATTATCAGCAATTAATTACTACTCACTTTGTGCAGTGACAGGTGTTTCCATGGCATTTGTGCTAGGTGGTTCTGTAGTAAGAATAGGTGTTGCGGAAAAGGGTGGTGCTATAGGTGGAGCGCTAATTGGCGTGATAGTGTTATGTGCTTATGGTGCTCTTTTAGCTAACGTTGAAAGTATTTCTACCGCAGAAATACCAATGTTAGCCATAGTAGCAAGCATAAATCCTGTTTTTGCACATATTTATACGTTTACTATTTTTGCGTTAATCTTTAATACAGCATTTAGCTTAAGCTATGCCTTGGCAAAGAGACTTTCAGGAAATGATAATAAAAAGCTTCATATTATTTTGATTACAGTAGTGGTTGTAGGGTATTTGTGCAGCTTTGCAGGCTTTAAAAAGCTGGTTTCATTGATGTATCCAGTTTTAGGTTACATAGGCATTCTTCTTTTGGGAGTACTGCTTGCAGCATGGATTAGAGAAAAGCAAAACATCATGAAAGAAAAAATGCTTCGTAGGAAGATGATTGCTGTAGAAAAGAAGAAATATGATGACGAGCAGGAATATACATTAAAGGATAAAAAGCTATTTAAGAAGCTTGCTGAGGAATCAGTGCTTGATGCTTCCGATATAAAACAAGAAGTGAAGGATGTTGTAAAGGAAGAACAGGATAATAATTAATGGTAAAAATACTTTTAGTTGAGGATAATTCTGATTTAAATTTAACAGTTTGTAGACATCTTAATCTTAATAATTATATGGCATTCGGCTGTACTAATGCGCTGGATGCTTATGATATTCTGTATGAAAATAAGATAGACTTAATCATATCTGATATTATGATGCCTGATGTTGACGGATTTGAATTTGCAAAAAATGTAAGAGAAGAGAATCCTAATATACCTATTATTTTCATGAGTGCAAAAGATGATCTTGATTCAAAAAAACAAGGATTTCGTTTAGGCATTGATGACTATATGGTAAAGCCTATTGATTTAGATGAGCTTATACTTAGAATAGAGGCCATTCTTCGGAGGGCCAATATTTCCAGCTCAAATAAACTTTCTATTGGAACTTTTGAAATGGATGAGGAATCAATGTCGGTGACTTTGGACGGCGAAGAAATTCCATTTACAACAAAAGAGTTTCAGCTTTTGTTTAAGCTGTTAAGCTATCCTAATCATGCCTTTTCAAGAAATCAGCTTTTAGAAGAGCTGGGCGGCCTTGATAATGAAAGTACCCCTCGTTCTATAGATGTATTCATTACAAATATTAGGGCGAAGCTTGAAGGCTGTACTAGCTTTAAAATAGTTACTGTTAGAGGAATAGGGTATAAAGGAGTAATACAATGAGATTAATCCAAAAGCTATTTGATTGTCCGCAAGATTCAAGAGTCGAAGTTACTATTTTATCCCCTAAAGCAACTATCGTAAATGCGATAGTAATTATTATTTATTCGGGATTATTGCTTAGTATTTATGATAATATCAGTTTTTCTCCTGAAAATAGTTATTTTTTGGTAGGCTCTATATTAACGCTGATTGTTGTGGCGGCAGTATGCATATCTGCCCTTAGTAGCTATGTTCATTATATAAAATATACAAAACCACTGTTAAATCTTGCACATGCTGCAGGAGAGGTGGCAGCTGGTAATTACAAAATTCAACTTCCTCCACATAGAAGAGATGGAAGGATTGACGAAATTGATGCTCTATATCAAGATTTCAACACCATGGTTAGAGAGCTTGATTCTACAGAAATGCTAAAGAGCAGCTTCATATCTAATATTTCCCATGAGCTTAAAACACCTATAGCCATTATATCTAATTATTCAACATTACTTGTGAAAGATAATTTGTCTGCAAAGGAAAAGCAGGAATATTTAGAAAAGATAAAGAATACTGTGGCTGATCTATCGGAGCTAATTACTAATATTCTTCAGATAAGCAAGCTCGACAATAACCAGATAAAAACCAATATTGAAAGATTTAATTATTGCGAAGAATTGATTCAGTGCATACTTGCACGGGAAACAGTTCTAGATGAAAAAAATATTGATTTACAGTTGGAAATCCCTGATGAATTATATATTGAAAGTGACTTAGGACTTTTAAAAATTGTAATTAATAATATTTTATCAAATGCAATTAAATTTACACCTGATAGTGGAAATATTGCTATTAGATTAAATGAAGAGGAGAGATTTGCCAGTCTTACAATAACAGATAATGGCTGCGGCATGGATGAAAATACCATGAGGCATATATTTGATAAGTTCTATCAGGCAGATACATCTCACAAGACAAAAGGAAATGGACTTGGCCTTGCTATGGTAAGGCAGATTGTTAATCTATTAAATGGAAACATTGAAGTTACAAGCAAATTAGGTGAAGGATCTACATTTATAGTTTCTCTTCCTAAATGTAAATCCTAACAATTCCCTAACAAAACTCTAATATTTCACTAATAAAACTCCTATATCATATCCCTGTAATCGAAAAGGACAGGGATTGAATAGGAGTTTTTTTATGGAAGAAAAATTATTGACAGAAGAACAAAAAAGTAGGATTCATCAATTGGAATTTTACTACAAGGAAGCTACAAAATATGTGAGGCCAGCTACAGATAATGAATTATTTTCTTTAGTGGTAAAGCTAGATGAAAATATTAGAAGACGGGCGACAGCTATGGCGGTAGCGCAAGGTATATTTGGAGGACTTTTATTGTTTACTGGATATAATTTTTTAACCCGGTTATCTGGTTCCTTTTTAGCAGGAATAATTATTTTTTGCATAGGAGCAGTCAATATCGCTTTATCATATCCCCTATATAATCATCTAGTAACAAAGGCTAGAAAAAAATATGCACCTGTCGTATTAACAGTAACCAAATATTTAGGTTAGAAAGAAGAGGTATCACTATGAAAAAAAGAGCAGCAGTATTATCAACTATACTTGCAGTATCAATGGCAGCCACAGGATGTGGAAATCTTGCAGCTACATCACCTACACAGAAAGCAGCCGCTGTAGCTGAGACAGCAGCTACAAAAGCTAATGCAGTATCCGATAAGACAGATCCTAATTCGCCAAACTATGTAATTGAACTTGATCCTCAGTATAATGTTTCAACAGATGAATTGTTAAAAACATTCCCTATTGAGTATCAGACACCTGCAAACAGTGAGCTTTCAAAGAAGATTCAAAACAGAATGTTAAATGGCTTTAACAGATGGAACATGGGCTACGATGCGTGGGAGCATTGGGGCGAAGTATTGTATCATGATGATTCTATCTACAATGTAAATGGTGTTAAGCTTACACTTGATGAATATCAGACAGCAATGGATATGTCATTAAAGAAATTAGATATTCAGATGGGTACCTTCAAAAACATGGTACTTGTAGATGATTGGATGGCTATTCAATATGATATTGTAAATATTGATAGAGCAACAGGCGAAAAGCACCCAGGAACAACAATGGAGTTTGCAAAGTTTGGTGATTACGGCGAGCTTGGTGCCAAAGTTGATGAAGGCTGGGGCGGTGTAAAGAACGAAAGCTATGATGGAACCATGCACTTCCAGACAGAAGAGGAACAGAAGGCTCAGAAGAAATTTATGGATGAGCTTTGCAATACTAAGTTAAAGGATACAGATAATTTAGAGGAGAAGTATCCAGTAGTATATCCTACAACAATTGACACTGAGCTTGGAAAGCAGATGAAGGCAGCTATTCTTAATGATTTTGAAAACTATAACTCAGGCTATGCGGCATGGGACAAGTGGACTGATGAATTCTATGCTGAAAATGCATCACTAAACTATAAGGGTGAAGATGTTTCGCTTGATGAGTACAAGGATATTGTTAAGGATGAGATTGGAAATACCAGCAGAGTTCGTATAAACAATATCCTGGTATCTGAGGATTGGGCAGCTATTCATTTCTGGACTGTAACAACAAATGAGGATGGAACAAAGGAAGCTGATAATCACATGCAGTTCTTACATTTTGTACAAAATGGAGACAAGGTGCAGGTAGATAACTGCTTTATGAAATAACAAAATCTTAAGTGGAGGTCATGGTATAATGCCATGGCCTTTTGCAATATGTGAAATAGAGAATGCAGAATATGAAACAGGCACAGAATATGAAAATAATTATATATAATGGGAACATAAAGAAACTGCAAAGGAGAATACAAATGGAAAAGCAAGGGTTAAATCCATATTTGCCAGACTATGAATATGTGCCAGATGCAGAACCACATGTGTTTGGGGATAGGGTATATATTTATGGCTCTCATGATAAATTTGGAGCACCATTCTTTTGTGTAGAAGATTATGTATGTTGGTCAGCACCAGTGAACGATCTGACAGATTGGAGATATGAAGGTGTAATTTTCAAAAGGAAGGACGATCCTTCTAATTTCACTGGACTTAGATGTTTATTTGCTCCAGATATTTGCCAAGGAGTAGATGGCAGATATTACCTATATTATGCCTATGACTTCCTCGGTCAGATGGGAGTAGCAGTATGTGATACACCAGCTGGGAAGTTTAAGTTTTATGGTCATGTAAAATTTGCAGATGGACATACATGGGGTTCAAAGAGCGGTGAGCCGCTTCCATTTGATCCTGCAATTCTTGTAGATGATGATGGTAGAGTGTGGCTGTATTCTGGCTTTGCTACGAAGGTTCCTGCCATTGCATCCAGATTTCATAATCTTACAAATCCTGGTGGGATTGTGCTTGAGCTTGAGCAGGACATGGTGACTATTAAATCTGGACCTAAGTTAATCTTTCCATTGGAAGGATATCCAGATGAATATAAAGGCCATAGATTCTTTGAGGCAAGTTCTATTAGAAAGATTAATGGAACATATTATTTTGTTTATTCATCTGAAAACAACCATGATTTGTGCTATGCCACAAGTGACAAGCCTGATGGAACTTTTAAATACGGCGGTGTGCTTGTAGATATCGGTGATATAGGTATTGATGATATTAAGTATGAAAATCATGCCAGAAATTATCTTGGAAATACCCATGGTGGACTACTTAAAATAGAAGATGACTGGTATATCTTCTATCATAGACAAACCAATAGAAATTCATATGCAAGACAGGCCTGTGCTGAAAAGCTAAAGATTTCATCTGATGGAAAGCTATTACAGGCTGAAATAACTAGCTGTGGATTAAATGGCAAGCCTTTACGTGGTATAGGAAAATACGATGCACGCATTGCCTGCAATTTATGGAGTAACGAAGGAACGGGAAGATATGATATATCTTTTCCAAAGCATGCTTTTAAAAATCATCCATATTTTGTAAAAAACACAGGAGAATATGAAAAAGGGGTAGGACAGTACATTAAAAATATGAAGGATGGAGCAGTTGCCGGATTTAAATATTTTGATTTTGTAGATACTAGGTCTATTGCTGTAAATATAGGTGGCGTTGCAAATGGTCACTTGATTATAGCAACTGATGAGGATTTCTTTTATCAGATAGGTCTTATTGAATTTGATAAGAGAGAAAAGGATATTTGCTGTTTTACAACAGAACTAAAAGGTGTAGAAGGGGACAAGCCTTTATATTTTAAGTTTGTAGGTGAAGGAACAATTGACTTTATTTCCTTTGAGCTGATAGGAGGTGATTGTCATTAAAAACTGGATTGAATCACATCCTGGTACTTGGCAGTTTATTAAGTTTAATATTTTTGCTAATGTTGCCACATTTGCTAACTTTGTTACTATGTGGATAGCAACAACTTTTCTTTTTAAAAGCTTGGAGGAGACACCATTTAAATGGTGGATTTTTGATTATACTTCTAAGGAATCTTTGATGTTATCAGGATTTATAAGCTTTTTAGTTGCTACAACAGTTGGACAGATAGTTAATTATATTGTTCAAAGAAAGGTTACTTTTAAAAGTAATTCGGAATTTTCAAAATCTATTCCTAAATACATAATAATGGTTATAGTGATTGTGATTGTTTCAACAGCACTGCCAGGAAAAACGCAAATGGTATTAGCGAAGCTTAGTGTTCCAAGCGCATTGTTACCATTTGGTGCGAATATAATAAATTTAGGAGTTCAGGTTGCAATAAGCTTTACAGCCATGAAATTTATAATACTTCCTGAGACAAAGGAAGATAAGGTATTGAAAGGGGTTACAGAATAGTATGGGTAATAATGTTAATACTACTAAATTAAAAATGAGTAATAGAGCATATAGATTAATAATGATTCCATTAATTATACTTTGCTTAATTGTTGGATTATTAATCCCGGCTGCTTCAGCTCAGTTTTCAGATTTTCTAAATGATTATTTAGGCAATGGAAAGCAAAAGATTGTTAATAATGCAGAAAACTCTGATTTGGATGCAAACTATTATGAGATGCTTAAGGATGATAAAAATCTTGTAGAAGAGTCTTACAAGCTTGCAAATCAGGTACAAGAAGAAGGAACTGTATTACTTAAGAATAATGGAATTCTTCCATTAAAAAAGGGTTCTACTATAACACCCTTTGGATATGGATTTTTACAGCCAGTATATGGTCAGATGGCAGCAGCTGGTTCTGCAAAATGGGTAATTGATCCAGTGACACCAGAGGCAGGATTAAAGGATTATTTTACCATCAACGATTCCACGATAAAGCTTATGAAAAAAGCTGGTGATCCTGATGGACTTAAGGAGGCTGCAGGAACAAAGACAGCCGGTGCATCTAACAGCCTGATGGGTGGAGATAGCAAAATTTATGAATATTCCAAGGATGTTTATAAAGGTCTTGATGATGCAAAGAATTCAACTGCTGTTGTAGTACTTACAAGAAGCGGACAGGAAGGTTCTGATAAAAAGTATGATGGTTATGAGGATGGAACACCTCACTATCTTGCGCTTTCTGAAAACGAAAAAGACACTATTAAAATAGCAAAAGAAAAATGTGGAGGTGTAGTTGTTCTTATAGCTAGCTCTGCACCACTTCAGATTCCAGAATTGCTTTCTAAGGATTTAGAAGCTGATGCAATTCTACAGGTGGGTAATGTTGGAGAAAAGGGCTTTACTGCCATTGGCCCTATTCTTTCCGGCGAAGTTAATCCATCTGGTCGAACAGTAGATCAATAATGACGTACTCCGAGCGGGTACCAGTTTTGAATTTCAAAGCCCAGTCAGATATACCTGAGGTCACTATGAAATCTGTATTATCGCTACGTTCATAGCCGTAGGTTGCGTCATTGGCACCAACAAGGACACCTATGTGACGAATAGGAATCATTTGTCCGCCATGTGTATGACCTGAAACAACAAGGTCAACGTTGGCTGCCGCTTCAGCATCATAGTCGGCTGGTTCATGATCCATAACGATTATGTACTTGCTGGTATCGAGACCAGAAATCAATGTATCGATAGTCTTTCTATCTGGGCTTACACCTTTGTCCAGACGACCAACTACATAAAATCTGTTATCTATGAGGGTGCTTTCGTCGGAGAGTATATTTACCCCATTTTTTAGAAGATTATTTTCTAAATCCTGAGCGGTAAAATCTCTGTGGTTAAAGTAGCCCTCATCGTGATTTCCATAAACGTACCATACGCCATATTTGAAGTTGGTTTTACCTAGAGCTTCACATGCTTTTTCTAAATCAATATTCTTACTTCCATCATCCACAAAATCACCAGCTATTAATAAGATGTCTGGATTTTGGGATTCTATTGTTTTCAGATGCTTTGCAAATCCATCTCCATCAAAAGTAGTACTCAGATGAGAGTCAGCAATCATGGCAACTCTAAGGCTGCCAATATCTTTATCACTGCTTAATTTATAATCTTTTTCAGCTACCGTTACGCAGAGATAATAGCCTGTTCCTAAATAAAGAACAGAGCATATAAGCGCAAGCCATCCCTGCCAATAGAACTTTGTTTTGCACGACCATTTCTTCTGAATTATTTTTCCAATCCCTTCAGATACAAGGAAAAATAATGTGACATATATTACTATTGTTAGCGCATTTATCCACTCCATGGTGAAATAGAAGAAGCAGAATAACAGTGCAATTACAAGAAAGGCGACTATCTTATTTTTTATAAAACTAAATTTTGTTGTGCAGGAAACGAGAAATATTATTCCTGCTATGGCTGCAATAAATGCTCCAAGAAACATTAAAATCCAAATCATATTTAAAACCTCACGATTAGAGGATATTATAGCTCGAACCTATGAAGAAATTATTAAAAAGAAAAGGACAAAAAAAGAAGGCTTAGAAAAGCCTTCTGAATGCTGGAATAATCTGAGCTACCACTACAGCCTTTACAAGATCAAGAGGTATGAATGGAACAAAGCCTGTGAGGAATGCTGTTTTTAAATCATAGCTCATAGTAGCTTTGAGCCAGAACATTCCAATAATATCAATAATCAAAACGCCGATGATTGCACACACTGTGTACCAGATTCGGCTATATTTTTTTCCACGGATAAGTGGAAGAACCACCATGACAATTGGGAAAGCCCAAGTGTAAGCTCCGTATGGTGCAATCAAATATCCAATACCACTGCCGCCGCCAATGAAAACTGGTAAACCTACAACGCCAAGAAGGAACCATACTAGGCTGATTAAAAATGATTCACCTACTGGAAACAGAAGTGCGATAAGGAACACCATAAAGTTCATCATTGTAATCTTTGGTGCCATAGGTAATGGAGTTGGAATGCTAAGGTATGCAGATATGCAAAGAATAGCTGCGAATAAGCTGCACAAAACCAGACGTTTTGTAGGCAGTAGCTGCTTTGTGTTTGTATTAATGCTTGTGTTATCCATAATTTAGTCCCCCTAAGTAGTTTATTGAAATAACAATAATGATAATAATTGAGTGATTGTTAATTGTCAACCTGTAATTGGATAATGGTTGACAATTATTTTTTTATAATTATCATTTACATAGATTGAGTTCATGTGAAGGGAGACTAACTATGGATATTAAAGAATTGACACAAAGAATTATTGAAGGGGGAAGTATCACAAGGGAAGAGGCGCTTGAACTTGTGGAGGCTCCATTGGAGGAGCTATGCAGCGGTGCTGATGAATTGAGAAGACACTTTAATGGTGATGTATTTGATATGTGCGCCATAATGAGTGTAAAAGGTGGCAGATGTTCAGAAAACTGTAAATTCTGTGCTCAGTCCAGCTGCTCAAAAGCTGATATTGATACATTTGAAGTACGAGATGCAGACTATGTTGCAGCTGATGCAAAGGCTCATTCAGGAAAGGGGATTGCTCATTATTGTCAGGTATCCTCAGGCAGAAGATTGAACAAATCAGAGGTGGCACAGATATGTGAAAATGTAAAAAGAATAGTAGCAGAAACTGATATGGCGCCTTGCATTTCATTAGGATTAATTGATAAAGAAGATTTGCTGGCTTTAAAGGCAGCTGGTGTTCAGCGTGTTCACAACAATATTGAGACCAGCCCAGAATATTTCAAGAAAGTATGTAGCACGCATACAACTGATGAAAAAATTGAATATATGAAGCTGGTACATGAAGTAGGACTTGAATTATGTAGTGGCGGCATCTTTGGAATAGGCGAGACTTGGAGTGACCGAATTGATATGGCTTTCGCGCTTGTGGAGATTCAGCCTGACTCTGTACCTATCAACATGTTAAAGCCTATAAAGGGCACACCTATGGAGGACAGGGATCGACTAAGTAAAGATGAGGTTCGTCGCATCATTGCTATCTTTAAATATATTCTTCCTAAAGCTTCCATCAGGTTTGCAGCAGGAAGAGATTATCTGGATGATACTGGTATAGCATGTTTCAAGGGCGGCAGTAATGCGACAATTACTGGAAACATGCTTACTGTGAAGGGGATATCTATCGAGGAGGATTTGCAAACAATTGAGAGACTGGGATACAGTTTGTATCGCAAAGAACCGAAGATATATCGTCAAATTTAAAAATTCGTTGATTAAAAGAACTCTATTAGCTATAATCCCATTAACTGAAGGAAATAAGTGGGATTAAGTATTATGAAGAAAAAAACTATTTTAAAAAGATTGCTTAAGTTGATAATCGTAATAGTGATACTAGTGCTGGTAGTATTTTTAGGCTATCAACTTTTCATCAATCCATATCGTGGAACTGCAGAGAATTTTATTGCTTCATTGCCAGTGGAATCTGAACTTACTGAAAAACAGGTGCTTGAAGATATTGATTACACCATCGGAAAGCTTAGAGAAAGGCATCCAGCATGGCTGGAGAATAATAACAAGAATGTTGCTGCAGTAGAAGAAGCTTATGAATCCGAGAGACAGCAGGTCATTGATGATTTTGTGGATACTTACAATGTTATTGATGAATGGAGAATCATAGGTAGAATAATGCATCAGCTGTATGATGGACATTCAAGAATTTCTTACATGGATGAGGATGAATATTACATTGATGATTTCACACAGTTGAATGAGCTTGGACTGCCAGCAGAAATAAATGGTATTCCAACAGAGAAGATTGTAGATGATTATTTAGAAATCTTTCAGTACGAACGTGAAGAGTATGCCAGAGCATGCGTTGATTATTTTATAGAAAACGAATCATGTCTTGAATGGGTAGGTGTGGACACCTCTGATGGAGTACGATTTACCTACGATACAGAAGATGGTAAAAAGGATTACCATTATTCATTTGTGCCATATGAACAGGTGAAGGGTGCTGAAGAAGAGGATGATGAGTGGGTCGGCTATAAAATAGATGAGAGTTCTAATACTGCTGTTTTTACCTTGGAAGAATGTAACTACAATGATTATTATGAGAGCACTCTAGAGAACTTCTTTAATCAGGTTAATAAGAAGGAAATTGGAAATATAATTGTTGATTTACGTGGTAACGGGGGTGGTAATTCCTATGTAGCAGATGCATTTTTACAGTATCTAGATATAGATGGTTATGACGGCTGGAGTAGTGATGTGAGATACGGGAATTTTCTCATCCATAATGAACCTTACCATGTAGATATTCAGAAAAAGGAAAATGCCTTTTCGGGAAATATATATGTGCTCACAGACGTTTATACCTATAGTGCTGCCATGGATTTTACAATGCTGATTTCGGACAATCATCTAGGAACTGTTATTGGTGAGGCATCTGGAAATCTTCCAGATGCCTACGGAGATATTCTGAGATTTTCTTTGCCAAATTCTAAGCTGGGCCTGACAATCTCTTATAAAAATTGGCATAGAATAGATCAAAGCAAAAAAGGAGAGCCAATTGAGCCAGACTACGTCTGTGACCCAAAGGAGGCTCTCAGTAAAGCAAAACAATTGATTAGTGACTAAAATGTTTCTCGGCAAAGCCCATAGGTTGGACACATTCCAGAGTGCCCACATAATTGTGTTTTTTGTCGCGAACAGCCATATATTTTATTAATACAGGCTGGTTATCACGGCTGCTCCAGATATCAATGCAGTCTCTATTGCCAGCCTTGAAATCAGCAATTATAGAGCGAACCATAGGTTCAAACTTAGGAGGATGACAGGTATAAACCTCTCTATCAAGAGCTGTAAGAGGGCGCTTGAAAAGTTTCATGTCGTCGCCATCATTAAAGTATCTATTTACATCATTTTCATCAACAAATGTAAGCTCAATTGGAATGGTGTTAAGCATAGCATCTAATTGATATGGAGTAAGTTGACCTGATGGGAGAACAATCATGTCTCCAGTCTGAGACAAATCCTTAACGTTTTTCTTTGGGGTAGCTTTCTCCCATAGTGGACGCTTTCCAATGAGACAAGGCTTGTAGTCATCAAAATCTCTGGCGATATCAGCCCATTCTTCTTCAGAAAAGTTCTTTGCGCAAAGAGGGAAGATGATATTTTCCTCTTTGTAGAGCATGTCTTCAGCTTTTGTGATAACCACATCAAGTCTTTCGTTCCAAGTGCTGTCTTCTAAAAGTGATGGGAAATCTTTTGCACTGTTAGACAGTGCTTTCATTTCATCACGAATTTCATCGTCCACAGTCCACATAATATCAGTAGGACCTACAAAATGATATTTAAGCTTGAGAAGAGGATAGAGTAAATCTCCTTTTTCAGCATAGTGGATAGATAATTCTCTAGCCTTGTCCAAAGCTTTAATTAGATTCTCACGGCTTTCCATAGCAGCTCTGAGTTCCTTAAGAGCTTTCGAAATAGCTTCATTTTCAAGGGCAAATATGTTAAGTGGATGATTCTCTATTTGCTTGAGAGCAAGATACTGTTCATCAGCTCCATCCTGTCTCTTTAATGGAGCAGCCTTCACATTTGAACCTATTCCCATTCCTACATTCTCGGCTTTATCAATTCTCTTTTCCATGATTTCCTTCCTTTACAATAAACGTATCCTTATCAAAATCTATAATTCCATCATCCCTCATTTTTGAGAGCTCTCGTATCATTGCACTGCGATTTACGGATAAATATTCTGCAAGAGCCACTCTTGAAAGAGGAGAGTTAACATATTTAGAATTCTGCTCCTGTGACAGCTGTGAAATATAAGCTAAAAGCTTTTCACGAATGCTTCCTTTTGAGAGAACTTCTATCTTATTAAGGAACTTCTGATTTTTTGTTCCCAATAGGTGAAACAGATTTGTAGCAATCTGAGCATGAAATCCGCAGGCATTAGGGCATGAGTGAATTATGTTAGAGGCTGCAAGAAACAATACCTTGGTATTCTCAGCAGCTTTAAATATCACCGATGAAGAAACATCTTTCTGAACAGCAAAGCTTTCTCCAAACAATTCGCCCGGACCAAAGAAGGTAAATAGAGTGTTATTACCCCAAATATCATTCTTTATCATATGAACACTTCCATATAGAACGATACCTACATAAGGAATATGGTCTGTTTCCATATATATGGTCTGTCCCTTTTTGAACTCTTTTTTGAAAGATCTGATGCAGACTAACAGTTTGTCTAAATCAGCTCCTTTAATATTTTCAAAAAGCTCAACATCGTTATAACTAATTTCATTATTCATAGCGTTCACCTGCCTATCCATATACTACCTAAATAATACGATGGGAAGAGTTGCATTTGCAACTATTTGTGATTGAATTATGGTTTAAAGTGCTGTCCATGAACGAAAACAAGTTTCAAAGGAGTCAAACAATGGAAAATAAAATGTTTTGTTATCAATGTCAGGAAACAGCTGGATGTAGCGGTTGTACTATGTCTGGAGTTTGTGGAAAGAAGCCAGAGGTTGCTAATCTTCAGGATTTATTAGTGTATGTTACTAAGGGACTTTCTGCTGTAACAACTGCACTTCGCAATGATGGCAAGGAAGTATCAGAAAATATCAATCACCTTGTATCAGTAAATCTTTTTACTACTATTACAAACGCAAATTTTGATTATTATGCGATTTCAGAAAAAATCAGAGAGACTATTTTTGTTAAGGAGCAGTTGTTAGGTGAGCTTAGCGAGGATGTAAAAGCTAATCTTCCAGAGGCTGCGCTTTGGACAGGCACAGAAGATGAATTTGATGCAAAGGCTAAGACTGTAGGTATTCTTTCTACAGAAAATGAGGATATTCGTTCACTTAGAGAGCTTATTACTTATGGTCTCAAGGGACTTGCAGCTTATTCAAAGCATGCGAATGCACTTATTAGAGATAATGAAGAGGTTGATGCATTTTTGCAGAAGGCCCTTGCAGATACACTTGATGATAGTCTTTCAGTAGATGATTTGGTTGCGCTTACTTTAGAAGCTGGCAAATACGGTGTGGCAGGAATGGCACTTCTTGATGAAGCAAACACAGCTGCCTATGGAAATCCAGAAATCACACAGGTAAATATTGGAGTAAGAAATAATCCAGGTATTCTTATTTCAGGTCACGATCTTAAGGATTTGGAGATGCTTTTAGAGCAGACGAAGGGAACGGGAGTAGATGTTTATACTCACTCAGAGATGCTTCCTGCTCATTATTATCCATTTTTCAAGAAGTACGATAATTTTGCAGGCAATTATGGTAATGCATGGTGGAAGCAGAAGGAAGAATTTGCAAGCTTCAACGGTCCAATTCTTATGACAACAAACTGTATCGTGCCACCTGCTGATTCTTATAAGGACAGAATGTTTACAACTGGAGCATGTGGATATCCAGGTTGTAAGCATATTGACAGTGAGTATGGCCAGACTAAGGATTTCTCAGAAATAATTGAAATGGCTAAAAAGTGTGATGCTCCAACTGAAATTGAGACAGGTACCATTACAGGTGGATTCGCACATGAGCAGGTATTTGCTCTTGCTGATACAGTGGTTGATGCTGTAAAGAGTGGTGCTATTAAGAAGTTTGTAGTTATGGCAGGCTGCGATGGACGTTCGAAGAGCAGAAGCTACTATTCAGAATTTGCGCAGGCGCTTCCAAAGGATACGGTAATTCTTACAGCAGGTTGTGCTAAGTACAAGTACAACAAGCTTGACTTAGGAGATATAGGAGGAATTCCAAGAGTACTAGATGCAGGTCAGTGTAATGATTCTTATTCACTTGCACTTATTGCTCTTAAGCTTAAGGAAGTATTCGAGCTTGATGATGTAAATGATCTTCCAATTGTTTACAACATTTCTTGGTATGAGCAAAAGGCAGTAATTGTCCTTTTAGCACTTCTTTACCTTGGCGTAAAGAATATTCACCTTGGACCAACACTTCCAGCCTTTCTTTCACCAAATGTTGCCAATGTTTTGGTTGAGAACTTTGGCATTGCTGGAATTACAACTGTAGAAGATGACATCAAGACTTTAATTGGCTAGGAGGATAGAAGATGAGCGCATTTTTAGGACCAATTCATTCACTTATGTACAGCAGAATCATAACCATGCAACAGGTTATTAATGCTCTTGCTGAATTATCCAAGGCCGAGGGTTGGAATGCAAACGTGGATAATTATGTTATCCAAGAGTTTCCGCCAATAGAAGAGGTTGTAGATTTAAGTAATATCCATGCATCCTTGTTTGGTATGGTGGATGGAGCAGAAAAGAGATTTGCATGTATTGTATCAGCTATTGCAAAAGAGAACAGTGACAGATTGGAAAAGATAAAAGCTACTGTTAAATCCGCAGGCGAATCCATGAAAATTGAAGGTGTAAAAAGCACAGAGGAAGCATGTGCTAGACTACAGGAAATCTTGCTAGATGGTATGCCTTGCGATAGAGCCTCTATGGTGAATCAGTACGCTGATGGAAGCTGTGAAATCATAAGAACAATGGATCTTCATTCCAGCTACTTTGAGGAAGCAGGCCTTGATGGGGATTTATACTATCAGTTATTAAAGTCATTTGTGACAGGATTATTTGCTGATTCTGAGGTTAAAATTTCTGGTGATGTCATGCATACTATTGCAATTGGTATGTAGAACAAGTATCCCGTAGGATACTTTGCAGATTTTTCATATAAGTTGTGTATAATTCTTTCCAAGAGTTCGTATATATTAGATTATTAATAGAGGGACGGACAGTATGGAAGAAAAGAAAAAGAAATTTAATCGAACCATTATTAAGCTGCCGAATATTCTTGAAAAGCTGGTGGCAGCGATACTTCTGGTTGGAATAGTATACGGCGGCTATCGTCTGATTATTGATGCCTTTGCATTTACTTCACCGGATACAGAAGCATTGGCTTATATGGAAACACTTTTGGTATCTGCTTTCAGCGTTATTATTGTAATAGAGTTTGTAAGAATGCTTGTTAAGCACTCTATGAATACAATCATCGAAGTATTGATATTTGCAATAGCAAGAGGAATAGTTGCAGGTCATGAAGAGTCTCTAAGTATGCTTATCAGAGTCATGGCTATAGCATTATTGTTATTCTGTAGAAAGTATCTATTCAAAGAATTTGATTTTGAAGAAGAGGAATAATATCAGGCCCTGAGAAAATCTCAGGGCTATTTTCAGTTCTAAATTGGAGGATTAACTATGGGGACAATAAAGGATTATATAAATTGGCGTGGTGATTTGGAGTTCTGGCAGGATGGTTTCAATGTAGTAGATAATCTTGTACTATCCTGTGTTTCTTATGTTGATATGGATGGTATTTTTGATGGTGATGCTCCAAAAGTTTTGAGTATAAAAGAAGTAAGCGATATCTATTTTGAGAAGATTTATGATGAGGATAGCTTTCGAGATGGCTCAATTCTCAAGGATTCTCCAATTACATTAAAAGCAATTTCTCAAACGAGTCGCTATAAAGATGTGAGAATTAGAAATTATGTTAACCTGATTGATACCTCCCGTACTCTTCAGTTCGCAGCTATGGAATTTTTGCTTCCTGATGGCACAAGCTATATCTGTTTTAGAGGTACAGACGATACGGTAGTAGGCTGGAAGGAAGATTTCATGCTGGCAATCAAGGAAACAGAGGCTGAGAAGGAGGCTGTAGAATACATTAATCGTATAGCGAAAGACAATGATAGATTACTTCGTGTTGGTGGACATTCCAAAGGTGGACATCTTTCAGTTTTTGCTGCTGCTAAGTGTAATAAAGACATTCAGCAAAGAATACTTACTGTTTATAGTAATGATGGCCCGGGATTTATGGATAAAGTGGCATCCAGCAAAACTATTAAGGATATACTTCCAAAGATTATAAGTATTGTGCCTGAGGAAACTATTGTGGGGCTTCTTATGACACCAGTATGTGAGCCTATAGTGGTTAAAAGCAATGCAGTTGCTGTTTTACAGCACAATATTGCTACATGGTGTGTGGAAGGAAAGACACTTGTTACAGTAGAAAATATTTCAAAGGCAGCTGTTATGGCTGATAAATGGATAAAGGATAGTATTGCAAAGATGACAGAAGATGAGATGGATAATTTTGTGGAAGAACTATTCTCGATATTCGAAGCAGCAGGAGCATTGACTCTCACAGATTTCAAGAAGGGCGGTTTGAAATCCTTAAAGGCAATCTCTCAGACAGTAAAAGCGGGTAAGAGAAAGTAATACTAATAAAATTGTTATAAGGTATGGTGCTTTTGGAGGAACATATGGAATTCTTTATAAATTTGATATTGGTATTCTTTACATTTTCATTCGTAGGCTGGTGCATTGAGGTAACCTTGAAATATCGACAGTTTGGCCGATTTATAAACCGAGGATTTCTCATTGGCCCATGGCTTCCAATTTATGGTGCCGGAGCTGCGCTTATCACACTCACAGTAGCTGGGCTCACCCCTGTGGAGAAGGGTATAGGAACCACCTTTGCAATATCTTTGATTGTATGTGGCTTGATTGAATATCTCGCCAGCTACTTTATGGAAATGCGATTTCATGCCAGATGGTGGGATTATAGCCAGAAGCCAATGAATCTAAATGGACGAGTGTGGATTGGAAATCTGATTCTTTTTGGATTAGGTGGAGTTGCAATTATCCATATCGTAAATCCGGTTTTATATGGCTTCTTTGAACAACTAAGTCTATTTAGTAAAGAAATAATCGCTGGATGTCTTTCTGCCATTATTCTAGCTGATTATAGTGTTTCTCATTTTGTATTAAAGCTTGTAAAAATTGGAGTTGAATCCAGTGAAGCTGATAATACGGAGGCCATAAGCAAGGATGTACATTTGCTACTTAGTAATAGATCAATCTTTTACCGTCGATTTGCCGATGCATATCCTGACGTAATTTATCGTACAGAAAAGGTTAAGGCCAGAATGGAAGAAATCCGATTGGAGACAGAGAAGTTTCGAATTGAGGCTGAAAAACGTATCGACGAATTAAATCAACAGTATGAAAAGAACAAAGCTGAGTGGGATGCAAGCATTAAAGCTGGAAGAGAGCAACTCAGGGAAAACTTAGAACCAACCAGTTTTATTAAAAACAACCTAATTGAAAAGCAAAATCAGCTTATAGAATTGCTGTATGACGAGAGTACAGCTACTGTTCCTGCAAAAGCGTTGATGGATGAAATTGAGCATGAGCGTTTGAGACTTGAAAAAAGAAGCTGGTAAATTGATGTTTTATGGAGATTCAAAATGGATGTAAAAGCTTCAAATCTCAATTTAACAAATAAAACTGTGATACCATCAAGAAAAGATGGTGTTTCAAATAATGGTGTGCCTGTACTTGGAGAAGAAAAAAAGCTGGAGGCATGCTCTGTTTCTTTTTCGAAAGAAGGCACTGAGAAGTCTAAAGCGATTAGTTTTAATAGGGATTCAGAAGCTTATAGGGAATATGTATCCAGAATGGATGAAATTCTTGGCAAGATAGCTAATGGCCAGACTGTTTCAAATAAAGACCAACAATGGTTTGACAGTGAAGTTGAGAGCTATGTATCAGGTCACTACGATGGGGTCGGTGAATTCGAATTTGAAAGAGCAGATGTCCTCAGCAAGTATATTGAAGAAAGAAAAGCAAAAGACCGAGAGTATAACCGACTTACAGAACAGCTTAAAGCTGACAAGGAATTGCATGATGGCAGATTGTTCAAGCATTTGAAGAGAGAACATGATCTTCAGGATGAGGAAAATCTAGTAAAAACATTGACTGAAAGTCTTCAGGAAGAAAAGGAAGATTTTAATACGAATAAGGACAACCGAGAAAGTGAAGCCGACGAAGAGTATTTTAAGGAAGGCTTTGTTGATAGATATGTTGAGAAGGAAGTGCAGAAGATGGAGGATTCTATAGGAAGGGATTTAAAGAAACAAGTCAAATTTAGTAATGAGGATATATGACCAGAGGGTTATAAAATTGTCAACTAAGTATAGTTGACAATTTTGTTCATTATCGCTGCTGCCAGCTGATTCTTTGTGATGGTATTCTTACCAGGAGCAAAAAGGCTGGTGGCAGTTTTTTTGATGTCTGTAGGAAAGGCAGAAATATCTGAATCAAAATTGATGCCGATTCCTACGACAATCCATTGAACATCGCCAGTTTCAAATTCTGTGCCAGCTTCTGTGAGGATGCCGCAGATTTTCTTATCGTCTATAAATAAATCATTGATTGGCTTGATTCTCGGACGTACACCTACTAAGGTCTCAATAGCATCACAAACAGCATTACCTGTCAAAGTTGTAATCGCATCAGGTTCTAAAGTAGAAAGATGTTCAGGCTTTAAGAGGATGCTCATATAAAGACCACCATCAGGAGAATAGAAGGAGTGGTCCTTTCTGCCACGACCTGCGGACTGTTCTTTGGCTATGATAACTGTGCCGTGCACCGCACCTGCAATGGCAGCCTCTTTTGCTAATCTGTTTGTAGATGTAGTGTTATCGTATATACGAATCAAATCATCGCCACTCTGATAAAAATCCTTAAGTGAATCATCTAAATAAGAAATAATTCCAGCTGCAGACAAAATATCGTTGTTATCAGCAAGCTTATAACCTTTATTGCTAACAGCGTCTATAGCATATCCAGCCTTGCGAAGCTCATTGATAGACTTCCAAATGGCATTGCGAGAAAGCCCAAGACTAGTGGCAATTGCCTCGCCTGAGGTGTAACTATCTTTATTATTTTCAAGAAATTCTAGTACTTTGTCTTTTGAACTCATATTATTTCCTTTATATTTAGCACTTTAGTGTGGTAAAGTTCACTAACACTTCTGATATATTTTAGAAGTATTTAGGCTAATTTGTCAAAGATGTAAAAAAGGGGTTCTCGTTCTTGAATTTCACACTTTACTGTATTAAACTATTAAAAATGGTTTTTATAAGGGAAGGATATTATCATGACTTTCAATGTAGGCGTAATTAGAGGAGACGGAATTGGTCCAGAGATTGTTACTGAGGCGGTAAAGGTTCTCGATGCAATCGGTGCAAAGTATGGACATGAATTTAAGTACACTGAAATTCTTATGGGTGGTTGCTCGATTGATGCATGTGGTGAACCTCTCACAGATGATGCAATCAAGGCTGCCCTTTCTAGTGATGCAGTTCTTATGGGTTCTATTGGAGGAAATACTTCCACCAGCCCATGGTACAAGCTACCAGCAGACAAGCGTCCAGAAGCAGGTCTATTAAAGCTTCGCAAAAGTCTTAATCTTTTCGCAAATCTTCGTCCAGCATATTTATATGAAGAATTAAAAGAGGCCTGCCCACTTAGAGATGACATCATCGGCGATGGTTTCGATATGATGATTATGCGTGAGCTTACAGGAGGTCTTTACTTTGGAGAGCGTTCCACTGTAGAGGAGGACGGGCAGCTTGTTGCAAGAGACAGTCTTACTTATTCGGAAGGTGAGATTCGACGCATTGCAAAGCGAGGTTTTGATATTGCTATGAAGCGCCGCAAGAAGGTTACTTCAGTTGATAAGGCAAACGTTCTTGATTCTTCACGTCTTTGGAGAAAGATTGTAGAAGAAGTTGCCAAGGATTATCCAGAGGTTGAGTATGAGCACATGCTGGTTGATAACTGTGCAATGCAGCTTGTGAAGAATCCTCGCCAGTTTGATGTAATCCTTACTGAGAACATGTTCGGAGATATTTTGAGCGATGAAGCTTCTATGGTTACCGGTTCCATCGGAATGCTTTCGTCAGCTTCATTAAATGATACAAAGTTTGGTCTTTACGAGCCATCAGGCGGAAGTGCACCAGACATTGCAGGAAAGGGTATCGCAAATCCAATTGCTACTATACTTTCGGCAGCTATGATGCTTCGCTACAGCTTTGATCTTGATGCTGAAGCCAATGCCATCGAAAAGGCCGTAAAATTGGTACTAAAAGACGGCTACCGCACCATCGACATCATGCCCCGCGACGGCAGCACCGTAAAGCAGGTAGGCACCGTCGAGATGGGCGATTTAATCGTAGAACGTTTATAGATTTTAAGTGAGGTTGTAGGTATCAATCTCTAAGTGTTGCAAAGCGAGACGTGTTAGTCGAGCGGTGCAATATCTTAGGATTGAGACCGTGACAACCGGATTATAGAATTGGAGGAGTTTAATAATGAGAAGTGACAATGCTAGAGCTGGTATGCAGCAGGCACCAGCAAGATCCTTATTTAATGCATTAGGATTTACTCAGGAAGAAATGAAAAAGCCTATGGTCGGTATCGTATCTTCGTACAACGAGATAGTACCAGGACATATGAATATTGATAAAATCGTGGATGCTGTAAAGCTTGGCGTAGCCGAGGCAGGCGGTGTTCCAGTAGTTTTCCCGGCAATCGCTGTTTGTGACGGTATTGCAATGGGACACATCGGAATGAAATATTCCCTTGTAACAAGAGATTTGATTGCAGATTCTACAGAATGTATGGCACTTGCTCATCAGTTTGACGCACTTGTTATGGTGCCAAACTGTGACAAAAACGTTCCAGGACTTCTTATGGCAGCAGCTCGTCTTGACCTTCCAACTGTATTTGTTTCAGGTGGTCCTATGCTTGCAGGTCATGTTGGTGGTCAGAAGCGCTCACTTTCTTCTATGTTTGAGGCAGTTGGTGCTCATGCAGCAGGCAATATGTCAGAGGAAGAGGTTGAGAACTTCGTTGAGAATGTTTGTCCTACATGCGGAAGCTGTTCAGGTATGTACACAGCAAACTCTATGAACTGCCTTACAGAGGCTCTTGGCATGGGACTTAGAGGAAATGGCACAATCCCAGCAGTTTATTCTGAGAGAATTCGCTTAGCAAAGCATGCTGGTATGGCTGTTATGGACATGTATAACAAGGGTATCACAGCTCGTCAGATTATGACAAAGGAGGCTGTACTTAACGCTCTTACAGTAGATATGGCACTTGGCTGTTCTACAAATTCAATGCTTCATCTCCCAGCAATTGCTCATGAGATTGGCTTTGACTTTGATATTGAGTTTGCAAATCCTATTTCAGAAAAGACTCCAAACCTTTGCCATCTTGCACCAGCAGGTCCTACTTACATGGAAGACCTTAACGAGGCAGGCGGTGTTTGGGCTGTCATGAAGGAGCTTGCAGACATCGGACTTCTCAACACAGACTGTATGACAGTTACAGGCAAGACTGTTGGCGAGAATATTAAAAATGCAGTAAATAGAAATCCAGAGGTTATCAGACCTGTGGACAACCCATATACAAAGACTGGAGGACTTGCAGTCCTTAAGGGAAATCTTGCACCAGATGGCTCAGTTGTCAAGCGTAGTGCAGTCGTTCCAGAGATGCTTGTTCACGAAGGCCCAGCAAGAGTATTCGACAGCGAAGAAGATGCAATCGCAGCAATCAAGGGTGGAAAGATTGTAGAAGGTGATGTTGTAGTTATTCGCTACGAGGGACCAAAGGGTGGCCCTGGTATGAGAGAGATGCTCAATCCTACTTCTGCAATCGCAGGTATGGGACTTGGCTCATCAGTTGCTCTTATTACTGATGGTCGTTTCTCAGGTGCAAGCCGTGGTGCTTCCATCGGACACGTTTCGCCAGAGGCAGCTGTAGGCGGACCAATCGCACTTGTAGAGGAAGGCGACATCATCGCAATTGATATTCCAAACTATTCAATGACTTTAAAGGTTAGCGATGAAGAGCTTGCTGCACGTAAGGCTAAGTGGCAGCCTCGCGAGCCTCGTGTTACTACAGGATATTTAAGAAGATACGCTGCACAGGTTACTTCAGGAAATCGCGGAGCAATTCTTCAGACACCGGAGGTTTAATAATGTTATTAAGTGGTTCAGAAATAATTATAGAATGTTTAAAAGAGCAGGGAGTTGACACCGTATTTGGTTATCCAGGTGGTGCAATCCTCAATCTTTATGATGAGCTTTATAAGCATAGCGATGAAATTCATCACGTGCTTACAAGCCATGAGCAGGGGGCAGCACATGCTGCAGATGGTTATGCTCGTGCAACAGGTAAGGTTGGTGTGTGCTTCGCAACAAGTGGTCCTGGAGCAACAAATCTTGTAACAGGTATTGCAACAGCTCACATGGATTCAGTTCCAATCGTTGCACTTACATGCAATGTTACATTACCTCTTCTTGGTAAGGATTCTTTCCAGGAGATAGATATTGCAGGCATTACCATGCCAATTACAAAGCACAATTTCATCGTTAAGGATATCAGTGATTTGGCAGAGACAATCCGCCGTGCATTCCTTATTGCAAAGAGTGGACGTCCAGGCCCTGTACTTATCGATGTTCCAAAGGATATTACAGCTCTTACAAATAAATACGAGTATATGCCTATGAAGCCTATTCCAGCGGGAAGGGTTAAAAAGGATATCACAGAGGATGCATTAAAAGAAGCTGTTAAGCTTATCAAAAAGTCAAAGAAGCCAGTTATCTTTGTAGGAGGTGGCGCTGTTCTTGCAAATGCATCAAAGGATTTAAAGAAGTTTGTAGATTTAGTTGATGCTCCAGTATGTGACACACTTATGGGTAAGGGCGCATTCAACGGTACAGATGAAAGATATCTGGGCATGCTTGGTATGCATGGTTCAAAGGCTTCGAACCTTAGCGTTTCTGATTGCGATTTGCTTATTGCCATCGGAACACGATTCTCAGACAGAGTACTTGGAAATCCTGAGAAATTTGCTAGCAAGGCTAAGATTCTTCAGTTTGATGTAGATCCAGCTGAGATTAATAAAAATATCATGACAGACCATGCAATAATCGGAGATGTTAAGGAGACTCTTTCAAGAATAAATAAGATACTTGACCAACAGGAGCATGCTTCTTGGATGAAGAATGCAAAGGAACTTGCAGAGAAGTATCCACTTACAATTCATAAGGAAGGTTTATCTGGTCCATATATTGTGGCAGAGGCTTATCGCCAGACAAAGGGTGATGCGATTATTGCTACAGAGGTTGGTCAGCATCAGATGTGGGCAGCACAGTTCTACAAATATAAGAAACCACATCAGCTTCTTACATCAGGTGGTCTTGGAACAATGGGATATGGTCTTGGCGCAGCAATCGGTGCTAAGACAGGAAATCCTGACAAGACAGTTATCAATATTGCAGGTGATGGCTGCTTCAGAATGAACATGAACGAATTGGCAACAGCAAGCAGAGAAAAGTTGCCTATTATAGAAATTGTTGTAAACAATCATGTACTTGGAATGGTTAGACAGTGGCAGACTTTGTTCTACAACAAACATTATTCAGCAACTGTACTTGACGATGGGGTTGATTATGTCAAGCTCGCAGAGGCTATGGGATGCACAGGCGTACGAGTAACAACTCAGGAGGAGTTTTCGGGGGCATTATCGGAGGCACTTCGATCCGATAAGCCAGTGCTGATTGACTGTATCATCGACAGTGATGAGAAGGTATGGCCAATGGTAGCACCGGGAGCACCTATTAATGAGTTTTTTAAGGAAAGTGATGTTTAAAATCGAACGGAGTGAAGATTTTGAACATCAGGAGGCCGAAGGCCGACGAAAGGAGATTTAGTGTAATGAGTAGAGTTTTCAATTTTAGTGCAGGACCAGCAGTATTGCCAGAGGAGGTTCTTAAGGAAGCAGCAGAGGAGATGCTTGATTATAGAGGCTGTGGCATGTCAGTTATGGAGATGAGCCATCGTTCTAAGGTTTTTGACCAGATTATCAAGGAAGCAGAAGCTGATATCAGAACTCTTATGAACATTCCAGACAACTACAAGGTTCTATTTCTTCAGGGTGGAGCAAGCCAGCAGTTTGCTGCAGTTCCAATGAACCTTATGAAGAATAAGAAGGCTGGATATATTATCACAGGTCAGTGGGCTAAGAAGGCATTTCAGGAAGCAAAGATGTACGGCGAGGCTGTAGAGCTTGCATCCTCAGCTGATGAGACCTTCAGCTATATTCCAGATTGTTCGGACCTTCCTATCACAGATGATATGGATTATGTATATATTTGTGAGAACAACACAATCTATGGCACAAAGTTCAAAACTCTACCAAATACAAAGGGTAAGGACTTGGTAGCAGACGTTAGCTCATGCTTCCTTTCTGAGCCAGTTGATGTTACAAAGTATGGCATCATCTATGGTGGTGTTCAGAAGAATGTTGGACCAGCAGGTATGGTTATTGTAATCATCCGTGAGGATCTTATCCGTGATGATGTTCTTCCAGGCACACCTACAATGCTTAAGTACAAGACACAGGCAGACAACGACAGCCTTTATAACACACCTCCATGCTACGACATCTACATCTGTGGCAAGGTGTTCAAGTGGCTCCTTAAGAATGGCGGACTTTCAGCTATGAAGGAGCTTAACGAAAAGAAGGCTAAGATTTTATATGATTACCTTGATTCTTCAAAGCTATTCAAGGGTACTGTAAGAAAGGAAGACCGTTCACTTATGAATGTTCCTTTTGTTACTGGTAATGAGGAGCTTGATGCAAAGTTTGTAAAGGAAGCTACAGAAGCTGGCTTTGTAAACCTTAAGGGACACAGAACTGTTGGTGGTATGAGAGCTTCTATCTACAATGCAATGCCAATCGAGGGTGTTGAGAAGTTAGTTGAGTTTATGAAGAAGTTTGAGGAGGAGAACGCGTAATGTATACATTCAATTGCTTAAATCCAATTTCTGACAAGGGCTTAGAGCTTTTCTCAACAGATTATAAAAAGGTAGAGACAATCGGTGAGGCAGATGCTGTTCTTGTACGTTCAGCAGCTATGCATGACATCGAGCTTGGTGACAAGCTTTCATGCGTTGCCCGTGCCGGCGCCGGTGTAAACAATATTCCACTTGATAAATGTGCTGAGGAAGGAATTGTTGTATTCAACACTCCAGGTGCAAATGCAAATGGTGTTAAGGAGCTTGTTTTTGCAGGAATGCTTCTTGCAAGCCGTGACATCGTAGGTGGTATCAACTGGGTACTTGAAAACAAGGATGACGAGAACATTGGAAAGACAGCTGAAAAGGCTAAGAAGGCTTTTGCAGGTACTGAGATTGCAGGAAAGAAGCTTGGTGTTATCGGACTTGGAGCAATCGGTGTAAAGGTAGCTAATGATGCTAATCGCCTTGGAATGGAAGTGCTTGGCTACGATCCATATATTTCCGTAAATGCAGCTTGGAATCTTTCAAGAAATGTAAAGCACGTTACTAACGTTGAGGACATCTATAGAGAGTGCGATTTCATTACAGTTCATGTTCCACTTCTTGATGCTACAAAGGGCATGATTAATAAAGAGGCAGTTCAGATTATGAAGAAGGGTGTTGTTATTCTTAACTTTGCCCGTGATCTTCTTGTTGATGAGAAGGCTGTACTTGATGGTATCGAGGCAGGAAAGGTTCGCAATTACGTAACAGATTTTGCAAACCCAACTGTTGCAGGAAAGAAGGGGGTTATCTGTACACCACATCTTGGTGCTTCAACTGAGGAGGCTGAGGATAACTGTGCAGTCATGGCAGTTAAGGAAGTAATGGATTATATGGAGAATGGTAATATTACACATTCTGTAAACTATCCAGATTGTGATATGGGTGTTTGTACTGCTGAGTCACGTGTTGCTATTCTTCACAAGAACAAGGCAGGTCTTATTGCTTCATTCACTACAATTCTTAGTAATGAAAATGTAAACGTAGATGATATGACAAACAAGAGCCGCGGAGACTATGCATATACACTCCTTGATTTAGGCTCAAAGATTAGCGACTCAGTCGTTGATGAAATTGCTAAGGTAGAAGGAGTAATAAAAGTAAGGGTGGTTAAATAAAATGGCGTTGATAGTACCATTTAAGGCCATACGTCCAAGCAAAGAGGAGGCTGCTGTTATAGCAGCCCTTCCTTATGATGTTTATAACAGACAGGAGGCCTACGAGAAGGTTAAGGAACAGCCATGTTCATTTCTTGCGATTGATAGACCAGAGACACAATTTGCACCGGATGTAGATATGTACTCGGATGCTGTTTATAACAAGGCTGCAGAAATGTTAAATCAGTGGATAGACGAAGGCCACTTTATTCAGGATGATGGCGAGTTCTTCTATCTTTATGAGCTTACTATGGATGGTCGCTCACAGACTGGAATCGTGGCATGTGCATCTATTGATGACTATCAGAAATCTGTCATCAAAAAGCACGAGAATACCAGAGCTGAAAAGGAGCAAGACAGAATCAGACATGTGGATACCTGTAGTGCTCAGACAGGGCCAATCTTTTTGGCATATAAGGCGGATCATACAATAAGTGGTGTTGTAGCCAAGACCAAGAGCCGTCAGCCAGTATATGATTTTACAGCAGAGGATGGAATCAGACATCGCTGCTGGGTTATCGATAAGATGATGGATAAGGCGCTTATTACGACAGCCTTTGATAAGATGGATAGCATTTATATTGCAGATGGTCATCATCGTGCTGCAAGTGCAGTTAAGGTGGGATTAAAGCGTAGAGATGAGAATCCAGGATTTACAGGAAAGGAAGATTTTAATTTCTTCCTGTCAGTTCTCTTTCCAGATGAGGAACTTAAAATTTACGATTATAACAGAGTTGTAAAGGATTTAAATGGACTTGCACCTGAGGAGCTTTTAGAGGAGTTGGATTCGGTGGTAGAGGTTTTGGAAACCTCTGATAAGCCGATTCGCCCACAGACTAAGGGACAGTGGAGTATGCTTTTGGAAGGAACCTGGTATTTATGTCAGGTGAAACCAGAATTGCTAGTAGACGATCCTGTTGAAGGACTTGATGTATCTCTTCTTCAAAATCTTGTATTAGAGCCACTACTTGGAATTTCAGATCCAAAAACTGATGACAGAATAGATTTTGTCGGTGGGATTCGAGGCTTAGAAGAGCTGGAGCGTCGTTGTAACACAGATTGCAAAATCGCATTTGCTATGTATCCAACCAGCATTCAGGAGTTATTTGATGTGGCTGATGCAGGGCTGCTCATGCCACCAAAGAGCACATGGTTTGAGCCAAAGCTCAGAAGTGGATTGTTTATACACCGTATATAGAATAATTAAGAAACACCTAGTAGCTATCAAGCTCTCAGTGTTGCTCAAGGAGCCAATCTCGCGACGGGCAATACTGAGGCTTGAGAGTGTGACTAGGTGTTTTTTTAGCTTGATTGTGCTATAATATTACGGATTGTAACGAGAGGGAGGATCGCACGTGTTAGCAGCAGAATTAGAGACAGTTACAGCGGAAGAATTAGTAGAAGACATTCAAAAAGGTGTTATACAGCAACAGCTAGAGGGAATGATTCCCAAATTCTGGAGTTTTGGCTGGAGCGTAGTACTTTCTATTGTAGTATTCTTTGTAGGTACCCAAATAATCAAAGGAATTATAAAGGTATTCCATCGAGCGATGAGTCTTAAGGACGTGGATCCAGGTGTGGAGACGTTTTTGGAGTCTGTGCTTAAGTGGATTTTCTATATTATTTTAATTACTATCATACTGGGATTGTTTGGTGTTACCACTACATCAATTTCCGCTGCAGTGGCAGGTCTTGGTGTTACTATCGGTCTTGCTTTGCAGGGGGCACTTTCAAATTTTGCTGGTGGAGTTCTCATTCTTCTCATGCACCCATTCAGAGTGGGAGATTATATTATCGAGCATTCTACAGGTCAGGAAGGTACAGTAGAGAAGATTAATATTATCTACACTACTCTTAAGATGATTGATGGACGTTTAGTCCAGGTACCAAACGGTTTGCTTTCGTCATCATCTATCACAAATAATACTTCCATGACTCGTCGTATGTTTAATGAGACAGTCGGCATCAGTTATGATTCAGATATTAAGAAGGCTAAGGAGATAATGAAGGCCATTGCTGAGAAGCAGGATCACCTTATCACTGATGAACCAGTAAAAGTATTCGTTGCGGAGCTGGCAGACAGCTCAGTTCAGATTGGACTTAGATTTTGGGTGGAGACAGAATACTTTTGGCAGACAAAATGGGATGTTTTAGAAGAAATTAAAAATAGATTTGATAAAGAAGGCGTCGAAATCTGCTTTAATCAGTTAGACGTTCACATAAAGGAGAAGTAGCTTTGAACAAGGCATATGAACTATTAAAGGAAGAAAAGCTTGAGGGACTTGATTCCCTTGGTTTTATATTTGAACACAAAAAGACAAAGGCTAGAATTTGTTTTATTTCAAATGATGACGATAACAAGGTATTTTATGTAGGATTTAGAACACCACCAAAGGATTCCACAGGTGTGGCGCATATTGTAGAGCACACTGTTCTTTGCGGTTCAGACAAATATCCTGTTAAGGACCCATTTGTAGAGTTGGTAAAGGGAAGTCTTAATACTTTCCTTAATGCTATCACATATCCTGATAAGACTGTATACCCAATTGCCAGTACAAATGACAATGATTACATGAATCTTATTGACGTATACATGGATGCGGTTTTCCATCCAAATATCTACAAGTATCGTGAGATATTTGAGCAGGAGGGCTGGCACTATGAGATGGAGGATGAGAATAGCGAATTAACCATCAATGGTGTTGTATACAATGAGATGAAGGGAGCATACTCATCTCCAGATGATGTTTTAAATCGTCAGATTTTAAATTCACTATTCCCAGATACCACTTACGCTATTGAGTCGGGTGGCGATCCAAAGGTAATTCCATCACTTACTTATGAGGATTTCCTTGCCTTCCATAGCAAGTATTATCACCCAAGCAATTCATATATTTACATTTACGGCAATGTTGATATAGATGACCTTTTAGAGTACTTAGATACAAAATATCTCCGCTACTATGATTATCTAGAGGTAGATTCTGAGATTAAGATGCAGAAGCCTTTTGATAAGCCAGTAGAGAAGACTGTTGATTATTCTATTGCAGAGGATCAGGAAATCGAAAACAACGCCTACCTTTCATACAATGTATGTATAGGCGATGTTCTAGACCCTAATATGTACCGTGCATTTGATATATTAAATTACGCTTTAGTTTCTGCTCCGGGTGCGCCACTTTACCAGGCTCTTATTGATGCCAATATCGCAGAGGACGTGGAGTGTTCATTTGAATCTTCTCAGCGACAGATGTTTTTTAGTATTGTAGCAAGAGGAGCTAATGAGGAAGACAAGGATCGTTTCGTAGAAATTATCGATACTACTCTTGAGAAAGAAATAAAGAAGGGTATCGATAAAAAGACTCTATTTGCTTCAATTAACGGAGAACAGTTTAGAGCAAGAGAGCTGGATTTTGGAAGTGCTCCAAAGGGTCTTATCATTGGTCTTCAGCTTTTGGATAGCTGGCTTTACGATAAGAACCAGCCTTTCTTACATCTCCATTCTGTTGAAGTATTGGAGAAAATTAAATCTAGAGTTGAGAATGGGCTTTTTGATTATATTGCCGATGTTTACCTACTTTCTAATAATCACAAATCTATCGTCACACTTCGTCCTAAGCAGGGGCTTACAGGTGCCGATGATGAAGAACTGAAGAAACATTTAGCAGAGGTAAAATCAAAGCTTTCTCGTGAAGAGATAAAGCAGATAGTTGAACACACAGCTTACCTTAAAGAATATCAGGAGACACCTTCTCCAAAGAAGGACTTGGAAAAGATTCCAATGCTTTCTCGATTGGATCTTAGAAGAGAAGCTCGTCCAATAGATTTAGCTGTGCATGATGAGGATGGCACCACATTGCTTCATCACAAGGTTAGCACCAATGGAATCCATTACTTCAATATGGTATTTGATATAAGTGATGTTAGTGCTGAGTGGCTTCCATATGTATCTATGCTTGAGAGATTCATTGGTTTGCTGGACACTGAGCATTTCACCTACACAGATTTCACTAATGAGATGTATCTTCACACAGGTGGAATCACTACAAACACTGCTATATATGAAGTATTTGGTTCGCCAGACGAATGTAAAGTTACTTTTGAAGTTCGTTCTAAGTTTATTTATGATGAAGCTGATGCAGCAAAGGATTTAGCATTAGAGATGCTTCTTCATACAGATTTCTCAGATGAGAAGCGTTTAAAGGAACTTATTACAGCTGAAAAGTCTCATATGGAATCAAATATCAGCTCTCGTGGAAACATGATTGCAGCTACCAGAGCAAGATGTGGATTCTCAAAGAAGGCTGCCATTTCAGAGGCAGGCAGTGGAATTTCATTCTATCGCTTCCTTGTTGACTTAGAAGAGAACTTTGATAGTAGAAAAGATGAAGTTATATCTAAATTAAATTTATTAACTAAGTATATTTTCTCTAAATCAAGACTAATTGTATCCTCTACAGGAAAGACTGAGGTTCTCAGTCAGGCCAAGAGACTTGTTGCTGAGATTAAGCCATTATTATCAGATGAAAGATATGATTTTGGCGGATTCCAGTTCAAAGAGCATGAAGTTAAAGAAGCGCTCAAGGATGCTTCTCAGATTCAATATGTTGCAATGGCAGGTGATTTTAGAAAAGCTGGCTATGAATACAATGGAGCATTCAAGATATTAAATACCATTCTTGGCTATGATTATTTTTGGATAAAGGTCAGAGTTCAGGGCGGTGCATATGGATGTAGCATGAACTCCAGCCGTCAGGGAGATTTGGTATTTGTTTCATATCGTGATCCAAATCTTACAGAGACATTAAAGGTCTTTGAGGAGACAGGAGATTACCTTAGAAACTTCGATGCTGATGACAGAGATATGACCAAGTACATAATTGGAACTGTCAGCGGCATGGATACACCTCTCACTCCTTCACAGCGAGGACTTAGAGGATTGAACTGTTATATGTCGGGAACGAAGTACGAGGATCTTCAGAAAGTTCGTAATGAAGTTCTTGATGCTACAGTAGAAGATATCAGAGCTTTGGCAGCGCCAATCGATGCCGCCGTAGCCCAGCACCACGTATGCGTCGTAGGAAATGAGAACGTAATAAATCAAAATAGTAATTTATTTGATTCTATTGAAAATTTGTATTAAGAGGAAAGAGTATGAGTAATTTTAAATCGGGATTTGTAACAATTGTAGGTCGTCCAAATGTTGGTAAGAGCACTTTGATGAACCATATCATAGGTCAGAAGATTGCTATCACCAGCAACAAGCCACAGACAACCAGAAACCGTATTCAGACTGTTTACACAGATGAAGAGGTAGGTCAGATTGTATTTCTTGACACACCAGGTATGCATCAGGCTAAGAACAAGCTTGGTGAGTACATGATGTCTGCAGCAAAGAGTACAATCAATGATGTGGATCTTATTCTTTGGCTGATTGAGCCAGATACAAAGGTTGGAGCTGGAGATAAGAAGATTGCAGAGCTTCTTTCCACAGTTGATGCGCCAGTTATCTTAGTTATCAACAAAATCGACATGGCTGATGGTGCAAAGGTTGGAGAAACAATCCAGGCGTTCAAGGATTTATGCAATTTTATCGAGGTAGTTCCAGTTTCTGCTCTTCACGGAGAGGGATGTGACGATCTTCTTTCTACTATATTTAAACATCTTCCAGAAGGTCCTGCCTTCTATGACGAAGAGACTGTTACAAATCAGACTCTTAGAGAAATCACAGCAGAGATTATCAGAGAGAAATCACTTCATGCTCTTAATGATGAGGTTCCACATGGTATCGCAATTGCCATTGATACCATGAAAGAACGTCCTGGCAAGAAGGCTATGTGGGATATCGAAGCAACAATTATCTGCGAGAAGACTTCTCACAAGGGAATTATAATAGGAAAGGGTGGTGCCATGATTAAGAAGATTGGTACCAATTCCCGATACGAAATAGAAAAATTATTAGATGCCAAGGTTAATCTTAAGCTTTTTGTTAAGGTTAAAAAGGATTGGCGTGACAGCGACTATGAGCTGAAGAATTTTGGATACAAAAAAGAGGACTTGTAATCAATGGGACTTGTTACCCTTACTGGATTAGTGCTTTCCAGTTCTGATGTGGGAGAATTTGATAAGAGACTGGTGATTCTTACCAAGGAATCAGGCAGGGTAACAGCCTTTGCTAAGGGTGCGAGAAGGCCAAACAACCCTCTGGTTGCTGCTTGCTCACCATTTTGTTTCGGTACTTTTGAGGCATATGAAGGTCGGAATTCTTATCATATTTCAAAAGCGAATATTTCCAACTATTTCAGGGATTTGGTTTTGGATTACGAGAAGGTTTGTCTTGGCTCATATTTTCTTGAGGTCGCAGACTTTTTATCAGTAGAGGGTATTGACGAGAGACATCGGCTTGCTCTCTTATATCAAAGTCTTAAGGCATTAGAATCAGGAAAGTTTTCACTCAGGTTATTAAAGAACATTTATGATTTAAGAACCTGGGTTATAGATGGCGAATATCCCAACGTATTTCAGTGTTGCAGCTGTGGAAAAAAGGAAAATTTAACAACCTTTTCTCTTAAGCGTCACGGGATGCTATGTAGAGAGTGTGGCAATCTGGAATCAGGCACTGATATATCAGGATCTACACTGTATGCCATGCAATTCATAGTTTCATCTAAGATAGAAAAGTTGTATACTTTTGTACTGAATAACGAAACGGAAGAAGAATTGACTAGAATTTTGTCCGCTTATAGATTAAACTATAGAGCGCACAAATATAAAAGCGAGGAATTTTTATGACACAAAGAAGACCTGCTGGGGGAAAAGGCGGTATGCGTACCAGGAATGCTGCCAGTCCAACAAGACAGGGTGTTGCTGCCAAAGAACTTCAAGCAGCCAGACGAAAAAAAAGACAAAAAGAAGTAATGAGAAACCGCATCATTTTGGGTGTGGTATGTGTAGCTTTACTTGCACTTTTGGTTACTTTAGTTGTAAAGCTGGGTGGTGCAATTTTATCTTCAGGAGGAACAGCCGATACATCCACCATCACCTTTTCAAAGGATGGACAGGTTGTTTTTGAGGAAGTCACCGATTTCGATACCCAGACATACTCTAAGTCAGAATTTAAGAAATATACACAGAATTTGATTAAAGAGTTTAATGAAACAAATGGAGAAAAATCCATTTCATTAAAGAGACTTACATATAGAAAAGGGCAGGTTTACATTAAAACTACCTATAAAGATGCTGAAAGTTATGCAGCATTCAGTTCTTATAGCACTTATAATGGTTCCTACGAGGGTGCTGTTAATGCTGGCTACGATTTTTCAGTACTGTTTTGTACCACTGAAAACGATACAAAGGGTACAGCTCGCGCAGTAACGCCTGATGAAGAATTTGCAGGCATGAATGTAGTGGTAGTTAGCGAAAATGTAACAGTTAAAGTGCCAGGACAGATTTATTATGTTTCAGAAAAATCCACAGATGTAGTTGATGCAAATACTGTTAGCATAAAGCAGGCTGATGGAAATAATGATGCTACAGATTTGGTTTATATTGTTTACCAGCCAGAAAAATAATAGAAATAAATTTTTATTTATATAGAGAGGAAATAATAATTATGGAAAAGACAATGGACAAAATCATTGCTCTTGCTAAGGCAAGAGGCTTTGTATATGCAGGTTCAGAGATTTACGGCGGACTTGCTAATACATGGGATTATGGAAATCTTGGTGTCGAGCTTAAAAACAATGTTAAAAAAGCTTGGTGGCAGAAGTTCGTTCAGGAGAATCCATACAACGTTGGTGTTGATTGCGCCATCCTTATGAATCCACAGACATGGATTGCATCAGGTCACCTTGGTTCATTCTCAGATCCACTTATGGATTGTAAGGAGTGCCACGAGCGTTTCAGAGCTGACAAGATTATCGAGGATTTTGCAGCTGAGAACAACATCGAGCTTAAGGGTTCTGTTGATGGCTGGACAAAGGAAGAGATGAAGGAATTCATCGAGAGCAACAACGTTCCATGTCCTACATGTGGAAAGCACAACTTCACAGATATTCGTGAGTTCAACCTTATGTTCAAGACATTCCAGGGTGTTACAGAGGATGCTAAGAATACAGTATATCTTCGCCCAGAGACAGCTCAGGGTATTTTCGTAAACTTCAAGAATGTACAGCGTACATCTCGTAAGAAGGTTCCATTTGGTATCGGCCAGATTGGTAAGTCATTCCGTAACGAGATTACACCTGGTAACTTCACATTCCGTACTCGTGAGTTCGAGCAGATGGAGCTTGAGTTCTTCTGTAAGCCAGGCTCACAGGATGAATGGTTCCAGTACTGGAGAAGCTTCTGCCGTGACTGGTTACTTTCACTTGGTATGAAGGAAGATGAGATGCGTCTTCGTGACCACGATCCAGAGGAGCTTTCATTCTACTCTACAGGTACTACTGATATTGAGTTCTTATTCCCATTCGGATGGGGCGAGCTTTGGGGTATTGCCAGCCGTACAGATTACGACCTCACACAGCATCAGAATGTATCTGGTCAGGATCTTACATATTTTGATGATGAGACAAATGAGAAGTACTTACCATACGTTATCGAGCCATCTCTTGGTGCAGACCGTGTAGTACTTGCATTCCTTTGTGCTGCATATGATGAAGAAGAGGTTGGTAAGGATGGAAAGAGTGATGTTCGTACAGTTCTTCGTTTCCACCCAGCACTTGCACCAGTTAAGATTGGTGTACTTCCACTTTCTAAGAAGCTCAATGAAGGTGCTGAGAAGGTATTTACAGAGCTTTCTAAAAAATATAATTGTGAATTTGATGACAGAGGAACAATCGGTAAGAGATATCGTCGTATGGATGAAATCGGAACACCATTCTGCATTACATATGACTTTGACTCTGAAGAAGATAACATGGTTACAATTCGTCACCGTGATTCTATGGAGCAGGAGCGTATCGCTATTGCAGACTTAGATGCTTACTTTGCAGACAAGTTCACTTTCTAAATTAATAATTAATAAGGAGAGATGCTATGGAAAACGTAAATGTTCAAGAAATCGAGCTTGATGACGTTAATTCTACAGAGGATTCACAGCCATCTGTTAACGTAACATCCATCGAAATCGATAATGGTGAGGATTTATTACTATCGCAGATTGATGCTTTTCGCGAGAAGGCTACACAGCTTCAGCAGCTCATTTTAGCAAAGGAACAGAAGGCTGCTGAGCTTGAAGCTCTTGTTCAGGAAAAAGAAGCTATTAACCTTCAGCTTCAGAATGAACTTAATAAAAAACAAGAGGAAGCAGACAGCTTGGTTGCTGATGTTGAGACTCAGGTTGACAGAATGATGCAGGTTGTTAAGAACAACATGGATCAATTAGAGCTTGACATTAAGGGACAAGTATCAGATAATCAAGAGTCCTATGAAACACATAACAGAAATCTTCAGGATACTCTGAGAAATGTTTCAGATGGTCTTGACAGTATTCAGAGCGAGCTTTCAGAGAAAACTCATTCTGAGTCAGTTCATTTATATCGCTTGATTCAGGATCTCCTAAAGGAGCATGATAAGAGCGAAGAGCAGTCATTAAAGGCTGTAGAGCATTATAGCTCATTAAAGAAGCTTATTGTTGCAGCATTAGTTCTTCTTGCTGCAAATCTTGGGGTTGGTATTGCGGGTTTATTACTTTCATTTGGAATTTTATAAGTTAGTTTTATTTTAACGGAGGTACTATGCCGAATACGGTTTACATTATCGGACACAAAAACCCTGATTCAGATAGTGTTTGCGCAGCTGTAGCGTATGCATATCTGAAAAATGCCACATCAAATAATGGCACTATTTACGAAGCTAAAAAGGCGGGACAACTCAACGAGGAGACCCGTTACGTTTTGGAAAGATTCAACATCCAGGAGCCAGAGACAGTTATGGACGTTGGAGCTCAGTTGACAGATATTGAATATCGTCGTCTTGAGCCAGTTGATGGTCACATTTCACTTAAGAAAGCTTGGGAACTTATGCTTGAGAGAGATGTAGCCACTCTTCCTGTAGTAGGAAAGACAGGAAAGCTTGAAGGAGTTATCGTAAACGGAGATATCGCATATTCATATATGGATATTTACGACAATAGCATCCTTTCACGTGCCAGAACACAGTACAGCAATATCATTGGCACATTAAATGGAAACCTTGTCACAGGTAATCCACACGCTTATTTCGTTAAGGGACAGGTTGTAATTGCATCAAGCAACCGCGAGGACCTTATGGATGATATCAACGTAGATGATTTAGCTATCGTTGGTAACATCACAGCTCGCCAGGCTATTTGTATTGAAGCTGGATGTAGCTGTCTTGTTGTTTGCGGCGCAAGCCATGTTGAGCCTGAGATTATCAGACTCGCAGAGGAGCACCAGTGTGTACTTATCACAACAGAGTACGATACTTTCACTGTTGCGCGTCTTATTCACCAGTCAATGCCAATTCGTCAGTTCATGCAGAAGGACGATATTGTTAGCTTTGAATTAGATGATTATGTAGATGATGTTAGAGAAATCATGAAGTCAGTTCGTCACCGCGATTTCCCAATCTTGGATGAGAACAGACATTACGTTGGAATGGTTTCACGTCGACTTCTCTTAAATATGCAGAAGAAGCAGGTTATCCTTGTGGACCACAACGAAAAGTCACAGGCTGTAGATGGTCTTGATCAGGCAGAAGTGCTTGAGATTATCGATCACCATAGACTTGGTTCTTTAGAGACAGTTTCACCTATCTACTTTAGAAACCAGCCTGTAGGTTCTACAGCAACAATTGTTTCTATGATGTATGAGGAAAAGGGTGTTGAGATTCCAAAGCATATCGCAGGTGTGCTTTGCTCAGCTATCATTTCAGATACACTTATGTTCCGTTCACCTACATGTACTCCTGTAGATGAGGCAAAGGCTAGAATGCTTGCTGATATCGCAGGTGTTGATGTTGTTGAGCTTGCTACATCAATGTTTGAAGCTGGAAGTGATTTCAAGGATAAGACTCCAGATCAGATCTTCCACACAGATTACAAGATTTTCAACAGCGGAGATATCAACTTTGGTGTTGCACAGGTTAGCTCAATTTCTAAGGGCCAGCTCAATTCTATCAAGGATGGAATCAAGAGCTACATGGGCACATTAAAGGATTCTTCAGACTTAGATGCAGTATTCTGCATGCTTACAGATATTCTTAATCAGTCAACAGAGCTTCTCTTTGTTGGTGATGATGCTGATAAGATTATTGCTGATGCATTTAGATTACCAGTTTCTGATGACAGCTACATTTTAGAGGGTGTTGTTTCTAGAAAGAAGCAGCTCATCCCACCTATTATGGAGTCTTTACAAGAGTAAAACATTATTGGACTTCAAGAATTTTTTCGCAAAAAATTCTTGAAGTCCTTGTTTTTGCCTTAATCAGAGTATATAATTCAGTTATCATCAAGGTATAATTCATTAGTCGATTCGACTTTTAATTCCATGACGTAAATAATTTGTTTAAATATAAATTTAAGGAGAGTTAAATGAGAGAAAAATATGAGAGTTTGGCTGTTGCGGTACTACGTGACTTGGCGAAAGCAAGGGGAATAAAAGGTGTTTCCTCTATGAAAAAAGCCGATTTAGTAGAAGCTATGCTTGCGCAGGACGAAATCGATGCGAAAGAAGCAGTTAAGGAAGCTACAGCCAAAGAAACTCCAGCAAAGGAGACAGAGACAAAATCAGATCCTGTTAAGGCAGAGAACGAAAGAATGCCTAGACCTGAGAGAACTAAGAGACCAGAACGTCCAGAAAGACCAGAACGTCCAGAAAGAGTAGAAAAGACTGAGAAGGTTGAGCGAAATGAAAACGTTCCTCAGGATATTCCTACAGACGGACTACTTTCTGCCAGTGGTATTTTAGAGGTTATGAGTGATGGATTCGGATTTATCCGTTGCGATAACTATATGCCAGGTACAGATGACGTTTATGTTTCACAGTCACAGATTAAGAAATTCAATCTTAAGACTGGTGATATCATAATTGGAAAGAAGCGCTTTAACAATCCTACAGATAAGTTCGCAGCGCTAATGATTATCGATACAATTAACGGATATGATCCGGCAGCAGCCTGCAGAAGACCTAACTTTGAGGATCTTACACCAATTTTCCCTAACGAGAGAATTCGTCTTGAACGTCAGAAGAGCTCAGTTGCAATGCGTATCGTTGACCTTGTTAGTCCTATCGGAAAGGGCCAGCGTGGTATGATTGTTGCTCAGCCTAAGGCAGGTAAGACAACACTTTTAAAAGAGGTTGCTACATCAGTTAATTATTCACACCCTGATATGCATCTTATCATCTTGCTTATTGATGAGCGTCCTGAGGAAGTTACAGATATGAAGGACACTATGAGAAACAGCAAGAATGTAGAGGTTATATATTCAACATTCGATGAAAGCCCAGAACATCATAGACGTGTTTCTGAGATGGTTATCGAGAGAGCCAAAAGACTTGTGGAGCACGGACAGGATGTTATGATTCTTCTCGACTCTATCACAAGACTTGCACGTGCTTACAACCTTACAGTTCAGCCATCAGGACGTACACTTTCAGGTGGTCTTGATCCAGCAGCACTTCACATGCCAAAGAAGTTCTTTGGTGCAGCCAGAAACATGAGAGAGGGTGGCAGCCTTACAATTCTTGCCACAGCCCTTGTTGAGACTGGTTCAAAGATGGATGATGTTGTATACGAGGAATTTAAGGGAACTGGTAACATGGAGCTCATTCTCGATAGAAAGCTTTCAGAGAAGAGAATATTCCCAGCTATAGATATTACAGCATCAGGTACACGTAGAGAGGATCTTCTTCTTTCACGTAAGGAATTAGATGCTATGGAAATTATGCGTAGAGCTATCAATAGTGCCCGCAAAGAGGACGCTATTGAGACTATATTAAATATGTTCGCACATACTAAGTGCAATGATGATTACATTGATATGGTTATTAGAAAGCGTGTAATTTAATGTATTAAGAAGGGGCCCTTTAGGGAAGATTTCTTAATACCCAGAACTGCCCCATTGCCGGAGGCAATTATAATGGCAGTTCTTCAACTAGTAAGGATTAGAAGGGAGAGCAATATGGCATCAGTAGACGAAACAGCGGTATTTTTACACAAGCAGTGGAACGGTAAAATCGAGACTACCTCGAAGGCACCTGTCAGAAACAGAGAGGACTTATCCATTGCTTACACACCAGGTGTAGCAGCACCTTGCCGAATCATAGCAGAGGATAGCGAGGAGGCTTACAATTACACTCTCAAGGCCAACACAGTGGCAGTAGTTTCAGACGGTTCAGCAGTTTTAGGACTTGGAAACATCGGACCACTTGCCGGACTTCCAGTTATGGAAGGCAAATGTGTATTGTTTAAAGAGTTTGGTGGTGTTAATGCATTCCCTATAGTACTTAGTACTCAGGATCCAGATGAAATAGTAGCAGCTGTAAAGGCTATTGCTCCTACCTTCGGAGGAATCAATCTTGAGGATATATCAGCTCCAAGATGTTTTGAAATTGAGGAGCGCTTAAAGCAGGAGTTAGATATTCCTGTTTTCCACGATGATCAGCATGGAACAGCTATTGTTGTTTTAGCAGGCATCATCAACTCATTAAAGGTAGTAAAGAAGGACAAAGAAGCATGCAAGGTTGTAGTCAATGGTGCTGGTTCAGCAGGTGTTGCAATTACAAAGCTTCTCCTTACATATGGCTTCAAAGATGTTACAATGTGTGACCGTCAGGGCATCATTGGTCCTGATTATCCAGATCTTAACTGGATGCAAAAAGAAATGACAAAGGTTACAAACCTTTCTCATAAGACTGGTACACTTGCAGATGCTCTCGTAGGGGCAGACATCTTTGTTGGTGTTTCTGCACCAGGCATTGTTTCTAAGGAAATGGTTGCATCTATGGCTAAGGATTCTATTCTTTTTGCTATGGCAAATCCAACACCAGAAATCATGCCGGATGAGGCAAAGTCAGCAGGTGCGAGAGTCGTAGGTACAGGACGTTCCGATTTCCCAAATCAGGTAAACAATGTTGTTGCCTTTCCGGGCATTTTCAGAGGCGCTTTAGAGGCTCGTGCCACAGCTATTACAGAAGAGATGAAGCTTGCTGCTGCTGAAACAATTGCGTCCCTTGTGGATGATGAGCAGCTTTGCGATGATTTCATTTTGCCAGAGGCTTTTGATCCTCGTGTACCAGTAGCTGTAGCAAATGCTATTAAAGCTTTGGTTTAGTTTTAGATTTATTTAGTTATACAGGAGGGATACCATGGCAGAACCAACCATGATATACAAGATTACAATACTAGAATTACTTCATCGAAGTGGTTTCCCGCTTAGCAATAGCCAAATTACAGATTTCTTTCTTGAGGGAGATCTGACGGATTATTTTACTGCCCAGCAGGCAATTAGTGATGATGAGGATGCAGGGCTTATCAAATCAGTTACAAATCACAACAATACAACATATTCTATTACGGATGAGGGCAACAAAACATTGGAGCTTTTCAAAGAAAAGATTACTCCAGCTCTTTCCAAGGATATCAACAAATATTTAAAGGCTAATTCAATCTCCATGAAGGAGGAGAATTCCTATAAAGCCACATATTTTAAGGCTGATAGAGGAGGATATGTGGTACAGCTTCGTATCACAGAAAATGAAGTACCTACCATTGATGTAAGCTTCCATGTAGGTTCTAAAGAGATAGCAGAGACACTGTGTAACAACTGGAAAGTAAAGGCACAGGAGGTTTACGATTCACTGCTTGACATCCTAATGAACTGATGTTATACTTGTGAAGCTGTTAATCGGGATGAAATGCGAGACCCTCGCATTTAAACAGCTATACTTACAGTTGGAAATTGTAAACATTTATTAAATGAGAGGTGAAAATCAATGAGACAGGGTATCCATCCAGATTATTATCAGGCTACTGTAACATGTAACTGTGGTAACACATTCGTTACAGGTTCTACAAAGGAGAGCATCCACGTAGAAATTTGTTCAAAGTGTCATCCATTCTACACAGGCCAGCAGAAAGCTACACAGGCTCGTGGACGTATTGACAAGTTCAACAAGAAGTACGGTATTGACGCAAAGTAGTTTGTTTTATGGACTTTTAAGGGTTGAGATGTTTGATCTCAGCCCTTTTGTCGTGTATAGGAGAGGTAATGAAGTATTCAGGAATAGGCGGTCAGGCTGTCATGGAAGGCGTCATGATGCGTAACGGCGCTAAATATGCTGTTGCGGTTCGTAAGCCAGACAAAGAGATAGTCGTAGATGTTAAAAATACAAGGGACCCTAATGATGTTTGGCACAAGATTCCAATCATCAGAGGTGTTGTTTCTTTCATTGAGTCTTTGACAATAGGTCTTAGCACTCTTATGTATTCGGCTTCATTTTTTGAAGATGAGGAGGATACAGTAGATAAATCAAAATTATCTGAAGAGGAGCTTTCAAAGCTTGAGAAGAAAGAAAAGGCTGAGATGGGAGGCATTTTAGTTCTTTCATTTGTTATGGCCATGGCAGTATTTTTTGCATTGCCTTATTTTATTTCATTAGCTTTAAATAAGTTTGTTGCTTCACAGGCATTGATTGCTTTTATAGAGGGAATCATCAGAATTGCTATTTTCATTGGATATGTGGTGGTGATTTCCCGCATGGAGGATATAAAACGTACCTTCATGTACCACGGTGCAGAGCACAAATGCATTAATTGTGTGGAAGCAGGAAAGCCTCTTACAGTTGAAAATGTAAGAACTTCCACTAGATTCCACAAGAGATGTGGCACCAGCTTTATATTTATAGTATTTATAATATCTGTTTTTGTTTTTATGTTTATATCCTTTGATAACGTATGGCTTAAGCTCGTTGCAAGACTCTTGCTTATCCCAGTTATCGCAGGAATTTCTTATGAGTTCATTCGACTTGCAGGCCGATATGACAATGGTTTTGTGGAAATCATTTCCAAACCAGGCTTGTGGTTACAGCGTCTTACGGTTATGGAACCTGATGACGACATGATTGAAGTAGGCATAGCTTCCGTCGAGGCAGTTTTTGACTGGAAGAAGTTCCAAGAAGAAAATGAGGGATGTTTCTAAATGACATATAAAGAAGCTTTAGATAAAGGTATTGTTATACTTGAATCCGAAAGGATTGCAGATGCGAAGATAGATGCATGGCTTTTGCTCTCATTCGTCAGTGAAATGACAAAGGCTCAGTATTTTTTGAAGCAGACAGAGCAAATAGACCAGCTTACTTTATATAAATATCAGGATGTGCTTTGTAAAAGAGCCCAGCATATTCCACTCCAGCATATTACTGGGGAGCAGGATTTCATGGGGCTAAGCTTTTGGGTAAATGAGCATGTTCTTATTCCAAGACAGGACACAGAAACACTTGTAGAAGAGGCGTTAAAGGTCATTCCTTCTGGAAGTCACGTTTTAGATTTGTGTACAGGCAGCGGATGTGTTATTATTTCTCTTGTTGCGCTTGGACAGGGACTATCAGGAATTGGTGTAGATATTTCTGAGGAAGCCCTTACGATTGCAAGAGAGAATGGCAAGCGCCTTGTTGGAGCAAAGGTCGTCTTTGAAAAAGGCGATTTGTGGCAGCCAGTTACTGGTAAGTTCAACGCTATTGTTTCCAATCCACCATATATTCGCACTGCGGATGTGGAGGAGTTGGAAGAAGAGGTTAAAGATCACGAACCTCGTCTTGCCTTAGATGGCACAGAGGATGGTTTGTTCTTTTACAGAGAGATTACAGCTCACGCCAGAGAGTATCTCAATGAAGGTGGTTGGCTTTTAGTTGAAATCGGATATGACCAGGGACAGGATGTTTCTGCATTATTCGAAGAAGCAGGTTTCAAGGATGTAGAGGTTGTTAAGGATCTCCCTGGAAACGACAGAGTAGTTAAAGGACATATATAACATGGAGGTAGTAAAGCATGTTTGATAGATTAGAAGATTTAGTACTTAGATATGAAGAGGTTATGAACCTTCTTTCTGAGCCAGATGTTGCAAATGATAATGCACGTTTCAGAGCTCTTATGAAGGAGCAGTCAGATTTAGCTCCTATCGTAGAAGCTTATAAGCAGTATAGTTCACACAAGCAGAACATCGAGGATTCACTTGCTCTTCTTGAGGAGGAGACAGATGAGGAGATGAAGGAGCTTGCAAAGGAAGAATTAAATGAGTCAAAGGCTGAGGTTGAGCGTCTTGAGCAGGAGCTTAAGATTCTTCTTCTTCCAAAGGACCCTAACGATGATAAGAACGTTATTGTGGAAATCCGTGCAGGTGCCGGTGGTGAAGAGGCAGCTCTTTTCGCAGCAGAGATTTATCGTATGTATGTACACTATGTTGAGTCACGCGGTTGGAAGGTTGAGCTTCTTGAGGCAGACGAGACAGGTATTGGCGGTATGAAGAACATCGAGTTCATGGTTAAGGGAACAGGTGCATACTCTATCCTTAAGTACGAGTCAGGTGTACATCGTGTACAGCGTGTTCCAGAGACAGAGTCACAGGGACGTATCCAGACATCTACATGTTCAGTAGCTGTTATGCCTGAGGCAGAAGAAGTAGATATCCAGATTGAAGAGAAGGATATCCGTATCGACGTTATGCGTGCTTCTGGTAACGGTGGTCAGTGTGTCAACACAACAGATTCAGCTGTTCGTCTTACTCACTACCCAACAGGTATTGTTATCTACAGCCAGACAGAGAAGTCACAGCTTCAGAATAAGGAAAAGGCTTTCGCACTCCTTCGTGCAAAGCTCTACGATTTAGAGTTACAGAAGCAGCAGGATGCTGAGGCAGCAGAGCGTCGCTCACAGATTGGTACTGGTGATCGTGCCGAGAAGATTCGTACATACAACTTCCCACAGGGACGTGTTACAGACCACAGAATTAACCTTACACTTTACAAGCTTGATAAGATTATGAATGGAGATATCCAGGAGATCTTAGATGCACTTATCGCAGCTGATCAGGCTGCAAAGCTTGCAAAGATGAATGATAAGTAAAGATGAGTTTATCGCAGAGGTTTAGTCTATGGCTAAACCTCTTTTTATTTGAGCTTTGTTCATTCTATCTGCCAAGAGTCCCAGTCAAGTGCAAGGCCTGGCGGCTCGGCTTCGCCGCCTCTTGACAGCGCCTCTTTTGGCAGATACTAGGCAAACAAGCTCAAAAAAATAGGACTGTGGCAAAGCCCATTGCATTTACTACCTGAGACCTACTAATTTGATAAGGTAGTAAATTTTTTTAGATATTCTACTACCTATATACAAGAAATGAACACAGGTAGTAACTTTTTACTACCTCAGGAAAAACTATCAAAATAGGCAGTAGTTTATAAATCAAAAACTACTACCTCTATAAGCAAAATCTATTCAGGTAGTAAAACTCCCATTTTCACCCCTTAAAATAAAAAGAGGTTTAGCCATAGACTAAACCTCTGAGTTAAAATCATCATTAATGTACTAGTATAGAAATTCTTGATTAAAAAATAATATTTATGTTATTTTAGTTACATGATTAACGTATGCATAGTCGAGGACGAGGAAGCTCAGGCAGAGCTTCTGGGAAAATACATAATTAAATATGGTGATGAGCGCAAGCAGCAGTTTGCAATTACCCACTTGCCTGATGGAATGGATCTTGTAGATGATTACAAGGGACAGTTTGATATTATCTTGCTTGATATTCAGATGAAGCATTTAGATGGAATGGCAGCCGCAGAGAAGATACGTAAGATTGATTCTGATGTTATCATCATCTTTATCACCTCCACTGTTCAGTATGCGGTGCAGGGATATGCTGTTGATGCTTTGGGATATGTTCTAAAGCCTGTTCCATTTACTCAGTTCGAGCAGCTTTTTGATAAGGCTACATCCAGAGTTAAGGCAAAACAGCAGCACGTATATATTAAGGTTTCTGTGGATGATAAGCAGATTAAGCTTGACTGTGATGATGTTTTGTATATTGAAAGCCAGAGAAATAATGTAATCATTCATTGTGAGGAAGCAGATTACACTACGGCAGGCCCACTGAAGAAATTTGAAGAGATGCTCAGTCCGCATGGATTTAGCAAGTGCCATAATGCTTACATCGTCAATCTCTCTTGTGTGGATGCTATTCAGAAGGAAGAAGTGCTTCTTAAATATGGAATCACACTTCCAATCAGCCGTGCAAAAAAGAAAGAATTTATGGCTGCGTTGACTGAAGATATTCTTTAGAAGAGGTGTTAATATATGAATTTATCCGCATTTTTAGACCCAGTAAAATTACAGGACACACCAAGATTTTTTACCGCTATTGCCGAATGGCTGGCGGTTTTTGTTTATTTCAATATTTACAAGAGACGCCACAATGATTATTTGTTTGTAATTCAATGTGTGCTCACCTTTGCATTGCTTACATTATTCCAGTTTATAGCGGGGTTATTGTCACTTTCCTTTTGGATACCGGCAATGATAGGTGCAGTTGCATTGATGTATGTGTCTCTTTATGAAGTGTTGGATATAAAGCCTAAGGATTGTGGAGTCCTTACAACTCACGCATTTGTATTGGCTGAGTTTGCAGCCAGTCTTTATAATCAGCTTTATGTGTGGATTGTCAGATTCATTGATCAAAAGACTATTATGGGCTCATTTTTTATAATGGCAGTGGTTTATGCCATTACATACAGTGTATATTTCAAAATTGAGCGTGGAAATATTGCTCCAAATCGTAACCTTAATGTTAATAACAGGGAGCTTATAAGCGTTGTGATTACAGGTATAGGCTGTTTTATCATGTCAAACCTTAGCTTCGTAAGTAGCCGTACACCATTTTCAGCTACAGAAAATATGCTTTACGTAAGAACATTGGTTGATTTCGGAGGAATGCTTATGCTAATGACCCAGATGGGCCGTAGAAATGAGCTTACTCTCAGGAATGAAAGTAACGAGATCAACCAGCTTTTCCAAAAGCAGTATGAGCAGTATAAGCTGGCTGTAGATAATTCAGAAGCTCTTAGAAAAGAGATGCATGACATGAAGCATTATCTTATGGCTCTAAAGAACGAGGATGACCCTGCCCGCCGCGCAGAGGTTCTTGAGGATATGGAGCAGTCCATAGCCATCCAGGAATCATTTATGAATACGGGAAACAAGGTACTTGATGTTATCCTTACCACAAAGAGTCTTCAGTGTCAGAAGAAAAACATCACATTAAATGCAATGGTAGATGGTGATTTGTTGGCGGATATTCACGTAAAGGATATTTGCTCGCTTTTTGGTAATATTCTTGATAATGCTATCGAGGCCACTCAGCAGGTAGAGAATGAAGAAAAGCGCCTTATCACCTTGTCTGTCAGAAGACGAAATCAATTTATAATAGTAGAATGTGAAAACTATTCCGAAGGTACAAATGTAAGATTGAGGAGTAGTCAGCGAAAGCGTATCTTTAGAAGTAACAATCTTCCTCAGACTTCAAAGGCTGATAATGTTAAGCATGGCTTTGGATTAAAGTCAATCAACCAGGTTGCTGAGAAGTACGGTGGTGCTATGAATTGTAGCTACGATGATGGATGGTTCAAGGTAAAGGTGCTTTTAGCTAATAAAAATTCATAATGCAAGTTATCACGGATTTTTGACAAGTTGTCCTTTGGGGCGACTTGTCTTTTTTATTGCGTGCTATATTAAACTCATGATTCGATGAGGTGGCAGGTAACAAGCTCTAATATTTTCTGAGCGAATCGTGTTAGATGAGCGGGAAATCATTAGGCTTGTGACCGTAGACACCGGACTAATGGAGGATTTATGGAAGCTAAAGAAATAATTTCAAAGTTAACACTTATGGAGAAGGCCGCACTTTTAAGCGGTAAGAATGAGTGGGAATCAAGAGATATCCCTCGTTTGGATATTCAGTCAATTACTTTTTCTGATGGCCCTCACGGTTTGAGACGTCAGGAAGGTGCAGGAGATCATCTTGGTCTTAATGCTTCACTTCCAGCTACGTGTTTTCCAACAGCAGCTACAGTTGCTAACAGTTGGGACCCTTCTATTGGTGAAGAAATTGGTGCAGCACTTGGTGAAGAAGCAGTTGCGCAGAACGTTGATGTCTTATTAGGACCTGGTCTTAATATGAAACGTTCTCCATTATGTGGACGTAACTTTGAGTATTTCTCAGAGGATCCAATTCTTGCTGGAAAGATGGCTGCTTCTTATGTAAGAGGTATTCAGAGCAAGCACGTATATTCCTGCCCAAAGCACTTTGCTGTAAATTCTCGTGAGTATCGTAGAATGGCAATGAATGCAGTTGTGGATGAGCGTACACTTCGTGAGATTTACCTTACAGCCTTTGAGATTGCTGTTAAGGAAGGTGGCGCTAAGACAATCATGTCTGCTTACAACGAGGTTAATGGCAAGTATGCAAATGAAAATGAGCATCTTCTTGTAGATATCCTCAGAAATGAATGGGGATTTGATGGCATCGTAGTTACTGACTGGGGCGCAAGCAACGACCATGTTGCTGGTGTTAAGTGCCAGTCAAATGTTGAGATGCCAAATCCTGGACTTGATTCAGCAAGAGAGCTTATTAAGGCTGCTACAGAGGGCGAAGGTCGCATCACAGAGGCAGAAATCGATAAAGCTATCTTACCTATTATCGAGGCAGCAATTTACTTTAAAGAGAATGATCATACAAAGGGATTTGATAAGGAAGCTCATCATGCAATTGCAAGAAAGGCAGCTGTTAATTCAGCAGTTCTTCTTAAGAATGATGAGGATATTCTTCCACTTGCAGCCGGCACAAAGGTTTGCTTAAGAGGACCTTTCGTAGAAAAACCTCGTTATCAGGGTTCAGGAAGCTCTCAGGTTAATTCTACAAAGGTAGAGACTATTGCAGAGCAGATTAAGAATTACGACCTTAATGTGGTTGATGACCCAGAGAAAGCTGACGTTGTTTTATTCTTCTTCGGACTTGACGAAATTGCAGAGTCTGAGGGCGGCGACAGAATGTCAATCGACATTCCTGAGTATCAGATTAAGGAGCTTGAGAGCCTTACAGTATTCAACAAGCATATTGTTGGTGTTATGAGTGCTGGTTCCTCTGTAAAGATGCCTTGGCTTGATAATCTTCAGGGACTTCTTCATGGATATCTTACGGGACAGGCAGGAGCATCAGCTCTTCTTGATATCATCACTGGTAAGGAGATTCCTACAGGAAAGCTTACAGAATCTTATCCATTCGCGTATGCGGATTGTTCGATTTATAACTACGCTGGTACAGAGAAGAGAAATCTTCAGTATCGCGAGGGACCATTTATTGGATATCGTTATTACGATACAGCTGATGTGGCAGTTCAGTTCCCATTTGGATTTGGACTTAGCTACACCACATTTGAATATTCAGCACTTACTGTTTCAGCAGATGGTGTTAAGTTCACAATCACAAACACAGGTAAGCGTGATGGTGCGGAGATTGCACAGCTTTATGTTGGTAAGGCAGAGTCAGGACTTATCAGACCTAAGAAGGAGCTCAAGGGCTTTAAGAAGGTATGGATCAAGGCTGGCCAGGCAGCTGACGTAGAAATTCCATTTGATGATAAGACTTTCCGTTATTTCTCAACTGTTTCCAACAAGTGGGAGATTGAAGGTGGCGAATATCAAATTTACGTTGGTGCAAACGTATCAGATATTAAGCTTACAGGCACAATCACAAAGGAAGGCACAATCACAGAGTTGCCATACGATATCAATACACTTCCTAGCTATAAGTCAGGAAAGGTTCGCAATGTTCACTATGAGGAGTTCGAAAAGCTTTATGCTAAGCCTCTTCCAGAGGAAAAGGTTGGACCACTTGATATCAACGATGCTTTTTGTCAGATGGAGGATGCAAAGAGTGGAATTGGGCGTTTAGTTTACCGAATTCTCAAGAAGAAGCTTGACCAGTCATATGAGAAGGGAATTCCTGATTTGAACATCATGTTCATCTACAATATGCCATTTAGAGCAATGAGTAAGATGACTGGTGGAATGGTATCCCGCGAGATGACAGAATCCATTGTAACCATATTTAATGGACATTTCTTCCGCGGACTTGGTGGAGTAATCGGAGGCTTCTTTAGAAACCGCCGTGAAAATAAGAAATATGAAGAGAGATTAAGGAGAAGTTAAATGAATTTTTGGAATAATTTTGCAGATAAGCATCCTGCAGTTGCTAAGTGGGTTCGTGAAGGAGGCTTGTTTGTAATTGTAAGTAATGCCATTACAGTTTTTAAGTATTTATTACTTACATTTTTGCCAGCCGCATTTGCATTTTTAGGAACCCGCTCATTTGGATGGCCTGGAAAAGAAATCACTTTATTTGGTGAGACTTTCCAGTGGAATATATTAGGATATGACGATGCACATGGTGGATTAGCATATTTCGCAGCATACATGGTTGCAATGGTTATTGGTGAGTGCATCAATTTCCCAATCCAGAAGCTTTGGGTTTTCCGTAATCACGACAAAGCTGGAAAGCAGATTGCATGGTATGTACTTGCATTCATCGTAATCACATGCATTGTAAACTCAATCAATTGTATTTGGGTTGCAGTGGCTGGCAAATTTGTTGCCCCATTCGTATACAACATCGGTACAACAGTACTCAACGGTGGCGTTTCTATGGTTGTGTTCTTCTTTGTTAATAAGATCATCTTCCCAGAGACACCAAAAACCACCGAGTAGTTATAAAAGGAAGGAGAAGAAAGAATGTTATCTATCAACATCTCGGACGTAATTGCCGTCCTGGAGCAGATTAAAGTACAGCTCACAATTATCGGTGTAGTACTTGCTCTTGCAATTATTTGCACTATCGCGGTGCTTAAGGTTAAGAAGCCACTTAGAGGTTTCATTAGAAAGCAGGCTTGGCTTGCAGTTTTACTTACATTGGTTATCGTGGTTTCAAACATTTTATTGTCACCACTTTACTCAATGGTAAATATGGCCATGGGTGGTGGAACAATCTCAGAAGAGGCCATTGAAGAGGCAAAGGGACTTTGTACAGAAATCGCAGAGGAAGGTATTGTTCTTTTAAAGAATGATGACAAGGCACTTCCACTTGAAAGCGGTGCAAAGGTTAACGTATTTGGCTGGTCTTCAACAAACCCAATCTACGGTGGTACAGGTTCAGGCGCTCTTTCAGCAGCTTATCCTACAGTAGATTTCCTTACAGGACTTACTGATGCAGGTATCGAGTACAACCAGGATCTTGTAGATTTCTACACAGGTTGGAGAACAGAAAGACCTACAGTAGGTATGATGGGACAGGATTGGACAATTCCTGAACCAAAGGTTTCAGAGTATGGTAGCCTCATTACTGATGCTAAGAACTTCTCTGATACAGCAATTTTCTATATCGCTCGTTCAGGTGGTGAAGGTGCAGACCTTCCAATGAGCTATGATGGAGCAGACACATTCTCTACAGAGGGTATGTTTGGTGCTTCTGGTGTTCGTTACTCAGACCAGGCAGATGATTTAGATGCATCTAAGTCTTATCTTGAGATTTCAAACAGAGAGAAGGCTCTCCTTGATGAAGTTACAGCAAACTTTGATAAAGTAATCTTAGTTGTTAACTCAGCTAACGCTATGGAGCTTGGCTTCGTAAATGATTACTCACAGATTAAGTCAGTTCTTTACTGCCCAGGTACAGGTCAGACAGGTTTTGACGGACTTGGCGAGATTATTGCGGGTAAGGTAAATCCTTCAGGAAAGACAGCAGATACATTTGTAGCTGACCTTTTTTCAACACCAACAGCAAACAACTTTGGTGATTTCGATTACACAAATATGTCTGAGTTTGGATATGAGAATATGTTCGCTGAGGGCGGCATGTCTTATCCAACATTCGTTAACTACGTAGAGGGCATCTATGTTGGTTACAGATTCTATGAGACAGCTTTCGCTGAGGCAGAGGCTGGCAACATGGAATTCGACTATGACAGCACAGTTGTATATCCATTTGGTTATGGACTTTCTTATACAACTTTCAAGCAGGAAATGGGTGCTGTTTCTACAGATGGCAAGACAGTTTCCTTTGACGTAACAGTTACAAATACTGGTGATGTTGCTGGTAAGGATGTTGTAGAGGTTTACTACAAACCTCCATATACAAACGGTGGCATCGAGAAGTCTGCAGCAAACCTTATCGAGTTTGCAAAGACTAGCACACTTGAGCCAGGTGCTTCTGAGACAATCTCAGTTTCATTCGCACTTGAGGATATGGCTTCATACGACACAGACGGTGAAGGCTGCTATGTACTTGAAGCTGGTGATTATGAGATTTCTATCAACTCAGATTCACACAACAAGATTGCTACAGACAAGGTTACAGTAGCATCTACAGTAGTTTATGACGAGTCTAACAAGAGAGAGTCTGACCAGGTTGCAGCAACAAATCAGTTTGATTTTGCAAAGGGCGAGAACTTCGAGTACCTTTCAAGAGCAGATGGATTTGCTAACTACGACGTAGCAACAGCAGCTCCTACATCATTTGAGATGGGAGATGAGCTTAAGGCTACATATTTCAACGAGACAAATTACGATCCAACAGATTACAACAATGATTCAGATGCTATGCCTACAACAGGTGCTGACAATGGCGTTCAGCTTGCAGACCTTCGTGGTGTAGATTATGACGATGCTAAGTGGGATGAGCTTCTTGACGAGCTTACAGCTGCAGATATGAACACTCTTATCGCACTTGGTGGATATGAGACTTCAGCAGTTGATTCGATCGGCAAGGTTATGACATACGATTGTGATGGTCCTGCTTCAATCAACAACAACTTTACAGGTCAGGGTTCTATCGGTTTCCCAGCAGCAGTTATGATTGCTTGCACATGGAACAAGGATTTAGCTCACGCATTTGGTGATTCAATCGGTCAGATGGCTGATGAAATGGATGTATCTGGTTGGTATGCTCCAGCTACAAACACACACAGAAGCGCATTTGCAGGACGTAACTTTGAGTACTACTCAGAGGATGGTGTTCTTGCAGGTTGGATGTGTGCAAACGCTGTACAGGGTGCTAGAGAGCACGGTGTATACTCTTACGTAAAGCACTTTGCTACAAATGATCAGGAGACAAACCGTACAGGATTCCTTTGCACATGGCTTAATGAGCAGTCTCTCCGTGAGATTTACTTAAAGTCATTTGAGATTACATTTAAGAACTCTAACCCAGCTGCAACAATGGTTGCATTCAACAACATTGGTACAATTCCAGCAGAGGCTTGCTCACCACTTCTTAACACAGTACTTCGTGGCGAGTGGGGATTCAGAGGTCTTGCTGAAACAGATTACTTTGGTGGCTATGGTTACCAGGATTCAGACAGAATGATTAGAAACGGTTGCGACCTTATGCTTGCAACTTATGAGACTCCACAGTCTACAGTTACTGATCAGGAATCTGCAACTTCATTAATCGCTATGAGACAGGCTTCAAAGAACATTCTTTACACAGTTGTAAACAGCCGTGCATACGATACAGAGGTTAGCACTGGTGCACCTACATGGGTTAAGATTCTTTACGCTGTAGATGCTCTTCTTATCGCACTTATTGCATTCCTTGAGTATCGTGCTATTAAGACATACTTAAAGAAGAAGAAAGAGACAGAACCTACAGTAGAAGCTGAATAATAGGTAAAATTTAAGGGGCTCGCATTTGCGAGCCCCTTTTCTAATGCTTATTAAGCAACGATTACAGTAGCTAAATAATCGTGATTAGTAGCTAAATCCACCACTAACTTCTTTGTAATTGACTTAATGATTGGACGGAGAGGATAAGCACGATTCTGCTTAAGCACTACAGCCTGATCTCCATTACTAAGTGTTACTGTAGATCCATTTGGATAAATGTTTACAATTGAAAGGAATGCCTTGAAATACTCCTTATTGAACTTATTGCTCATTGTAAACATAATCTCGATTGCCTGAGCAGGAGTCTTGGCATCCTTATATGAGCGCTTAGTAACCAGTGCATCATAAACATCAACAATGGAGATTATCTCAGCCATTTTTCCAATCTGAGACCCACGTAAGCCTCTTGGATAACCAGTACCATCTACATTTTCATGATGGTTAAGAATACCCTGACGAATTTCTTCTGTTATGCTTGTGGTATCTCGTAATATGTTATAGCCATGTACAGGATGAGTTTTTATAACGATGAACTCATCATCTGTAAGGCGTGATGGCTTATTGAGTACTTCATTAGGTATTTTTTCCTTGCCAATATCGTGGAGCAAACCTGCAACTGTAATATCTCTTACAAACTCGCTTGATTCACCAAGTGCTTTTGCTAAAACACCAGCCATTGTACCAACATCTACAGAATGCTTGTATGTATATTCGTCACAAACTTTTAGTTTTGAAAGGTTAATGGAAAGTTCTTTTGAATTATCTATTATTTCGCAAACCTTATTACCAAGCTCTTTAACACCGCTTGTAAGACCTTCAACATCTTCAAGGTTAGAGTAGAGCATAGACAATGACTCAACTGCATATTGCTTGAAAGAATCTTCAAATTCAATAGAGTAGTCTTCATCTGGTTTAAGGTTATTTATGTAGGTGTTATATTTTGATGTTTCATCTGAAGTACCTTCACATGAAACAATAGCGTGAATTCTTCCTTTGTAATGAGAAAGAGAATCAATCATCTTTTGATCCATGATTGTCATCTTTGGGCAAAGAAGTGCACCTGTATCGGTAAAAATATCGGATTCTGTGATACATCCCGTAGGAAGATCAGAGATAAAACCGTCGATTTCTTTTGTCATAATCATCCCCTATTATTTAGAACAAATAATATATTTAACAGAAACTCAGTTATTATATATTGGTTTCTTTGAAAATTCAACAAGTATTATAACGATTTTGAAATTTTGTATAAGTTGAATACAATTCTAGAATTTGTTAAAATTAGTTGTTAAAAAGTGCATAAATCAAAGCAGATTTTGATGTTTTAAGGAGAATAAATAATAATGAAACTATTATCATTTGCAGTGCCATGCTACAATTCATCAGCATATATGGAACACTGCGTTGAGACACTTCTTCATGGTGGAGAGGATGTTGAAATCATAATCGTAGATGACGGAAGTCAAAAAGATAATACTGGAGAAATAGCAGACCGTCTTGCAGCGGAGCATCCTACTATTGTTAAGGCTGTTCATCAGGAAAACGGTGGTCATGGACAGGCCGTTAATACTGGTCTTAAGAATGCAACAGGTCTTTTCTTTAAGGTAGTGGATTCAGATGACTGGGTTGATTTGGAAGCATACGATAAGGTTTTAAAGGTTCTTCGACAGTCAGTTGAAAATGGAAAGAATCTGGATATGCTGGTTTCTAACTTCGTATATGATAAGGAAGGTGCTACTCATAAAAAGGTTATGTCATATTCAAACCTTCCTAAGAATACATATTTTACATGGGATGATTGCGGTCACTTTAGAAAGGGACAGTACATTCTCATGCATTCTGTAATTTATAGAACAAAGCTTTTGAGAGATTGTGGAATGGAACTTCCAAAGCATACATTCTATGTGGATAATCTCTATGTTTATTATCCACTTCCATATGTTAAGACTATGTATTATCTCGACGTGGATTTCTACCGTTACTTCATCGGTAGAGATGATCAGTCAGTAAACGAGAAGGTTATGATTTCTCGTATTGATCAGCAGATTAGAGTTAATAAGCTTATGCTTGAGGCTTATGATTATAAGAATATTAAAAACTCCCATGTTAGAAAGTACATGTTCAATTATTTGGAGATGATTACTGTTATTTCCACAGTGCTTCTTATGAAGAGTGGTACAAAGGAGCATCAGCAGAAGCGCCACGATTTATGGAAATATATTAAGTCTTACGATTATTACCTCTATCGTAAGCTTCGCTACGGATTTATGTGTGCTACCACCAATCTTCCTGGCCACGGTGGACGAGTGGTTTCTGTCACAGCATATAAGATTGCTCAGAAGATAGTAGGCTTTAATTAATCATCAAGATTAATTAACCGTTAAACTAATCGTTATAGAAACATAGTTTTCGAACAATATATCGGATAACATACAATACTCAGACAATAGCTCTGAGTATTATTTTTTGCCAAAAAATAGTTTATTTTGCCATACATCTATCTTTCGTTTATTAAGTGATTTAGCATAACATTTGGGGGCATAGTTATGCCATTATTTCTGTGATATTACAAATATAAAAGTAGAATAGGAGAACAGAAATGGATGAGTTACTAGATGGGACAACCATGGAACCTGAAAATAGTGTAGTAGATATGGTTGTGGTTGAAGATGCAAATACACCACTTTCAGGGTCTAATAAAGATAGTTCGATTTTACCATCAGCAATTTGTAGTTTTGTATTTGTTGTTGGTATGTGTTTAGTCTTTTGGTATGTTGCATATAATATAAACAGAAAGAGAAAGGCGGACTAATATGAAAATGATACATAGATTATTAGGAATCTGCATATCTTTTGGGGTGGTTTGTGCGTTATTGGTTGCAATACAAATAACTGCCAGTGCTACAGACAATTCAGTTAGAGAAGATGCAGCCGTTAGTACAGTTGTAGAAAATAGTGATACTACTATGGAAGAGGAAATAACTATTCCTGAAACAGAAACTCCTTTGAGAATTAGTACAACTGAAAATGGAAACTCTCCTATTATAAGTAGAGTGGTATTAACGGTTACAGTTCTCACTCTGATTGTTTTAATTTTGATCGCTATTACAAGTCATATAGTACGTAGAAGAAATTATAAATAGAGAATAACTGAAAATCATGTGTTTTTAATAACCTAGTCCACAACGGACTAGGTTATTTTTTGCCAAAAATGTTCAGTTGTTGCCACAGGCTTTATTTTATGAATGAAAAATCATATCATACTTCTCGGACACAAAAAGGACACAAAATGAAAACGGTTTATTCACATTTAGTATCCTTTATGCGGCTAGTTATTTAAGGAGTTAGAAGTTAATGAAAAAGTATCCTATCCTAAGGAGATTACTTTGCTGTAGTCTTTCGGTAGCGATGCTGTTCTCCACCCAGGTAGCGGTATATGCTGCTGAAATAGATGGAGGGGACCCTGGTCCGGAGATAATAAGCAACACCGAATTTAGTAATTCACAAACGAGCAATACCAATTCCGAAGATATATCAACTAATCTAAGCAATACTCAAAATAATTCTGAAGAAGTTAGTTCAAAAAACAAGAATTCCAGTGAAGAAGAAAATATACCAGAAAGTTTGGATGACGATAGTCAAGAAGTTTCTGACGAAAAAGAAGTAGAGACTGAAAATTCTAATGCAAAAGAAAAAGAGACTAGTGCGGAAGTCTCAAAGGACAAAACATTCAATGTAAAAAAGGGAGATTTTTATATAACAGCTTTTGTTCCAGAAGGAACATTTGATGCGGATGTTGAGTTCAAGGCAGATAGAATAAACCTTTCTACTTCTGAGCAGAAACTTGTCAGCGATGCTGTTGATAATGCAGAAGTGGAAGACTATTACGCATTTGATCTTCGCTTTGAGGCGGACGGCGAAGAGATTGAGCCAAGGGAGGGCTCGAGCGTAAAGATTTCTATTGAATCATCTTCAATAAGTGCAAATGCGGTAGTACATATTAAAGATGATAATACAGCGGAAGAAGTTAAGTCTGACATCAAAGAAGATAAGATTATCTTTGAGTCTGATAGTTTTTCAACTTATGTTGTTACAGAGGCTATTGAAAAGCTTAATGATGGAAATACTCTGTACAGCAACACATTGTATGGTTCTGCAGAGGTTCTAAACAAGGAATACAATTTCATAAAAGGAACTAATGAAGAAAATGGTGCAAACAAAGGCAGAATTGCCTTTAGAATCTATCAGCAAAACAATGAGAATTATACACCATATGAAATCGCTCCTCACGATAATGGCAGATGCTTTCAATATGGATCTGATAAAGCTGGAGATTTTACATTTAGATTCCAGGCGCCAGAAAACTATTATGTAGCCAAGGTTACATTATATGAAGACAATGGCACTGATTTTTATAAGAATTCAGCTCTGCAGACAGTAAATGTTGATGGATATAAGACTGATTGTGAGGTTACTCTTTATTTAAGAGGCATGGAAGGCGGCAACAAATTTGTTAACGCAGTTGTTGTTGATTTAGAGCCAATGCCATCTTTCTATGTTCCAGGCAAGAATCAATATGTAGAACATGCCACATTTGTAAATTTTATAAATGGAAATTTCTACGGAAAAGTTGCAGGCAATGAAAATAAAGTCTTTGGTGATCAGTTTATGTTTGGTAGTGGACAGACTGGTGCGGAAAGCAATCATTGTAGTTATGGTCAGGTATATCAGGGACTTGCAGCAAGTACTTTGACAAATGGCGTATTTAGATTGGCAAATGATAACGGAAAAACAGTATTTCCAAATTTTGATGCCTATAACTACGAAAAATGGGCTGCTAGTCAGCCTTGGCTATGGCATACAGATAAATATTCATACATAGATGAATACTATAACGATACATTAGTTCAGTTTGGACTTGATGAAGAAGGATACTGGACTTTGGATAGTAGTCAGTATAAGTATGTAACCAATTACGATTACAATTTACAAAAATATAAATTGGAGCCAACAGCTGGCTCTCAGTTTAGACCATTTAAGCCAAGAACGTATAAGAACAGTAAGGGTGAAGAATCACTTCATGAAGAGAATCACTTCGGAATGATACTTCCTATTAACTTCTGCGTTGCAGAAGATGGATTAACTGAAGAGGGTAAAGATACTATCTTTAAATTCTTTGGTGATGATGATGTTTTTGTATATGTAGATGGTCAGTTAGTGCTTGATCTTGGTGGTATTCACAACGCAGTTCGAGGTCAGATTAATTTTAGAACTGGCGATATCGTTATTCAGGGTGATAGAGAAAACCAGCTTACTTCATCATTAGCGGGTGATGATTCATGTTATGTAACATTAAATAATGGTTCTGTCGCAAAGGGAATTGGCACTACCAATTTATATGACCTTATTTCTGAAAATGATGTCTCTTCTTTCAGTAAGAAAGAGCACGTTCTTACAGTTGTATATTTTGAGCGTGGTGCCCACGAATCAAACTGTAAAATCAGCTACAACTTTACAAAGACTGAGACTAGAACAGCGGATTTTACAGGACTTAAGGTTGATGAGAATATGAAGGGACTCAAAAATGCCGAGTTCACTTTATACACAGATGAAGAATGCACAAATGTTGCAACTATGGGAATCGGTGTTCCAGCTGTTGTTACATCAGATGAGAACGGAACGATTAAGTTTACAGATCTTTCTGCTGGTGTTATCCCAAGAGGGAGTGATTCTGTAACTAAGACATATTATCTGAAAGAGACAAAAGCACCAGAGGAATACATGACTCCTGAAGGGGCTCTTTGGAAGCTTGAGCTTACAGCCTATTCTGATTCCAAAAAGGATTTTAGTAAAAAGCTTTATGCCCTTAATTCAGAGGCGGAGGCGTTGTCATTTGATATAAATGACAATAATGTCCATAAGTCATCTACTAATGTAAACAAAATAAAGAACAACCCACTTAAGTTTGCAAAGAAGCTTACTGTAAGCAAGAAGGTAACTTATGGAACGGATAAGTTACAGGATAATGATGCTCAGTATGTATTTGTAATAGAGCAGCTTGTTGGTAAAGTACGTACTGCAATGGCGAATCAGTCATTTAAGATTGGTGATAAGGAAACCAAAACCAATGAGTATGGACAGTTTGTATTAAAGGCTGGCGAGGTAGCAGTATTTGAGAACCTTATGGAGACTCAGTACCAAATAACTGAGACCTTCGTGCTTTCAAATAATGGCTATAAGCTTGAAAACTATGATACAAAAATCACTGTGGACAGTGATGATACAAAGGCTATTACCTATAAGCATGACGTTGAAGGTAATCGTTCTGTGCTTATAGATTTTGAATCAATCGGGGAAAATAAAGTTAAATCGGTAGCAAACGAAAAGGCCGCTGAGTTTGAAAATAATTTGGTAAAGGTGTTTGACTGGCAGCTGATTAAGATCAGCAAAACAAGCAGGTTAGCACTAATGGGAGCAGAGTTTACTCTTGTTTCCAAAGAAAAGGGTTCTACAGATAAGTACTACGGAAAGAGCGATGCTAACGGTGTGGTTCTTTGGTACAAATCTGTTAGTGATAGAGATAAAAACAGAAATCCTATTGAAGTATCAGTAGGAAGCTATACTCTTTCAGAAACCAAGGCTCCTGGCGGATATGCCAAGAGTGAGGATGTATGGCAGATAACCATCGATAGAGATAATGGTGTACAGGCATACATTTCTAATCCAGGCGATTTAGCTGGAAATACTGTTTATGAGGAACAGACCTTAGAAAACGGTGGTGTTCTCAAGACGGTTAAGCTTAGTTTTGAGAATGAAGTTTCATACACTCTTCCTAATACAGGAGGTAGTGGAATCCAATATTATACAATCGGCGGAATCCTACTATTACTTGTAGCAGCGCTGTTGTTATACAAAGACAAAAAGAAATACATTTAAGGAGAATTTTGAGATGAAGAATTTCAAGAAGGTTATCGCTCTTGCTTTAGCAGCGGTAATGATGATGGCAATGAGCATCACAGCTTTTGCAGCACCAGAAACAGGTAGTGCTACAATTAAAGTTACAAACATTTCAGAGAGAGATGATAAGACAGCACTTACTGTTTACCAGATTGCGTCTATTGATTCTAAGAAAAATGAAATCGTAGTAGCTGATTGGGCTAAGGCTGCTTACAATGAGAAGCTTCAGCCAAACTTTGATGCAACTGAACTTAATAATGCATTTGAGAAGGCTAATCCAAAGCCTTCAGTAGTAAAGACTGCTGAGTCAGTAAAAGGTGCAGATGTAGAGTTCAAAGGTCTTGCAGGTGGTGTTTACATGATTAAGGCTGTTGGTGATAAGGTACAGTACAACACAATGGTAGCGGTAGCTTACACAACAGATGTTAATGGTAACTATGTTGCTGAGACTAAAGCCATTGAAATCAAGGCTAAGGGTGCTACAAACATTCTTACAAAGGATTCAAATGATGGTCTTGTTAGAGCAGGACAGACTGTTAAGTTCACAATTACATCTACTGTTCCATACATGGCTAACAAGCAGAATAGAGAGTACAAGGTATTCGATAAGGAGACAAATCTTTCAGCTCCTACAAATGTAGAACTTAAGGTCGGAAATGCTGACGCAGTTAAGGCTTCTTTTGAATTAGTTTCAGAGAAGAATGGTTCAGCTCTTTATACTATGAATTTGTCTAATCTTATCACAGCAGATGATAGCAATGCTGGTAAGACAGTAGTTATCACATATGAAGCAACAGTTGTTGGTGTAGAAGGTTATGTTAACCAGGCATACGACAGCACATTTGAATTTGATTCAAACGGTGATCCAGTAAATCCACCAGAAGTATATGGTCATCCAGCATGCATTAAGTTTACAAAGTATGCAGAGGATGGAGTAACAATCCTTGAAGGTGCCGAGTTTGAGGTTAATAAGGGCAATGAAGCACTTTACTTTGTAGAAAAGTCAGTAGGTGTTTATCATCTTGCAGACGCATCTACAAAGGGTGCAACAAAGACTCTTAAAGCAACATATGGTGCAGTATTACTTCTTGGTCTTGATGAGGGAACATATCACTTCACAGAGACAAAGGCTCCAAAGGGATATTCAATCAATACAGCTGGCGAAGATGTTGTAATTGACGGAGAAAACTACTATAGCACAACACTTATCCATGTTAAGGAACTCAGTGAGCAGCAGAAGAAGGATTTAGAGAAGAACGCTTGGATGATCGATACAAAGCTTTCTTCACTTCCATTCACTGGCGGTATGGGTACAACAATCTTCACAGTATTTGGTGTAGCTCTTATGGCACTTGCATCAGCTCTTTACTTTGCAACAAAGAAAAAGGCTTCTGTAAACTAAATAGACACAAATTTGTGTTATGATGAATTATTCAGAGCTAAGTAAATTTTATATAGGAAATGAATGCTTGCATTCATTTTACTAATAAAATTTATTTGGTGAGAACCACACATGAGCAAAAGGAAAGCCTTTTTAAGCGATTTTGCGAATGTGTGCTGAATAATTCAGTTAACTAAAGCATCAAGGAGAGGTCAGGTGAAGATGAAAACTTTTTTTGCTAAGTATTTCAAATTAATCTTTATTGGAGCTTTGATGATAGCTGGCTTGTCCTTGCTGTTTTATCCTCTCGTGGCAAACATGTGGAATAATCATGTGCAGGCTACCCTTGTAAAGGGGTACACAGAGGCGGTATCTACGGCAATAGATGAAGGAACTATTAATGCTGAGGGAGAGCTTGAAAAAGCATATCAGTACAATGAAGACCTTCTTCCTAGTATCCTACCAGATTCTTTTGCGGAAGCAGAGGCTAATGGTGTGGATGAAAGATATATGAGCATTCTTAATGTAAATGGAGACGGAATAATGGGATATATTCAAATCCCTGCAATCAATATAAAGCTTCCGGTTTTCCATACTACAAACGAGGATGTACTACAGATAGGTGTTGGACATCTTCAGGGTTCATCACTTCCAGTTGGTGGACCAAGTACCCATTCGGTACTTTCGGCTCACAGAGGTCTGCCAAGTGCAACTCTTTTCACTGATTTAGATAAGGTTCGATTAGGGGATGATTTCTTCCTGATTATCATGGATGAATATTATGCCTACGAAGTGGATTCTATTAATGTTGTTGAACCAGATGATACAACACTTTTGGCAGTAGAAGACGGGCAGGATTTATGTACACTGATTACATGTACTCCATATGGTGTTAATACTCAGCGTCTTATGGTTAGAGGTCATAGGGTTGATTACACACCAGAGCTTTTGGAGGATGCCAGAACACCAGCATTTGGAGCAGTTAGTCTCCATACAAATTACCTACTTTGGGTAATCTTGGGATTGTTAACAGTAGCAGCTTTTATTTTGATATTGTATCTTTTCGATAGGCACCAAACTAAGAGGGCTGAAAAAATTGAAACAAAGGATAATTAAGGGATTAATTTTCATATTGTTTATAGTAGGAGCTGGTTCTTTAGCATATCCAACCATCTCTAATGAGTGGAACAACTATGTTCAAAGTCGACTCATAAATGATTATGAGACTTCAATAACAGAGATGACTGAGGAAGATTATTCCTCACAATGGGCAGCAGCCAGAGCCTTTAATGAAGGTATTGTAGAAAATGCCATAGGCACAGATGCTTTTAAAACTGGAGCAGATGGAAATGAAGTTATTCCTACAGAAGAATTCAAGGATTCTGAATATTATTCTGTTTTAAATCTAAATGGCGATGGAATAATGGCATACTTGTCTATTCCTAAGATAAATCTTAAGTTACCTATTATGCATGGTACTTTTGATGAATATATACAAAAGGCACTAGGGCATCTTAATGGCACGGCCCTTCCAATTGGCGGTCCTGGTACACATTCAGTTATTGTAGGCCACAGAGGTTTGCCAAATGCAGAGCTCTTTACCAATATAGACCAGCTTGAAGTTGGAGATAAGTTTTACATCCATGTGTTGGATGAAACATTAGCTTATGAAGTGGATGAAATAAATCCAATGATTGAGGCAGAAGACATAGATACTCTTGCTGACTTAATGAAGGTTGAGGCAGGAAAGGATCTTGTCACTTTGTTTACATGTACACCATACGGTGTAAACACACACAGATTGCTTGTGCGTGGCACCAGAGTTGAATATCTGGGAGAGGATGCGGTTCCTACAGGTGCAGAGGCAGTTGTTGAAACAGTTAAGAATTATTATTTGATTTTTGGTATAGCAGGATTTGCTGCTGCCATTATAATCATTACAATAATTAGAAGTATTTTTAAAAGGAAACAAACTATTAGGGAGCAATAATATCGTGAAGTTTTTTGGTATTAAGAAGAATATGTTGGCTTTTGCCCTTGTAGCAGTTATAGCTGCATGTTGCACAGGTACTATTGATGTTTGTGCAGCAGAATCAGTTAATACAGATGCAACAGTCACAATTACCGCTCAGGTTGGTAAGGATGATACATCAGTATTTGCTAAAAGCTTTGAGGGAACAGTTGATATTAATCTATATAAAATAGCTGTTGTTGATGAGACAGGTAATCCTATAATTTCTGATTCATACCAGAATTGCGGAATTGATATTTCGGTTTTAAACAATAGCCCAAAGGTTGCAGATATAGAGAAGAACATAGTTGAGCCAGCTGTTAAAGCTGCCAGCGGTAAGACTGCAGATGCAGTTATCACAGCCTCAAGAAAAGATGGCTCTATTTCAGGTCAGATTTCTATAGCAAACGGAGCTGGAATTTATCTTTACGTTCCACAGTCTGTTTCAGATGAAAAAAATAATTACAGTTTCGTGCCTTATATTATCTTTGCACCAACAAGCGATTATATTGTTAGTGGTGTTGCTGGAGCAGATGAAACCTGGAAGTATGATGTGAGCTTTATTATCAAGCCACAGGAAACTCCGATAATAGTTGAAATCCCTGATGATCCAACTCCAACTCACGGTGATGAAATCGTGCACTGGGGCGAGGATATTATCGAAATGGAATCGCCAGTGCCTTTATTTGGCGGAAATCCTAAGACAGGAGATTCGATTATTCCAATGCTTGCTTGTGGAATAGGACTTTTATTTGGATTAGGATTAATAGCATGGTATTTTAGTCTCTTAGGTAAAAATAAAAAGATAGTTGAAGAATAGTAATTGATTGACCGGTCATTTTGACCGGTCTTTTTATTTACAGCTTTTGCAAGATTTTAATACACACACTGGGTATAATTGTGCATAATATTACCTTCTATTACGGTTCACACTCTCTTCACAAATTGTATATCGATTCTTAACACTTCTTGCCACTATCAGAAAACTCATGCCAGTTCACAGATTTGTCACAACATTAATGGTATTCTATCCTTACATTAATTATTTCGTATAACACAATTATTTTATGTATCATATGAAACAATTAATCAAATGTGTTGGTTCAGTGGTTTGGTTTTAGTGAGGAAGAATTATATGAAAAGAAGATCATTATTCAATAGAATTATCTCATTAAGCATCGTAGCAGTTCTATTTCTGACTTCTTCTGCATCTGCTTTTGCAGACGTTGATGAAGGAAGTGCTCCAGCAGTTGAAGAAACAGTGGAGTCATCAGAAGAGGCTGCTATTTCTGATGTACCAGCTACTGAAGAGGCTGTGGTGCCATCGGAAGAAAATTCCTCAATAGGAGAAGTCGTTGGCGAGATTGTCGATAAGGTGGCAGAGGTCATCGGCGGTGATTCTCAGACTCCTAAGGAAGGTTCTGAAGCAACAGACGAGGCCAACAAGGATGAGGCTGTTGGGGAGAACCCAGAAGGAAATCCAGAGGGAAATCCAGAGGAAACTCAGGAAGGAGAACCTGAAGGTGATCCAAAAGAAGATCCATTAAAGGATGATGAGAAAGATAAAACCGAAGATGGTGAGACAGATGAGGAAAAACTTGATGAGGAAAAACTTGACGAGGAAGCCAAGGATGAATGTGAACACGAATTAGTTTACACATCAAACGGTGATGGTACTCACACAGTTAAGTGCAGCAAATGCGATATGGAAGAGTACACAGAATCATGCGAGTTCGATGAGGACGGAAAATGTATCCACTGCGGATTCGAAAGACTTCCTGAACCAGTTCTTACTTATGAGGATGACGAAGTAATCGTAACAGTAAAGGGAGCAGTTCCAGAGAACGCAGACCTTAAGGTTACACCAATTAAGAAGGATGTAGAGGAGACAGCTGAAGCCTTTGAAGAGGTCGCAGCGAAAGTACTTGAAAATACAGAGGTTGAAAACTTCGGAACAGTTGGTTTCATAGCATACGATATTTGCTTCATTAATATTGAAACTAAGGAAGAGGTAGAGCCGGATGGCGATGTAACCATTTCGATGGAGTACAAGCAGCACGCTTTACCAATTGACAATCTGAATTTTGATGAAGTTGAATCTGTTGATGTTTCGGTAATTCATATAAACGAAGAGACAGGAACAGTTGATGATTTAACAAAAGAAAATAAGGCAGAATTAAAACTAGATGGTGAAAAAGCTATATCCAATGCTGAGTTTACAAGTGATACATTTTCAACATATGTATTTACTTATACAGCAAACATGTATGAGCAGATAAGAATTCTGTTTAATAACATTGATAGAAATGATCAGAATCTTTCAGATGTAAGTACTACTGTAATTAATCATCGTGTTACTAGTGCTAGTCAGGTAGATAATATTGGAGATTTTGTTGAAGCAATTCCAGGTTACAGGTTCTTAGAGGCAAGATATACAGACCCTATATCTAAGGAGACAGTAACTTTTAACAAGTTTAAATATGAGACCAAGCAAACAGGTAGTAATGGCTGGGGTTCAGTCTATAGCGGATTTATTAGGCTTTATCAGGACGACACTGCGGTTACTGACAGTATTGAGATAGCGGGCGAGTTGCTTGTAGATATGATTTATGAAAAAGCCCTTGCTCTTACTATTACAAAGAAGGCTACTGGCGATCCAGCAGCTGATGATGAGACAGAATATGAGTTTAGAATTGTTGAAAGTGGGACAAATGCTCCAGCAGCTAATAAACGCTTTAAGGTAGGAAATACTGATAAGTCTACTGACAGCAATGGAGTATTTACTCTTAAGGCCGGTGAAAGTGCTGATTTTGCTACGTTTGATTCCGGAACTTATATTATCACAGAGACAAGAGTTGTCGAATCTCAGACTGAAGGTGATGTAGAAGGATATAAGCTATCTGATTTCAAAACAATGATATTTGTAAATGGTGAGTTATTTAATGGCAAGCCGTATTCTCCAGAATATACAGGAGAAAGAAATGCTACTTTTACAATTGAGGAAAATAATCTTACAGATATTATTGTAAAGAATTATTACTATACAAAAGAAGAGGTATCTGAAAGTCAGGAAATTCTTTCAAAATATATTAAATATGATCCTGATGCAAAAGATTATAATCTTCAACTCAAATTCGTAGGGCCTGAGAAAGTTGTAGAAGAGACTAGCTATGAAATTGAATCTGAGTCAGTTATAGAACCAAAACATTTAAATATTGTACTTGTAATTGATCGTTCGGGTTCGATGGGAAGTAGAAACAGAGCCAGTCATATACAGCAAGCTACACAACTTATGGCAGAGGTTTTTAAAACCAAGAAGCATGTAGAAGCCAAATGGAAAATAGTTGATTTTGGTTCATATGCAAATTTAGCTAGTGCTACAAGTAATTGGGTTGACACTGATACATTCTATGGAATTGTAAGCAAGAAAGGAACCAATAGGAGTTATTCAGGAGCTGCTACTGATCCATATAATAACGATAGATACGGTTTTGATTGGTATTATGATGGATATGATCGTTGGGAGCGTGGTGGTACAAATTACGAGGGAGCACTTCTAAAGGCAAAAGATGAAATTGCCACAGCGGAAGCTAATGTAGAAAAGGTCATCATATTCCTTACAGATGGTGTGCCTACAATGTATAACGAAAGTGGTGGTGGACAAAGCTTTACCGCTACAGCATACACGAGGGCTCTTTCAGCTGCCGAAGGAATTACCTGTAATGCATTTTACTCAATAGGTGTTGATTTCGATAATACTCCATATCAGATTTCACGTAACACATATTTGTATGCAGCTGATATGTTAAAGAATATTACGGCTAAGGTTAATGCAACAACAAAGAGTGATTCTACAGTGGATGCTGAAAATATACCAGCATTATTTAGAAGCATTGCAGGAAAGATATCATCAGTTACCACAGGAGAGGAGATAACTGAAACAACTACTTATAGAGCATCTAATGTAGTAATTACAGATCCGTTAAGTGAGTATGTAGATATTGAACCAGGTTCAGAGTTCTATATCAGTGTGGAAATAGATAACGTTGATATATGGCAGTCAGCTACATACATCAATGGAAAAATTGGTGCAGATGGTAAACAGTTAAATCCAGCTATATTCTATCTCGAAGATGGTGGTACACATGAACTTAAAGCCGAGTATGATGCCGAAGGTAGAACGATGAAAATGACCATCCCTTCGGATTATGAATTAAAGCCTAACTACGCATTTAAGTTATCTTTCCAGGTTATTCCAAGTGATACAGCTTACGAGGAATATCTAAATAGCGGTTATAATGCTGTGGGTGATCCTAATACCGATAATGAAACTGCTCAACAACCAACGTCTTCATTAAAAGATGGATTCTACTCAAACGATAAGGCAATTGTATCTTATGAGTTCCAAGGTAATAATCCTACACCTGAATTCCCACATCCAGTAATTCAGGTATACGTAATAAATGAGTGGAATCTTTATAAGACAGATGGTTTTGAGAATCCTCTAGGAGGAGCAAAGTTTAAACTTGCGGTAAAGGATAATCCACAAGAGTCTTATGAAGGTACTAGTAAATTAGATACCCCTGAAGACAAAGGTATTGTTAAATGGGGATCTGATGGAACACAGGTTATTCCTACAGGAAAGACATATACGCTTACTGAAGAATCACCACCACTTGGATATCTCAAATGCACGGATTATTGGGAAATTGAAATAAGCGAAGACAATGTCCCAACAGTCAATGCATACAAGGAGGATGAGACAGAAGGCGAATATGAGATGGTTAGAAACAGAAATGGTAATGTAGTCACTTATTCACTGTATTTCAAGAATGTGCATGAGACATACTCATTACCAGAAACAGGTGGAAACGGAATTTACAGAACTACATTATACGGAATTGTATTAATGCTTACTTCAGTATTCCTTTTCTATAGAAACAAGAAAAAATCAAAGGTTTGTATCAAGTAGGATGGTTCATCAAATTAAGGAGGTAAACCTATGAGGAAAGCAAAGAAACTATTAACTCTAATTTTGGCAATCACCATGATGTTTGCAATGTCTATTACGGCATTTGCAACAGATTCAGGTAACGATGTTCCAGCAGGAGCTAAAATCAAGGTAGAAGGTGTGGGAGATAATGCTCAGTTAACCTACGCACAGGTTATTAAGGTTGATCCTACAAAAGAAACTGGTTGGGCATTTACAAATTCAAGTTATTCTTCTCTATTTACACAGTATGGTACTGATGAGCAGTCCATGATAAAGGGATGGATAGCTGCTATTGATGAATCTGAATCAACAAGATTATCAAAGCTTGGTTCAGCAACTGTATCAACTACATTCCCTAATCCATTAGAAGGTGCAGCAGCTGGTTTATATTTAATCAAGGGAACTGAGCCTGGATATACATTCAGCCCAATGCTTGCTTACGTTAGCCCAGATGATGCAAAGAATGGCGAAACAATTACAGTTATAGCAAAGAAAACTCCAGATGAGATAGACAAGGAACTTTCTGACAAAGATAATGATCATTATGTTGAAAATAACAAGGAAATTAGTTACGACGTAAATGCAACAGTTCCTTATCTTCCAAAGGGCGGAACAGCAGAGCTTGTTATTACTGATACTCTTACAGGTGGTGTTTTCAAGAGAGTAAAAGAAGGAGCAAATCAGGGTAAGGTAGAAGTACAGATTTCTATCGAGAGTACACCTAGATATATTGAACCTGAGTCAGATTCAAAGTTAGTAATTGATCTTGGTGATTTGATTTCAGAGGATAATGAGAATGCTAATAAGGAATTAGTCATTACCTATACTGCAATTTGTACAGCAGAAGTAATTAACAATAAAGCTACTATGAATAATGACCCATTAACAGAAGACGAGGTTAATTCATATACTGGTAAGCTTAAGATTACAAAGTACAATGAAGCAAATTCAAACAATCCTGAGAAACTTTCTGGAGCATCATTCGTAGTAATGAATGCAGATGGACAGTACGCAGTTATCGAGGATGATACTCTTAAGGAATGGGTAGATGAGTACACAGAGGATTGCTATGTAACAACTGGTTCTGATGGTACAGCAACAGTAAAGGGATTTGATCCAGATCAGAAATATAGATTCCTTGAGGTTGTAGCACCTACAGATTATGCACTTAATACTGATCCTGTTGAGGCGGAGTGGAAAGTTGATATGCCAGATGATCAGCAGATAGCAGAAGCTGAAATGTATGATACAAAGCTTTCAGAGCTTCCTTATACAGGTGGTAAGGGTACAGCAGCTTTCACAGGTTTTGGTGTACTTTTAATGAGCGTAGCAGCAGGTTTGTACTACTCAAACAAGAAGAATAAAACAACTAAGTAATTAAGTAAACAATAGGATGCGTTTCCCCGCCGTTGTAGGTTCGCGGCGGGGGAGTGACATCCAATACATTATCAGGAAGAGGATATTGATGCAGTATCTTGTTCCAGGTGATGTAAATCGGAGGATAGTAATAATGTTGAAAGGCCTAGTGGCTTGGAAGGGAGTCGCCAGTGATTAAAGTTAGTTTGAGAAGAAAAGGTCTAATAGGAATATGCATGGCATTAGCCTTATGTATCCTGGGCGTTGGAGCTCATAGTCTTAGAGCTGCAACAAGGGTAGAAACTGACAAAACTGTTACAATCACAGCTTTGGTAGATTTGAATGACGGATCTAAATTCGCATCAGACTACAATGGCAAAGTTGAGATTGAACTGTATAAGGTGGCATCTCTTGATGAATCAGGAAATCCTAAACTGACTTCTAATTTTGAAAATTCAGGCATAGATTTAACTGTTCTTCAGAATAAGCCGACAGTTGATGATGTAAAAACAGCAATTGTCGATAAGGCTATTCCAGTTTCTGAATCACTTGAAGCTGATAAGGTAATAACATTAGACAGAGAACAGCAGCAGACAAGTGCCAGTGTTCCAATTGAAGCTGGAGCAGGAATTTACCTTTACATTCCACAGCCTGCTGAGGATGACAGATATAAATATGAATTTACTCCATATGTAATCTATGCACCAGGTAGTGAGTACATCGCTTCAGGTCAGGGCTCAGATGAATGGAATTATGATGTAAGCTTCAAGCTTAAGTCTAGCGAAGAGAGAAGATATGGAACACTTGTAATTAGAAAGGTTTTGGATAATTACAATATAGACCTTGGCACTGCTTCATTTGTATACAAGATAAAGGCTAAGCTTGCTGAAGGTACAGTAGTTTTTGATGATGTAAGAACATTGGATTTTGAGAGGCCTGAAACTCAGGAATTAAGAATAGAGCTTCCTTCAACAGCAATAGTAACAATTACAGAGGCAAATACAGGTGCAAGCTACAAGGTAGTTGGAGTTGCTACAGAATCAGATATAGAGATTACAGGAGAGACTACAACAACAGTTGAATTCGAAAACGAATATGATGACACCAAGTTGATTTCAGGCGGTATAAGTGCTGTGAATACATTCGAGAAAATAGATGGTGAATATGTAGGTCATAGAACAGATAGTGATGAGAGAGCGAGGTAACTAATTATGAAAACAAAATGGTTATATTTAGTTGCTGCAGTAGTATTGGTACTAAGTATATCTGCAGTTAAGCCTGCTTTAGCATACTTCACAGCAACAAAAACTGTAGATGGAACAACCAAAGCGTTGGAGATTAAAGATAGTCCACCATATTTGGATGAAGAAATCGATGGAATGATTAAGAAAATCGTAATTACGAATAATGGTGATTCTGACATTTTCGTTAGAGCAAGAGCCATCGCACCTGATAACTGGACTGTAAAGTTCACTGCAACAGATGGATGGATTCAGGAAGGTGATTATTATTACTACACAAAGCCAATTGCTCCATCGGAACCTACAGCTACACAGTTAACCCTGGAAATCCTTCCAAAGCAGGTAGAAGAGGAATATGACGTTCCAGACAGCTTTAACGTAGTAATTGTTCAGGAAGCAACAAAGGTATATTACGATGAAGCGGGCAACCCTATCCCAGATGATTGGGCAAATGCCATTACTAACAGTATTAATGTTGGAAGATAGGAGGGGATGATATGAAAAAATTTTATAAGAACCCTCTGGTGCTTTTGGCATTGGGATTATTGGTAATCGGAGCCAGTACAGTAGGAGCTACACGAGCTGCAATGATCTCCCAGGATGAGGCTGACAGAGTGAATTTTACAACAGCTACCTTCTCTGTTGATATCTTGGGAGATGTTGCTGATAATCAGATTCAATTCCCAGAGATTAATGAAGAAGAGCCAATTAAAATTGGAAAGCTTTACAATGAAAATATATCAGTAAAAAATGATTCTGGTGGAAACTATAACGAATATATTCGAGTAGTTTTAAGAAAGAGCTGGAAAAATGAGATAGACGGTGGTGGCTATAGAAAGAATCTTTCTCTTACACCTGCTCTTATCGAAGTAAAGGTTGCACCAGGTTGGTACATCAATAAAGATGAATCAACAGATGAGACTACAGTGTACTACAGACTTACACCAGTAGCTCAGAATGAAGAAGTTCCTTTTATTACAGGCATCAAGGTTAATGATAAAGTCATCAGGGAAGTTCAGCATGGTGATTCATCTACTATTATTTACAATGAATATTCTTATGACGGAGCCTGCATAGATATTTCAGTACAGGCAGATGCAGTTCAGACAAACAGCGGCAGAGATGCAATAAGCGCTGCATGGGGAATTAAAGATTCATTTACAGGTATAGATACATCAGGAAACGAAACAACAGTAAACTTTGTTATTGAAGATGAATAAAAAAGGGGGCAAGCGATGAAAAAGAGAATACTTAATATAGTCCTTGCTCTGGCGCTGACAGTAGTAGGACTGGCAGGACAAAATCTTATAGCAGAGGCGAAGACACATACAACCAGCTGGCCAGTTACATATGATGGAAGTAAGGTTACATCTAAGTTTTCTGAGAATGTTACAAATGACACTTTGTCAGCTGTAATGCCTGGTGACACCGTAATATATGAAGTAAATTACAGTACATCAGTTGATGCGGACTTTTATCTTAATGCAGATATTATAAATTCTCTTGAGGAGAAGGCAGCAGATAAAACTGATTCTTCAGAGGCAAAAGAAGGTGCTTATACTTACATCATTAAGAACGGAGATCAGGTTGTTTGTGATAGTGAGTTGTTCGGTGTGTCTGACGAAGAGGATCTTATAAAAGGTCTTAAGATGGTTGATGGCGAGGACAAGTACTTTGAGCTTGGCCGTCTTGCCGCAGGAAAAACTGGTAAAGTTACCATTTCAATTACTCTTGATGGTAACTCACAGGACAACTCATACATGTATAAACTAGCTACTCTTGATATCAAGATTGGTGCTCAGGCTGCTCCAAAAAACATAATTGAGCACAAACCTGGTACTACAAAGAATGTTGTTTATACAGTGCCTGGTGGATTGGATATTGTTTCAATAACAGATCCAGATACACCGCTGGCAGTTGTTAGAAATAACCCACAGACAGGTGATTTAGTTGCTCCTATCTTGGTATGCACAGCTGGATTAGTTTTGGGATTTCTTATAATTGCAATTTATTTTTCTATAGTTTTCAAGCAAAGAAGCAGGAGGTAATCTGAAATGAAAAGGATTAATAAATTTACAAGCCTGCTTTTAGCAACGCTTATAGTGATATCTGGTGTGATGTCTTTATCTACAGTTTCACATGCAGAATATCTTTATACCGTCAGAGTTTATTTAGGTGGTATGGGTGAAGAGGGTGCATCTTTCAGATCTGCAAGTGGAAGTTATATAGACACAAAGGTTGAGTCAGGTAAGCCATTTACCTTTAATCCTCAGGATGAAGTTATTATTTCTTCTACAGATGCCAGATATAAAGTTATAGGTGCAAGAAGAAGTGGTGATAATAAGTGTGAAAGCACTATAAGTATTCCAGCGGTTACACAGGATGAATCATACGTCATTGCATATGGTGTTTATAAGACTATTCCATATACAGCAGTGTTTGTGGATGAGAAGGGCAATACCATATTGGACAAGGATGGAAATCCTATTGCAGATGAAACATATTATGGTATAGACAATACTAAGTTTTATGTACCATATAAGGAAATTGAAGGATATTATCCGCTTAATGGAGAAAAATATAAGGCTGTAACACTTTCAGGATTGGGTGAGGTTGTTAAGTTCGTATATACGAATCGTCCTACTGATACAATTACATACACACAGGGGGCAGATTCTATATCTTATTCAACGGTTATTGGGGATCCAACAACAACATACCAAACAATTCCTGGAATGCCTGCAGAAGAAGCTGGTATAACAGATAACAGAGTTCCTGCAGCAGGCGGTGAAGGCGGTGCAGCAGGTGGCGAGGCAGGAGAAGCAGGAGGAGAGGCTGATACCACTCAGATTGGAGAGGCTGAGGTTCCTTTAGGTGGTGGAGAAGAAACTCCTACAAATATTCCAGAACCTGAGAATCCAAAGGGAAAGGATGAAAATGCATTATTTACAATGTACATCCGTTATCTTATTATCATTGCAGGGATTGGTTTATTAATCGCTTTCATTACTATTATTGGTACTATCAAAGTTAATTACGATAAAAAACACAAAAACTAACAACTAAAGAGAATTAGGGGCGACTTAATAGTCGTCCCTTTTAAAGTGTGGTAAAATTTAATTATGGTAAAATTATTAAAAATACTGGGGAATTGTATAGTCATTTTAGTGATAGTTTCATGTCTTCCACTTGTCATTCCACGGGCAATGGGAATGCAGGAATATAATGTCATTACAGGCTCAATGACTCCTGAAATTCCAATTGGCTCAATTGTCTACGTCAAGCAGGTTGATTTTCAGGACCTTTCAGTAGGTGATGTTATTGCTTTTGATGTGGGAGCAACTATAGTCACTCATAGAATCGCTGATATCGACACTGACAGGAGAATGTTCACTACAAAAGGTGATGCAAACCCAACTAATGATTTTATGCCTGTGTCCTACGCAAAAGTCAGGGGAAAGGTAGTTAAACACTATCCTTTCGTGGGAAATCTGGCGGCATTAATATCAGAAACTACAGGAAAGATTGCGGCCTTTATTATTCTTGTCGTAGGAGTGCTTCTTTCTAATATTGGTGAAAAGAAAAAGAAGTCAGATGAAATTATTCCGGAGGAGAGAAGTTCATCTGATAAAACCAAAAAAGGTGTTAATCCTACGATAATCCTAATTACAGGTCTTGTAATAGTGTTTGGTTCCATAGGGGGATTTATATACATTTATATGGGATATCAAAAGTCCAATAACTTATATGACTCACTGGAACAGACCTATGTTACAAAGGCAGATAATCAAGTACAACAAGTCCCATGGCAGGAAATGATTGATGTGGATATTTCCGCCTTGCAGAGCATCAATCCCGATGTAGCAGGATGGATATATTTAGAGGGGACAGAAATTAGTTATCCTATAATGTATTCAGGGGATGATGAAAGATATCTTCGCACTACTATAGATAAGGAGTATGCCACTGCAGGAAGTATTTTCCTGGAGGGATACAACCTAAAGGATTTTAGTGATAGCCATAACATTATCTACGGACATAATATGCGAAATCTTTCCATGTTTGGAAAATTAAGATATTACAAATCAGATGAGATTTTCTATGATGAGCATAGGTACTTTCAGATTATTACACCATCTGGAAAAATGAGATTTGAAATCTTTTCATATTTTGACACGGAGCCAGCCTCATGGGTCTACACAGTTCCTTATTATGACAATCCAGAGTTTCAGGATTATATTAATAATCTAAATAAGCACTCATATAGAAAGCCTTCTGTCTCCAGTGAGGTCAGTTCGTCAGATAAAATAGTAACTCTTTCTACTTGTTCTGCTCAGGAAATGAGATTTACAGTTCATGGCTATTTAGTTGATAAAGTGGAGAATTAATCCACAGATAAATAGTTATATTGCATGGCATAAAAAGCAATTATCTGGCAAGATATAATGTTAAGAGACCTAATACTCCCTCCGATATATCGAGTAACAAAAATGAAGTTGAAGTGTTGCATGATATTTTTGGAGGGATTATGGCAAAGAAAGTTGTAGGATTATTAAAGGGAGCTGCTATCACAGGAGTTGCAATTGGCGGAGCATCAGCTCTAACAGGCGCTGATTTAGTATTTGCACAGGAGATTCAGGAGGAAGTGAATACTGAAACAGAGCTTGTTACAGAACAGAGTATTGAAGAGACATACGTGCAGGAGCAGCAGGATGAATATGACCTATATTCATATGAGACAGTAGAAAGCGCAGAGGAGGCAGTAGCTGAGGCTGAGGAGGAAATTACAGCAACAGAAGAATTGAAGGCTGAGGCTGAAATAGAGAAGGATACTATTGTAGAGAATCTTGTGAGTGCTCAGACAGAACAGAATACAGTAGCTAACGAGCTTTTAGAGGCTCAAAATCAAAAGGCTGCTGTTGAGCAGGATATGGTTGAGAGAGAGCAGGCATATCACGAAGCAGGTTATGATCAAGAGGGACTTGATGAGCAGCAGGCTGTGGTAGATGAAAAGGCTGAAGAGGAAGCTGCAGTAAGAGAAACTCTTAGCGAGCAGGGCAAGAATCTTACATTAGATAATTACTATAAGAACGAAGGTCGTCAGCTTGCTAAAGAAATGATTTTATACAAGCTGATTCTCACTGGAGAAGTTAGTGCAGAGGATGCTGATAAAGTATTTTTTGGAGAGAACTTCAATCATGATTATGAAGACAAGCATTATTGCGTTAAGTACGTAAAAATTATTGATGATGAACCAGTATATGTGGAGCGATATTTTGATTATGTAACCTGTGATGAAGAAGGTAATTCAATGTTTCAGGGGCTTGTTGAAAATGAGAATGATTCTTCATTAGCTGCGGGTATCAACGTAGTTGAAAAGACTCCTACATATAAAGTATGGACAGAGGACCCACATAAGGTATCTACATACGAAAAAAACGTGTCAGGAAAAATTAAGAATCAGACAGTGTTTGGTTATACTTTCCATGCAGCACAGCGCGATGAAAAGGCTGGTTTTTATGCGGAAGAAGGTCAGCAGAAGAAGGGCGTTGACTGGTATACACAGAAGCAGTATCAGCAGGATGCCAATAATCGAAATGAGTATAAAGAGTTTGTAGAAACAGTCACAAACACTTTATCAAATCTTGATAGCAAAATAGCAGAGCTTACCACTACACTTTCTAATGTGACAAATAGAATTAATACTCTTCGTGAAGACCTGGAAGATATTCAGGTTGAAATCCAAGGATATGACAATAAAGTTGACTACTTAAAGGATAAGGTGGATGCTCTTAATGGCAGAATTCAGGATATTATTGCTGCGCAGCAGACACAGAACAATGTGGAGCCTGAGATTGTTGTAACACCACAGATAGAAGAGTCACTACAGATAGAAGAGTCACTACAGGTTGTAGAAGCGCCACAGGCTGTAGAGACAGAACAGGTAGTTGAAATATCACAGGCTTCAGTTCAGAGAACAGCTTCAGTAGTTGCTTCTAGAACTATTGAAGAGAGTCAGGTGCCAGCTACAGTTACTCAGGTAGAGGAGGAGGTAGCTCAGCCAGCAGTGGAAGCTTCAGCAAGACAGGTAGTGATTCAGCCTATACAGGAGGTTCAGGTACCTCTAGCAGTAGTGGATATAGAGGCTGAGGATGATATGCCTCAGACAGTTACAATTCAGGAACAGGAAATAGCAAAAGCTGCAGAGGTTGCAAAGAGTTTCGTTAGTTGGAACGGAAGCACACTTCCATTACTTGGCACTATTGCAGGATTTGTAGGACTTACAAAAATTAAGAGAGATGATAGCGAAGCTAAGTAGATAAAATAATATGACCAGCCCGAATTTTTGATATGTACCCAGAATCCTGGACACATATTTATGAACTAGGCTGAACACATGGATGCTATCCTGTATTGTACAGGTGGCATCCATTTTGTTT
>NZ_FQYQ01000040.1 GCF_900141825.1 Pseudobutyrivibrio xylanivorans DSM 14809 | reverse complement strand
TACAGCAATCATGTTTGTACTTGGAAATATCAATTCCAACAAAGTACATAGGCATAAAAATTACCTCCCTTTTTAGTATAGTGGCACTGTTGTCTTCCACAGAAAGAATCGGCTGTGTAATCACGTAAATACAAACGTCAAGCGTTAACAAACTAATTACCAGTAATAGACGAATAACTGTGGTCTGAGTCACCTCGTACCAGTCAAAGCTGTAAAACAATAGAAACAGATCCACAGTGCCTAAAAATAAATATATCAAAAAGGATTGAAATATGCCCAGAGAACCTGGGAGAAAGGAAAAATCCAATCACTATTTTGATGATTGGATTATACGTAATATAATGAGTGAAATAGTTGGTTATGTAAATAAGCTGGAGAGCTTCGGTGCCGTGGACGGTCCAGGTGTCCGCTACCTAATTTTCCTAAACGGTTGCAAGATGAGATGTGCCTTTTGCCATAACCCAGAAACATGGGCTGAAGGCCAAGGGCAAGAGTTCACAGCAGATGAGCTTTTGAAGAAGGCACTGCGTTTTAAGCCATACTGGAAGAAGGATGGCGGCATCACTGTAAGTGGTGGCGAGCCTCTTCTCCAGATAGATTTTATGCTTGATTTATTTCGCAAGGCTAAAGCTCAGGGAATCAATACATGTATCGATACAGCTGGTCAACCTTTCACTCATGAAGAACCTTTCTACAGCAAATGGAAAGAATTGATGAGTCTGACAGATACTGTTTTACTGGATATTAAAAATATCGACCCTGTAGCTCATAAGGAGCTTACTGGAGTGGATAACGCTAATATCCTTGAAATGGCTCGTGAGATTTCAGACATGGGAATTCCGATTTGGATTCGCCACGTCCTTGTTCCAGGTGGTAGCGATAACGATGACTATCTACGTCGTACCCGTGAATTCATTAATACTCTTAAGACTGTAGAAAAAGTCGAAGTACTTCCATATCACACCTTAGGAGTTCCTAAATACCAGGAGCTGGGTATTCCATACAGATTAGAAGGCGTGGAATCTCCAAGCGCTGAGCGTATTGCAAATGCAAAAGAGATTTTAGGCGCAAAATAATTTTTGGGGTTACAAAAATTTATTTTCTGTGATACAATCTCTCAGCAATGCAAAATGGTTTTATTGGAAACGACACATCCTCCGGATGATAACGAACAACACATTTTTATTATGTTATTCATTATCAGAAGGAGGATTTTTTATGCCTAAAAACAAATTTCAGGATGTAGTATTTACAATTATTATGGCCACAGTCATGGTCTATGGAATGGTAGTTTACAACGTTGCTCTTAACATGGGTGGTGTTACAAACGCTACTTTTGTAATCGCCCTTTCAGAGCTTCCTATCATGGTGCCAATCGCATTTGTATTAGAGTTTTTCATCGTTGGAAAGATTGCAAAAGGACTTGCTTTTTCAGTAATTGATCCAACTAAGGACAATCCACATTTCATCACTTATGCTATTTCAATTTGCATCTGCTGTATCATGTGCCCTACAATGAGCCTTATCGCTATGTTCCTTTTCAAGGACACTCACTCATTTGGAATATGGATTCAGACATGGGGTATGAACTTTCCTATGGCTCTTTTATATCAGCTGTTTTACTGTGGGCCATTCGTAAGATTAATTTTTAGAACTATCTTCAGAAATAAATAAAACAATCGCGTCAGGAAGCCCTGACGCGATTGTTGTTTATTCCCTATTTAAAAATCTCATTTGTGCTTTGGCACCTACATGAGGATTTTTCGGATTATAAATCCTGTGGGTACCACTATTATCCTTTAAAATAATTTCCTCTGGTTCAGAATCATCCCCTTTTTCGCCCTTTTTATATTTAATAAGCTCCTGATTAACATCTTTGTACATGGACTTCATTCTGGTCATATCCTTCGCCATGCCCTTCATAACACTTAGAACAGTGGTATCATTATTTTTTATAAAATCACCCATGTCACCTTCCTGAAGACGAATTAATTTCATATCAGTTTGAGCCACAACGGTGTATATATCAGCCTGCTTTGTCAACATACTAAATGCTCCAAAGCAACCTCCTGGACCGAACTTATCTATCAATGTTTCTTCTTTTGTTCCATAGCCAGTATACATGTAAGCCCTTCCGGACAAAATAATATATAGATATGAGTCTGGTTGTCCTTCTACCACTATCCGCATACCCTCAGGCGCTACGAAAATTTTATCTTTTCCATCCATAGAATCTCTTACATTAATTTCTTAATCTCATCAAATACAAACTGTACCTTTGGTCCTACAACAACTTGAACTGTGTTCTTAGATGGTCTTACGAGACCAGGTACGCCTGCGCTCTTAATTTTCTTTTCATCAACCTGAGTGTAGTCCTCAACTTCTACGCGTACTCTGGTAGCACAATAATCAATCTCTTTGATATTGGCTTTTCCACCAAGTCCACCAAGAATTATAGTTGCCATCAACTCAAAGTCTGAATTACCGATTTCGATATTCTCTTCATCTTCCTCGTCATCTTCGCGACCTGGAGTCTTAAGATCAAACTTCGTAATTACGAATCTGAATAATACATAGTATACAATTCCAAATGCTAATCCTATTGGGAATAATAACCATGGATTCACTGCCATAGGAGCCTTAAAGCTTAACAGCCAATCTACAAAACCTGCTGAGAAATTGAAGCCAACTCTAAATGGAAGAGCTGCGCAGATTGCTGCTGAAATTCCTGTAAGGATTGCATGTACAAGGTAAAGACCAGGAGCCATAAACATGAATGAGAACTCAAGCGGCTCTGTGATGCCTGTAAAGATAGAAGCAAGAGCACCAGCCATTAATAATGAAGCTGCAACCTTCTTCTTTGAATCCTTTGCTGTATGGTACATAGCAAGTGCACCTGCTGGAAGACCAAACATCATAACCGGGAAGAAACCTGTCATGTACTGACCTGTAACCCCCTTTACTGCTCCATCTGCACCTGACCAGAATAAGCCAAGATCATTGATATTTGCTGTATCAAACCAGAATACAGCATTTAAAGCATGGTGTAATCCAAGTGGAATCAATGCTCTGTTAAGCATAGCGTAGATACCTGCGCCCACTGGACCAAGACCGAGGATTGATGTACCAAAAGCTACGAGTGCGCCATAGATAATTGGCCATACAAAATAAAGAACTATAGATGCAACTATAGATGCCATAGCCGTTACAATAGCAACACATCGTTTACCACTGAAGAATGCCAGCCAATCCGGCAGCTGGGTACTTCTAAATCGGTTGTAACAGCTGGAACCAATGATACCAGAAAGAATACCTATGAAAGCATTGCTGATTTTTCCAAATGCGGCTGGAACCTCTGATGTATCAACACCTTTGTACATTGCTACTGCACCGGTGCTAAGAAGTGTTGTAATCATCAGAAATGAAACAAGACCTGCCAAAGCACTGGTTCCGTCATGATCATGTGCCATACCGACTGCGACACCTACTGCAAAAAGAATAGGAATCTGATCGATAATAGCAGAAGCAGCTTTGATTAAGAATGCTGCTATGATACTATTTGCACCCCAACCTGTTGGATCAATCCAGTAACCTATACCATAGAGAATACCTGCAGCCGGCAGGACGGCAACTGGAAGCATCAATGATTTACCAATTTTTTGTAAATACTTCATCATAATACTCACTCTCCCTTCGTTAAATGATATGACAATTATATCATTTTGTTTTCAGTTTTAGAATATTCTCTATATTTTATTTTTATGTAATTTTTGACACACTATTCAAGTGATAGATTTATTCACAACTTACTTCTATAATATAAACCATAGGAGGTGCGTATCATGCGAATATACAAGGCAAAGGACTATAATGATTTAAGTAGAAAAGCTGCTAACATTATTTCAGCACAGATTATTATGAAACCTGATGCGGTTATTGGGCTGGCCACGGGTGCCTCTCCTATCGGTACATATAAACAGCTAATTGAATGGTATAAAAAGGGAGATTTGGATTTTTCTGAAATTCGTACTGTAAATCTGGACGAATATAAAGGTCTTGCTGCTGACAATCCTCAGAGCTATGCCTATTACATGCATACAAATCTTTTTGATTCTGTAAATATACCTGCTGAAAATATTAATATACCAAACGGATTAGAATTTGATGCCGCAATAGAATGTGCGAGATATGACACTGTCCTCCAGAAGCTTGGAGGAATTGATTTGCAGTTACTTGGCATTGGTGGAAACGGTCACATAGGTTTTAATGAACCTGGAAATAACTTTGATAAGAGCACTCACTGTGTAGCTCTTACTGAAAATACTATTCAGGCTAATTCCAGATTTTTCGATTCCATTGATGAGGTTCCAAAATTCGCATATACGATGGGAATCAAAAATATAATGCAGGCAAAAAGTATTCTGCTAATCGCTTCAGGGGAAGCAAAGGCTCAGGCAATGTATGATTCATTTTACGGACCTATCACACCATCCTGTCCTGGTTCAATCCTTCAGCTTCATAACAATGTAACTGTAGTTGCAGATGAAGCAGCACTTTCACTTATATTAAAGAAACACAAAATTACTTCGGGAGGTCACATCCTATGATTATCAAAAATGGAAATGTATTTTGCTCTGATGGGAGCTTTCAGATTAAGGATTTACTGATAGTTGACGGAAAGATTACCGATGATTTTGTAGCCGCAAGTGCTGACGGAAGAGTCTATGATGCAAATCGTAAATACGTTATTCCTGGCTTAGTAGATATTCACTCTCACGGTGCTGTTGGACATGATTTTTGCGATGCTGATGTGGAAGGTTTAAGGGAGATTCTTAAGTACGAAAAGAGCTGTGGAATTACCAGCTACTGCCCTACTTCTATGACGCTGGCTAAAGATATGCTAATCGATATTTTCAAAACTGCCACTGAGATTGAGCCGAGTCCTGAGCATGCTAATATAGCTGGAATAAATATGGAGGGACCTTTTATTTCTGCATCTAAAAAAGGTGCTCAGAACGGGAAATATATTTATTCTCCAGATGCTGAATTTTTCAACGAGTGTAACGATGCTGCTGGTGGATTAATCAAGCTTGTAACTCTTGCCCCTGAGGAGGCAGGCTCAGAAGAATTTATTGCTGCTCTAAAAGATAAGGTTGCTATTTCCGTAGGACATACTGCTGCAACTTTTGATGAAGCTGACAAGGCATTTAAAGCAGGTGCTAATCACGTCACACATTTGTGTAACGGTATGCCACCTTTTAATCATAGAGAACCTGGTGTCTTCGGTGCAGCCATAGAAAATGAAAATGTCATTGTGGAATTAATCTGCGATGGTATCCACATTCATTCAGCCATGATTCGCACTATATTCAAGCTCTTCGGCGCAGAGCGAGTAGCTCTTATTAGTGACTCAATGGAAGCCACAGGTATGCCTGACGGCGATTATGAGCTTGGCAAACAGCACGTAATAAAAAAAGGGCACCATGCAACACTTGAAGATGGTACACTGGCTGGCTCTGCAACCAATCTATTTGATTGTATGAAAAAGGCAATGGAATTCGGAATCCCTGCCACTGATGCAATTAAGTCAGCTACATCCACCCCAGCCAAAAGCATTGGACTTTATCCAGAAATCGGAAGCCTGGAGCCTGGCGCAAGGGCTGATGTTTTGATTTTGGGTGAAGATTTTAAACTTGAGAAGATAATCTCAAATCTATAGGTTTTTGATTTTCCTCAGAAAATCACGAACCGGACATGTGACACAACTGTGATAATCCAATTGATATTATTACTCCAGACTATAATGAACTAAAAAGGAGGACAAAATGAATATCAAAAATTATCTTATCGTTGGAACAATCACTTTAACTGCAGCTTTTGGATTTATTGGCTGTGGAAATTCTAGTCAGTCTACTGACAAATTACCACTTATGGATGTTAGTGAAGATGGTAAAACTGTCTATGCAAACTTTGATAAAACAGATATTGGAACTGCTGCTGGAAGCGGCGTTACCATAGATGAGGGTGAGTATCTTATTATTGATAGTGGTATCACAGAAGGCGCTGTACAGGTGAAGGTTACTGCTGGCGGTGATGATATAAACGAAGTACCATCATCTGACAATCCAGCTACTATAGACTATGAATTCTCATCAGTTGGAACTACTGAATACCAGGAAATCGCCTCAGGTAGTTATACCGTCTTTGTTGAAACAACAGAAAAAACTACTGGTACAATTACCTTTTCTGTAGTGGCTCTTCCAAATGCAGAAGATGCTACTCTTGATGATGGCACTGTATATTTTGCAAAAGATGTGGATGAAGGTGTTGCTTTGGAAAACCTTGAGGACTATTTGAATCAGGGGAACTAATAGTGATTTTATCTAACAAGGCCGCCTCATAACGAGGCGGCTCATTAATTTTACATAAACATCAACATAAATATTGGCATTGAGATTATCTTTTCTGATTGTCCGATATTTACCGATGCCATTTTGTAGCCCTTATTGAGTTGAGTATTATTATCTAATATATTTCTTAGTGAATTAGCTTGTTTTCTACCTGCCTTTATTTCTATAGGTATGATTTCATCATTCTTCATAATTACAAATTCTATCTCACTTGTGTTTTTTTCGTGCTTATAAAAGAATAATTTTTCATATCCTCGCTTATGAAGAATGTCCGCAGCAAGAGCTTCATATAAAGCACCTTTAGCTGTCCCTAGCATCAATCCTTTAGCTTTCTCCTCGATATTGTTATCCTCAAGCAAGGCATTTTTTAAGCCCTCATCAAACATACCTACTAAAATACCTATATCTGTTGGGTAAATTCTAAAATTAGTCTCATCTGCAAAAGACTCTAGCGGGAATTCTATGCGCTTTAAATTCTGCACTTGAACAGTCAGCAGCTGATTATTCAACCAAGCTATACTTGTGCCGAATTTTGACGCTGTAGCCTTTGACTCAATTTTAGAATATTGAAATTTATGATTTTCTTTAGTCAGTTGATATGGAATTGACTCATAACATTCCTGGGCTTTTATTCTAATGTTAGCATCAGCAAATCTTGCTATATCCGCCTTATAGTCTCTAATTAATCTTCTTTGGATTTCATCTACAGCATGAAAATCTCCGGTTTCAGTGAATTCTGCTACAGCTTCAGGCATACCACCTATCACCATGTATTTTCGAAGATAATTGGTCATAGTCTCTATTAATGACTTTGGCATTTTCTCGATGTTATCAAAGTATTTTTTTAAACTATCAATTACATTTTTATCCATTCCTTGTGCCCAAAGGAATTCCTCAAAATCCAGCGAATGCATGGATAAATACTCTACTTTTCCAACAGGATAGGATATCTCACTCATATAATTCATGCCAAGAGATGACCCCATTCCAATCACATCATATCTACCATCTTCTGTCCAAAACTTTAATGATGCAATGGCATTAGGACAATCCTGTATCTCATCCAATAATATCAGAGTATTACCCTCAAGAAATTTAGTTCCCGGTCTGCGCGCTGATATATTCAACTTTAGTGTATCTACATCTAAATCGCCCCCAAATTCTCCAATCATCGACGGCTCCTGAACAAAATTTATATAAATATAAGAATCATAATCATGAGCAAATATCTGATCAACCGCATAAGTTTTTCCTACCTGACGCTGGCCAGTAATAATCAAACTCTTATGGTTCTTTTTATTTCGCCATTCTCTCAGACTATAAAGTATCTTTCTCTCTAACATATTTACGCCTCCTCTGATATTATTCTACAGAAAAATATTAGTGCTGTAAATATTTTTCTATAGAGAAATATTTGAGTCTGGTATATTTTTCTATAGAAAATTATTAATCATATATAACTAGTGTTCTATCTTACTGTCCAGAATCAACAATCAAATAGTGCTTCCATTGGTATAACAAAAAATACAGTGAAGTTATAAACAAAAACTTCACTGTATAATCTGTGTCAAAATAACTATAGTTTTTCTCTGTAAAGTCACTGATACTTTCCAAATCAATATTTTTAATATCAACTATATATTTTCCTCCTAAGTCATCCCCTGAAATGAAATCATAAATTCTAATAGCAACGGCCGATTTTTAGTCCTGAAGAATAGAGTCAATTAGTTCGTTGTATTCTGATTCTGAGATTTTTTCGATGTCATCACTGTTAGGAAGACTACGGTAGAAATACTTTTCGTCGTTTTCATCTGCATCACTACCGAATCTTAGTGTTTCAGCTAGAGTAGAACCTTCGTATCTGTGCATGCTAAAATCATCATAGTCCTCCCAAGCGTGGGCTTGAACAATCCAATATGCGTCTTTGTAATAGGCCAATATGCAGGTTGCGCCAGTACCCTGACCATCCTCGAAAAGAACAACCTTATTATCTCTAATATCATAGAAACTATAACCGTAAGGACCAGAGAGCATTAATTCCGCATCGCCATCATTATTAACATCCCTGTAGTCATAGAAGTGATAAGAATCCCATTCATCACCTTCAAGATCAAGATTAGAAGCATTTATAGGCACTTCTATACCTTCTTCGGAAATTGCTTCTGCATCTATTTTGCCGTCTAAGAATAGACCAAATAAATCTTCTTTAATTTCTTCGTCGTTTTGGGTTTCAGGAACGGTTTCACTGCTTTCGGAGGTTGCGATAGGAGTTGTATTTGATTCAGTCTCTTCAGTTTTCTTTTCCTTTAGAATATACAGGCCACAGCCAACTATCAATAAGAGCGCTATGATGATTAAACAGATTGAAAATCCTCTAGCTTTCCTTTTTCTTTTATTTTTTCTTGTTGTCATAAATTTTATTCTCCCAATTGCTTTTTTGATTTTACGAACAGAGTTTATTATACCATTGATATAATAAATCACAATGTAGTGCTTTGTTATTACGCTAGTGCTATTAATATTGTATATTCATTGAAGTAAAGGAGAGAATGATAATGAAAAAGTGGAAGGGTAGTACATCAATTTTAATCATAGCATTTATTTTTTATCTAAATGCAGTTATATGGTTCTTTAATGGGAAAGGACTTCTAGTTTGGGTTTGGGTTATTGCCGCTACCTTGGAGTTGATTACAGGAATCTATTACAGACATAGAGAAAAGAAGCAACTTGAGGATGAGCAGAAGCAATAGGAAAGGGCAGGTCACACCTGCCCTTTCTTAAAAATGCATCCCAAATAATAAAATATCAGTTTTGGGATGTAATCCATTTCCTATAAAATATTATTTTTTATAAGTATGCATCCCATAGAGTAAAAATCTATATATGGGATGCATAGTGATTAAAACATTTTCATCCCAAATACCAAAAACTTACCAATGGGATGCATTGCCTTGAAAATTATCTTATAAAATGAACCCCAGGAAGTGGACACGACAGGTCCTTATTTAGGATGTATTTTTATAACAGATCCTGTATGTGGACACGGTTTAGGCGGTATTATTTTTAATTAAGTATAAAGAACAATTGTATCTAATACCAAAAACCAAAGTGTGGACATGAATTCGTATGTCATTTGCTGATATAATAAATTTTGAAAGGGAAGCAAATGAACATGAAAAAACCAACCTATTCTGAGGAACAAATCAATATTTTAGCTCAAAATCCTTATACTCATTCAATTACACCATATAAGATAACCTTTACCCTTGAATTTAAAGAATTCTTTATGTCACAGGTCCATTTACCGGGTATGACTACACCTAAGATTTTAAAGGCTGCTGGTTATGATCCAAAGATGTTCTCTCGTTCGACAATGGATAAGCTTAGAATGAGAACACTCGCAGAAGCTGCTTCTCCTGAAGGTCTACAACCTCCTAGAGGCTTGTCTCAGGCTGAAAGGACAAAAGTCTACGCTGCGAAAGATTTAGAGCGCCAAAGGACATCCACTTCTATTAAAGAGCTGCAAAATAAAGTCGTACATCTAGAACAGCAGGTTGAGTTTTTAAAAAAAATTTCAAATATATATCTTCATCCGCCAGCGGATTAAATGTCTCGAAAAAAAATATCTTCGAGGCAATAAAAAAAGAAATCAATGATAGTAATAGTTGTTTAGATGTTAAAGAACTTTGCCAACTAGCAGGAGTTTCTCGCTCTGGTTACTACCGTTATATTTCTGAGGAAGCAGAGCTTACACGAACTTTAAAAGAGGCTAAAGACCGTCAAGATTTCGCTTTGATATATCAGGCCTACAATTATAGAGGATATGCAAAAGGGTACCGTAGTATCTGTATGCGCCTCATTAGAATGGGCACACCAATGAACCATAAAAAAGTGATACGACTAATGCGTAAGTATGGTCTTAAGTGCCCTATAAGAAAAGCTAATCCTTATCGACGAATGATGAAAGCAATGAAGACAGATGCGATTGCTCCAAATGTAGTTTCTCGTCAATTCAAAAGTAGGGGACCTAGGCAAATACTTTTAACTGATATCACCTATATAAGACTTAATAAATCATTCTGTTATTTATCGGTAATCATAGATCCTTATTCAATGCAGGTACTTGCTTTTGAATTAAGTGAATCACTTGGAATTGACTTTGTTTTATTAACAGTAAAACAGTTAATGAACAACCATTTGCATTCGCTAGATGCAACTACAATTATCCATTCAGATCAGGGAAGCCATTACACCAGTGTAAAGTTTAGAGAACTTTTGAAAGACTCTAACCTAAGGCAGTCCATGTCTAGAAGAGGTAACTGCTGGGATAATGCTCCGCAGGAAAGTTTCTTTGGACACATGAAAGATGAACTAGCTCCATACGTTTCCTCATGGAAAACATTTGATGATGTCAAATACAGGATTAACGACTGGATGGACTATTACAACAATGACAGATATCAATCTCAGCTGAGAGGAATGTCTCCAAACGAATACTATCACTACCTAGTTACAAATAAGCTACCATCAGCATTGACGAAATACGGACAAAATTAAATGCCTGTGTCCTTGACATGGGGTGCACTTTATTAAAACATAGTCATCCCAAAATCACAAAAATCGCCTACGGGATGAATTCTTGTATCCCCCGCTCTACACCTATGCATCCCAAAATTAAAAAATCTCATTCGGGATGCATAGTTTTAAAATAGCCTCCACTTGCATTCATCCCAAATCTATAAAAGTCTCATCTGGGATGCATTTACAGAAGTTTACACAACAACAGTATTATTTTGAGTTTTTCCGTAATCTAACAGCACAAGTCTTTTTTATATGCCTTTGTTAACAGCATCTAGACAGTCTTGATTTGCTCACATCAATAGTTTATCTAATTCCCTAAGAAGAGCTGCTTTCATATCCTCAAGTTCTTCGTTGCTAGGTCTGTTATTATCTGAATACATTTTTTCACTCGGATAGCACCAAACAGGTCCTCTGCCATTGTTACCGTAATTATCTATATCGCCAGCCCTTCTTGGAAACAGGTGCCAATGGATATGGGCACCGCCTTCTCCATTTCCAAGACATTCATAATTCATTTTTTCAGCTCCAAAAGCATTTTTCACTGCTTCAGCAACCAATGTCATTTCATATAAGTGTTTTGCTCTTGTTTTCTCATCCAGATCAAACAACTCAACGACATGGTCTTTATATAAGAATAATGTATACCCCTTAAAATGCTGAAAATCTCCAATTACCACATATCCAGTTTCAAGTTCTTTTACAAGAAATGGGTTATTGCCAGCTTTTGTCTCTTTAATTCTTTCACATATTCCGCACATTAATTCTTCTCCTAAAACCATTTTTATCTACTATATCGTTTTCCTGCGTATTTAAAAAGCCCTATAGCAGTAATTTTACCCTAATCCTACATCCAGAGCCATCATAAGTATAAATCCCATGGCAAAGGATATTGTTCCGATATTCGAATGCTCACCCTCAGACATCTCAGGGATAAGCTCCTCTACTACAACATATATCATGGCTCCGGCAGCAAAACTCAAAAGGTATGGCATCAACGGAATAAACAATCCTGATGCGGCAATAACTAAAAGTGCACCTATCGGTTCAACGACGCCTGACAGAACGCCATAAACGAACGTCTTTCCTTTTGGCACGCCCTCACTCAAAAGTGGCATTGAGACTATTGCCCCCTCAGGAAAGTTCTGTATTGCAATACCGATTGCCAGAGCCAGTGCTCCTGTAAAAGAGATAGCGCTGTTCCCGTAAAGCCAGCCTGCGCATACTATTCCTACAGCCATTCCTTCTGGAAGATTATGGAGAGTCACTGCCAGGACAAGCTTTGTTGTTCTCTTAAGTCCACTCCTTGGGCCTTCCTCGCATTTGTCCAGATGCATGTGAGGCGTCACCATATCCATTACCAAAAGAAAAAGCATACCTATCCCAAATCCGACTGAAACCGGAAGAAATCCTAGTTTTCCCATATCTGCTGTCTGATCAAGCGCTGGAAGCAGAAGGCTGAAAAAAGATGCTGACACCATCACACCAGATGCAAACCCAGTCAGTGCGCGTTGCATCTTCTGGCTCATTTCTTTTTTTAATAAAAATACACTAGCAGCGCCAAGCGATGTTCCTAGAAACGGAATGATAATAATATTCCACATAGCTTACAGTTCCTTCCCATACTATTTTTATCTACTATATCTCTTTTTTGAGCATAAAAAAAGACCAGGATATAATTGATATGTACCCTCTTTACTGGACAACCAGTAAGGAGGGTATTTTTATGCACTATAGTTATATTTTCAAAAGAAATGCGGTAGATTTGTATCACCAAGGTCTTTGGCCTGATACGCCAGATGGTATTAGTACTGAAAACTTTCGTAATACGATACGAGGCTGGGTTAGAATTGAAGAGTCATGCGGTCCTTATGCTCTTTGTCACAAAGAGCATAACAAAGAATGGTCGCCTGAGGAACGTTATGCTTTAGTTGCGCGTGTTTTGGCTGGTGAGTCTCTCAAAAGTGTTGCTTATTC
>NZ_FQYQ01000037.1 GCF_900141825.1 Pseudobutyrivibrio xylanivorans DSM 14809 | reverse complement strand
TCAGAGGTTTAGTCTATGGCTAAACCTCTCTTTTTTTCACACTGCTTGATACAGCTTATCAGCTCAGTCTCAAAGTCAATGCTCCCCTTCGGCGCTTCGCGGCATTGACTTCTCGACTTTTAGCTGATATGTGATAATCAAGCAGGGGTGAAAATGGGAGTTTTACTACCTGAAAAGATTTTGCTTTTAAAGGTAGTAGTTTTTGACTTATAAACTACTACCTATATTGATAATTTTTCCTGAGGTAGTAAATAGTTACTACCTGTGTTCATTTCTTGTATATAGGTAGTAGAATATCTAAAAAAATTTACTACCTTATCAAATTAGTAGGTCTCAGATAGTAAATGCAATGGGCTTTGCCACAGTCCTATTTTTTTTGAGCTTGTTCGCCTAGTATCTGCCAAAAGAGGTTTAGCCATAGACTAAACCTCTGAGATAAACTTATCTTTAATGTCTCTTATATGCAGGCATAAGCTGGAGCTTGTGAAGGTTTGCCACGTGCTTTCTATCGATGGAAGCCTTTACATCTGCAGGGATGTCTGCATTTTCATTTGAAATATATTCATCAAGCTGAGCATACTTGAAGCCAAGCTTATCCTCATCTGACATTCCTGAAAGTCCGTCCGAAGGAACCTTGTGAACAAGCTGCTCTGGAAGTCCTAAGTATTCTCCAATCTGAAGAACCTCTGTAACTGTGAAATCCTGAAGAAGTGAAACATCACCAGCTGCATCGCCGAACTTTGTAGAGTAACCTACATAGTCCTCAGAAGCATTGCAGGTATTTACAACAAATGTTGTAACAGGCTGCCCCTGAGCTATTGCATAAAGTGTAGACATACGAAGACGAGGAGCAAGATTAATCTTAAGATCCTTTGTAACCTCAAACTTCTCAGCCTTCTCAAAAGTAGCAATAGCTGCATTGTAATAATCTGTGATAGGAACAATTTCATTTGGAATCTTAAGGAAATCTACAAGAAGCTTTGCATCATCAAGGTCGCTCATCTCGCCGTTTGGCATAATAATACCAAGAACTCGCTCAGCACCAAGTGCTTCCTTTAAAACTGCAGCAGTAACAGAAGAATCCTTTCCCCCTGAAATACCAAGTACAGCGCGGCTGTTCTCACCAAACTTATTGAACCATTCTCTTGTGTATTCAATCAATTGTTTTGTTTGTTTTTCTACATCAAATTCTCTCATAAAAAATGCCTTTCATATAACTTTATTTATATTTGCGATAATATCTCTCGCTAATAAGCCTTTTATTCCAGTAGCTTCAGTGGCTATAGTACCGGCTTTGCCATGAATATAGGCCCCGGCTGATGACGCCACATCTGCAGCTAATCCCTGACCAAGCAACGCTCCAATAATGCCAGCAAGCACATCTCCACTACCTGGTGTAGCAAGTCCTTCATTTCCACTGTTGCAATAAAATATCGTATTTACGGTAGCAATTACTGTGGTGTGATTTTTTAAAACTACAACACAGTTATGCTTTGAAGCAAATTCCTTTGCCACATTTTCCATATTGTAATTTATCTCATTTACTGGAGTATTGCAAAGTCGCTCCATCTCCTTTAGATGAGGAGTGAGAATAACAGGAACTCTGGCTGCCAATTCATCAAGCTGCTTTAAATCCTTTGCAAGAAGATTTACTCCATCTGCATCCACAATCACAGGAACATTTGCATGTTCAGAAACTGCCTTGATAATTTTTGCCGAAACCTCTGAAGTGCCAAGTCCCGGTCCAATAACAATGGCATCTGCCCAGCTAATCTGCTCTAACACCTCAGCCTCATCAAAGGCAGTGTAGCCTTTATACATAGTCTCAGGCAAAGCCTGCTGAATAGACTCTATATTGTTCTGATGAGTGTAAATCTTTACAAGCCCTGAGCCTGTTACAAGTGCTGCATTTGCCGCCAAATAGCATGCTCCATAAATGCTTTCACTTCCTGCAATCACAAGAACCTTTCCACAGGTTCCCTTATTTGCTGTAGACTCGCGCTTTGGAATGGATGACAGTATTTCATCATCAAGCAGCTGCGGCACCTTATCATCCTTGCAATAGATGCCGACATCAGACACATAAACACTTCCAGCTGCCAACTTACAATCTCCCAGAACCAGTCCTTTTTTCATATAGGCAAAGGTCACAGTGGTGTCAGCCTTCACACCTACAGTACCAAGAAGTTTTCCACTGTCTGTGTCATAACCTGAAGGGATATCCACAGCTATAACTGTCTTTCCACTTTGATTAATGTACTCTGCGGCAACAGCATAGTCCCCTTCCAGACCTCTGGTCAGACCGATGCCAAACATGGAGTCAATCAAGATGTCACAGTCCACAAATAATCGTGAGAACTCTTTAATGCTTACATCATCCACATTCCATGGATAAACAATATCCACACCATAATTTCCAGCTATCTCCAACTCCTGCCTAAGCTGAGGAGAAAATTTCTTTGAATCTCCAAGAATAATTGCTTTAACAGGATAGCCCTTTGTATGCAAAATACGCGCGATAGCGATGCCATCTCCACCATTGTTTCCAGGACCTGCAAATATTCCAATCTTTGGTTTATCAGAATATGAATGCAAGATTCTATTGCAGACTGCAAGTGCGGCACGCTCCATTAATACAAGGGATGGCACTCCCATTTGTTCAATTGTTTTTGAATCCCATTCTTTCATTTGGGCCGCTGATAAAATTGGTTTCATAATCCCCCTAAATGACTAATCTGGATATAAGTGTTATAATGCTTTTTACTAATGTCAATTATAAATTAATTAGCTTTTTTTTGATAGGAGAATTATTTTGAAGAAAAAGATAGTAATCACTCTATGGATTTCATTGTTTGTTTTAATTATAGTTTTCGCAACTCTTATTGTATGTGAACGCAAGCAGGAAGCCGCAGAAAGAGCCCGTATAGAGCAGGAAGCTCAACGCAAGGCTGAGGAAGAAGCTGCTGAGGCTGAAAAGCTTAAAGCTGAGAAGGAAGAAAAGAAGGATTCTTCTGAGAAAAAAGATAAATATACCTTCAAAGATTTCGAAGCTACTTATTACGCACAGTCAAAGGCAACAGTACGACAGGAGCCATTTGATGCAGCTGAAATCATGGGTACCCTTTCTTTGGATTCAAGAGTCCCTATCGTTGGTAAATGTAATGAAACAGATTACTACAAGATTAAAATAAATGGCGATTATGGTTATGTAGCTTTCGAGGATGTATCCGAGGAATACTTACCAATTCCACTTCCTATTTCAGGCTCAAAATCAGTGCCATCAGCTACAAAGGATATTCTATTTATTGGAAATTCAATCACACTTTATCCTGCCACAAAGGATTGGTGGGGCTCAGGCTGGGGCTGCGGTGCCACAGCAGCTGAAAATGATTATGTACATCTTACAGTTGCAGCAAAGGGCTACAGTTCATATGATTACATGTCACTTAGATCTTGGGAATTTTCAAGTACAAGAAATTATGAAGTGGATGATTTGGACCCATACATCACAAAATATCAGTATGAAACAATCGTTATTGAGCTTGGTGAAAATGTTAAGGGTCACGAGGATCATTTCAAAGAGGATCTTACAGATATGATTACTTACATCAAGACATACAACCCTAACGCAAGGATTGTAATGCTTGATAATTTCTGGCCATATAAAAGTATCATTAGCACAAAGAAGGAAGTAGCTTCTGAACAGGGCGTCACATATGTAAGCCTTTCAGATATTCAGGGTGTACAGGATTACATGCTTCAGGCTGGCAATCAGTACACAACACCAGATGGCACTGTGTACACAATCGGCTCATTCCTTGCTGGCCATCCAAATGATGCTGGCTTCGCAGCCATTGCGCAGCATTTGATTGGAGCACTTTAATTACTAAATAAATTAATCACCTTCTGTATTGTCTTAAAACCTTCATAATCGTATCGCTCAACAGCCTCGATTACGATGACATCAGCATTCTTGATATCGCTTGAGACCTCTTTCATATAGTCTCTATGAACGAAGGTACAGTTGGTAAAATCTTTAGATATATATGGCATCATGTTTACACGGAAGCTGTCGCCGATAAGGCACAGCTTCTTTTGATTTGCCCCATTACTTGTGGTTCGACAAATCATCTTTTCAACATTTAATCCATTTACCTCTATCTCAGGTCTATAGTCCACAGTGTACTCAGCATCATCATGAGTAACCATTGAATCCGGAATTCCCATGTAGGTATAAAGCTCATATTTTTCAGCGTCCTGTGTACCTACAATCCACTGCGCTGGGTCTGTCTGCTCTACTCCCATGGCGGCATAAAGTGCATTTGTGCCATACAATCCACCAAGATGATTCCAGTGACTGTCATACTTGTAATAAACCTGATATGTATTAGATGCCTCCAGCTCTTCAATAATAGGATAAATAAATGGAGCCTTGGCCTCATTTTGCATTTTCTCATATAGCCGGGAAATACGTCTCCAGTCTTCCACCTTTTCCACTGTAGGCATGTACTTTGGATATACAGACGACTTGTTAGGTGCTATATAAACATACAGCTCCTTTCCACGGGCCTGACATATTGACTGTAGTCGATTCACCAGGTCCACATAATGCTGCATCTCTTCATCGCTTAAAACGTTGGAACCAACATAGCATTCATACTCGTTTTCCCCATATAAATACAACCAACCATATCTTCCCACGATAACATCCTGGTTTACACGAAGTGGGAAAAAGTTGTCATCATCTATAATATCCTCTGCCACCTGCTGCACCTCTTCGCCAGGTACGATAGGCATATTAGTACGTCCTCGTTCAATAACCTTTGGCTTTTTCTTATCATCAGCACTATAGAGCTTCTGACCTACCGCTGTAGCCATCTTCTGATACTGACCGTCTATAAGGTCATTCATAGATTTATAAACTGAAATCAATGTATATCTAAATGGAATTCTGTCATCTATAAACCCACTGACACTCTCTCCGGTGTCCATGAGCTTAGCCCATTCAATATCCTGCATTTGTCTTTTTTCAGTTTCCACTACTGATAAAGATTTAAATGTGTCTGGTGAAATAAGGCGTAAAGCACCCCCGCCAATCCAAGGTAGCACAAGGATTGCAAGAAATACCAATATGAAGATTTTGCTTTTTAGATTAGTAAATTTCATAAATTCTTGACACCTCACCCTTAAGAGGAAGCCTAAAATTGATAATAAATAAATGGATTATAAGTTCCGTTTACTAGGAACAACAAGCTTAGCAACAGCAGTCCCAAACACACAAACGCATTGCCCTTAACTGCCTTCACACTCATATGTGCCTGCACAAAGCCTCCAAAGAGACATGCACAAATAAACGCAATTACGCTTAAGCCGGAAAGATGATTCACAAGATTAATCGGCTTAAATCCACCAACAAACATTCTTGATATAAAGATTCCAGCATCTGCAACACTTGGTGCTCTAAACACTACCCAAAGAATAGTTACCACAATGAAAATCAACATTCGATTCAAAAATTTAATCGGATTCTTCTCAAGGATTTTTCCAAGGAAAAGTCTCTCAAAAATAAGAAGAACACCATATACAACACCCCATACAAGGAAGGTTATATTTGCACCATGCCATATACCTGTCAGCAAGAATACCACGAATATATTCAAGCATATTCTTGCCATGCAGCACCGACTTCCTCCAAGAGGGATGTACACGTAATCCCTGAACCATGAAGAAAGGGAAATATGCCAGCGTCTCCAAAAATCTCTTACTGATTCTGCTCGATAAGGATGATTGAAGTTCTCCTTGAAATCAAATCCAAACATCTTTCCAAGTCCGATTGCCATATCGGAGTATCCGCTGAAATCAAAATAAATCTGGAACGAATAGCAGATAGCGCCAAGCCATGCTACAGTGGAATCCAGCTTTGAAATATCACCGCTCCAAATCTGATCCACAACCACCGCTAAGGTATTTGCTATGAGTACCTTCTTGCCAAGTCCGAAGCAGAAACGTTTGATTCCCTCTTGGAATTCATATGAACCAACAACTCTGTCTGTAAGCTGCCCTGCAATGTCCTTATAGTGGACAATAGGACCTGCCACCAGCTGTGGAAAGCAAGAAATATATAATGCAAAATAAAACGGATTCTCCTGCACTTCTACTGTATCGTTATACACATCGATTACATAAGAAAGCGCTTGAAAGGTAAAGAAAGAAATACCAACAGGCAGGACTATTTCCTGTGGATTATAGTATTTGAAAAAGAAGAGCAATCCCATGTCAAATAAAATGGCAGCAATAAGTCCTACACGTCTTGCTACTTTGCCATGACGTCCTTTTGTCACGAGAAAGCCTACGCTCCAGTTAATATAAATAACCGCAATAATAAGCAGCAGATATTTTATTCCACCGAAAGCATAAAATATCAAACTGAAGCATAGCAATATGTAGTTAGATAAAATGATTTTGCGTTCCTGTCCACCACCTATTATTCTTGGAGCCCCGTAGTAAACCAATAGGCAAAGTGGAAGGAATATTGTGCAAAAAATAAGTGAGCTGAAAACCAATTTACTCTCCCCGTGAATTGAAAATTAACCTGCTGAAAGGTTTATTCTTATAAAACCATCCCACAATTTTGTCGCATGCAAAAGCTCCAATAAATGTAACCACTGTGCAGGCTAAGGCCTTCACTGAAAAGCTTGCATCTGGAAGAAGTTCCTGCACTAATCGGATGGCATAAAACTGATTCAAATAAATCATAAGACTGACCTTACCCATCCAAGAAAAGATTGGCTTATCGAAAAACTGATGGCAAGGATTTATATCTGAAAATGAAAGAATTACAGCGACCCACATAACAAAAACTACAGGATAGCTATAATTGACATCCATCTCTGTGCATGCATATCTAAATACAATCAAGTAACAAATAATCTCTAAAGCTCCAAGTATTCTCTTTCCTGCTTTAGAAAAATCATATCGATTAAACTGTCTGGTAAGACTGTAAGTGCTACAGCCTAATGCCATCTCAGAAAGACCTCTTAAGAAACATTTATAAAACATACCAGTCCAGGCATCCACTCCTGCTATTCCATCATACTCATGAGCCATGTACCCCAGGATAAACAGTGCCAGAAGTGGGCAGATAATCTTAACAAACACATCGTAATATTTTCTAAGCAATGGGTAGAAAATGAAGGTAACCATGAACCATACATCAAGATACCATGTAAGTTTATTTACCCATGTACTGTCAAATCCAAATACCTGTAAAAAGAAAATCGAAGCCCAGGAATCTACAACATAGTGATATCTATCAATAGCTGTATGCTCCAAATAATACGCATTTACGATAATCGTAAGTACCGTAGCGAAGAGGTGATATGGAAATACATTCCAAAACTTCTTCTTCATCATCAGGGCTGTTTCTGTTCCTATTTGCTCAGTAGATTTCTCTCTTTTGGCGTAGGCACTTGCAGCTAGCAAATATCCTGACACCAAAAAGAAAAACTCTACTCCAATATAGCCTCTGGCGAAGAAATTAAACCCGGTATTTCCAAGCTCAATCATTCCACCATCAGCAAATCTTTTGTGAATGTGAAAGAACAATATTGCCAAAGCAAAAATAAAACGTAAAAACTCCACCCGTCCATTTTTCTTTGTCATCATTGCCTCCTTAAAAAATCAAAACAATTACAACTAGAAGCTGTGTCCACCACCTGAGTGACCGCCGCCACCGGAGAAGCCACCGCCTCCGCCTGAGAAGCCACCACCTGAATGACCACCAGAACTATTATTCTGAGAACGTCTCACCTTACGTGTATCATATATAGCAGCTGTACCTGCTATTGCCGCACCAGCCATAAGAATCTCCGCTCCCTTTCCGTCCATCTTCACTTTTGAACGCTCAGACATAGCCATGAAGAAGCTAAATAAAAATCCAATTATTATGGCAATCAGGAATGATACTATAATTCTCATTGGTCTTAAGATAAAACCTTTGTTGGTCAATGTATCTGCCTGATTAAATGCTTTTATAATGCAGGTTTTATAATCACCCTTTGATGCGTAGCGATAGATATTATCTGTGATATCTGTAGCATCTGCGTTTGATATGCTTCTTTGATACTTTCCATATCCAGACATCCATATCATTCGCTCATCCATGTCGATGATGAAAGCCACACCATCGTCATAGTTTGAGTATCTGGCAGTGTAGAAATCAAACAGCTTATCATCGGTACTTTTAACACTGCTTTCGCTTGTTGTAGCTACCACATATTTTGTATCACTGTTTAGCGTCTCAAGATACTCTAAAACCTCTGTTTCTTCTGTATCAGAAAGAATATCAGCATCATCAGCAATATAAATATTTGAAGCTGCCGCATGTACATTAACTGGTGTAAACAGAAACGCTACCACCATTAATCCAAAAACTAATCTTTTAATCTCTCGCATTTTCTAACCTACCTCCCTTCTTAAGGAATTGAGGTGCAGGATGAGTTGCGAATCGATTATATTCATTCACAATAGCATTTATGGAAACAATGATTACCACAAATGCCACCATCAAAGCTGCATAGTAAAAAATATCATTTGGTAAATTGATAAGTCTTACCACAATAGAAAAAGCCCATGCCAGAATTCCAAGGAGCATTACCTTTTTCTCGCCTTTTTTTACCTTAACCAGCGCCATAATAATCATGACTACACTGGCTGGATAAAAGATGTAAGGTAAGATTCCAAGTAGCTTACCTGTATATTCCATCGATACTGCAAATATAGCAATAGCAATTATTGTTATTACTCCTGTAAGCATCGCACTAGTCAGTGATGATGATGTCTTCTTAGGTTTCTTAATCTTATTAGCCTTTACGCTTTCAGTATTTTGGAAGTATCCCTTATCATTCAAATGCTGATCTGAGCTATAAGTGCACTCAGCCAAAATCGCGCCAACCAATGCAATTATTGATGAAACCAATGCGCCAAATGAACAAAGACTCTTTACATTAAAACTGAAATTCAAAATAAAGCTGGCTAACAGTAGTACCACAAATATGCCTGCAGAAACTTTTCCGCCAAAAGCGTACATCTTTTTCTTATCGATAGGCATATCGATGTAGGATACACCGTTTGCACCGTTAATAATGGTATACGCCACTCTGTCATTATACTTTGTAGTCATGAAATACATAGGCATATAGGCGCCCTGTGCATCATCATACTTCAAATCATTTGTAAGCTTCGTCTCTATTTCATATTTGGTGGATGGTTCCGGATGGTACCCATGACTTCCCTTAGCCACCTCACCGCAAAGATAATCCACCGCTTTATCAAGTGAGTCTGATTTGTACACATCCTTATCTACGGTTGAGTTCTCTACGAAGAAACCTGCTAAATATCCAGGATGAAAGCTTCTCACCTCATCCATTGGAAATGGCTCAAGCTTAGCCGCGATGCTATCATCCAAAGTCTGTGAAGCATCAAAAGGAACCTTTAAACTATCAACCTTTACCGTTACATCTACATTTGCATAATCAGTGATATAGTAATCGGATGTAGAGTGTGTAGTCGTACCTTTGTACTCTATCTCATCATCAATACTGTAGTCATAAAGATAATAAGGCACATACATGCCTACCAGCTTCTCGATATTGTCCTTATCCTCCAAGCCTTCTGGAGTAAAATGCAGATGCCCTGTAAGACTTCTGTATTTGTCTCTAGCCTTCGCCTTGTTAAGCTGGAAAGGTAAGATATATTTTGGGGCACCCTCAGTGGAAAACTTCTCCTGCATTGTAGCTTGATTACCACAATATGGGCAAAACTCCATTCCATCATTATCTATAAGCTGGATTTCTCCACCACAGCTAGGACACTCATAAACATTTGTAGTTATGGTGTCCATGCCAATCTTATCGTCTGGTGCATAACTGTCTATATCTGTAAGTGAACCACAGGATTTACATTTCAATTTCTGATCTTCCGGAGAAAATCTAAGCTGCCCTCCACAATTAGGGCATGGAAACATTGTTGCCATCTATTACTCTCCAAACCCTTATGGTCTCTTAGTGCCGCAATTTACGCAGAAGTTGCCATAGTTCTCATTACCACAATTTGGGCAGAACCATCTGCCTGCCTGTGGCTGACCACCCTGCTGAACCTCGTTGAATCCCTGCTGCATAGGCTGGCCTGCTGGCATTCCCTGCTGTGGCATAGCCTGCTGCTGTGCTGCCGCCTGAGCTGCACCTGCATTTAACAAATCTGCCGCATTAGCTCCGCCTGCCTGAGTAGCCATGTTTAATCCATAGAATCCCATAGCTGCACCATTTGCATTGCTTGCTGCTGCCTGCATTGCTGCTGCCTGAGCCTGAACAAGTGTAGCGCCTGCCATAGCCTGCGAACGGAATGCTCCTGTCTTCTGAAGCTCCTTAAGTGTAGCCTGATCATCCTCTGGCATAACAGCTGAAAGGATCTGAACCGATGTAAGCGCAAGACCGTATTTATCAGTCCACTCTGTGTTAAGCTCCTGTGCCATAGCATCAGAGATTTCCTTTGTGTGACCAGGAACACCTGAAGGTCTGATACCCATTTCAGAAAGCTGACCAAGTGCTGGCTGAAGAGCCTGAATAAATGTAGCTCTAAGCTGATCAGAAATGTCGTCGATAGTATACTCATCTCTAACATTTCCTGCTAAGTTTGTATAAAGTGCAGTAGGATCTGAAACCTGCATACTATAATTACCATTGCACTTTAAGCTTGTATCTAAATCGAATCCAATATTGTTATCTAAAATTCTAAATGGAATTGGTGTTGGGGTACCGAACTTGAGACCAGTGATATCCTTCGTATTTACGAAGTATACTCTCTGCTGAACTGGCTTCTCACCACCGAATGTGAAACGGCGTCCAAACTCCTTGAAGACTGCTGCAAAATTTCCTGCGAAGATAGATGCAGAACCATTATCCTCCCATGAGTATGCACCTGCCTCAGCAGCCACATCGATAATCTTTCCGCTGTCTACTAGAAGAGCACACTGTCCTTCATTAACGATTACTACAGAGTCCTTAGTAATGACATCCTGCTCACCCTTAGTATTGCTGCTCTTTCCAGAAACTTTATGCGTAGCTCTCTTTAAAAGAACATCGTTTGACATAGAATCGCAAACGAAGAACTCTTTCCACTGGTTAGCCAGTTCCGCTGATACTGCCCCTTTAAATGCCTGAATTAATCCCATTTGTTACATTATCCTCCTAAAAATAAAAATTAATTAATATATATTATAAACAATATTACCCACTAAAACAAATTAGGAGGCCCTACGGCCTCCATAGCATAATCTGTTTATAATTCTACTGTCTCTACAGCTAACTGCTCGTCCTGTTCTATATCAATTGTCTGCTCTCGTTTTGCAATAGCCTTGATAATCAATCTGCAAAGGAAAAATGCGATGATTGCAAGGAAGCCGTATACAGATATACCTGATAACATAACCTGCTTGTTTGCTCTGGCAGTTTCTGCCATCTGACCTAAATCTCCGCCTTGAGTTGCTGCTATTCCACTAAATGCCATCAGCATAAGCATATTCCCAAAATTAATAAGAAAATGCATAATCATTGATGTAATTACTGTTCCACTGGCTCTATTCACATAAGCAAATATCACGCCAAGTACAAATGCGTAGCAGAACTGATTAAGATTCAGGTGAAGCGCACCAAACATAATACCTGAAACAATTGCCGATGCCATAAATGGAAGTACATTCTTTAATCTGTTCTGGAAGAATCCTCTGCAAATCATCTCCTCACAAATTGGTGCGAATAAAGTTGTTGCTACTAAAGCCAATGCTGCTGAACCATCCAAAATCTGATTCATAGACTGTGCCATTATATTCGGTACAAATAGCTGTGATACGAGGTTCGCAAAAATATACATTGGGCAAGAAACAATTGTTAAAAGTACTGTAAGTAAAACTGTACTTACCTTTATCTTTTTAAACTTACATACTTCTAAAAATGAGTCACCTTTTTTCTTCGAATATACGATAACAGGGATTAGTAATAATCCATAAATAATAATAGATTTTACAATCATTGGAGGATTTACATTCGTTTTATCAAGTAAATTGAATCCAACCTCCAAACCAATCATAATCAATAATTCTATCGCATATACGATAATAAGCTTAATAAGCTCGCTTCTTTTTTCTGCTCTTTCCATAATCTTCTCCTTTATGCTCTAAACGTTAGTATTTACTGAAAGTGTTCTAAATGTAAGCCAGTTAATCAATAATCCAAAAGCATTAAATCCGAGGATCTTTGCCCATAAAACTCCCTGATTGTAGGCTGGATTGATAAACATCTCAATCAGATCTTCTACAAAAGCTTCCCCTCCTGGAATTACACCTATCAAACGTGGTCCCCCAAGGAAAAAGCCCAAAAATGCAATATAGAATACCCAATAAGCGGCCTTACCATAACGAATGATATTATTTCCAGCCAGTCCTTCTATCACCATTATGATTCCATATACCAAAAATGCTATTTTGAAAATCAATGATGCATCTACACTTCTTAATACAAGCGTTGATATCACTGCAATTACTATTATTTCTAATAAATCTACAATCCTCATGCAAATGAAAAGTTCACGTCTGGTCATTCCAAAGCACAAGCCTCTGCTCACTTCATCAACCATCATAAACATCTTGACGAACACAAGGGCAGAACAGAGTATTCCAACTGTTATACCATACATCATGGAAATAAATTCCCCAGCAGATGTCCCCTCTGATACGCCAGTGGCACAAAAAACTATATACAATACCACATCCAATATAAGAACACCTATTATGATGTATAAATTGTATAACTCAGAGTACTTTTTCAGCTGAGCTGTAGCTCTTATATCTCTACTCATAACCCCTCCTACATAACCATAGATTTCTGTCCTAATTTATATGACCAAAATTCAAATAATCCGAATAAAACTACCGCAATAACTATTATCCATCCGACTCTATTTCTGAGTAACCCCAATAAATCAATTTCTAAAACTGTAGTAAGTGATGCAAATACACCAAGACATCCTGCGACAATAGCAATAACAAATAAATATGCCTTACCATACTTTTTAATCTTAAAACCTATCACCTGTCCAATAGCACCTGCTAAAGCAGCACCAACTGCTGCTAAGATGATAATAGGCACCCAAATATTATTACCTGTTGTTACTGAAATAACTAAATAAACAACTGTGTTTAATATGATATATGTAAACTGTTTGATGATTTCTCCTACAAATATATCTTTACGGCGTGCACCCATTGAAAGGACCAGACTATCAAGCCAGTTTGGACCGTACACTGCATAAATAAGATTGAACAGTATCATAAACATTACGCCGCACATTAATACCATTCTTATGATGTGGTCAAACAAATTGTTTCTGTCATCTGCCATCAAAAACCACTCTACGCATAGAATTGCTTGTAAGACAACCATTATTCCCATCATCTGCATGCCCTGAATCAAATAGTACTTAGCTGATCTTTTAGAAAGTTCGCTCATCCTTAAGCCTCCTTTCTTTCATCAACACACATTGCATAGAAAAGATTCTGGAGTGCTACAGGCTCCACCTGAACATCCTCGCCAAATCCAGCAACTGGCTCTTCTGCAAGAACTGTTACAACCTTGTTTCGTCCAATGCTCTCTGGGTGATATACCTTAAAGCCTTCCACTGCTAAATCAACAGCCTCTGTCTCACCTGATACACGATAAGCTCTTGCAAGAAGCTCCTCTGTATTCTCTGTAAGAATGATCTCACCATTGTCGATGATGATAACCTTTTCGAATAATGAAGCAGCCTCTTCAATAATATGTGTACTGATAATAAATGTACGGCCAGTCTGTGCATATTCCTCGATTACAAGCTTGTAGAACTGCTCTCTTGCTACAACATCAAGTCCTGCAACTGGCTCATCAAGGATTGTGATATCAGCCTTGCTGGCAAGAGCGATGATAATTGTTACAGCTGAAAGCATACCTTTTGAAAGCTTGCTGACTTTCTTCTTAGGATTAATATTGAAAAGCTTAACTAATTCCTTTGCATAATCATCATCCCAATTTTTATAGAATGCCTTTCCTGTTGAAAGGTAATCCTTTACCTTGAGAGTGTTTGGCCCAAACATTGTTACCTGTGAAATCTCTCTTGAGTAGCAGATGTGTGAAAGTGACTCCTCATTTTCCCATACTGGCTGGCCATCTAATGTAACTGTACCCTCTGTAGTAGGATTCTGTGCTGTGAGAATTGAAAGAAGTGTAGTCTTACCTGCGCCGTTTCTTCCGATAAGTCCGTATATCTTTCCTGTCTCAATATCAATATTTACATTCTTAAGGACTGTATCCTTACCATATGTCTTTGTTATATTTTTACCTGATAAAGTTCCCATATATTTCTCCTTTACTCTAATCTGATAACCTTTTATAATTCCTTAGTTTCATCAATCATCTTTTTAAGCTCAGCCTTGTCGATACCAATAAGCTTCGCTTCGCTTATGATGCGCTTAACATAGTTCTCATAAAAGCTTGTCCTTCTAGCCTCTTTTATTCTGTCCTTAGCCCCTTCACATACAAACATACCAATACCTCTCTTCTTGTATAAAATACCTTTGTCTACCAAAAGATTAATTCCCTTTGCTGCTGTAGCTGGATTAATCTTATAAAATTTCGAGAGCTCTGTAGTGCTAGGTACCTGCTCTTCTTCTCTTAATATGTCCCTTAATATTTCATCCTCTATCATCTCACTGATTTGAAGGTAAATAGATTTATCTTCCCCAAGATTTTCTATCACGTTTTCACCTCCTTTAGTCCATCGGTTAATTACTTGTGTAATTAACCATAACACTGAAGTTGTATATTGTCAATACAAAAAAAGAGATTCTAGCCAACCTTAAGTGAAATTTTAAATTCCGGTTTTATGGGCTTTTTTTCTCTCAAACTGGAATTTAGTCTTGCACAAGCATTTTTTATTATTCATGATTGTAAGTGGTTATCTGTCTGCCAGGGAGAATTAATTATGGCAAACAAAAAGAAAAGACAACGTCATTTAACTCTTACTGACAGAACTTATATTGAACAAGAAATCACATGCGGTTCTACATTTAAAAGCATTGGTTCAGCACTTG
>NZ_FQYQ01000034.1 GCF_900141825.1 Pseudobutyrivibrio xylanivorans DSM 14809 | reverse complement strand
AAGTAACACCTACCGAATAAGCAACACTTTTGAGAGACTCACCAGCCAAAACACGCGCAACTAAAGCATAACGTTCCTCAGGCGACCATTCTTTGTTATGCTCTTTGTGACAAAGAGCATAAGGACCGCATGACTCTTCAATTCTAACCCAGCCTCGTATCGTATTACGAAAGTTTTCAGTACTAATACCATCTGGCGTATCAGGCCAAAGACCTTGGTGATACAAATCTACCGCATTTCTTTTGAAAATATAACTATAGTGCATAAAAATACCCTCCTTACTGGTTGTCCAGTAAAGAGGGTACATATCAAAAATGGATAGCCCTATTTTCTTATACTAAAAGAGCGCGAGACGGGACTCGAACCCGCGACCCCCACCTTGGCAAGGTGGTGCTCCACCAACTGAGCCACTCGCGCATAGTGCCATTTTTTGAAGCTCTGCTTCAAAACAATGGTGTCAATCTCAGCCAACTTGGAAGCGGCTTTGATTGCTGTCATCTCTTGACGACAATGGTTATTCTATAGGATAAAACGGGATAAGTCAAGGGATTTTCTAAAGTTGCAAAGCTTTAAAAAATCCCTTTGTTTTTCAGAATATTCTATTAGTTTTTAGGGCTGTCATACTCGATAGAAATAAGGCTGTCGCCATCAAAAATAAACACAAGCTTCATTCCATCTTTTTCAAATTTTAATGAGCTGGAAGATTCTTCTGAAGGCTCACCATAAGCAGCAAGAATATCATCTTTAGAGCTTGCTAAATCTATTCCCTCTTTTGTAGCGACGTTATCTGTTCTAAGTGATACATAAAGAACTAAATCAGTATCACCATCTGGATAAGTCTGAATCTGGAAATCATCATATGTATAAAGGTGACCATCTCCCTGACCTGCACAGCTTGGCGATGTAAATTCTTCCTTAGGCTCTCCAAGCTTTTCAAGAATAGGTGCAACATCAGTATCCACTGGAATATCCGTTCCGTTGTATGAGAATACATATCCTGTAGAGCCTGTAGCTTCAGTAGAAGATGTTGAGCTGTTGCTTCCTTCAATAACCTTTGTGTCAGATGAACCGCCACAAGCAACAAGTGAAAGTGCCATTGCGCTAATCATTCCAAGTGTTAAAAGCTTTTTTTTCATTGTCATTTTCCTCCGAGTTTATTGTATTGTAGGGTACTTACTTGGATCATAATTATGTGTATTTTTGTGTGCGTTAGAATAAGCCCACAAATCAGCATCATGCCAATAGAATATCAAAGTACCATCAAGCTGTAAATTAGGATCATAGTGATACCAACCTTCGCCTATATCTATAAGTAGCCAATAATGACCTCTGGTGTCACGAATCTTTTCTATTTCCATGTTTTTGATGCCGAGACGATTTAACAGAACTTCTGCAGTCTTCTGCTTTACCGTACAATCCCCAACATGATAATACATTCCTTTGTAAGCAGCGGAATATAAATCATCAATACCGGCTGACTCTGAGTAAGTAATATTATTTACTACCCAGTTGAATACAGCCTTAGCCTGAGACTTTTGATCCATACCGTCTTTTATAATCTCTGCAAGGACTTCATCCGCCAAAGCATTAACATTTTCTTCTGTTGCTTCAGCAATCTTTGCAGAAACAATCTTTACAGTAGTTGTTTTCTTAGTTTCATTTCCAGCAGCATCTCTTGCAATATATGTAAGATTGTATACGCCACGCTTATCAACATTTACTTCACTGCTATCAACCTCGAGTGTTGGATTTTCATCTATATCATCAGTAACCTCAATATTCTTTTTAAATGAAACGGCATCACCCTGGGCGATTTGTAGTGGCTCCACACCATTTATTACAGGAGGAGTAGTGTCCGCAATAACTTTACACGGAACAGTACATACTGTCTGATTACCTGCCTCATCGGTTACTACAATAGAAATGTCGAATTCGCCATCTTTAGTAAAATCATATTTCTCAGCAAAATCGATAGTACAATTAGTTACATCGTTAACACTTTCTACCAAGTCAGCAGCAGAAGGTGCCTGCGCATTTACGTACATTTCTACAGTATCTTCAGAAAGTGTAACCTCTGGAGCAATAGTATCCTGTACATGGAGCGTAGTTGAATTTGTCACATTTCCAAAGATTGGCATTTTCCATGCGATTTTTAACTTATAATCGCCAGGGACTCTAGGATCAAATTTAGAATCATCTGTAAAATGTGCACTTGCTTCTTCTCGTTTTAAAAACTCTGAAACATCACATTCAGATGTACCTGCCTCTACATAAACTTCTGAATAGACTAAATCTGACTTCATGTTATAGAAGATAAATAATCCCACGCCGAAGCCAATGATAGTAATCAACAGGATTATTGCAACTATAATTAAGCTTTTTTTCTTCATTTAATAATTCCTTTTTTCATATATTTAATTAGAATAATGTATTTCAAATTAGGTCGAAAACAGGTCGCATTTTCATTATCCTAACAAATATTAACATATATCAAAAAAAATATAAATTTCTTCTTGACTTATGGTTAAAGTTCCTATAGAATAACCATTGTCGTTGAGAGATGACAGCAATCAAAGCCGCTTCCAAGTTGGCTGAGATTGGCACCATTGTTTTGAAGCAAAGCTTCAAAAAATGGCACTAGGCGCGAGTGGCTCAGTTGGTGGAGCACCACCTTGCCAAGGTGGGGGTCGCGGGTTCGAGTCCCGTCTCGCGCTCTTAAATTAAAATAAGCAGTATCGCATTCGCGGTACTGCTTATTTTGGTTTAAGGGCATATTAATCGAGACGGGACGACCTATCACGATTTATCGAGCTTGCGATGAGAAATCGTGATGTTTCCTTATTCCCGTCTCGCGCGTAGGCCCATACAGACCTCTAAGGTTCGAGGTCGCGCCTGCATTTGAACTATTTGAATGTGACGAAATAATCTCTAAAGTTCCGTTATATGCTGTAGAACGAGCACAGGCATTTTCTGAATATGGATTTACAAAATCAGATAGATTGTTGGTTGGAACACTAGCTCATTATGCATATAAAGATTATTGGACTATTTACAAATAAACATGGAGGAAGAAAATGCTAGAAATAAAATATGTTGAGTCAAAGAATAAAGATTTCTGGTATAGCCTAGATAAGCATCTGCCAGAACAAGAATACGAGAAAAAAGTTCGTGATAAGCAAGGTTATGTATTATATGAGGATGGAAAAGAAATAGGCTTATTAAGATATAATTTGTTTTGGGATAATACCCCGTTTTGTACAATGCTATTTGTAGACTGGGCAAAACAAAAGAATGGATTTGGTAGAGCTCTAATGGAATATTGGGAAAATGATATGAAGGAACATGGATATGGTATGGTTCTGATATCAACTCAAGTTGATGAAGATGCTCAACATTTCTATAGAAAACTTGGTTATAAAGATTGCGGAGGCTTTACCGTAGATATACCAGGCTATGAACAGCCAATGGAAATGTTTATGGTAAAAAGTCTGTAAAATAGATGAATATTTATTTTAAATCACTATTAACTATTCGTAGAAAAAGGGGATTATTAACTATGAAAAAGTATTTTTTAAATATTATAATTATGGCAATGCTAGTCTTATCGGCATGTGGAACTGAAAAGAAGCCAGATAATTTACAGACTTACACATCTGGAACAAACGATGACTATGCCTATATTACTATTGATGACAAGGTATTTGTGCCATTTGTTGCAGTTGATAATGCAGACAGAGGCAATTGGATTGGAATTGTAGATGGTGATGAAAATAACCGTATTTACGAATATAAAGACTATTCTTCTAATGAATGGATAATCAGTTTTTACAATAGCGGTGAAATGGATGGCTCAATGCTTATGCGCGAACAAAGTGTTAATAAATATCCAGATAATTTAACATCGGAATATGATTGGAACAATTAAAACCTACTCTTCCATCTCCTCCAACTTCTTTGCAAACAGCTCCTGGAACGCCTCATTCTCTTTTGCCATCACCTTTTGATACCCAGCTAACTGCTCTCTGCTAAGTTCATCACTGGATAACCACTCCAATTTCGCCTTCGCTTTTTCAGATTTTATCACCACCTGCACATACTCCGGTCCTATCATAAGAAGTTGCATGGATTCATTCTTATCCAAATATCCACTGGTAGTGATTCCCAAAGTATCATATATAATATCATTGGCTATCGGTCCAATTACAACATCCGCTTCTAGCACATCTGGTTTCATATGCCTATTGGCGTAGATATACTCAAACCACTCTTCGCTTCTATCAAAATTCTTTATATTAAGGCCATCAGTATCTAACTCATATTTATTAACTATAGTCTTCTTTCCAGAACTTTCCTTAGCCCATCTATATGCAAACTCTTTGTCAGGTGTAGTGTAAAAGCCCTGTCCAAAATCAGCATTCTTTCTTCCATAATAAATATCAGGATCCTTAATTACATCAAAACCTGCATGATATAAAACCATAGAACCTCCTTCCATATCCCCTCTTATAATACATATTATAAGCATTTTATCCTATAATACATATCAATCGTGAGATACTTATATACTATCCCGCAATTTGTTGCATAATCCCCGCACTTTTCAAATTATTTATTTACTTTTCCAATTATGCCACAGATGTTGAGTTATATTTTTGTATATTTTTATTGTTCACAGAATTTTCATAACATGATAGTATACGTCAGCAACATTGTGATGATAAATAATCGAAAGGAAAGACGATGGAAGAAAAGTTTTTATACTCCGACAGAAATGAACAGGTAAAAAGAATTAACCGAGTGTTAATTTCTACATATGTAATCTATTTTACTTTACTTACAGTAGTTGTTGTTATCGCATACTTAAGAGGCTTCAGAACTCTTGCATATCTTGCAACAACAATAGGCTTAGAAATATTTACAGTTATCTCATTAACCTCTATTTATGCAAAAAAGCCTAATTCAGAAAAGCTCAGATGGATTTCGCTTATAGAGCTTGCCCTTATCGGTGCACTTGGCTGCTACGCCTTCACAAGCTACTATTTGAGATTTGCTATGGTCGGACCTGTTGTTCCATTTGTTCTTTATTATGATAAGAAGTTTTCAAGAGTTTCAGGTTTAACAGTTGCCATAGTCCAGATTGGCTCATTCATAGCAAAACTATTTGGCCCTATGCCATATACATCAGAAGAAGCAATTGATAACGCCGCTGCTATCGGATGTGCTTTTGCAGTTGTAGCACTTTGTATTTATCTTGAGAAAATATTAGAGCTATTCCAGCAAGACACAGTTGGCCTTATCGAGCACCGTGCTGAAAACCAGGCTCAGCTCCTCTCTGAGGTAATGGAAGTAGCCACAAAGGTACGTGAAGGTGTTGGTAATGCCATGGATAATATGAACAAGCTTGATGAGACAACACAAACTGTAAGTGGCGCAATGGATGACATTTCAAGCAGCACTTTATCAAACGCTGAACACATTCAGGAGCAGACTGTTATGACTCAGAAGATTCAAGATCTTATTGAAGAAACAGTTGCTCGTTCTGAGGAAATGGTTGCATCTGCAGAAGAAGCCAGCAACATCAACGACGAGAATCACGAAATGATGGTTCAGCTTAAAGAAAAAGCAGAAAAGATTTCTGAGATTAATAACCACGTTGGCGATGCCATGAATACCCTTGTAATGAAGGGCGAAGAAATGAAGCAAATTACTGAGGTTATATTAGAGATTAGTGCCCAGACTAACCTTCTTGCTCTCAACGCTTCTATCGAGGCTGCACGTGCCGGTGATTACGGTCGCGGATTCTCAGTTGTAGCGAACGAAATTAGAGATCTTGCCGAAAAGACCAAGATTGCTACCGAGAACATTACTAATATGATTGTAGAGCTTGGTAACAATGCTCAGGATGCTGAAAATGCTGTTTCAGAAGCTCGCCTGGCATCAGACCAGCAGGGCGAATTAATTGAGCAGACTGCTGAAGGCTTTGTAAAAATGAACGATAATGTTAACAACCTCACTGCTAACATTAATGACTTGGAGGGTATGATTGAAAACCTTGCCATTTCAAATAACACAATTGTAGAAAACATTTCACAGCTTTCTGCAACAACAGAAGAAGTTACTGCAGCCGCAACTCAGTCAGCTGAATTATCTAACGAGAACAAGATCCTCTCTAATGATACAAAGGTACTTCTCAATGAAGTTATGCATACTGCAGCTAAACTCGATAAATATAACGATGGTATTCAAGAATCTACTTTCTCAGAAAGCAATAGCAAGATTGTTAGATTCGCATAATTAAATATATAAAAATACTCCCCCTAACGTTATAAGTTACATATATTAATATTATTACAATTAAATGTTGACATATAACGTTTTTGATGCTAATATCTTAGATGATTGAGCACAGTAGGTACGGTTTTTAGTTTATGAGGTGTAAAAATGGAATTAACAACACTTAACAAGGAATACAAATTACTCCGTGAGGAAAGCTCTGAGAAATTTGTAAAGATGAGTGCTATCGATCCTACAATCACTTTCGTAGAAGAATACTGGATTACATCAGATCATACTCTTGGAAATGCAAAGGCCTTTTTCGATTCTTATGAAATGGCTATTGAATATGCACTTGATAGAGTAGATTATAGAATGTCACTTAACGAAGATGGTCAGAAGCCATTCATCATTTTAGTAAATGGTAAGGCAATCAATACCCATGGACAGCTTGAAAACTTCCTTCAGGGTGAATTCAAGATTTCTACTGCAAACGTGATTGAAAGCAACGTAAAGAAATTATATTCATAATATGATTACATTACTAATAGCAATTCATATAATACGAAAAGCCATTGCATCATTAAAATAAATGCAATGGCTTTTTTATGTCTGTAGATTTTTATTTTCTCCACAACCATTTCAATGGCACTGTAAGCAATATGGCTTTTATAACATTATCTGCTATCATGCAGCACCAAACTCCTACAAGTCCAATTCCAAAGAAATGTATGCCTATATAAGTAGAAAGAATTCTCACAATCCACATTCCACCAAACTCGATTACAAATGGATATTTAGTCCTTCCAAGACCATAATAAATTCCTTCAGAAATAATATATAATCCAAAGAATGGCTCATTAAAGGCAACCATTCTGAGCACCTTACTTCCAAGTACAATAACCTCTGGATCGTTTGTAAAAAAGCTCATCAAAGGTATCGAAAAGACATATAGTAAAATTCCACTGATTGTCATAATCAAAACAGTAGCTAAAATACTGCTCACACATACTGCATGATATTTTTCGTGGTCCTGTTCTCCATAGGAAATGCCAACCATTGTGTTGGCAGCTGATTTAAAACCATATCCACCAATATAAAACAGTTCCTCTGCCCCTACAGCAATACTGTGGGCCGCAAAAATTATGGTGCCCATATGAGATACCAGTCCAGCAAATACAACATATCCCGACGTTGATGCAACATTAATAAGAAGCACAGGTAATGAGAGTCTCCACATCCTACTGATAATCTCTCTTTCGATGGATAGAATGGAACCTTCCATCTTGAACTCACTATGTCCAAGAAATACCTTAAGTGTCAATACACCGCTGACGATAGCGGAAATACAAGTAGCATAAGCAGCTCCGTCAACGCCAAGCTTAAGGATATATATAAATATATAATCCAGTACGACATTAAGAATATTTGCTCCTACACCTATGTACATAGGCGTCTTCGTATCCTTAGTGGCACGTATAGCAGCTGATAAAACTATATTTATAGATTTAAATATGATTGGAACTGAAATCCAGAAAAAATATCTGGTAGCAGCGGGCGCAACCACCTCTGAAGCCCCCATCCAGCCAGCGACAAACGGTGATACAGCCAGACATATAATCTCAACTACAGCACCTACTGCCAATGCAAAAACAAGGCTCGCTTTTGCAACCTGAGATATCTTATGATGTTCTCCACTACCTATTGCCTGGGCAATCTGAGTCATGGCTCCAACGCCAAATGCCACCGGGATACTACCAATAAGCCAGGTTATAGTGGTGGATGTAGATACAGCTGCAGTGGCATTAGCTCCCAAACGTCCAACCATGGCTGTATCAACATACTGCATCAGTACAGACAATATCTGCTCCAACATGGTTGGTAAAGCCACCACTAGCACTGAAAGAAATATTTTTTTTAGAGAATTATTCTTCTTTAATATCATTATTACTATTTTTTCCTAAACCATTAGCCCAAACCATGTGCTCAATAGCACGGGCCACTCTGATGGCGTCAATCGCCTCCATAGCACGCTTATAATCTGCCTCCTGCTTTTCGTACATGGCAGAAAAATCTTTTTGCTTCTGTTCGAACTCCTGCTTACGACGTTCCTTTTGCTTTGCAGCTTTTTTCTGGAAGGCAGCATAATCTGCACTGCTTGCAGGCTTTTTAGTGTTTGATTTGCCCATAACTCGTGTATGAGTCAATGCCTTGCCTCTGGATTCTGTCATAAGAAACTGATAAGCCTCAGTAATTCTGTTGTACAGACGGGCATCCTCCACACCAGTCACATCAGGATGACATCTCTTTACCAAATCCTTATATGCAGCCTTGATTTTCTGTTCTCCTGCATCTGGTCCCAATCCAAGTATTCGAAGCGCTTCAACTCTTGTTTTTATCATAACCAGCCCCCAATATTTCCCCAATAAAATAAAGTGAACCAAAAACTATTATCTTCTCATTATATGTTTTCGCTAAATCAATGGCTGATTCGTATGAATCACAGGCTTGAGCTTTCACACCAAGGGCCGCTATGGCATCTGCAAGCTCCTTAGCCTGAAGAGCACGTTCTGAATCAACTGTAACAGTAAAAATACGCTCGGACATAGGCGCAACGATCTGTGCCATCTCCACGTAATCTTTATCTGCCATCACTGCCATTATAAATGAAAACTTCTGATTTGAAAATTCCGCTTTCAAACTGTCCCTAAGCGCAGTCACTCCCGATGGATTATGAGCTCCATCTACTAAAATATAGGGCTTTTCTGATATGACATGCATCCTTCCAGGCCAAACCGCTACTGCAAGTCCATCTGCAATCGTCTGATTATCCACAGTCATTTTCAGATTTCTAATTATTTCCACAGCAACTGCAGCATTTTTCCTCTGATATCCACCGAATAATCCAAGCTTTAAGTCAGAGTCAACCTGTGTGGCATGAGTTAAATCACAGCCAAGTTCATCACAACGCGCCTCGATTACCTGTGAGGCTTCCTCTCCCATCTCACCTATAACAACAGGAACCCCTTGCTTAATAATTCCAGCCTTTTCTCCTGCTATTGCAGCAAGGGTATCACCAAGATACTGTGTATGCTCCAAACCAATTGATGTAATGGCACAGACTTCCGGCGGTTGCCTTAGCCCATTAGTAGAATCCTTAGCTCCTCCCAAGCCTGTCTCCAAAACCACATAATCCACCTGCTGTTCTTTGAAATATACCATGGCCATAGCAAGCCAATAATCAAACATAGTCGGTTCCAGCTTAAGCTCCATATCAAGAAGCTGCTGTCCAATACGTGTTACATCCTCGCGGGAAATCTGCTTACCATCTATTTGAATTCGTTCGGTATAATCTATAAGATGTGGAGATGTAAACAATCCCACCTTAAAATGTTCAGAAGACGCAAAAGAAGCAGCCTGCAAGATGCTACTTACAAAAGCTGCTACTGATCCTTTTCCGTTAGTACCAGCAATGTGAATAATATGCATTCCCAATTCAGGATGTCCTAAAACATCCATGAATTCCTGGGTAACATCCCTTCCACATGCCTTGCCAAAACGACGTTTATTATCTATTGTATGTACTACCTGTTCGTATGTCATTTTTATTTTCTAGACCACAAGAATTACTCCACCGTCATTTGCGTACATTGTACTTACGCCTCTCATATCAACAATGAAGATTTCCTTAAATGTGGCTAACGACTCCATTTTTTTCTTTAATGATAGAGCACGATCTGGGCAGTTGCAATGAGAAATTGCAAGAATTTTGTTCTCACAATCTGTGGTGACATCCATAACGCACTTAGTCATTTTATCGATAGTCTGGTTCATACCACGGCCCTTTGCAAGCTGCTGAATATAACCATTATCTGTAGAACCCATTACAGGCTTAATGTTAAGTGTCTCAGCAATAGCTGCTTTTAAGCCAGACAGACGTCCGGACTTTCTAAATGTCTCAAGAGTCTCCAAAACGAAGAATGTGTGCTGACCTTCGATATACGCATCTACAGTCTCAATAACCTGTTCAAAGGACATGCCTGCATTTTCACACTCGGCTATTTTAAGGGCGATAAGTGTCTCGCCGATAGAAGCTGACTTTGAATCAAAAACATGAATGTTTTTAGACTCGTCATCTTCCTCGTACAAATCCTTTCCGAGACATGCACTGTTATATGAACCTGAAAGCTGAGCTGAAAGTGTAACCACATAAATATTATCTGCATCACAATCCATCTCAACCATATATGCATTAGGTGAAGGACAAGCTGACTTTGGTGCATTAGGGCTCTCCGCTACAGCCTTAATGAAGCTTGCCTGATCGAAACTATCATCATCTATAATCTGCTGCTCATCAATTTCAAGAGTAAGAGGTACATTTACAAAATGACCATCTTTTTTCATCTCCTCTGTAAGTTCTCCGCAGCTATCAAGAATAATTTTATACATATTGCCTAGTAATCCTCCGCTTATTCTACGGGTATTATACCACTAGGCCTTTTCCACGTAAATAGTTTTTATTCTTGCAACATGTAGTTTTAAAAACCACGTGTGTATTATTCACCTTTTGTCCATTGAATTGTAAGGACATTTGCATTCTCATCTAGTAAATAGTACACAGAACTTAAACCTCTGCAATAATCAGATAGGTGATTTTCATCTATAAAATAGTTAATTACCCTTGAATATAGGTCAGAATTACTAAACTTTAAAGATATTTCTGCCTCACCACTCTCGTAAGACTGTGATAGTCTGTTTCCTATAGAATCAACGCCAAACCAATCATAATATAAGCCCTCGTGAACGAAATAATTATCCGCATTTGATAGACACTCAGGCACTTCAAAATCCACTGTAATCACATGGTTCTGGCTAATTTCTTCAGTAGTCATGGCAAGGTAAGCATAATTTACACGCTTTGCGGTGTCATTATTTCCATCCATGTACTTACTATTTCCCCAGGTGACATCCATGTAATAGTAAGCGCCATCAAGATAAACTAAATTCCATGCATGACTCTCACCATTTGCCGTACCGGTAATAATCGTACTTTTTATTCCAAGCTTATCCAAAAGATACCAGGCTGAATCTGCGTATCCCTGGCAAACAGTAGAACGATACAAGAAAACACTAAGTATATTCTGATTCTCTTTACTTTCAGTGTTATAGTCTACATTTTCAATTAATGTTTCAAAAACATAAAGCGCCTTGTCAAAATCTGAAGCATTCTCACTTATTCCTGAAAGCCATTCATCAGCAGTAGCTTCAACAGATGCATTGTATACATCCTTTTGTTCCTTTGACATCGTGTATTTAGGCGAAAATTCTATACTCACAACATTACCATCACTGGTGTATGTATTGTATTTGTATCCGCTTACCCAGAATAAATTACCATAATCTGACATCACTGCTTCGTATGCTCTCTGTAGAACATCGCTGCTCTTTGTTGTCACAGTGATTTTTTCTTTGTATTCAGTTATACAATTATATATCTGATCGTATGTAATTTTGCTTTCTTCATCTATGTGCTGATAAGCATATCTATCATATGAAACGCTTTCTACCACTACAGGCTCATCCAACATTGGATTTGTTTTGGTATTATTCTTCCCGCTGTAATTCTGAAGAAAATAACAAACAATAGCAAAAATACCTGCTGATATCACAAGGGTAGTAATCGTCCTAAATAAAAAACCAAGTAATCTTTTCAAAAAAATCCTCCTAAAAACAAAAGCAGCGTAATATAAAATATTACGCTGCCTCTCCCCTTAATCACATGTTTGTATTGCCTTTAAATCCCGTTTTTCATAACAAAACCAAAGGTACCCAAAATAATGATTAACTGTGGTGCCTATTAACGTACAACTGTTACGTTAACAGCCTGTGGTCCCTTTGCACCATCGGTTACTTCATACTCAACTGTTGCACCCTCTTCAAGAGTCTTGAATCCCTCTGAATTGATGCCGCTGAAGTGAACGAATACGTCCTTGCCTTCCTCGTCTGAGATAAATCCGTAGCCCTTTGAATTGTTGAACCACTTAACTGTACCTTTGCTCATGCTAAAGTACCTCCAATATATTACTTGCCGAACTCTGCTCGACTAAAGATAGTTTAGCAAATGACTTTATCAAAGTAAAGAAAATGTCGGAATTTTTTGTACAAATTTTCCAAAAAGTTATCAATTAAAGCTAATGAGCAATAATATTAATTTATATAACTGCCGCCAACACATCATAGACGTCTGATGTTTAATTGACAAGTGTTTATATCTAATTTGCTGCTGCTCTTTCCGGTATCATTCCAGCGGATCTGACCATGATTCTTGGCCCACCCTTTTTCTCAATGTAGTCCTCAGTAATAATAACTTGACCGATATTATCATCCTTTGGAATCTCATACATAATATCAAGCATGAACTCTTCTATTATAGAACGAAGTCCACGGGCACCAAGCTTTTTATCAAGGGCTTTTCTTGCGATTGCATGAAGAGCTGCATCCTCAAACTCAAGCTTAACTTCATCAAGCTCTAAAAGCTTCTCGTACTGCTTGATAATTGCATTCTTTGGCTCTCTTAAGATACGTACAAGCATATCCTCATCAAGCATCTCTGTAGCAAATACGATTGGAAGACGTCCGATAAACTCTGGAATCATACCAAACTCTCTTAAATCTTCTACAGTAACCTTCTGAAGAATATTCTTGTCATCATCATACTTATCCTTAAGATCAGCCATGAATCCCATTGATGAATGCTTATTTAATCTAGCCTTTATGATTTCGTCCATTGCAGGGAATGCACCACCGCAAATGAACAGAATATTTCTTGTATTAATTGTAGTAGTAGGAACCATTGCATTCTTGCTTGATGCTCCGATAGGTACCTCAACATCAGCACCCTCAAGAAGCTTAAGCATACCCTGTTGCACTGACTCACCACTTACATCACGCTGATTTGCATTTTTCTTCTTTGCAAGCTTATCAATCTCATCGATGAAGATAATCCCCTGCTGGCAGCGCTCAACATCATTTCCAGCTGCTGCAAGAAGCTTGCTGACAACAGACTCAATATCATCACCGATGTAACCAGCCTCTGTAAGAGAAGTGGCATCAGTGATAGCTAGCGGCACATCAAGAAGCTTTGCAAGTGTACGTACAAGATATGTTTTTCCTGAACCTGTAGGTCCAAGCATAAGCATATTTGACTTCTCGATTTCAATGTCGTCCATTGTACCTGTAGCAACACGCTTATAGTGATTATAAACAGCTACAGACATAACCTTCTTGGCGTAATCCTGTCCAACCACGTAATCATCAAGCATAGCCTTTATCTTGTGTGGCGGAATGATATTATTGATATCAATGGCAGGGGCTGGTCTGTCCTCCTTAGCCTGGCTTGATGCTGCGCCGTGAGCATTCTTTACCTTAGGGCCTTCGCCAAAGAGACTTCCAAGATTTAAGAAGCTGATGTTTGGCATCTTGTTCATATCCATGTTGCTCTTTGAATTGTCTCCGCCACCAAAGCCAAAGCTTCCCATAGAATCAAAAGTACGCTGTAAACACTCGTTGCAGACACCCATTCCAGGAGCCATCTTGATTAGTGGACCACAGATAGTATCTGGTCTGTGACACATATAACAAAACTCTGTAGGCTTCTTTTCATTATTATCATTTGAAGAGTTGTCGTCTTTGTCAGATGTATTATCAACTACTTCTGCATCAACAACTTCGTTTGTTTCCTCTGGGTCAAATTCTCTAAAATCCTGATCTGACATAATAAATCTCCTTACAATTTTCCATAGCTCTAATTCTCGTAATAATCGAAAATCTTAGAATAATAGTCCTGTATAATTTCATCAGTGGCGTTGAATATTTCGTGCTTACTTCCTTCGAAACGAATAAGCTTGCAGTTCTTAGCCTTTTGACAAAAGCGTTCCTGGGCATCTCCCATAACAAGAGTATCCTTGGATGCTTGCATTAGTATAACAGGAATTTCTATTAAATGGGCGTTTTTAAGAATTTTTTTAGAAACATTAAGTGCTTCTCTTATCCATGCAAAGGTCGCTCCATTTGTACGATAATGTGGCTCCCTCTCTCTCTCATTGTACTGATATGTGTATCTTGCCTTTGACATTGCCGAACAATATGGATACTTGAAAGTATGGTCGTAATCGTGATGCTTCGGCAAATATCTTTTGCTAAACATAGGCAAATATGAAAGTATACATACAATAGCCGCTACAAAATTACTGATGTTATGGGTAACCAGTCTTATCATAGGCGAGGTGAGAACAGCCTTTTCAAAAACTTTAGGATACTTTTCCAAATACATAGCTCCTATGCCTCCACCCATGGAATGAGCAAAGAGATAGAGATGCTTCGTTCTGCTTTCTGGAATAACAATCTTTTCTATAAACTGGTTAAAATCTTTCACATAGTTTTCGAAGCGGTCAACGTATACCTTTGAGAAACCATCCACCTGTCGATCAGAAAAACCATGTCCTCTGTGCTCCACAATAAATACGGAATAACCCATTTTATAGAAGTAATAGATTGTTTCTGTAAACTTTGTAGAAAACTCACAGTAGCCGTGGCTGATAACTATAGATGCCTTCTCTGCAGGATTAATCATCATCTGATAATGAAGTTTTAGTCCATCCGTATTTACGAAGTAGCCATCCTGTATTTTTCCATTCATAAAAGGAAGGATTGTATCCTTCATTGCATTTGCAAAATCCTTATCCTCTATAAATATATCTTTAAAATTCATAAAGCTATCCCCTGTATTTTGCCCCTAATTAAAGCTTGCTACTATTTCAAGTGCAGTGTCTGGATAATTAGTAATGATGCCATCGATTCCCATTTCACACGCCATCTTCATATACTGCTTTGAGTTGATAGTCCAACTGTTAATCTTAAGACCATACTCATGACAACGTTCCACATAATTAGGATACTGAACGTTGTAAAGAGCAGGATGAAGAGCCTCCACTCCATGGTCTCTACCGTACTCAGGCATATCCAAAGTACCATCCATATAAAGGAATCCAGTATGAGCTTCAGGATCAAGCTCCTTCACCTTCATGATGCTGTAGTGATTGAATGAAGAATAGATTACTCTGTCCTCCATATCATATTCCTTAGTCATGGCGATGATATCCTTCTCGATATCCTCGTAAAAATAAACGCCATTTTTAATCTCAATATTAATGTGAAGGTTAGTAGGCTTAATAAGCTCGAAAACCTCTCGCATTGTAGGAATATCTGCATGAGGACAAGCTTCCGGCATTGTAGCATTGTAGTTGTACTTGCGAAGCTCCTCTAAAGTGTAATCCCTAACATAGCCTTTTCCATCTGATGTTCTATCTATCTTTTCATCGTGGATAACTACCAGCTGACCATCCTTAGTCTTGTGGATATCTAGTTCGATTCCATAAGCCCCCATTTCAATAGCCTTCTGAAATGCTGGAAGTGTATTTTCTGGTAAATATCCGCTGGCACCTCTATGTGCCCAAACAACTGGCTTATTCATTGCCCCATTTCCCCCTTTTGTACGTCCTGATATGCGATACCAAGACAATCTAATTCTGTCACATGCTCTTTTTAATTTCTTATTCATTTCTACGTCCTTCTAAATGATGATATTTTTAATTATAGTCAAATCAAACCTAATAATAAAGGACTCCCAATGGGAGCCCCATAATTAATCCATATCTTCAAATGCCTCTAAGCCTCTTCTTGCCTCAACATTTACATCACCATGCTTCACAAAGAGCATTGTAAGAAATGCCATAAAGGCAAATATTGTTGCATATGGGAATAATGTCATATATCCCACATGAGCAAGCAGCCAGCCTGCAACAATCGGTGTGATTATCTGAGCTGCCATTGAAAATGTATAATAGTATCCTGTGAACTTTCCACTTTCAGAATCCTTGCACATCTCCAGAACCATAGGTAAAGAGTTTACATTAATGAACGCCCAACCTGTTCCCATAGTTGCAAAGAATAAATACAGTATTGGAGAAAAGGTTCCGGATAATAACGTAAATACGAATCCAGCAAAGAAGCTGCCTCCGAGGAATACTATTCCAAGAAGTATTGTCTTCTTTCTTCCTATTTTAGATGCTAGCATCCCTGATGGTATAAAGAATACAATAGCTCCGGCATTTGCAACCAACATACATCTAGATGCATCCCCAAGTGCCATATTCCACATCTTCACAGCATATGTAGTAAACCATGTCTCCATGCCATTATAGGCTATGAACCACAATGCAACAGAGAATAATAAGAATCTCAATGAGCGTCTTACCTCAGCTGGCAATACCTCATTACCGCTTTCATCCTCTACAGAAAGATTCTCCTCCGGATGAAGAAGCTCATAATTTTCTACCTGCTTTCTCATTTGTACTTCATCTACAGAAGTCATGACAATGCATAATGAAACAAGCATGATACCTGCAACCACCATGAAAATCAGCATGTAATTAACATGTGGCAAATCTCTCGTCTTAGATGCTGGATAGAAAACCGCTGCAACGATAAGATAAATGATTCCGCCCAATGCACCCATAAGATTGATAATGGCATTTGCTCTGGAGCGAAGTGGCTTGATGGTACAATCTGCGACAAGGGCAACTGTAGGGCTGCGGTATGTGCCCATTGCTACAAGTAGCGCACCAAGTATTCCTATGAAAAAAATCTCTTTCCCCAAAGATGGATTAGCATAATAGCTGTTATCCACAAGTGGAAGCATCAGCATAAGAATCACTGCTGCAATTGTGCCATATAAAAAGAATGGTTTGCGGCGGCCCATTTTGTTTTTACATTTATCTGAGACTGCACCAAAAAATGGAAGCAAAAATAAAGCAAAAACATTATCCATAGCCATGATTACACCTGAGATGGTCTCATCCAAATGAAATGTGTTAGTGAGCACCAAAGGAATCAAGGCATTATACATTTGCCAAAATGCGCAGATGCTTAAGAAGCCGAAGCCCATCTGCACAGTCTTCTTTACATCAAACTTCATATTCAATTATCCCCCCAATATAAAATACGCAACTCACCCAAGGTTTACATGCTCCCGCAAGCCATCTCCCATCTCAGAACCTTTGACTACATGTCAAAGAACCTGAGCGGGGCCCTCTTGCTCGCGCTTGCCTAGTCTATGATGAGTTGCTCACTTAATTTCCCAATTTACGCTGTATAAATTAACATCTTATCGCTGTGCTGCTGGATTACGTTATCCACCGCTGGGATGGCTCCCTTGAGCGCGTACTCTATAGCCTGAATCTCGCGAGCAAGTGGACGAAGCTCCTGATAGATTGCCTCCATGTGTCCCTTCATTTCTTCTTTGTCGTATCCCTCTGGGAACTCCAGAACTACAAGATGACGAACAGCCTTTGTCTCTTCCTCAACCTTTGTAAGGAAACTGATAGACTTGATATCGTCGTGAGACTGACCATACTCTACAAGCTTTCCGCGAATAGCCTCATTCTCCTCGCACTCCTTTGGAACACCAAGAAGAATCTTCTGTCCTGCTGGGATCTTCTGCTCATGAACATTCCCCTGTGCAGCACCATCCTTTGAGCCAAACTCTGCCTGGTATCCTGGTGTGCCAACGATTGTATCAAGATAAGGAATTGGAAGTGTACATGGAATCTTGTTGAATGGATTGATAGCGATACCAGCGTATGCATTGCCTCTCTTAAGCATTGCATATACATCCTGGAAGCTAAGAATCTGTGTGTGAATCTTAGTGCCTTCATCTGCAAGACCTGTCCAACGACGAAGCGCATCCCAATCAGTGAAAAGTGGAAGTACCATGTTGTCCTGATTCTCAGGTGCACCTGTAAGCTTGATTGTAGATTTGAGCATATAGAAGCCAATCTTTGTATCCTTTTTGATAACTGAAACGCCCTGCTCGTTAACCTCTGGCTCCTGATCCATTTTGATAGGTGTAAGGAAGTGAGCATGGCTAGCCCAATATGCTACTGTGCCATGGAATGCATTATCCTGTGCATATGTAGTAAGTCCATTGATGATACCTGCAAGAGCTGGATTCTCAATAGAAACACGAGGATTAATCTTCTCCTGTGGCTCGATATTTGTAACAACTGCGTACTTCTTAATCTGAGCATCATCTGGAAGTGTAAGCTGAAGCGATACCTGTGTATCCTCTGCAACCTCTACGATAGAGCTTCTACCATCTTCTGTTGCCTCAACTGCCTGAACTTCGCACTCGATAGGCTTTGAAGCCGGCATGCAAACGAATACTTTGTCACCCTTAGCAATCTTTCCAGTGAGCTTACCTGTGATGATGCTACCATTGCCATCAAGCATGGTAGTAATGCCATCTATAATTACAGAAAAACGTCTTCCTGTTTCAACATTGCTTGTTACATCTGTATCTGCAACCTCAATGTTTTCTTCTTTTTTCTTCTTGTCAAATAAACCCATAACAAATTCTCCTACTTCTATTAGTTATTTCCTAAAATCGGATCCGCACTTCCGATTTCGACAGTAAGTCTATTATATCCTACTTGCCATGGAAAAAAAACCGTCAGTGCCTTAATTCCTTGTTGTAACTGTCTTTTTTGCCTCATTTTCTTATTTATGTTTTATTTCATTATTGGTATAATGATTTAAGTTTAAAGTATGTTTCACATAAGGGAGGTCATTATGAGCGATAAAAAAGGTTTCATCTCAGAATTTAAAGATTTCATTATGCGTGGAAACGTAATGGATATGGCAGTCGGTGTTATCGTCGGCGGTGCTTTCACAGCCATCGTTACATCTCTTAACGAGGATATCCTTACACCTATCCTTGGTATCTTTGGCGGCACAGATTTTTCTGAGCTAAAGGTTACACTTGGAAGCGGTGAATTGGCTCCAACACTTACATACGGAAATTTCATTACTGCAGTAATTAATTTCCTTATCACAGCACTTGTAATCTTCTTTATCATCAAGGGACTTAACAGAGCTACAGAAAGAGCTACTGCTCTTGTAAAGAAGAACAAAGAAGAGGCTGAGGCTGCAGAGCCAACAGAGAAGGAGTGTCCATACTGCTTCAGCAAAATTAATATCAAGGCAACTCGTTGCCCACACTGTACAGCACAGTTATAAAATAAAGATTTGTATTAAATAACCCTTGAGCGGATTATCCTCTCAAGGGTTTTCTTATTTAGAATGATAAGTCAAAATCAAATGATTCTCCTGCATTTACAATAGCATCTGTTGCCTCATCAACTGTAAAGCTGGCTCCGTCATAGCTGACGACGATTGAAGCTTTTACATTTCCATCTTCACTTTCAAATGTGATTCCATCAGAAGTTGCTTCTCCATATCCTCTAAGCTCTCCCACTCTGTAAAGAGAAACTGTAAACATAAGGCTGTCACCTTCCATACCTTGCTCGATTGTCATAGAAGAATATTCATCAGTTGTACCCTGTGTATCTACAAAGTAGCCTGTGTTATCTCTTGCTGGCATTGAGAATTTCTCGCCCTTAAACTTGGCATATTCATTTGCCAATACATATGCACGGCGACGAGTAATGTTTGCCTGCTCATCATTGTAAATCATGCTCCAAATTGAGCCGCCTTCGTATGTGGCGCTAAGGTGATTTGCTGCATTATCCTTCATTGCCACCCATATGCGCTGCTTTGCAAGAATCTCTTCCTTAGTAGCCGAATCAAGTTCGTCACTCATTCTGCTCCATAAAGAATTAAGCTCTGTATCCCAGACAAGTAATCCCCACTGTGAGTTCTCGTTCATCTCTGTCTGAGTCTCTGAATTCATACGGAGTTCATCATACTTCTCAGCAAGCTCAGCGATTGTATCAAGCTCCTCCTGAAGTGATTTTGCTGACTTTGCCTCAGCTACCTCAGATTTAATCTGCTCAGTGTAATCAGTGATTTCCTGATTCCCACCATCAGCAACAACATCTTCTGAATCTGTATTTTCTACATCCTGTGCTGTTGACTCAACTGTACTGTCCACAGCAGGTGATGTCTCTGCCTCTGTTTTTCCACAAGCTGCGAAAGTCATTGTTGCAGCTATAAACAAAATTAAAAATCTTTTTTTCATAGTCAACTTTCTCCTTTAAAAAGATAGGAGTCAGTTTATCACAATCGAGGCATTATATCAAAATTCATTACAAATCTTTTGTCATCAAAATGTCGTCTCTGAAGGTTCCATCGTCGTATTTATTGGCCTTTGGAATTCTTCCTGTTTCCTTAAATCCAAGAGATTCGTACAGATGCTTTGCTCTTTCATTTCCTTCAAGAACTGTAAGTTCCGCTTGCTCGTAGCCTGACTCCTTTATCAGCTCAATAAGGCGAGTCAATGCTAGTCGTCCAAGACCATGGCCTGTATTTTTCTGGAAGAAGGCTATGCCAATGCTTGCTCTGTGCTTTGCTCTTCTGCTGGTTCCCACTCTCTCAAATGACATATTTCCTGCGAACTCACCATCTTCAAAGGCTAAAATCAAATATCCTGTTTCTGAATCGTTGCGTCTTTCGATAAACTTAATTTCATCTTCTGGAGTGATTTTTACTTCATCTCCATACTGAGACAAATAAGGAGTTTCATCGCAAACCGTTTTCAAATATTCGATAAGCATTTCAGCATCCTCCGGCTGTGGTGCTCTAAGGGTTACTGTTTTTCCGTTGAGTTTATATATCTCTTCTTTTAAAACCATTTTTGTCCTCCTTTAATTATCGTATATACGAATTTCAGCTATTGATTGTTACATATTACAAGCAAATGATTTGAGCTACCTAAAAGCTCTCTTTTTTCGCACATGGCAAGATGATATCTTTTATATGCCTCGAAGTTTTCGTCGCTTAGTTTAAAGTTTGCATTACCAATTTCTACCAGCTCAATAACACCATCTGTTGCAAGAGTTTTGATTCTCTTAAGTGGTGTTTTATCTACAAGCTCCTCAAACTCTGTTATGTCAAATCCAGTAAATAACTGTTCAGGAAAATGCTTTACTTTAAAGTCTTCTGTGTAATTCTCCTGGAGGCCAAACTGCATGTCTCCGCACTGCTCAATTAGATAGTTGGTGTACATGATTGCATATACTGAAATGAATGCGATAAATACTTTTCCATCTGGCTTTGTAATACGAGATGCTTCCTTCAAGGCTGCCAGCTGATCTTCTTCTGAATAAAGGTGATACATAGGTCCAAAGAGAAGTGTTACATCATACGTGTTGTCCTCAAGCTGATGAAGATTAACTGCATCACCATGAACAGCTTTTACATTACTGAAGCCCTCAGCATTTTTCTGAAGCTTTTCAAAGTTTGCATCGGTATATTCCACTGCAGTCACATCATAACCTTCCCGGGCAAGATCTAAGGACAATCTTCCTGTGCCTGCACCAATTTCCACCACCTTCATACCTGGCTTCAAATACTGATGAATGTAATGCATTGTTGTGAAGTATTCCATCTGTCCACGTCTTGTTCTGTCCAAACGATTGTCCTCCACATACTGTGCATAAAACTCGTTAACAATTTTCTCTCTGCCTTCCATATCTAGCCTCCTTGTTTTGATTTAAGCGATGTATAAATGGATATAAAAAAGCCCCATCAAACTTACGTCTGATGAGGCTAGATTAGACCATATACTTACAAAATGATATATCAACTCCTATAGCGTGCCTCATCGATTGTACAAGAATTAGACCCCTGCTTCATATCCACGGGTTTCGAATCCTTATTCATCGAATCGACTAGAGTTAATCTGTAAATCATTTTATCCTCGCTTTCTAAATTGAGTTGATTATAATAGCGTCAATTAAGGATGTCAAGGGGGAGTTATAATGAATATTTATATTATGAGATAAAGATGAGTTTATCGCAGAGGTTTAGTCTATGGCTAAACCTCTCTTTTTTTTCACACTGCTTGATACAGCTTATCAGCTCAGTCTCAAAGTCAATGCTCCCCTTCGGCGCTTCGCGGCATTGACTTCTCGACTTTTAGCT
>NZ_FQYQ01000033.1 GCF_900141825.1 Pseudobutyrivibrio xylanivorans DSM 14809 | reverse complement strand
TTAGAGGCGGGTCCGATGGACTCGCCTTTAGTAATTTGGTAAAATCTACTTATGAAAGCAACGAATAAAATTGACATGACACATGGCCCGATTTTGGGTAAATTAATAATTTTTACAATTCCTATTATTTTATCAGGTGTTTTACAGCTTCTGTTTAATGCAGCTGATGTAATTGTTGTGGGCCGTTTCGCCGGCGAGGCCAGTCTTGCGGCTGTTGGCTCTACTAATGCACTGATTAATTTAATGACAAATCTTTTCATTGGTATGTCTGTTGGTGCCAATGTTTGCGCTGCTCAGTTTTATGGGGCAGGAAATCATTCTGATGTAAAAAAGACTGTTCACACTAGTACAGCATTCTCGCTTATCTGCGGTGTATTCCTTATATTTATTGGATTATTTTTGGCCAAACCAATACTTGAAATTATGGGCTCGCCAGAGGACGTAATTGATTTAGCTACATTGTATGTTCGCTTGTATTTCTTAGCTATGCCAGCTATAATGCTTTACAATTTTTTGGCTGCAATTCTTAGAGCCGCAGGTGATACAACCCATCCACTTGTTTTCTTGACTATCGCTGGCGTTGTTAATGTAATATTAAATCTAATTTTAGTAATCGTCTTTAGCCTTGGGGTGGCAGGCGTTGCCATTGCTACAGTTACATCAAACTATATATCGTGCATCATGCTTGTGGGCTTCTTTAAAAAGCAGGAGGACGCCTTGAAGCTTGAATTTTCTAAGGTTAGCATAGATAAGAGAATATTAAATCGTATTATAAGAATTGGACTACCTGCCGGAATTCAGGGCACGGTGTTCTCATTATCTAATGTTGTGATTCAGTCTGCTATAAATTCCTTTGGAACTGCTGTTATTGCAGGTTCATCTGCCGCAGCGAGCATAGAAGGATTTGTATATATTTCAATGAACTCAGTTTCTCAGACCACAGTTACCTTTGTAGGTCAAAACTATGGTGCTGGAGATGAAAAGAGAGTTAAAAAGGTTATATTTGAAAGCTTGGGAATAGTTACTGTAGTTGGATTAATTATGGGCAATTTGGCATATGGTTTCTCAGGTCCGCTTTTAGGGGTTTATACGGACAGCGCAGACGCCATAGCTGCTGGTACACTTCGTCTATTCTGGGTTTGCTGCCCATATTTTCTTTGTGGAGTCATGGATACACTTACAGGCGGACTCCGCGGCTTGGGCAATTCCACATTACCTATGATAGTCTCATTGCTTGGAGCTTGTGCCACAAGACTCATTTGGATTGCCACATATTTCCAGGTTCATCACACACAAAATGTGTTGTTCTTCTCATACCCTGGCAGCTGGCTGTTGACCTTGTCAGTTCACAGCATCTGCCTTGTTGTTTTGTATCGTGCATGGGTACGCAAGAAGAACTCAGAAATACGAATCTAGGGAGATTTTGTCAAAGAAGATGCCACAGGCCGCATGCCACCGTCACATTTTGACAAAATCCCAAATACTTAAATTTGGAGGGGATATATGTATTGGAAGGAAATGCTATCGGCCATCGCTAAGCCAGATAAAAATGCCACAAGGTACGAGCTTTCTACAGACTTTAAGTACACAGGTCTGCAGGAATATCCGCGCCCTCTGATGCAACGTAAATCATATATAAATCTGAATGGTCAGTGGGATTATCGCATTATCGATGGTAAAGGTCAGGTGGCCTGTTCAGGTCCTATAGAGGTGCCATTTTCTCCTGAAGCAAAGCTTTCTGGCACAGAAAGACATATCCTTCTTCCAGAAGAGACTCTGGAATATACCAAAGTTTTTAATATAGATAGGATTAAAAACAACAAGCATCTGTTACTGCATTTTGGGGCAGTAGATCAGGTGGCACAGGTCTTTTTTAACGGTATTAATCTTGGAATACATGAAGGTGGATACACCTCCTTTTCTTTCGATATAACTGATTATGTTATTGAGGGAGATAATGAGCTCAAGGTAAAGGTACGAGATTACACAGATAAGGTTGGCTATGCCCGAGGAAAGCAAAGTATTGAGCCTTGCGGAATGTGGTACAGCGCCCAGAGTGGAATCTGGCAGACTGTTTGGATGGAATGGGTTCCTGATGTATACGTTACAAAAATGCTTATTACACCTGATATTGATAATGACAGGGTTACACTAGAGCTGAAGGTCTCTGAGATGAGGGGACAGGTAAGAATAGAATCATCTAATTCTGATTTAATAAAAGATTTTAGCGTAGAAAATATGCAGGACGACAAACTGCATGTAGTGATTAACCTTAATGAATATAAGCTATGGACTCCTGACGACCCTCAGCTCTATTTCATTAATGTTGAGTACGGCAAGGATAGTTTTTCCACCTATTTTGCTATGAGACATTTCGGTGTGGAAAAGGATGAAAATGCTATACCACGTCTTACATTAAATCATAAGTCATTGTTCATGAATGGTGTATTGGATCAGGGCTATTATCCTGAAAGCCTTATGACACCCCCAAGCGATGATGCCATGATTTATGACATAGAAATGATTAAAAATCTCGGCTTCAACATGATTCGAAAACACTGCAAGGTGGAGCCAATGCGTTGGTATTTCCACTGCGACAGGCTTGGAATGATTGTTTGGCAGGATATTGTAAACGGCGGTACAAAATACGATATGAACATGATTTGCAATATCCCTACAGTAGTGCGTCCATTTGGAAATACTAAAGATAAAAATCGCCTTTTCCTTAGATTCACAGGTCGAAATACGGAAAAATCAAAGGAAGTTTGGCATAAAGAATGCAAGGAAATCATGGAGCAGCTTAGGAATGTGCCATCCCTTGGTCAGTGGTGTCTCTTTAATGAGGGATGGGGACAGTTTGATGCCAATGATTGCCTGAAATTTGCGTTGAAATTTGATAATACAAGACCTATAGATGCTGCATCAGGCTGGTTCCATGAGGGATGCGGAGATGTATTCTCTGAACATAAATATTTTGAAGAGCTGAAAGTAAAGCTTGGTCAGCGTCCATACGTAATATCTGAGTACGGTGGCTTCTCTTTGAAAGTGGGAAATCATGTGACCAGAGATGCTGTCTATGGATACAAGAAATATACTCATCAGAAGGATTTGCAGGATGCCTATAATGAATTAATGAAAAAAATAAAGTCCCTCGAAATTGAGGGACTTGCAGGTGCTGTGTTTACGCAGGCTACCGATATCGAAGATGAGGTTAATGGCCTGGTTACTTACGATCGGAAGGTGCAAAAACTGTATTAAACCAGCTTTGAGGGAATGCCATTCCAAGGATAATTCCCATTACGATTGCACCGGCTGTCTTAAGTGTAGACAAGCCTGACTGACTGAAATTATTCATATCATTCATAATTAAATAGAACGAAGTGTAGTAGATTCCTGCACCGGGTACCAATGGAAAGATTCCTGAAATAAGGTAAACGGTGACAGGATTCTTTCTTTTTGAAGCAAGTGCTCTTGAGAAGAATGTGAGAGCAAGAGAACCCACAACATTTCCAAGAGTAGGTGCACTAAGTGTGTTTGAAATAATGGAATAGAAAATCCATCCAATGGCTCCTGAAATACCACAGTATAAAAGCTCTGCACGTGGTGCTGAGAATACGATGGCAAATGCGATTGTTGCCACCATGCTGACAACAAATTCAATAATATAATTAACGTACATTATAAATAAGCACCTCCTCCGCAAAGCTGAACAATGGTAATGACTATACCTACGCCAACTGCGATACAGAAGGCTGTGAGGAGGGCATCAATTAATCTAATTGAGCCTGAAAGATAATCACTATTAATGAAATCTCTGATACTGTTAGTAAGTGGGATTCCAGGAACAAGTGGCATTATTCCACCGATGATAATCTTATCGTAGTGAATAGGCAAACCGGTAAATGCGAATGCAAATGCCAGTATGGAAATGACTATACTGCCAAGCACGTTTGTAACTGTTTTGGAATTATTCATACCTGCTTCAAAATGAAGGAATATACGAAGTAAACATCCAACAATAGTGGCGATAACTCCATCTAATGCTGTTCCTCCGAAAAGGTAAGCAAAGCCTCCGCAACCAATTCCAGTTGCTATTATCATGGCTGGAAGTCGGTATCCTGGAAGCTTTTTATATTCTGCAAGCTTTTCCCAGGCATCCTCTATAGATTTATTCTTTGCACACACCTCTCTGCAAAGACTGTTTAGTGCGGCGATTCTGGCTAAGTGCATTGGGTACATTGGGACATGACGAATCATGGAGCTGGCATGTTCTGTCACCTCGTCTGCACTGGCGAAGATACCATTGCTGAGAACGTATACGTCACAGTCTGTGATATCATATGAATTTAAGATAGCAAGGACACTGTCCTCAACTCTGTATACCTCTGCTCCGTTTCGAAGGAGAATATCTCCTAATTCAACGGCAAAGGACAAGACCTTTTTTGTATCTGTCATAGTGTCTCCCTTAGAAATTATTTCTCAAAATGATTATGTATGAAATTCGTTTTTTTTTCAACACCGGTGGATAAAATTAACGATTGTGGATAACTTTGTGGGAAAAGTTTGTTCGTTGAAATATGACTCACTTGTCTTATAAACTAGGCCAAAGCCTTGGAAAATAAGTCTTTGTTAGCGTGAACTTTCAGACTATTAACGGACATTTCAACACATGATTGAACTTATCCTCAATTCAGAAAACATAATTGTGGAAAATGTGGATAACTGAATATTCAAGTTGATACATATATCAACAGTATAAAAATCGGACTTTTTGATATTCGATAGAAAGATGTATTAAGAAATATACTCAAAAAAGAAAACTATTATGTTATACTATTTGGCGGATATTTAGCATATTAATATGTAATATGTAAATATATATTATGTAATACAAAGTAGGAGGTCTAATAATGGCAGAGAATAGTTCATGTGCTTCAGCAAGCAGCTGCTCACGTGGTTCCTGTGAAGGATGCCCATCGGCAGAGGCAGCAAAGGCTGGAGTTAGAAATACAGCTTTTCTTGAGGCACCTAATGCTAATTCAAATATTAAGCATGTAATCGGTGTAGTTTCAGGTAAGGGTGGAGTTGGTAAATCCCTTATCACATCCTCACTTGCAGGTGTTATGGCACGTGCAGGCTATAAGGTAGGTATCCTTGATGCCGATATCACAGGTCCATCTATTCCAAAGATGTTTGGTGTTCATGGTCCTGCAGCAGCAAGTGCAGAGGGCGAGATGCTTCCTGAGATTGCTGAGGATGGCACAAAGATTATGTCAGTAAACCTTATCCTTGATGATGAGGAGTCTCCAGTAGTTTGGAGAGGTCCTGTTATCGCAGGAGTTGTAAAGCAGTTCTGGACAGATGTAGCATGGGGCGAGCTTGATTATCTCTTCGTAGATATGCCTCCAGGAACAGGTGATGTTCCTCTTACATGCTTCCAGTCACTTCCAGTGGATGGTATTGTTATCGTTACAAGCCCACAGGAGCTTGTACAGATGATTGTTAAGAAGGCTTACAACATGGCAGATATGATGCACATCCCAGTTCTTGGTCTTGTAGAGAATTACTCTTATATCAAATGCCCAGACTGCGGAAAGAAGATTGAAATCTTCGGCGAGAGTCATATCGATGAAGTAGCTGCAGGTCTTAACATCCCAGTTATTGGAAAGCTCCCAATGGACAGAGCATTCGCTACAGCAGCCGACGCAGGTCGTATCTTTGACGTAGAAAACGAGTACCTCGTTAGTGCGAAAGAGATATTAGAGAAATTATAAATTATTAAAAGGAGAATTAATATGGCACAGAATCCAATCGTTACAATCGAAATGGAAAATGGCGATATCATGAAAGCTGAGCTTTACCCAGAGATTGCCCCAAACACAGTTAATAACTTTATCAGCCTTATAAACCACAACTACTATGATGGAGTAATCTTCCACAGAGTAATCAAGGGCTTCATGATTCAGGGTGGAGATCCAGACGGTACAGGAATGGGTGGCCCAGGCTACTCTATCAAGGGTGAGTTCTCAAGCAACGGTTTCAAGAACGACCTTAAGCACGAGCCAGGTGTTCTTTCAATGGCACGTACAATGATTCCTGATTCAGCAGGAAGCCAGTTCTTCATCATGCACAAGAACAGCCCACATCTTGATGGTGAGTATGCAGCATTCGGTAAGGTTATCGAGGGTATGGATGTTGTTAATAAGATTGCTGAGGTTTCTACTGATTGGTCAGACCGTCCAACAGAGGAGCAGAAGATGAAGAAGGTTACAGTTGAGACTTTCGGAGTTGAGTATCCAGAACCAGAGACAGTATAATTTTTATTGCAATTTATAAAACATCATGTTAATATAACGGCACGCGTTTAGCGTGTCGTTTTTTTTCGTTTTTATTCTATAAGTCATTCGACTGTGTTTCACAGGAGAAATATGAAATTTAATACTATTATTTTATGTTTTATTGTTTGGGCGATAGCTGGATTACTGTCTGTTCCAGTAGCAGTTGTTCGCTACTTGCAGGAAAAAAGAGAACATAATCAAAAGGCTATTTATTTAAGGCAGGTTTTATTTTTAGCAGAAAATTGCAAAACTACAGGAGAAATTGTAAAGGATCTATATTATTTCTTCATTAACGACAGAAGGATGAGGAAGATTATGCTAAGGGCAATGAAGCTGCCAGATGGAAAAGCATTAGATTATATTTACAGCAAAATAGGTTGTGAACCAATGAAGATACTCCATGGATTCCTAATAAGGAGAGAGGGGCAAGACAGGAAAAAGCCACTTCCTGCGATCCCTGACGATATCATTCAGTATTTTAATGATTTAATTGAGCAGTGGGAATATGATTATCTTGAATTCCAGCGTAGGAGAAAAATCAGAAAGCTAAAGACTATCAGCGAAATCATGATATTCATGATACTGACTTATTACTTTTACAGGTGGTTAAATACAGAGATAAGTCTGTGGATATTTGCAGCTGTCAATACGCTGGGTGTGATTATCTTTATCCTTCCCACATACAAAAAGACCCATTCGCAAGTGGGCATGATACAAAGTATGTATCAGCTGGTAAGCGGAATAGGTCTGATAGTCAATATATTTACTGTTGTGTCTGAGTGGCTTGGGCAGGTAGCTTGATACGAAGCTTTGTAATTCGTTTCTTCTCTACTGCAAGTACTCTTATGATGGTGCCATCCTCGGAAACATAGGTCTCTCCCACATTTGGGAAATGGTCAAATGCACCAACTATGTATCCGCCGATGGTATCATAATCATCACTTGTGAATCCAAGTGGAATCAGCTGGCACAGGTCTTCAAGGTTCATAGAACCGAGAACCTGGTATTCTCTATCGCTTAAACGAACAAGAGGATCTTCCTCGTCCTCATCGTACTCATCACGAATCTCGCCAACGATTTCTTCCAGAAGATCTTCCAGAGTGATCATACCGGAAAGCTCGCCATATTCATCCAAAACGATGGAGAGAGAAGCGGATTCTTCACGCATTTCATCAAAAAGGTCTGAGACATTTTTCATTTCATAGGTGAAATAGGTATCTCTGAGATAATCCCTGACAGAGAAGTTTTCAGAAGGACCTACACCAAGGAAATCCTTCATGTTTATTATACCAAGGACTTTATCTGTATCCGGTTCACACACTGGGATTCGGGTATACATATCCTCCTTGAATACAGCCATAAGCTCATCATACGTAACATCAGCATCTACCATGGTCATATCGATTCGAGGAATCATGACCTCCTTGGCGCATGCATCTGAGAAATCAAACACCTTGTGAATCATGGTACGTTCATCCTGCTCGATAGCGCCACTTTCATGGCTTACATCTACCATGGTGCGGATTTCTTCTTCAGTGATTGTCTCATCCTTGAAATCTGGGTCGATACCGAACATTCTGATGAAAAGACCAGCAAGGAAATTGACTATGGTAATCACGGGAGTGAGAACCCACATGAGACCGCCTACTGCAGGCGCATATCTGAGGCTGAGCTTTGTGGAATTTAGTGTAGCCAGAGACTTAGGAGTAATCTCACCAAAAATCAATATCAGTAATGTAAGAACACCAGTGGCAATACCAGCTCCATAGCTTCCAAAAAGCTGAATAGCAAGTGTGGTGGCCAGTGATGATGCAGAAAGATTAACAATGTTATTTCCAATAAGAATGGCTGAAAGCATCTTCTTTGGACGGCCTATAACCTTAAGAACCTTTGCAGCCTTCTTGTCCCCATCATCTGCCATGGTCTTAATTTTAATCTTATTAACTGTAGTCAAAGCTGTTTCTGCTGAAGAGAAAAAGCCAGACAATCCCAATAATAATAAAAGAATAATAAGCTTGATTAACAAGTGAACATCCAAAAGTAAAAAACCTCCTTCTTCATAAAACCTGTAAATATGGATATTTTGCAAATATTATATCACATAATAGATATTGTGAGGTTAAAATATAGAAATTGAAAATAGTACTATAAGGTGGTACCATATGAATAGTAAAGATAAAAAAATATTAAAAGATATTTTCACTAACCCAGTGAAATCAGATATAAAGTGGACTGAAATAGAGCATTTATTTATTTCTTTAGGAGCAAAAGTTTCAGAAGGAAATGGATCCAGAGTAAGAGTAGAGTTAAATGGAGAAAGGGCTGTTTTTCATAGACCTCATCCAGAAAATACTACAGATAAAGGTGCTGTAAAGTCAGTAAGAAGATTTTTAGAAAATGCGGGGGTGATATAAATGATGAACTATAAAGGTTATATTGGAAAAGTTGAATTTGATGATGAACAGCATATTTTTACGGGAGAAGTAATAAATACTAGAGCTGTGATTACTTTTCAGGGTTCTTCAGTAGAGGAACTTGAAAGGGAATTTAGAAACTCTGTAGATGACTATATTGAATGGTGCAAGGAAGATGGTGTAGAGCCAGAAAAACCATATTCTGGAAGATTTAATGTAAGGATATATCCTCAGTTACATCAGAGGGCTGCTGTGGGGGCTAAAATGCTTGGAATATCTTTGAATTCTTTTTTAATTAAATCTCTAGAAGATGAACTGAATTTAATGCATATTTAGTATAGTATTTTCTCTTAAATTGCTTTAAAGTTATTATAGATTTTTTAAGAGAGAAGAAGAGTTTATGAAGAAAAAACTGCTTATATTAGCTTTAGCTTTTGCTACTACAGCCAGCATTACAGGCTGCAGCAAATATAACCAAAAAGAGATTGAACTCCGTGACCAGGGCATTGCAGCCATGGATGAAGGCAGATATGAGGATGCCATTACATTATTTGACCAGGCACTTGGATGCTCCATTGGACAGGTCACAGATTTAGAGCTTGATGTAGATTATTTCAAAGCTGCAGCACAGTTTAAAAATGGTCAGTTTGAGGATGCAGCTAATACATATTCTTATCTGATTAAATATGATGAGAAAAACTTCAAGCCATATTTCCTAAGAGGCAGCATTTATGCCAGCGAGGGAGAGATTGGTCAGGCGATTAAAGATTATGATGCAGCAATAGCCATAAATGAAAAGAACTACCTATTGTACATAGAGATTTATAAGAATCTGAATGCACTAGGATATACAGAACAGGGTTTGGTATATTTGAACAATGCCTTGGATGTTCAGGATAAATCACCTGAAGGAAAATACTTCAAAGGTAGAATTTATTATATGATGGGCCAGACCTCAGATGCAGAAAAGCTCCTGAAAGAAGCTATTGAAAAAGATGTGATAGATGCAAAGCTTTATTTGGCAAAGATTTATCAGGATGGCGGCGATTATGTTTCTGCACAGGAGCTTCTTAATGAGTATGCAGAATCTGATCAGGTTACAAGCGATGCCCTTGGTACACTGGGAGATATAGAGCTATCCAGTGGTAATTATGACAATGCTTTGGACTATTATGAGGCAGGGTTGAGTCTTGATTCCATCGGCAATATGCCACAGCTTATGAAAGGCAAAGCAGCAGCCCTTGAAAAGCTTTATCGTTTTGAAGAAGCAAGGGATGTGTTGACACAATATCTTGATGCTTACCCTAATGATGAGGAGGCATCAAAGGAGTTAGTATTCTTACAAACAAGATAATTTTCAGAAAAGATGCACTACAATATGTGGTGTGTCTTTTTTGTGTTTAAATACTAAATATTGTGTGTGTTGAATCACGATTCTACTTAGAAAATTATCAAATCTCAAAATTGATTTTAGGTAATATTGACGAAAAACACTATATATAGTGATTAGACATTGACCACTCACCCTATATTTTGTAAACTATAATCAGTCGAAAAACCTTGGAAGAACGCTTTAGTTAGGACATCTGAAAGGTTAAATGTTAGGTTAATTGGGGAGTCCTTTTGGGGGAGATTTTATTGAGAAAGGAATATTGGTGAGAAGAATTGTTTGAAGTTGTAAAAAGAGATGGGGAAATTGCAGAATTTAATTTAGGCAAGATTAATGATGCCATCGCAAAGGCATTTGAGGCTACTGGAAAGGAATACAACGACGATATCATTGGCTTATTATCACTTCGTGTTTCGGCTGATTTCCAGAATAAAATCAAATCTGGCAAGATTTCTGTTGAGGATATCCAGGATTCTGTAGAGAACGTTTTGGAGCAGACTGGATATACTGACGTTGCAAAGGCATACATTCTATATAGAAAGCAGCGCGAAAAGATGCGTAACATGAAGTCTACTGTTCTCGATTACAAGAACGTTGTAGACAGCTATGTTAAGGTAGAAGACTGGCGTGTCAAGGAGAATTCCACAGTTACATATTCTGTAGGTGGACTTATCCTTTCTAACTCTGGTGCTATCACTGCTAACTACTGGCTTTCAGAGATTTATGATGAGGAAATCGCTAACGCTCACCGTAGCGCTGACATCCACATCCACGATCTTTCTATGCTTACAGGCTACTGTGCAGGTTGGTCATTAAAGCAGCTTATCCAGGAAGGCCTTGGCGGTATCACTGGAAAGATTACATCAGCTCCTGCAAAGCACCTTTCAGTACTTTGCAATCAGATGGTTAACTTCCTTGGTATCATGCAGAATGAGTGGGCAGGCGCTCAGGCTTTCTCTTCATTCGATACATACCTTGCACCATTTGTTAAGACTGATAATCTTTCATATGAAGAAGTTAAAAAGTGCCTTGAGGCATTTATATATGGTGTAAATACACCTTCACGTTGGGGTACACAGGCTCCATTCTCAAATATCACTTTGGATTGGACAGTACCAAATGACCTTGCAGAGCTTCCAGCTATCGTTGGCGGCAAGGAGCAGGACTTCAAATATAAGGACTGCAAGAAGGAAATGGATATGGTTAACAAGGCATTCCTCGAGATTATGATTGAGGGTGATGCTAATGGACGTGGCTTCCAGTATCCTATTCCTACATATTCTATTACTCGTGATTTTGATTGGTCAGATACAGAGAACAATAGATTATTATTTGAAATGACAGCTAAGTATGGTACACCATACTTCAGCAATTATATTAATTCGGATATGGAGCCAAGCGATGTTCGTTCTATGTGCTGCCGTCTTCGTCTCGATCTTCGTGAGCTTCGCAAGAAGTCAGGTGGATTCTTCGGTTCAGGTGAGAGCACAGGCTCAGTAGGTGTTGTTACTATCAACCTTCCTCGTATTGCATACCAGGCAAAGGACGAGGCAGATTTCTATGCTCGCCTTGATAAGCTTATGGACATCAGCGCTCGTTCACTTAAGATTAAGCGTGGCGTTATCACAAAGCTTCTTGATGAGGGATTATATCCTTACACAAAGAGATACCTTGGTACATTTAACAATCACTTCTCTACAATCGGTCTTATCGGTATGAACGAAGTAGGTCTTAATGCTAACTGGCTTCGTGCAGATATGACAAATGAGAAGACACAGCAGTTTGCAAAGGATGTTTTGAATCACATGCGTGAGCGTCTCTCTGATTATCAGGAGATGTACGGAGACCTTTACAACCTTGAGGCTACTCCAGCAGAGTCTACAACATACCGTTTTGCTAAGCACGATAGAGAGCAGTTTCCAGATATTATTACAGCTGGTAAGGAAGGTGATACACCATTCTATACAAACAGCTCACATATGCCAGTAGAGTATACATCAGATATCTTTGATGCTCTTGATGTTCAGGATGAGCTTCAGACACTTTATACATCAGGTACTGTATTCCATGCATTTATCGGCGAGAAGCTTCCTACATGGGAATCAGCCGCAAATCTTGTTCGTAAGATTGCTGAAAACTACAGATTACCTTACTATACATTGTCACCTACATACTCAGTATGTAAGGAGCATGGCTACATCGCCGGTGAGCACTATACATGCCCACACTGCGGAAAGACAGCAGAGGTTTACAGCCGAATCACTGGTTACTATCGTCCAGTACAGAACTGGAACGAAGGTAAGACACAGGAGTTCAAGAATCGTAAGCTTTACGATATCGCAGGTTCTGTATGCCGTCGCGCAGGCGAACAGTACAAGGAGCGCGTAGCTAAGGAGATGCCACAGGTTAATCTTGAAATTGTTTCAGAAGAGCCTGAGACAGGCGTTAAGTACCTCTTCACTACAAAGACATGCCCTAACTGTGCACGTGCAAAGGAAATCCTTGAGGACGAGGAGTACATCCTTGTAGATGCAGAGGAGCAGCAGGATCTTACTAAGAAATATGGTGTTATGCAGGCTCCTACACTTGTAGTAGTTAATGGGGATGACGTTAAAAGATATGCTAATGCCAGCAACATTCAGAAGTATGTTGATGAAAATTAGTCAATAAAATCGAGAAAATACACAGGAGATGTGGCTATTATGCTACATCTCCTTATTTTTATGCTTCCATTTGTATAAAATGCATGGCATTAAAAACTGATTTTTGGCAAGAAAGTCGGATTGACCGGCTTTGACAATCATGATAAATTATCATTTGTGATAAATTTGTGAAAAAAGTATGAAGGCTATATGAAAAGTCTTGTCAACGTACTTCTTCAAATTGTCATAAGTATTGAGAAAGGGAAATGTAATTTTGAAAAGGCAACACAAAATCGCCACGTTAAGACGGCTAGTGGCGTTGACGATGCTTTCGGCATTGTTATTTAGTAACACCGCCGTATACGCCGATACGGTGAGTGAAGGGTCGCCTTCACAAGAAGTAGTAAGCGAAACAGGTAATACAGATAATTTAAGTAGTACAACATCGAGTAATTCTAGCAATAATCTTAATGATACCGTTTCTGGTACAGACATCACAGAAGACAACAACAGCAATACTACAACAGAAGAAAATGGTAATGAATCAGAGCGAACAGTTTCTTTATCTGTTACTCCAAATGATTCAGAAGCTTCTTTTGATTTAGCTTCTATGCTTGGCGAAAGCAAGCACCAGACAAAGAAGCAGAACAATAATCAGCCAAAGCCAGATGACCAGTCAAATCCAGATGATCATCAGCATGATTTCAAAGAGTTCAAGGAAATTGTTTACACACCAGAGTGTGGTGAGTGGACACATGCAAATGTTTATGCATGCGAGTGTGGAGAAACTACTAATGTAGGTTTTAACTGCTCAAAAGAAGAAACTTATGTACAGGCTGAGAATGGAAAGCACATTGTAAAGACAAGCTGTAAGTGGTGCAAGCATGAAGAAGAAAGCGAGCCAGTAGCTTGCGATTACGAAATCGTAGGTTATGAAGAGCTTGGCGATGATCAGCACATCATTTACAAGAGATGTAAGCTTTGTGGTAACACAACAGAAGTTACAGAGAAGTGTGATCCACAGTTCACACACTATACATCATGTAATGATGGTGTACATCATCTTGAGCATTACAAATGTGTATGCGGTCGTACATCTCAGGAATCTAAAGAGTGTAAGGCAGGGGCTGAGTACGAATATCGTAAATATCAGTCATCAACAGGTAGTGATGAGAATGGTCACTATCACACACTTCTTGCAGAGTGCGAGAAGTGTCAACAGACCCTTTCAAAGAAGGAGTACTGCAAATATGACTATTGGGCATTTGGATTAGAGTCATGTTCAGTATGTCATGATTTTAGAGATACTAGAAGCGCAGAAATCCTTATGAATGCAAAGGTTACTACTGTAGATGGAAAGGCTATCACAGCTACTACATATACAGATAAGTTTGGTAATGAGCATGCTACATATGACTCACAGATAAAGATTAGCGTTGACGTAAACTGCGAGACCTTCAACTATAAGAAGACTGCAGATGATTGGAACAAGTATATGCATCTTTATGTATATTACAACACTCCAGACGAAGGAAGAGCAGCCTTTGAATTAGATAGAGAATCAGTAGATGGTTCAGGCAAGGCTACTTATACATGGATTTCACCAGAGCTTAAGGATAAGGCTATTACAATCTCTGGTATCTACGCTAAGTATGAGTTTAGCGAGCACATTTATGAGATTGTATGTCCTAAGAAAAATGATGCATTATATGAGCTTTCATATGTATTAATGCCAAAGAACCCAGCTGAGCACATGATTTTCAGCCAGAAGGGTGATGTTGCAAACAAGGACAATACTTGGAAGAAGAACTGCAATACTACAGAGAATTGGTATTCAAAGTCAGCTAACAACAATCAGAACCTTACAGTTTCATTTGCAGCTAAGTCTCCTAACAAGCTTACTGATAGCTCAGTTAGCCTCAAGGAGAACAAGGGAACTACAAACGAGATTAAGCAGAACATTGTATCAAATGATATCTCTAGACCAGGTAACTACACTCAGTGGTTTAAGAAGGACGTAATCATTGAATATGATAATACAATCGTTTATGAGCTTTCTTCAGGAGCAGGCGAGATTACAGATGGTGAGCATGAGTATGTTTTAAATGGTTCAAACCTTCAGGACACAGTAACAGTTCTCATCGATAACACAGCTCCTACAGTTGAGAAGATTAACTATTCAAAGCCTACAGGTGAAACTGGAAGATACTACAACAAAAATGTAGATATTTCAGTATTAGTTAAAGATGCAAATCTTAGCAAGGATTCAAGCATTAATACTAAGGTAGATAATAATGTATCAGAGGATAAGAAAGTAAAATTATCTGAGATTAAGAATAATTCTTCTACTCTTAAGTATGTAGCGGAATCAGAAGGAAAGCATGTATTAATTGGTACAATCAAGGATTTAGCAGGTAACTGCACTACTATTGAAGATGAAAAGAACACATTCATCATTGATAAGACAGCTCCAACATTTGATACTCCAGTTTATACATCAAAGGCCGAGAGATTAAATGGCAAGTACTACAACAAGGATGTAGAGGTTTCAGTTAAGGTTAAGGATTTATACCTCAGCCAGAAGTCATATATCGAGGTATCTGGAAACAAGTCTTCATTAGAAGCTAAGGCAGATACAATCAAGCTTAACGTGGCAGGCGAAGGTGAGCACGTTGTTACTGGTGAAATCTACGATTTAGCAGGTAACTGCACAAAGATTAAGGACCAGGAAGAGTTCATTATCGATAAGACTTCTCCAAAGCTTAAGATTTCTTTCGATAATCACAGCTTTAAGAACGAGAAGTACTACAACGCAGACAGAACAGCTACATTTGTTCTTACTGATAAGTATATTGATGGCAAGGAAGCCAGCATGAAGTTCGTCACAGTTAACGCTAAAGAGGGCTCAGCCACAGTTAACGAGATGACAGGTTCTAATGGTAAGTACACAGGTACTATCCAGTTCAACAAGGATGGTTTCTACTCAATCGGAGAAATCAAGTTTGTTGATAAGGCTGGTAACCCATTTGAGTTTACTGAGGATAGCGAAAAGGCTTACAACTCAGAATTCGTAATCGATAAGACAGCACCTACATTAAAGGTGACATTCGATAATCATGATGTAAAGCATGAGAAGTACTATAAGGCTGATAGAAAAGCTACATTTGCATTCGAAGATAGAAATATCGACGGCAAGGAAGCTACTATGAGCAAGGTTATCGTTAACTCAAAGGAAGGCAAAGCTACAGTTAACGAAATGTCTGGTTCAAACGGTAAATTCACAGGTAATGTCGTATTCGACAAGGATGGTATTTACTCAATTGGCGACCTTTCATTTGAGGATAAGGCAGGTAACAAGTTCGTATTCGCAGAGGGTTCTGAGAAGGATTACAACGCAGAGTTCGTAATCGATAAGACTCTTCCAACTGTTGAAGTTAAGTATGATAACAACAGCGCAGAAAACGGCAACTACTATAAGGAAGCTCGTACTGCTGAGGTTAGATTCACAGAGAAGAACTTCACAGCTGACCAGGTAACATACGAGAGAATTAACAGTGACTTAAGCGTTCTTCCAGCTCTTAAGAGCTACTCAAACAAGGAGCTTAAGAACATCACACATATCGACTTTAATAAGGACGGTCGATATGGATATACTCTTGTTTGCGAGGATTTAGCTGGAAATATTTCAGAGAAGTTCGTTTCAGACGAGTTCATCATTGATATGACTCTTCCAGAGATTGAGATTTCTGGTGTTGAGGATATGTCAGCTAACAATGGTAAGGTTGCTCCTGTTGTAGTTTCTAAGGATACAAACCTTACAGATGCTTGTACAGAGATTTCCCTTGTTGGTTCTAACAATGGAAAGGTTACACCAAGCATTTCGAAGTCAAATGGTGCAGAGACATTTACATACTCATTTGCTGATATGGCACATGAGAAGGAGAACGACGATCTCTACACATTAACAGTTAAGCTTACAGACCTTGCTGGTAATACAGTAGAGAAGTCAGTTAAGTACTCACTTAACAGATTTGGTTCAGTTTTCGTTCTCAGCGATGCAACAAAGGCTATGGTTGATGGTTACTATGTAACAAAGCCACAGGATGTTGTTATCACAGAGATCAACGTAGATGCAGTAACAAAGAAGGAAGTTTCAGTAGCTTTCGATGGTAGCGTTAAGGAGCTTAGAGAGGGTGCTTCTTTCTCAACAAGTGATAAGACAAACTCTAACGGATGGCATTCAATCAGCTACAACGTTGGCAAGTCAAACTTCAACAAGGATGGTATCTATTCAGTAACAGTATTCTCAGAGGACAGAGCTACTAACAAGCAGAGTAACCAGTCTAAGGATGCTGAGGTTGAGTTCCTTCTTGATAAGACAGCACCAAGTGTTATCGTTTCAGGTCTTGAGGATGGTGGTATCTACGAAGAGGAGAGCCACGACTTCTCAGTTAACGTAACAGATACAATCGGTGTTACTGACATGAAGGTTTACTTAAACGACGAGAAGCTTGCTAGCTTCACAGCAGCTGAGCTTAACGAGAATGGTGGTACAGAAGTACTTACAATTCCTACAAAGGATGATTACCAGAAGGTAACAATCCAGAGTACAGACGTTGCTGGTAACGTTACAAAGGTTGAATATAACAACCTTCTTGTATCAGTAAAGGCTGAGGAGTTATTACTTGAGGACAACCTCACACCTACAGCTAAGCTTGATGCAGGTATCCCAGCAGTAGCAGCTGCACTTAGCTCAACAAAGACTCTTGCAGTAGTAGGAGTTATTGCTGTAGCAGCCCTTGTTCTTGCAGGTGCATTTGCTTTCAAGAAGAGAAAGCACTAATTAGTTTTATATGTTACTATTCACAGTCCTTGTGACTGTGAATGGTGACTATATTATTAATGATTTGAACCAATAGCTGAGCATTCAGTTATTAGCTGAGATTATTAATTAAACATATAAAGGAAAGAAGAATAGGAGAAAAAAATGAAAGCATTAAAGAGACTTTGCACACTTATCGTTGCAGTGGGAATTGCCCTTGCTCCAGTTACACCAGTAGCTGCTGTAGACAACGTTGTTGACGCTGAGACAGCTAAGCAGGGTGTTGTGCAGGTAAACACAGTTATCGTAGACGATATGTCAGAGAAGCGTCTTGTTATTGGTGGCGCCGGTTTTATCATTGGTAATCCAGAAGGTACTGAGTATGTTATTACAAGCAAAGATATTGTTAATCCTGACCAGGAAACATTAGCAGCAGCTTGTGAGTACTATGGATTAATTAATGGTGACGAAGAGACATCTATTGATCTTCGAATTGCTACAGAGGTAGTAGTTGAAGGTGATGTAGTATTAAATGCTACAGTTCTTACATCCAGCAGCGAGCTCGATATGGTAGTTCTTCAGCTTCCACAGCCAATCTACACAAGAACTCCACTTAAGCTTCTTACAAATAAGAAATATGATGTAAACAACCTTCCATATGAGGTTAACGATGCTGTTTATGCATTAGGTCTTCCACAGATGGTTTCATTTGAGTCAGAGACAAAATATTACTCTGACCAGCAGGTTCAGATGTCATTTGGTGAGATTACAAGCCTTGGTATGTACGAGGGTGTTCAGGTAATCGAGAACAATGCTGAGACAGATTACAACAACTATGGTGGTCCACTTGTAAATGAGAATGGATACATCATTGGTATGAACTTACCAAAGCACAATGGCGAGGACAGCTGCGCTTTGGATTCTACAAAGATTGCAAAGATTTTAGATGGACTTGGAGTTACATATTCACAGGTAAACAGCACTCCAAAGGCAGAGGCTGAGGAAGAAGTAGAAGATACTGAAGAAGTTCCACAGAACACTAAGCCAGTTGTTGAGCCAAAGACAAAGAAGGGTATGTCAGAGACTATGATTATCGTAATCAGTCTCGTAGCTGTATTCGTTGTTGTTTGCGGTGTTGCAGGACTTATCCTCTTCTTAATCAACAATGATAAGAAGGATACACCAAAGGCTTCTAAGGCTAAGAAAGAGAAGAAGGTATACAACGGTCCAGTATTCGACATGGACACTACACCTAAGAGCTCTGTAAAGATGACAGCATCTAAGACTCCACAGAAGAGCATCATGGCTATGGCTCAGCCTAAGGCACCAGCAAGCGATGAGACTACAGTATTAAGTGCTGTTCCAACAAACGAAGGAGAGACATCATTACTTAGCGAGGATCTTAATGCACCTCAGAATCTTGGAACTCTTGTTAGAAAGAGAACATCTGAGAAGATTTCTTTAAATAAGTCAAACTTTGTTATTGGTAAGGATTCATTACATTCTGATTACTGCATCGAGAAGAACAGCTCAATCAGTAGAAAGCATGCAATGATTACAAGCGGAAGAAACGGAGCATATATTCAGGACTGCAACTCAACAAACGGTACATTCATCAACGGTACTAAGATTGAGAGCGAGCGTGCAGTACTTTTGAACAGCGGAGATATCATCAAGCTTTCAAACGAAGAGTTTGAGTATCTTGCATAGGAATAATTTTATGGGTTTTAAAGTAGATGCCTATTCAGATATGGGCACCAAAAAAAATGTTAATCAGGATGCTTTGTTAATAAAGCAGGCAAAAGCCGCAGGCTATGGGAATATCTGCATGGGTATTCTCTGTGACGGCATGGGTGGTTTGTCTTGCGGAGAAGTAGCAAGTTCAGCCTTTGTTAACAGGATGGATACTTGGTTCAAGACAGAGCTTCCACAGATTCTTTTGGATAAAAATATAACCGAACCATTAGAAGGAACAGCTGATGCCAGTTCTACAAGCCAGCTCCTTAGAATAATAGCGGGCCAGTGGAAAAGAGTTGTCACAGAAATGAATGACAAGCTTAAGGCATACGGAAACGAGAATGGCATTCGCTTGGGAACAACTGTTGTAGCTATCATCATAGTTGGAGAAGAATACTTGACTATGAATGTTGGAGATTCCAGAGCATACCGCTTCAATAAGAAGCAGCTTGCGCAGGTATCCCATGATCACAGCTATGTTCAGCAGCAGATGGAGCTTGGCAGAATGACGGCAGAAGAAGCACTTGTAAGCGATAAGAAAAGCATGCTTTTACAGTGCATAGGTGCTTCTGAAAGAGTTACTCCAGATTTCTTCACAGGAAAAATAGAGCGCAACATGAATTTCCTGTTATGCTCTGATGGTCTTTGGAGAAAGCTGGAAGACAAAGAAATTATGGGGATTGCCCCACAGCGTAACGGTATTAAGAAGTTGGCCGAAATGGTTATGAATAGAGGAGAGTCAGACAATGTTTCAGGTCTGATTATCTCGATTTAAGAGTTTTATGTTAGAAATTGGATCAGTAATTGATAAGAAATACAAAATATTAAATAAGATTGGCCAGGGTGGAATGAGCGTTGTTTATTTGGCGATGAACGAAAGAGCCAATAAGCAGTGGGCTATCAAAGAGATTCGTAAGGATGCAGCAGCTGCATCAGAAATCAATATGGCCAGCATCAAGACAGAGACAGAGATGCTTAAGAATCTTTCTCACCCAAACCTTCCAAGTATTGTAGATATCATTGACCATGAGGATTCCATCCTTATCGTTATGGACTACGTGGAAGGTAACACTCTTAGCAAGGCGGTTAATGAGTTAGGACCTCAGCCACAGGAGTATGTTATTGAGTGGGCTAAGCAGCTTTGTGATGTGCTTGGATATCTTCATTCACAGAATCCACCTATCATCTACAGAGATTTGAAGCCAGGCAATATCATGTTAAAGCCAGACGGCACTATTGTCCTTATCGACTTTGGTACAGCAAGACAGTACAAAGAGGAGAATCTTGAGGATACTACATGTCTTGGTACAAGAGGCTATGCTGCACCAGAGCAGTTTGGTGGTCACGGACAGACAGATGCCAGAACAGATATCTATTGCCTTGGCACTACTATCTATCACCTTGTTACAGGAAAGAATCCTAGTGAGCCACCTTACGAGATTAGAAACATCCGCTATTGGAATGAATCACTTTCAAAGGGATTAGAGCAGATTGTTGCTAAATGTACACAGCTTGACCCTGAAAAGCGTTATCAGAGCTGTAACGAAGTGCTTTATGCACTTGAGCATTATGATGAGCTGGATGAGACATATCGCCGCAAGGAAAAGGTAAAGCTTGGTGTTTTCTTTACTACAGCATTCCTTACACTTGCAGCAGCGATAGGTTCATTCTCATGCTACAGCTATGCTAAGCATGTGCAGCAGGTAAATCACGATAAGCTCCTTGAGGTTGCCAGCCGTGGCATCACAGAAGCAGATTCCAAGGAAGCACTTATTAATTCCATCGCTGTGTTCCCATCGCAGGTGGATTCATATATTAACCTGATTGATAATGTGTATCTTGCAGATGAGAATTTCTCAGCAGATGAGGCAGCAGAGCTTCGCGAGATTCTCATAAGAACAAGTGGAAAGAGCACTTACGAGCAGATACTTGCTCAGGATGCCGACAGCTACAGTCTTTTTGCTTACAGACTTGGTCTTGCTTATTACTACAGCTACGAGGGCGAGGGTAACAAGCAGCAGTCAGCTTATTGGTTTAAGAAGGCTGCAGAGGGAAATCTTAACCCTAACCAGATGGAAAGAGCAAAACGCCTTGGAGCCATTGCTGAATACTATGTTAACCTTGGCGCCGTTGATAAAACAGGCGACAGCGAGGTTACATATAAGAACTACTGGGACGACTTAGTAGCTCTTTGTAAAGGAAATATCACTGAGTCTGATAATGCCAATACAGCCCTTGCAATCTACAAGGAGATGGCATCTCAGATTTGTGTTAGTGCTAATCAGTTCAAGAAGGCTGGTGTATCTACATCAGATATGCAGCTTCAGCTTATGAACATAGAAAAGCACGTTAAGGAAGATATTGATACCGCTTCTGATAAGTCAGAGCGAGTTGTTGAATTGGAGCAGGAGCTTGCCACAAACGTAGAAAAGGCAAAGCAGACTATTTCAATGTTAGAGTAGGTAGATTTATGGATTTACAAACAAACGTAGAAACAATTACAGAACAGACACAGCTATTCCAAAGCATAGCAGTTATTTTGCTTGCATTAGCAATAGTGTTTCTAATAGCATCGATTGTTATCTTTATAGTTTTCAATATTCCACATTCTTTCAGAGTGCTGACTGGAATGGGTATGAATAAAGAGATGAGTCGTGCTGCTGCCGGAGACAGAAAGCGCGAGAAGGCTACACTTAACTGGAACACATCTGGTTCTCTTAATAAAAAAGTAGAGTTTGAGACAACAATACTTACTGAGGAAGAGACAATGATTCTGGCTGAGGGAGATGCCACTGCAGTGTTGGGCAGTGAAGAGACAACAGTTCTTGGCACTGATGAAACTACAGTTTTAGCCAGTGATGAGACTACTCTTCTTGGCACAGAAGAGACCACACTGTTATCTGATTATGAAGCACAGAATTCTCTATTTGAGATGGAGGATGATATCAAGATAACAGGAACTAACAAGCAGATATAATACTGCGATTTAATAGCCACAAAAATGCCAATTAAGCATTATGTGATATAGATACCAAGGAACATAGGAGGAATTGAAAAATGTCATTAACAGGTATGAACATTGAAGAAGTTGAGCAGTTACTTGCACAGCTTCACACAGGTGCAGATAATCTTGATGCACTTACATTACAGGTAAACAACTTACAGGGACCACTTACAGATGCGTGGGAAGGTGTAGAAGCTACAGCCGCTGTAGATTACCTTAACAGACTTTCTACAAAGATGAAGGATATGTCACAGGAGTTGATGAAGATTCATCAGTGGGTAGAACAGACAAAGACAAATTACGAGGATGTAGCTGCTCAGGGAGCAAGCGCATACAACGCATAGAAAGGTAAGGTATAGAAAATGGGAGCAATTAAAGGTACCGTTGCAGATATAGCAAGAAGTGGACAGCAGCTTGTAACATTTAGCGAGGATTTATCAGCAGAGCTCGCATCTATCAAGAGCACAGTTGATGAGATTGGAGAGATGACATTTGGTTCAGCAAGCGACAAGCTTTTAGATGTTTACTACAGCTTAAATGAGGATTTACAGAAGTATGTTGTTGAGCTTAACACACTTGGTACAAACGTACAGACATCAGCTAGCAACTTAGAGACAATCGACTCAGAAGCTTCAGCAAACTTAAGCTACGAAGGTTAAGATTACATGTATGTGGCAGCTTAGGCTGCCACTGATTATTAGAGGAGTAAGAAAATGTCACAGGCAGATATTGAAGCAGCTCGTGCTGAGGCAGCAGAAAGAGCTCGTCGCGAAGCCGAGGAAGCAGAAAGAAGACGTCAGGCAAGAATAAGAGAACTTAGAAGCCAGTTATCTGGTGTTGAAAGTAGAATATCTCATTTTGAAGGTGTTCTTAAGCACCTTACTGATGCAAGAACATCTATGAACAACTTGAAAAACAGACTTAATGCAGATGTTGATACACCTGTAATTTCATATGATCTTCACGGCGCATCCGACTGGGAAGGCACAAATGCCTTAAATGGAGTTGTTGCCCTTGCGAATATTAAAAATAGCAGATCAGCATATGATTCTGATGTAGATAAGCTTATCTCAGATATCGGAAGAGGTGTAGATAAAGCAAATTCGATTTTACAGGACTTATATAGACAGCGTAATAACATTTTAAGTGAGCTTAGATCGCTCGGCGCATAATTTGGGAGACTAATAATGGCAATTGTAAAGACCGCATTAGACACTATTGAATACGAAAGAGTAGTAAGGGAAATCAAAACAGAAAATGATGAGATTCTTAATGGTTTTTCAGCACTTTCTGAAGCTGACCCAGCTATCAAAAATAACAGCATAATACCTCAGTTTATAAAGGCAGATAGCGATGTTATAAACATGCTTACAAAGCTTAAGCAGCAGATAGGTGTTGTGATAAATACAATGGAGACTTTCGAGTCTAAGATTGTGGAAGCTAATCAGGATGCAACTGATTCAGGAAATCAATTAGTTTAGTTTATTATTGTTTATCCTAGTGACAACGTTTAATTGTCACTTTTTGTAATATAAAGGAAATTCGAAAATGGGAAATATTGAATGGAATACCAGTAAAGTAAAGGAGTATTTTGAGGCATGCCGAGTGCACTACGAGAGATTTCTTTCTATGTCAGACTCTCTTATGAAGGCATTCGAGGCTTTTGTAAATGATGATACTCATACTGGTGAAGAAGCAGAGAATTCCAAGGGATTTGTCAGAGAAAGACAGATACCTTTACTTATAGATATAACAGATGATATTCAGCAGTTGGAGGCACTTCAGGACGAGATT
>NZ_FQYQ01000044.1 GCF_900141825.1 Pseudobutyrivibrio xylanivorans DSM 14809 | reverse complement strand
CAGATATGGTACATCGCTAAAGCACATAACACTTTCACCGATCTCCGCGATATGAATGCTATTTATGAAAAATGACTCCAGCGGCGGTGTATGAATTGTGTGCGGAAAATATGCGTTTGCTTCTCCGTTTCTTGCATGTTGACCTACCGTTATGATTCCAAAAGGTTCTATAGCCGCTTGACCGCGGATTCGGCTCCAGTAACAGCTTCTTTCCGGCAAGTCAAAGACTCTTACCTGCTTCGGTAACTTATCAAGTTCAACATTGAATTCTTTGCACCCAGCGAAGTGCATATCGTACAGAAGGATATCCTCTATCCCCGAATCTATCGCTGCATTACAAACTGCAAGCACATCGCTGGTAATACATTTTCTACCATATATTCTCCAATCGGTATACTCCGGATATAATTCCTCATGTAAACAAGCATGACTATTCGATTCAAAGATCCCGCTTGCCCCCTCCATGTCCGCTACAACGATTAATTGCTTCATATTCCTCTTCTGCCTCTCTTTACAAGTACTATCTTGTCAACAACTCTACAAACTGCCGATTTATCAAATGCCTTTATTTTAGTTGATTTAACAGCCTAAAGAAAGCTTTAATTACCATATTTTCAATTTTTGTTTATTAGAATTATACTAATACTGTTCTGCAAATCGATTACCTATAGAATATGGAGGTAATCACATGAACAACAAACATCTTACATTTGAGGAACGTTCTATAATCGAAGATCTACTTAATAAGGGAGAAAAAATCCATAAGATTGCACAGAAACTTGGTAGACCAGATTCTTCTATTGCGCGCGAAATACAAAGAAATAGATTTATCTGTAATACCGCCACTAGAGAGAAATGCTATTATCAGTTCAGGTCAGCTGCGTGCCCTGTAGTTAATCTATGTGGACGAGGAAAATGCAGGCGAATGTCCTGTAGCGACTGTGATGATTACTGCAATGACAAATGCCCTGAATATAAGCCATATCTATGTCCTAAACTCACAAAATCACCTTTTGTCTGTAATGGATGCAAGGAACATCCTTGTCGTATCGGTACATTTTCTGCTAGATACAGGTATCAGGCTAGACGTGCACAGATTGTATATGAGGATAAACTCAGGGAGTCTAGAGATGGAATAAGTCTCTCTGCTGAGGAAATGGAACGACTAGATAATCTGGTATCTCCTCTTCTACTAAAAGGGCAATCTATAAGGACTATATATGCCAATCATAAAGATGAACTCCCTTGTTCTGCCAGTACTCTATATGCATATGTTGACCGTTGTTATCTTACAGCTAGAAACATAGATATGCCACGTAAAGTACGTTTTAAACCTCGTTATAGTCATGGCAAGCGACCTAAGAGCTTTCAAGAATTTGTATTTAAAAGAACGTACGAGGATTTTCAGAAGTTCATAGCAGATAAACCTGATTTAAATATCTGGGAATTAGATACAGTTATTGGAGCTGTAGGTGGTTACAGTTTCATGACTATGCTGCATCGTAAGTCAGGATTTATGATTATTTATCTTCTAAAAGAACACTCTCAAGTGGCCGTAATTGATGCTATAAACGATATTTGCGACAAACTCGGAATTGAGCTGTTTCAGAAACTTTTTCAAGTAATTTTAGCTGACAGAGGGACTGAATTTGGAAATCCATATGCTATTGAATGTGATAGGTATGGTGAAATCAAAACGAAGCTGTTTTATTGTGATCCTTACTGCTCCTGGCAGAAGGGAATGCTTGAAAGAAATCATGAATTTATTAGGCAGGTCTTGCCAAAAGGGAAAAGCTTTAACGACCTTTCCCAGTCTGACATTCATCTTTTGATGAACCACATCAACAATTATCCCCGTGAAAGCTTAAATAATGTATCCCCATACGATTTAGCTAAGCTTCTTCTTGGTGATGATTTTTTACAAGCTTTAGGTTCAGACAAAATTGCACCTGACAACGTTATCCTTAAGCCTTGGTTGCTGCGGAAACCTAATAATTTATAAAAATTATTTCGAGTAAAGTATAACACAATTATCGATTTGCAGAACTTAATGCAATATTTGTAAATACGTTGGCATTTAGCATTAAGTCCTGGAAACCTTGTGTTAAAGGCCTTTTTGGCATGTCGTTTTTTAATGACAGAGCTTTAAAAATCACATATAATTAGGGATGTCAAGCGAACTAAATAAAAAAGAGCTACTGCATAATTTGCAGTAACTCTTAGAAAATCAAGCTTTATTCAAAAATTTGCATTTAGTTCTAAAAGTGACGTTTTCGATTTATGATTCGATTTATGACTGCTAAATTAGAGGGTGGATAAATTCATTTTTAATTTTGAGTATATAATATTGCTACTTCAACACCATCTTTTGATAAATAGATTGTAGTGTTATCTGATCGTAAATATCTGTAATGGTTAGTTGTTTTTTCGTAAGGTTCACCATAAAGACCTTCTAATTCTGAAGCAATATTATTAAAGGTAACATTTTTATCTTCATCTGATTCGATAGTTATATATCCGTGATTCAATTTATTATCTTCTGAAAAGCAATAAGTAATATTTGAGTCATAACCGAATGATTTATCCCAATACATAAGGCGGCCATCACCTTCATACATAATAGGTGCTGCTTCTTCCTTGCGAACTAAATATCCAGGAACACCCCACTCGAATGTGCGAAATCCTGTTTCTTCAGAGGAAAAAGCCTTTGTAACATCTTCTGTCCCGCATCCATTTAACATAATCATCACTAAAGATGTACAAATAAAAGTAATAAAATTTCTAGCCTTCATTATTCTCTCAATTCCTTTTTTAATTTAAAAACACAAGTATAACTAGTATAGCGGAATTTGAGAATTATAACTATTGCTCAAAATGTTAAACGTTATTTACATAAATGTGAATTTTTTATGAATTATCACTAAAATGTGTACTAAATAACATTTAATAACAAATTTTACTTAAAAAAACAATAAATTCATATTATGTAAGAATATTAGGCGCTTGATTTTTATTATCATAAACACCATATTCTTCCATTGTAGAAATAATCGTTCCACGAACTAAATCAGCCACCTCATGTGTCTTTAAATCTTTATATTCGTCGTATAATATTGGTTTACCAAAAATAACCTTTGTATTAACAGGTCCTGGCTTAATGCTGTTAAAAGCAATGTAAGAATCAATAAGCGTAACAGGAATAATCGGAACCTTAGCTCTCATGGCACATTTAAAACTACCTGGCTTAAAGCGCTGTACTATATTTCCATTATTATCATATCCGCCTTCAGAAAAAAGAATATATCTCTTCCCTTCTTTTAATTCTTTGGTAATCTTATCCATTATGACTATATTCTGACGAACGTCATCAAGCATAAGACGTTTTGCTCCAAGCAAATCCACCATTTCCCTGACCATAAACCCATATGATTTAGCTTTGTCCATGACAAAAGTACACGGGTTACGATGACCATACATTATGCCTAATACATCGTATTTTCCTTGATGGTTGGGATACATAACGTACCCCCCCTCAGAAGGAAGATTTTCCACGCCATAAATGTTAGTGGAAATCCTCGCACTTTTCATGAGAAAGCGAACAATCTTTAATGCATATACGTACTTATCTCTCTCTGAATATTTTTCAGGATGTTTTGTCATCCTTCTCATGGTTCGTATAAACGATGGACCACGTTTTAAGTTTGTTATTATTGCAATTAAAAATCTAAGCATAACTACTCCTATACTAAATAGATTATCAGTATTATAGGGAAATAACAAGATTATTAATTGCATAAAATTTATTTATAAGGAACAATGAAGAACTTTATAATTCTTCGTAAGAACAATATTCAATTACTAAATATTTACCAGCAGTAATGTCATCACCACCTAAGTGATTAATGCTCTTAATAGTATCAATGAAAGCTTCTTTATCGGACATTTCTGGCGACATAAACTGATCCGCAATATCCCAAAGAGTATCACCTGGCTGAATCTCATAGCTGGTGTAGTATTTATAAACTGACCTACTGTTTTCTGCTACTGCTCTATTACTATATAACATGAATGCTACAACGAATGAAATAATAAGTCCTACAGCAAGCATAATCTTTCTATTTCTAACGATTCTCTCTGCATTTGTATACTTTCTCATAATTCCCCTCCATTCAAAAAAGAAAAATATGTTCGAAAACATCTGTTCTGAAATGAACTATACCGCACAAACATTCGTTTGTCAACAACTTTTCGAACAAAATTTCGGAAAATGTGTTTGCAAAACTATGTTCCGTATGATACTCTAAATATAGATTAAATGTGAAAGGAGATTTTCATATGGCATATGGAAAAATATCTGCGAAGCAGCGTGAAATTCTCGAAGTTATAAAATCTGAAATTTTAAATAAAGGCTATCCACCTACTGTTCGTGAGCTTTGTGATGCATGTAATCTCAAATCCACTTCTTCTGTACACTCTCATCTTGAGACTTTAGAAAAGAACGGATACATTAAGCGTGATCCATCAAAGCCACGTGCAATAGAAATCGTTGATGATAGCTTTAATATGGTTCGTCGTGAAGTTGTTAATGTACCTGTAGTTGGAAAGGTTGCAGCTGGTCAGCCACTACTTGCTATTCAGAACATTTCTGAGTACTTCCCTATTCCTGCAGAGCACATGCCTAATCAGCAATCATTTATGTTACGAGTTCAGGGAGAATCAATGATTAATGCCGGTATCTTAGATGGCGATACCATTTTGGTTAAACAGCAGGACACTGCAAAGAATGGTGATATGGTTGTGGCTCTTGTTGATGATAGCGCCACAGTAAAGACTTTCTATAAAGAAAATGGTCACATTCGTCTTCAGCCTGAAAACGACACTATGGACCCAATCATCGTAGATAATTGCTTAATTCTTGGTAAAGTATTCGGAGTATTCCGTTTCTTTTAAATGGATGCTAAAAAAGGACGACCATTTTGGTCAATGTCATTAAGTTAACATTGCAGTGGAGACTAAAATAAAGAAAACGAGATTGGAGCTATAAACTTCAATCTCGTTTTTTCATTTTAAGCATAACAAATAGACAGATGATAAATCTGCCAGCAAAGCGTTTTTAAATTATTATTTTTATGCTACTCTATATAAGAAACCACGAAATACTTTTGCTGTGAGGTTTCTTTCTCGGTGCCTTCCAGTTCTAATTGGGATTGTATTTCTAGCAATAATGGTTTCTAAATTAGGTGATGTTGTTTTTCCTTGAAAAAATTGTCTACATACATGAGCAGCGACTGAGAAGTTCGCCTTGTATGTATATTTTCTTTGCTTTTTTTCAATGACTACGTGCGAGGTAATCATTTCTGCAAAGTTATACATTATCAAATGGGCATAGATTTCCTGATGAATACACATCACCTTTTTTGAATGAAAATTAAGCATTCCTATTGTGTATTTTAAGTCTCTAAATGAGCTTTCTATTCCCCAGCGTTCTGCGTACAATTCTTTAAGTTTTGATGGCGGATATTTCAATGAATCTAAGTTTGTTACAACACTCTCATATATTCCATCACTAATTTCAAAACGTACAAGTCTAAAATAAAGCTTATAAAATCTAGTAGGGTCACTTTTCCTAGATATAGAAGGAAGATAGTCAAACGGTGTGGTTGCAGGAAGTGCCCTGTAATGATTTCTGTCTTTAAACAATTTTTTTGTTTCAATCGTTTGCTTGCGAGTGAGGTTTAATTCAATACTAACATCATATTCAGGCTCTTCAGGTAATTCAAAACCTGCTTTTATTCCACATATTCCATCTCTTATACGAATTAGAAAGAACCATCCCTTTTCCTGTATATGTGCCATGCTGTTATAAGATTCATATCCTCTGTCAGCTATGATGAGAGCACAATCTATATTTGATTTATCTACCATTTGTTGTAATGCTAAATGTTCATTTAGATTTCGTTTTCCCTGTATTAATGCATCTGCATATATGTGCTTATTTAAATCATACAGCGCATTCAAATGCAGAAGATTATATGGCTTTTGCCCATTAGCACCTGGATAATACGAGCTTTTATCATCATAATTGGTCGGTATTTGTATATCAGAACCATCAACCGCAAGAATTACCATATCGTTACTATCTTCCGACATCAACTTATTAGTAAAACCATTAAAAATAGCTTTAAATGCTTCTGCCTTAATCTTTTGTCGTTGCTGCACAAAAGCAGATGCAGACGGCAAAGATTCAACATTTGGGAAAATATCTATTAGTTCATTTGTAAGACTTTTACTTTCCATACCAATAATGGATTTGATAATCGTCAGGAATGGTAATTTCCTATTTCTTATGAAGTCAGTTTCTTTATTATTTACATAGTTACACATACTCTTAGCGGTAGATTCAATCTCTGAAATTAAAATTTTTTTGACATGTTTAGGTTTCATATGTTACCTCCTCGTAATCAAGTTTTCCCTTAATTACAAGGGCCGCTTTCGCTACCTTAAAAACATCAGTAGCGAAAGCGGCCACATATTTCTCTTGTTATGTCAACATATATTTATAAAAAAGAAGACCCCTATACCATTTCTGGTATAGAGATCTCAATTGATTCATCTTAACTTAATGACATTG
>NZ_FQYQ01000032.1 GCF_900141825.1 Pseudobutyrivibrio xylanivorans DSM 14809 | reverse complement strand
ATTGATTGTCTGCAGCTATAATACAGCAATCATGTTTGTACTTGGAAATATCAATTCCAACAAAGTACATAGGCATAAAAATTACCTCCCTTTTTAGTATAGTGGCACTGTTGTCTTCCACAGAAAGAATCGGCTGTGTAATCACGTAAATACAAACGTCAAGCGTTAACAAACTAATTACCAGTAATAGACGAATAACTGTGGTCTGAGTCACCTCGTACCAGTCAAAGCTGTAAAACAATAGAAACAGATCCACAGTGCCTAAAAATAAATATATCAAAAAGGATTGAAATATGCCCAGAGAACCTGGGAGAAAGGAAAAATCCAATCACTATTTTGATGATTGGATTATACGTGATTTGTAATGGTAAAGGTGGAGAGAAGTATGCCTGCGCCTGAATCGCTAGAGATTGAGAAGGCTAAGAAAAGTGGTACATACAATACGCCTGAAGTTGTAGAGCGATTAAAAGATGATTTTGATGGAAAATGCTATTTATGTGAATTGAAGCCTCTGATGGATTTTCAGATTGAACACTTAAAATCACATCATAATGGCAAGGACCGTGATTTGGAATTTGACTGGAATAATTTGTTCTTAGCATGCCCACACTGCAACAAAGAGAAAAATAAGCGTGAATACGATATTGGAATAATTGATTGTTGCTTAGTTGATCCAGAGATATTGATTAAATTCAATTTCGTTAATCAGAAAGTTGTGTTGGAACCGGCAGATGCCTTGAATGATAATGTGAGTAAAACTATCAAATTACTAGATGAGATATACAATGATTCACAAGCAGGAATGAAGGTATACGAAAGCAAGGCAAGAACGGATGCGCTTAAGCATGAAATGAATAGGCTGTTTAAAGCTTTATCTGGGTATAAAAATAATCCTGATGACAAGATAATAAAAAGGTATTTGCAAGTTTTGCTTGGAAGGAAGTCTGCTTTTGCTGCTTTTAAGAGACAGTATGTTAGGGATAATGCCGTGGAATATGATGATTTGGTGAAATATTTGGATGACTAGAATTTAATAAGAGATAGGTTTAAAATTTTTGGAAAGAGCTAGTAATGGTCAGACCGGCTAGCTCTTTTGATGTAGTTGGAACAAGAAATTCGTAGGGAGGTTTGAATAATGCAGGCAGAGATTAATACTTTAAGTGGTGATAGTAATAAAGCTGTTCGAGATAATTTAGTAAAAGAAATAGCAAAAAAAGAATTCCAACTATTTGTAGTTAATACACACGCAGTTGCGGTTCAAGGGGAGAACGGAAAGTATTATACAAAATATATTCCACTTACACCATACGTGCTAGAAAACATGATTAGGAATAATGGCTCAATAGGATGCTATCAACATGCATTCCATTCAAATTATATTAGATGGATTTGTATGGACTTTGACTGCTTGAAAGGAAAACCTATCGATTTATATGGATTATATGAGGAATGTGTCAGACCGGTAGCTATCTATCTAAAAGAACGTAATATAAGATTTTTGCTTGAATTCTCTGGAAGAAGAGGTATTCATGTTTGGATAATTTTTGACAGAATGATCTCAAAACAAACGGGTTTTACGATTATAAATAAGATATTGAGTGATGTGCCTGAGGTGTCATATTTAATTAATTCAGGACAATGGGGGTTGGATAAGTTCCCAGCAAACGGTAGTTATAGAAAAAATATTGTGGGCAAACAGGTTAAATTCCCACTTTCAACACATATGAATGGAGGACGTTCATACTTTTTCGAGGATTCTTTTGCTGAAAAATTTGATACTGAATCTGAAGAATTTTGTAGTGAGCAATTAAGGATAATTAGCGATTATGTTCCGGAAAGTGAGGGGGAAATATGCAAAAAGTTAGGTATAGAGGAAAATAACGAGGTTAATTGCACATTATATAAAAAATACAATTTGATAAGTAGTTATACAGCATCTGCAGATGAGATGATAAGTATTCTATCTGAAACAGAGGTGTATAGAAGAATTTTCGAAAGAATGAGACTGGGCCAGACGCAACAGTATGATTGGCTTGTAGTGCTAGGTACATTTTGTTGTTTTGATACATGTGTAGATATATTGAAATCGATTTTTGAGACATATCCTTATTATGATGCAGAGATAACTATTGACAATATCAGAAAGTTTAAGGATAAATATTTCCCAGCTACGTTCAATTACTTGTATGAAATATACGGTTTGGAGATAGAGGACGGCATAGATGAGAATAAAACTGGGGTAGATTATCTCGCAGATAGATTAAATTTTGATATTGGTTTAAAAGAACGATTTAACGTAAATGAAAATTTATGTGTAAGCGATTATAACAATATAGTATCTAAGGAGCTAGATTATCTTAAGCAAAATGACGAGGTTATATCTGTGATGTTAGTCAATAAAATGAATAACATACGTAAGACAGAATTAACAAAAATAAGCGAATTTGCTCAAGAAATAAAAGAAAAAGGTTGTGTTGAAAAAATAACAAATAGTTTTCTTAAATTTACTGTATATAGTAGGCTAGAAAAAAATGATAGAATAAGAAATTTAGTATCTCTTGATTCTTTTAATAGAATTTTAACGACCCAACTAGTATTGGAATTAGCAAAAGAAATACAGTGTAAGTGGAATTCATATAGCTATCAGATATCTTTATTGAATAAAGCTAATCTTTTTTATCCATGGTATTCCTCATGGAAACGATTTATAGATCAAATAAAAGTATATTTGGATTTACCGTTTTTTAGTAATAACTATGTCGTATATATCGATCTTAAACATTGTTATGAAAATATAGATATTTTAAATATATATAGGGAATACAAGATGTCAATATCGGATAAAGGACGAAATATATTTGAGTATTTATGTAATTATAACGATGAATTGATGAAATCTATAAAAAATGGAGACAGGATTGGTGTTCCTCAAGGACCGGCATATGCAAGAATATTGACAGAGATATATTTGGACAGAGTGATTAGAGACATACTTGCAGATGCAGAACTAAAAGTTAATTTTGATAACGTGGAATTGCTAAAAGAATCTTATGACAACGTTCAGCTGTTCAGATACGTGGATGATATTGTTATTATTGCAGAAGATGAGTCAGTTGCGAATAAGATGTATAAGTCATTGTGCCAAGGTTTTGTTAAAAGAGGTTTGCCTGTTAATATGGACAAAAGCAAAAATTATGGCATGATTTCTAAACTTAGTATCGATGATCGCAATGAACTGTTACATTGCAATCAATTTAACTATGAGTTAATGGATAAGTATTCAGAAGCCATTTGCCTTAATGATGAAAAGAGAGTAAAGATGAATAAGTACTTAAAATCCAATCCATTCAGAATGGAGTTATTGGGATACTACTATTCGAAGTATTCTTTTTCAATCGTAAAGAAACATTGTTTTATTGGATTTGGTAGTAAGATAATGGCGAGTAGAGAAGGTAGGGGAAAGTATTTTCGAGAATTCTATAAATGGCTTCTATCTGATTCTGAAAATGTACAGTATGCAATAAGAAAAGAATGGTTCAAATTAATACCAGTGAATAGTATTAATTTTAGTAATTTTGTATCTACGATGTATTTTATGACCCAAAGTAAAGAGCTTGCTGTAGATGATATAAAATTATTATTACTATATTTCTTAAATGATGATTTTGATTACAAAAAGCTTTCAGAAGAAGATAGAATTGTTATTGAAGCATTGAAAAACAAGTTCCCGATATAAGCTTGGTAGAAAAATATAAGAAAAATAACAGGATTATGGTTGGAGAAATTATATGAAAGAATTAAAAGAATTGATAGCTTTAATAAATTTGGGATTAGAAGATGAATTGGCAATAAAAAATGTATGTGACTCAATTAACTGTATAATTAACCAAAGAATAATTGAAGAAAATGTTGAGCTAATAGCGGATATCTTTGGAGCGTTACTTGTTCAAGTTCAAAAATTATATCAGAATGACTGTGTTCCTGAAGAAACATACAATGAGATTTTTAAGTTTTTTCGCAATATAGAAAACATATCGACAATAGCAAATGATTATGAAAAGAAAAATGGGTATGTTATACTTATCGATTTTATGAGATTCCTTCATAGACATAATGCTGTTGATGGAGATAATGATTTTACTGATATTACAGATGTTGAAGATATTCTATCAGACATAATAGAAGAGTTGGAAAAAGTAAGTTTTATCTTTGATTACGCAATTAATAAGGAGTATGTTTTTCCAATAAATAGAATGTTGGTGTTTGTGATAAAAGATAGTAAATACATACATCAAGGAAGCAAATTTACCTCAAAGGATTATTATGCCTTGAAGTTAGCAGTTCGTTTCTTTAAGAAGGAAACAGAAGATATTAAGTTGTTAGAAGATATTATTAATGAATCAAATCTTCAATTTATAAATTATTTGAATGATAAGTGTTTACTTCTAGATGATGAGAGTATGATTAATTATCAGAACAACGGTGTAATGATTTTTTGGAATTCTGATGATAAAAAAGTCCTGATAAGAAGTAATTATGAAGATTACTTCAGTAAATCTATAGATGGCACCATGTATGAAGTTCAAAAGGAGACAACTATTGATAAGTCGGTTTGCATAGGTTGTTATGTTGAATTTGATTGTGACAAAGATGATATGCTCGTTTCAGCTCTTGACCTTTTGAAATTTCCCAATAGACGGAAGGATGTATTACAACTCTTTTGTTCAGGATATAAAAATATTTTTGTAGACAATATGATTGTAGAATCGAAGGATGGAAAGCTTCGCCCTTTAAATCCATTTATAGAGAAGGATGGATTTGTAATAAAAAACAGCAGAAGCTATTCTATCAATGATTCTATGCATATTTTCTCAGATGTATCAAATTTATCACTATTTATTAGCAAGTGTAATCCTTTAAACAGGGTATGTATAGGAACGTTTGTAAAATTATATTCAATTAATAGCAATAAATGGGATAAGTTATTGGATGAAGCATATAGTGAAGATGATTTTTATCAGAACCAGATGATATATCGATGGATTGATAATATGGATGACAAGGCATTTTATGCTCAGGAGATAGCTAAAAACTTATGTCTTGAATTACAGTATTGTAAGCCTAAGAAATTTGTTAGAAATGGTAAAGATGACGACTTAAAAAAATATAATATCAAAAGTCAATCGTTTTATCCTTTTGCGGGCGATTTGCAAGAATTATTAAAATATATAGATGACTCTTTTGATAATGAGAATATAACTGTAAATGAGGCTTATGTCGTAGATGATGATGGAGTGGCACTTCAGATACTTGGTGAAAAAGAAATAGTTATAGTGGAAAATGATCATATAATTGATTCAGATGAATTGCTAGATGATTATATAGATAAGAAGTGTTATGTGGTTCGAAAAGGTGATGATGCCTATGTGCTGGAACAGCTTATGTTAAAGGTCTTTTTTGAACTTAATAGAATCTGGAAAGGTCTGGCTAACTTTTCATTAGTCAAGAAAGTTTCCAAAGTTCAATATGATAGAATAGTTAAATGCATGTATTTGCACCAGCGTGCTCTCACGGAAAAAATAATAGAAGTATATCCATTGGATGATACATTCGAAGAGCAAGCGTTTTACAGACTTCTTCACAACATGATTTATTACGGCGTGACAGAAAACTCATTTGATAACTATGCTCGAAGTATATTGGGACATTTTTTTATGAGCTTCTCAGATATAAAGAAAGATAGGTATTTCTTGTTTGAAGATAAGAATACACTATATGTTCCCAAAGATTCGTACGATTCAGATGGTGTGTTATCGGATGTACATGAAAAATATTTAAAAAGTTCTAGTACAAGAGATTTTATGAATCTTTTTAATGAGAGATTAGAAATTGGTAAAGACGGTAAGTATGCTTTATGTGGTAATGAGATAAAACATATAGTTTTTTTATATGATAATTTTGAATTAGGTAAAGCTACTAAAGACAGCATAGACAGCTACATGGATATTTCGGGGCATGTGAGTGCAAAAAAGAAAATGTCTGCAAATAGTTATCGCTGCCTGATAAATGGTGAAACAAAGTTCGTATCAATAAAAAATGTATATGAAACTAATGGATGCGATATAGCGGTACATGCATACTATGGAACAGAAGAAGCATCTAAGGCTGTTGATGAATTCCTAGACAATAATTATATTCGACATAAAAAGACTACATACTACAAAATTATTACTACTAAGATTAGAGACTTAAAAGAGTATGTTAATGGAATATGGGACTATCCGGAGAAGAATGAAGACAAATTTGCTGTAATACGTGAGTTCAACTTGACATATATTAATGTGTTTCCGGAAGAAATGATTCTAAATCCTCAGAAAGCAATTACTTTATTTGTGAGAAAAGGAGATCGCAATATAAGACACACCAATGTGTCTGTATTAGGCGAAAAAGTGGAAAGGGTTATAGATACAAATTATACTGAAACGTTAAGAAGTATATATGCTGGAGAAAATATAGTATTTGAAGCAGATGAGGATTTTAAAAGCTTTATAAAAGGAAAAACATTGGAAGAAAAACTTGAAAAGTTAAATAAGAATTATAATGAGAGGTACTTTGAATCACTGATTAGCGCTTCTAACAAAGGAATATTAAATGAGAATAATAAAGGAGTTGTGAGCGCGGTTGAACAATTTGCAGAGCAGGCATTTTGTGATTACTTTGAAAAATTCGGAGTGAGTACTACTACTAAAAATGATTCTACAGCTTTATATTTGTTAGGAACATTAAAACTCTCCACAAGGATAGTTATTTGGAAAAAAGTATTGTTGTTTAATAAATCATACTATGTTATTGACAAACTTTCTATTGCCTATGCTAAAAGCGGACAAATTGATCAGGCAAATGCAATGATTGAAGAAAGGCTACAGAAAGGTGATTTAACAGAAGAAGAGGGGGCTATTTTAAAGGATTCTGTTTTGCAATTATATAATGCTCGCAACAGTTTACCAATTGCTGAAGATGACGAAGCTGTTCGCTCCAATTATAAGACAGCGCTGAAAGTAGTAGATAAAGAGCATGATGTTCGCAAAGAATTTCTATGTATTATTGAAATGCTTGTGGGCTGAACTATGGCAGTGAAAGGTATCAGGAGAGATTAGATAAGAACAAAATGGTTGGGCAATTTTTTTGCCCAACCATTTCTTTTGTGGTAAAATATCTCAATATGGATAAAAACGGATTAAAAGAAAATTCAATTGTATATAGATTCTTTACTTCAGCCAAAGCGGAGGCTTTTATTTTTTCGCTTTTGTGTGCCACACTGTTTACTTGTGGGCTGTGCCACTGGCTGTTGGATTTGACATATAAGTACTATCCTGAGCATGCGGGACAGAGTTTTTATGTAGACTTCACATGGGTGTTTTGGATATTAGTGGTAGTGGTACTGTATTATCTTGTAAAAGATTATTTCATTTCAAAAAGAATAGTGAAATTTGATTTTGCGCTAGCCATACTGATTCAGACTATGGTTCTGCAGGGGGTAATAGCATATCATGATCAGATGTACCCGATGATTCCGTATACATGGATTCTACCTATGGCATATTTAATAGGGAAGCTTGCCGTGGGAAGCGACCTATCAAAAATGAATCAGCGTATAGTAATAATATATTTTTCGGTGGCAGTAGGCTTATTTGCAGTCACAATGCTTGATTTTTATAACGCCACGAAATATATTACATGTTTTCTTACAGATTTTCCGACTGGTGTATGGGGTGTGTTTTGGACAGAAGATTGGCATAATAGATGTACAATGGAGTATGGACTTATAATGATAACAACATCCATTGGATATGCCATGTTCAAAGCTAAAGAAAATAAAGTGGCACTGATATTGATTTTAATAGGTAATATCTTAGCACAGTTTTTTGGGTATAAGACTCAAGGGCGAGAGAACTTAGTGCTATTGCCACTTTCTATCATGATATTTGTGGCATTATATTTATTCGATAATTGGAAAGGTCTATCAAATAAACAGCGAAAGTATTTTTTTAGAGGTTTTGGTTGCTTGATAGCGCTTGTTTGTATTGGGCTTCTGATGGTTGTACTTAATGTACATGGTTTATATGACAGGTATGCATCTAGCTACTTAGCTGACGATGGTGGTATTTTGAAAAACGTACGTTTTTCTATGGACTGGAATGGCTTTAAGGCTATGTTACAGCATCCACTAGAGGATTATGAGTTGTTAGAGGGCTATGAAAAGCCTCATAGTATGTTGCTAGAGTATGGAAGAGTGCATGGCCTTACAGTTTATATTGGGCTTGTAATATTTAGAATCTTGCTTATAAAAGATGCAGTGATTTTAGCTTTAACCAAAAACAAATATTCCTGGATAAAATATCTATTAATACCTACGTTTATAGCACAGAATTTATACTATTCAATGGAACCAAATGGATATGCGTTAAGATATCTATGGATGCCAGGATTACTTGTGAGCGGAATGATAAGGGCTTGGAACGATAGAAGGAATATTGGTTTAGTTAGTTAAAAAATTTCATAGAAAGAAATGATAATTAGATGGATTATAGCAATCAAAGATTACTGGTTATAAGTAATATAGTTTTTAGTGAAAACACAAACACAGGTAAAACATTATATTCATATTTTGATAGTTTGCCTAAAGAAAATGTTAGACAGCTGTATTTCAGTGGCGAGACGCCATCAGTATTAGGATATCGATATTTTAGAATATATGATAGGGATATTATAAAAGGCAAGCTGACTCCTTCTAAAAGAGGTTCAGAGATAGAACCTATAGAGGATAAAAATGCAGTATATGATTGGTATGGGGAGAGTAGTCACTCTTATGGAGATTTAGCTCGATTATGTAGAGAAATATTATGGTATAAGTCATGGAAGTCGAAGCAACTGTGGGATTTTTTGGATGACTTTAATCCTACGGCGGTTTTTTTTGTAGGTGGGGATTTTTGTGCGGCTTATGATATAGCAATAAGCATTTCAAATAGATATAACGCTAGGCTATCACTCTACTTAACGGATGATTATTTGTTTCCTAGAAAAGCTGATGGCATTATAGGTTCTGTTAGGCGTAAGCTAATCAACAAGTCTTTCAAGAAAACGCTGGCACGAGCTGATGTTTTCTTTACCATATCTGATGTTATGCGAGAAGAGTACTTTAAGAAATATGGACGAGACAGTAGTTTAATTGTAAATATGCCCGAGTCATTAAAAGATGAATCGATTAAGCCAGACGGTTATGCCATTAATTTGACATATGCTGGTAGTATGGGATTAGGGCGTGACAAGGTAATGAGAAAGATTTCCGAGGCCGTAGAAAAGTATAATTTACAACTGGCAGAAGGTGAGCCACCTGTAATCTTTACTATATATAGTAATAGCTCCATAGAGTTTCTAAAAAAGAGTAATATTGCAGTAGGAAAACATACTGTCCTCGGTGGACAATTAAATTCTGATGAACTGAGATACGCATTTAATAAATCTGACGTTTTGGTTTTCGTTGAATCTTTTGATGAAGAAAATATCGAAATTACAAAGTTTTCATTATCTACAAAGGTTCCAGAATATATGTCACTGGGGAAACCTATACTTGCTGTTGGACCATCTGATATAGGTTCAATGAAAGCGTTGGCAAACGTGTCATATTGCATTAATGATTGTAATAATATACATGATAAGATTATATACTTTTTTTCTAATAAAAATCTCATGAATAGTATAGGTGAAAGTGCGGAAAATGAATTTAGAAATATCTATGCTAAAGGGAAAGCACAAAGCAATTTATTAAAATTATTGTTTGCAATTTAATATGATTACTAAAGGGAGCTGTTTAACTACATGTTTGGAAGAAAAAAGCAAGACAGTAATTTCTATATAGTTTTTGAACTATTATTTTGGGGGGCGATAATTTCTACGTTCATAATACTTATTAATTTTGTTAAGAATGATTATGTAACGTATTCATGGTTTAGATTATCGATTATAGATGGACTAGTAGAAGAAATAAAGAAGGGAAATATTCCACAATTTTTGGGCAAACCAGAGCATAGCTGGGGATTCATGTTGTATATCCCTTATGTTTGTCTTTTTCTAAAAAAAGATGCATTTCACACTCTATTATTTTTACACGGTTTATTGTCTTGGATATTGTTTTTTTTATATCCATTGCTTAACTATAAGATATGTAAGAATAAGAATATAGCAATATTAAGCCCTGTTATTCTATATGTTTTTTGCGGAAATTTTTTGATAGGTTATAAGATTGATACGATTTGGGCTAGTGGATGGTGCACAGCGTTGGCACTACCATTTCTTTTGTTATTATATGAAGAAGAAAATGATAAACAGATATGGAAATACTCAATAATTATAGGGGTTATAGCATCATTTGCAAATGTGTTTAGAAATCAATGTGGTTTTATTGTTCTTTGTATGTTTATTGCTGTCGTAATACAAAAGTCAATAAAAGCACAAAGAATAAAAGTCAAAGATATTTTTTTGTTGATTATATTTTTTGTTATATATGATTTATTGGCTACAACAATTCCATTTTGCATAGGTTTGTTATTGGATAGAGATATAATAGATAACGCAGGGATGGTTTGGCACACGCTTGTAACAGGGTTAGGTTTATATGATAACCCGTACGGCCTAGAATGGAAGGACGATGTGACATATCGTTTAGTTGCTGAAAAATTTGGCGAGTCAATTATGTATTCCGATAAATATTTATCCGCATGCAAACAATATTTCTTTTACGTGGTTAGGACAACACCATGGTTTGTTTTTAAAACGTATGCAAAGAAAACCGTACAGTGTATGGTAGGGGTAATGCATTATGAGTTTACTACTGTAGATGATATGTATTTGTATGGAAGATTGATGTTCACAAATATTAATATTCCAGTAGTGGCTTTTATTTCATCATTTGTCACATCTAGAATTTGCAAAAATGGATTTAATCTCAAAAGAGCAAAATATAAAAAAATGATTAATCAATGTTGTTGTGGCTTGATTTTTGTAATGCTTGGGTGCATACAAGGAATTATTGCTGATGCCTCTGTAAGATATTTTATGCCAGGATGTGTATGTTTTGGCTTGTTGTTTTATTATTTTGTGTTTGATTATTTGATTGAATTTTTATCATATAATGCAAGTTGCAGTACTCATTGAAATATTGTGGATTATTTTTTTGCTGAATAGTCCGTCAAGATGTTAAGATTGGGTTATTTTGATTTATTCCAATGAAATTATAATACAAATTTCTAAAAAGAGTACTATGAGTAAGAATTCCGTGAGTGTGTTAGAATTAATTAAGCGCATGAAAATAGAAAAAATAAGATTTTCAATCTAGAAAGAGAAGGTAATGTGAATTGCTGAATCAAACTCCGATGATTTCATGTTGTATAACATCATACAGACATTTGGATGGAATATATAAGTCTATAGATTCAATAATAATGCAGGACTATCCGCAAATTGAATTAGCTGTTTTTGATGATGGTACAGAACAGTTTCCCATCGACAAAATAATCGATTACATTAATAATCATAAGGGCGAAAATATTAAAAATGTCATTGTTCACACAAATGAAAGTAATGTTGGTACTGTTAGAAATTTAAATGGCTTACTCGCTGCAGTTCAAGGCGAGTATATTATAGAAATTGGTGCTGACGATGAATTATATAATTCTTCTACGTGTGAAAGAATAGTTAAAGGTTTTTTTGATTCTAAAGCAGATATATTGACATCTTATAGGACAAAGAAAAAGGATGGACGATTATATGGCATAACGCCTTCTAAGAGCAATGCGAGTATTTTTGCAAAGGCAAATGCAGGCGAACAATTTAAATGGATTGCAATGGGGGCACCGCTAGCAGGTGCGGGTACATATTATAGAAGAGCTTTTCTAAAAAGAATTGGTGGTTTTGATGAGGAATACCGATTGCAGGAAGACGGCCCTATCTTCTTGCATGCTACTCGCGAGGGGACAAAAATTCATTTTTTAGAGGAAGTAACTTTTGTGTATGCACAAGGGGAAGGTGTATCTTCGGGTGAGAAGAACAATCCCATTTTGATGCAGGATGTAAAAAAGATGTTTGAAAAAGAAATATTCCCATATTTAGAGCGTTTTTCTCTTATTGAAAAAAGAAGAGTTAAATATGGATATGAGAGGGCACTTCTTGATGAAGAAATCAGTTTTGAGAAACGATTAAAACTATTTTTGAAATATATTGATGTATATTTCTACAGACGGAAATTCACAAAATAATATAGGAGAATGGCTATGCAAGTAGTAAAATACATGTTTCAACCTCATGGTGATGACCGTGGACAGTTGGTCGCATTAGAAGAGTTTAGAGATATTCCATTTAAAATAAAACGAGTATATTATATGTATGATACATCTGAAGGCGTGGTACGAGGACATCATGCACATAAATCACTTGAACAAATTCTTATTTGTATACATGGTTCATGTAAAATAAAGCTCGATAATGGGATTGAAAAGAAAATCGTTCCGTTAGAAAAACCATATGAGGGGCTATATGTATCAAATAATATGTGGAGAGAAATGTATGATTTCTCTCCAGATGCAGTTTTGATGGTTTTAGCATCAGAATTATATGATGAGAGCGATTACATTAGGGATTACGATGAATTTATAAAATTTGTTAAAGAAGGGAATTAAGGTAATACTAGTATGAAAATTCCATTTGTAAGTTTCATTCCTATAGAGAAGGAACTTGATAAAGATTTGAGAGAGGCTTTTGAGAGAGTATACACTAGAAGTTGGTATATTGAAGGTGTAGAGGATGAAGCGTTTGAAAAAGCTTTTGCTGGTTATTGCGGTGTTGATTATTGTGTAGGTGTTGGAAATGGATTGGATGCACTGATGCTTGCACTAAAGGCTTTAGGTATCGGAGAAGGTGATGAAGTTATTGTCCCATCTAATACATACATCGCAACAGCGCTTGCCGTGACTTATGTTGGTGCAACTCCAGTATTTGTTGACCCAGATGTTAACACCTTTAATATTAATCCAACGAAAATAGAGGAGGTTATAACTACAAATACAAAAGCAATTATGCCGGTTCATTTGTATGGCCAGCCTTGTGACATGGATCCAATAGCAGAAATTGCAAATAATCATAATCTTTATATTATTGAAGATTGTGCTCAAGCACATGGAGCAAAATATAAGGGACAGTTAATTGGTACATTTGGAAATGCAGCTGGGTTTAGTTTTTATCCAGGAAAGAATCTTGGAGCGTTAGGAGATGCTGGAGCAACTATCACAAACGATAAGGATATAGCTGAAAAAATAAGAGCATTAGGTAATTATGGTTCTGATTATAAATATCACCATATTTACAAGGGAAATAATTCCCGCCTCGATGAAATGCAAGCTTCATTTCTTTTAGCAAAACTTCCTCATCTTAACAGGATGAACGAGGAGAGAAGGAGAATAGCAAAGAAGTATTTAGAAGGAATCAAGAATTCAAACGTGATACTTCCTTTTGTTCCGGAATATGCAGAGCCTGTATGGCATATTTTTGGAATTAGATGCGATAGAAGAGATGAACTAGAAAAATATCTAAATGATGCAGGAGTGGGAACTAATAAACACTATCCAATCCCAATGCATCTTCAGGAATGCTATAAAGATTTAGGATATAAAGAGGGAGATTTCCCAATTGCCGAAGAAATTAGCAAGACAGAGTTAAGTCTGCCTATGTATTATGGTATGACTGATGAAGAAATAGATTACGTAATTGATGTAATTAATTCGTGGAGATAATAATGATAAGTATTGTTCGATATTCAGCAGAAAAAAAAGAAGAGTGGAATCAATTCAATTTAAGTAGTAAAAATCATCTATTTATGTTTGATAGGGATTATATGGACTATCATAAAGACAGATTTGTTGACCATTCATTAATGTTCTATGATGAAGATAATCTCGTGGCACTGCTACCAATGACAGAAAGAGATAGCGAATTCATTTCACATGGTGGCTTGACATATGGAGGTTTTATCACCAGTAACAAAATGAAGCAGCATACAATGAATGATTGCCTTGATGAATTAGTGGATTATGCAAAAAAACATAATATATTAAGGATCCATTATAAAGTAATCCCACATTTTTATCATAATCAGCCTGCTGAAGAGGATAGGTATTCCTTGTTTTTACATGACGCAAATATAGAAAAAATTGAGGCTTCAACGGTTGTTAATTTAAAGAATCCCTTGAAAATGCCTAAAGGTAGAAAGGCTCAGATATCAAGAGCTAAACGAGAAGGGGTTGAGATTAGAGAGTTAACTAACACTGAAGATTTTTTTAGTTTTATTGATTTGGAGAACAGCGTTTTACAGGAATATCACGAGACTAAGGCAGTCCATAGCGGTAGCGAAATAAACCTTCTACATGATAGATTCCCAAATAGCATTCACCTATTTGGAGCTATAAAAGATGAAAAGTTAATTGCAGGTACAATAGTATTTGAGTATGACAATGTAGTACATACACAATATATGGCTGCTAATGAAGAGGCCAGAACTTTAGGTGCGCTAGATTTAGCTATTAGTGCAGTAGTGGAAAAGTATAGTGATAAAAAGGATTGGCTAGATTTTGGAATTTCAACAGAGGATGGGGGAAGGACACTTAATCTAGGGTTAATTTCACAAAAAGAAGGATTTGGTGGAAGAACAGTAACTTATAATACATTTGTTTTAGATATTTAATAGTTTGAGCTATAAAGGATAATACACAAGATGAAAGTTTCTTTTTTAGTCACATATTATAATCAGGAAGCATACGTAAAAGAAAGTATTGAAAGTATATTAGCGATAGATAAAGATTTTGAGTGGGAAATACTAGTTGGAGATGATGGCTCAACAGATAAAACAGTTGATGCTGTAAAAGAATATATAAATAAATATCCGGGAAAAATATTTCTATATGTTAGAGACAGAAATGATGGTGTTATAGAAACCGTGAAACGTTCGAGTTTAAATCGTCTAAATCTTGTAAAAAAAATGTCAGGAGATTATTTCTGCATTCTAGATGGTGATGATTATTACTGCGATGTAAACTTCGTACAAGATGCTTTGGATGTTTTTTTACACAGAGATGATATATCAGTCGTCGCATTTGGATTTCAGATGTTTTCAACAGAAAGAGGAGTTACAAATAAACAATATTTGACTAAAAAAGGAGATTTGAGCACATCTCATTATCTTAAGCATATGTACACACCTGCTGGAGCATGTGTAATTAAAAATGATTTTGATTTAGGTAGAATAAAATATTTGGAAAGAATAGGTTTTTTTGACGATAATGATATTCTGATAAATAGTTTAAACTATGGAAAAATGTACGCTATAGATAAAATTGTATATTCTTATCGTCAGACAGATAATAGTACGTATAATGCTATGGGCGAAGCTGAAAGAGCTTTGTTAAATCTTCAAGGATGTGATGTGGATAGATCATATCTTCCCCAATATGAAAAGCAAATATTAAGACGTAATCTAGGTGCTATCATTAGTTTATATAAAAATAGAAAGAATATAAAAAATGTATTGAGCATTGATAGAGAATTAAAATATTACAATGCTTGTGATGAAATACCGAACTCTTATACAGTGGGATACTTGGACAATTATTATAGAGGCAATTCTGCTAATAAGAAATTTTCAAGATTAATCATTATGTTACTTATATATTATCCAATTGTTACTATTAGAAGTATGGCTAAAATTAAATGATTTTCAGATAAAAAATAAAGCTCTGTAGGAGGGAAATTGGTGAAAAAAACTGATGGAAAAAGTATAAAAAAGAATATAAGAGTTTTAGCCTATACAAATCTAAATTTTGGTGATGATATGTTTGTATATACTCTCAGTCATGTAATGCCCAATGTACATTTGGTCCTAGAAGCCCCATCTGTGTATAAAGAAGTATACAAGGATTGTGAAAACATAACCATTAAAAAGGTAAGTCGATTGCAGAGAGTAAAAAGAGCCGTGTTTTCTAGAATTTCTATAATTAACAAATATGTCATCTCACGATATGATGCGATTGTATATGTGGTGGGAGCTTTATTTGATGATAATGACATATGGAAAGAGTATATAGATACTTATGGTTTAAACAAAATAAAGAAATCTTTATGGAGGTATTTCTATAATGAAAAGACCCCCTTTTTTTTATTAGGGTGTAATATGACCAACGTTAGATCTCATAACTATATAGAGCAAATGAAGTATATGTTTGATGGGTTGACAGATATTTGTTTTAGAGATAATTATTCGTATGGATATTTTAAGGAATTACCAAATGTAAGATGTGCACCAGATATAGTCTTTAATTATAATTGTAATAATACAAAAAAAAGAGAAAAATCTATTCTTATATCAATTTGGGGACCATTAACGGTGAGTGATGATTTTCCTCAAATGAAGTGGGCAGAGGAATTTTGGGATGATTATAAGGAATTTATTATTAAAATTTCGAAGTATTATTTAACATTAGGATATAAAGTTGAATTTGTCTCTTTTTGCAAAAATGAGGGAGATGAGAATGCTGCAAATATAATACTAAGTGAGGGAGGGCTCTCTGATGTAATACCTTTGTTTTGCTATAATGGAAATATAAAAGAGGTTATATCTTTATTTGAACGTAGTCAATTTGTTGTGGGAACTCGTTTTCATTCAATAGTAATGGGAATTAATGCAAATTGTGTAGTTTATCCCATAATATATGAGAGTAAAACGGAGCAATTGCTAAATGATATTAAGTATGATGGATTATATACTGTTTTATCAGAACGTGATACGTATAATATTGATAGAGTAATTAATACATTTAATTCTAAGAAGATAATAGATAGTTCTATTGTCAAAAAAGCTGCTGCTAATCAGTTCAAAGTAATTAATGATTACGTAATTAAGTAAAAAAATGGAACGTTAAAATATGAGGCAGATAATGAAAAAGATAGTATTAGTTGTAAGAAAAATCGTCAATAAATTTTTATCACATAAGACAGAAAGAATAAAGGAAGGGCTTTTATATTGTGGGGAAAAAGTCTATATTCATCCTACAGTCTTGATTGCAGAGCCACAGATGGTTTCGATAGGAAATTATTGTCATATACAAATGGATTGTAAATTATTTGGTTGTGGAGGCGGAATTAAAATTGGTGATGGTTGTAAATTGTCGCATGGTATAGAGATATTTGCCAGAAATCATAATTACGATAGTTTTGACCTTAGAAGTTTACCGTATGATGAAAGGGATATCAATAAAAGTGTAACAATAGGTAATAATGTATGGATAGGTGCTAGAGCGATGATTATGCCAGGTGTTCATATTGGCGATGGAGCTGTAGTTGGCGCAGGAGCTATTGTTACAAAAGATGTTCCCATTTGTGCGGTTGTAGGAGGGAATCCTGCAAGAATTTTGAAATATCGAGATAAGGATAGATATAACATTTTACTAAAACAAGGGGAAATATACATTAAGAAGAAAGAGTATGATTAGAAATACGCAAGAGGCTTATTGCTAGTCTATGTGTAGTCATGAGATAAAGGTATTTCAAAATGAGCGTAAGAACAAAAGAGTTGTTTAAGACAACAGGTATTTTTGCAATTGGAAATCTTGGTAGTAAAGTTTTATCTTTTTTAATAGTTCCTTTTTATACATATGTTTTAACTATAAGTGAATATGGTAGGATTGATCTTATTGCAACATTGATATCATTTTTATTACCACTAACTACTTTATTGGTACATGAAGCAGCCATTAGGTTTGTTCCTACTAATGAGATAGATAAACAGCAAGCTGTAACAAATTGCTTTGTCGTTTTTATTATAGGTTCGCTTGGATTTTTGCTTTTGCTTCCGTTTATTAATATTTTTTTCGATATGAGCGGACTAAATGAAATATTTATATTAGTAGTAGTTTTATATTCGTTCAATGATATATTTGGTAATTATTTAAAAGCTATAGGAAAGACTATAATCTATTCAATTTATGGTGTTACAAATACGTTTGCATTTTTGATAGGTAATATTTTTCTAGTACTTGTATTGAAGCAAGGAATATATGGATATTATTTATCGACACTAATAGCACAAGCTATATCAGCTGTTATTGTTGCATACGGTGCTAATGTTTTGGGAGACATTAATTTTAGATGTATTTCTCCTGAAGTATTGAAGAGGATGCTTAGATATTCTTTTCCACTTATACCTAATAGTCTTCTATGGTGGGTTATGACTGGTGGTGATAAATATATTATATATTTCTTTTTAGGAGATTCTTCTAATGGAATCTATTCACTTTCGTTAAAATTGCCCACAATATTATCTGTAGTATTTGGGATTTTTTCTTCTGCTTGGCAGCTATCAGCTATAAAAGAATCAAAGGCTGATGATCGTTCTATATTTTACTCGAAAGTTTATAACTATTTATGGATAATATTGGCATTGGGTTCTTCGCTTTTGATTTTGATTGTCTGGCCATTATATAAATATGTTTTATCTTACAATTATTATGATGGATGGAAATATGTCGGTTTACTCATTATGGCGACGATGGTTAGTTGTTTGGGTACATTTTTGGGAACAGTCTACGTAGTTACTCAAAAAACAGAGTGGTCATTTCTGTCTACATTATTAGGTGCCATAACTAACCTAGTCGTAAATTTTTTATTAGTAAAACCTCTAGGGCTGTTTGGAATTGCAACAGGAACTATATGTGGATATGCAGTGGTTCTTTTTATTCGATCATTTCATGCTCAGAAGTTTTTAGAAATGGATTTAAAATTAAAACAAAGCCTAGTGTTGGCAATGTTGATAGGCATACAATGTATTATTAGCATATGTGTTGAAAGTATATGGGGCTCGGTTATTCAAATACTGTTTACTTCGCTTATATGTATTGTTTGTAGGAATGAATTGTTCCGTATTATTGAAAGAGTATTTGTAAAATTAAGCCGCTGATTACTTACAATTTTATATAAAAACATGTTGTTCACAGAGCGTTAAGTTTTTATCTTGGTAACTAAAAATTTATAAGGAGATATTAATCAGGTGGATAATAGATTCATTTTTAGTAATATTTGGGAAAATCGACAGAGGGTGAAACGTATAGGAATATACTCTTTCATATTATATGTTATTACATATGGTTATGTGATGGGGAATTACGCTCCTTGCCACGATGGAATGAGAATCACACAGGTAAATTTACCTGGATTAGAAGGCCTTGGTAGAGTGCTTATACCTTATTATATAAACATCAGAGGGATGATAAATTCCCCATGGCTAATTGGATTTATAAGCGGATTATTTTTATTTTGCAGTATTATTCTTATCGCAGATATGTTAGATATTTGGGGCGATTTTAAGAGTCAGTTGATTATTGCTGTAGTTTTTATGCTTAATCAATGTTTTATATCAACAATAACAACATTTATTTATATATTAGATATTAATATGTTAGCATTGTTATTATCTGTATTAGCCGTATATATTTTGAATTATAATTATAAAGTGACTACTGCATTTATATCAGGAATATTATTGGCCCTTTCTCTTGCATTGTATCAGGCATATTTAGGTGTTGCAATAGGGCTGTATGTTGTACTTTTTATAAAAAAAATAATAAGTAATGAAGAGTTAAATATTAAATTGTTTATATTTACGGGGGGATCTCTCGTAGCTTCAGGTATTTTTTATATACTCATATTAAAATATTTTGTTGAAACAAAGGGGATTATGCTTCTTGAAGGTGGATATAATAGCTTGGATAATATACAGAAATTATCATTTATGAGCATTATATCAACAGTATTAGGAACTTATAAACGTTTTTATGGTTATCTACTTGAGAGTAATCTATATAACTCCAATATATTTAGATTGTGTATAGTTTTTTTGATCATTGTTGGTGTTATAGGATATGTATATCGTATATATTGTGTTGGCTCAGTTTTAAAGGCAATTGCACTAATTGCATTGTTTATTATATTTCCTGTGGCTACTGGTATAGTATTTATTATTAGCGGGGGAACTTTACATAACTTGATGACCTATCCTTTTCAGCTATTCTATATTTTAATATATTTACCTTTTGTAGTTCAAACAAGTGAAAATAAATATAGGAAATATATCAAGTATATAATACTATTTGTATATATTGTGATGGCTTTTATAGTTATTAGATTTGCGAATGATTTGTTTTATTATGAGAAAATATCGGCAGATAGTACATTTTCGACTATTACAGCATTTGATAATGATATAAAAAAAGCTGGGTTTGAACCATCCAAACATCGTATGATTATTGTGGGTGATATATCAAATTCATTTAAAAGATATTATCAAGTAGACGCAACACAATTCTCTTACGTAGGGAATTATGCAAGGTATGGTACTACTATTACATACAACTCTACTCTTTCTTGGTATTTTATGTACGTTTTAGGTGAAACATACTATATAGACTATTATCCCTATAAAGAAAAAATAGTTATTGATGGACACGATTATACAGATGTGATAGACGAAATGAACACATATCCTAAAGAAGGGTATTGTAAATTGGTTGATGAGTACATGATTGTAAAAATGAAAGGAGATGAATAGGGGAGCAAAAGTGTGAAATTATGAAAAAAAGTGTGAAATTATTCTATATTATTTATAGTGTATATATAACTTTTATTTGTATGTGCACGAATCTGAATATGATAGATATTGAAATACCTCTAGTTTTAATGTGGGGATTGTATTGCCTAGTTAGTATAGGATATGGAAGTGAAGAATATTTGCGTACTTGTAATTCTGAATGTAGATTATTTGGAATTAATACGGATAAACAAAAGCTTTCCACAATTATGTTTGTAGGAGGATTGTCTATTGTTGGTTGGTTCTATTGTTCATACTATTATACAGGGTCCACGCCTGTTGAACTATTGAAACTATTACTAGGTGGTCAATCTTCCTATAAATCATATCAAGAGTATTTTTCTAATACGTTGATTGGTAGTAGCGTGTTTATGAGACTTCCGTACATATTGCTTATGGGGATAAATAGGGGGGTATTATACTATTCTTTTATAGCATTAACAGTTTCGGGTAGAATTAGGTCGCATAAATCAAAATTATTCCTGTTTTTGCTTTTGATGGGACATTTATATTTTGGAGTGTCAAGAGGTACAAATTTCGAAGCGTATCAGGCGTTCACATTGGTCTTTTATTGCTATATTTTATACAATGAGAAAAATAATAAAAAAATTAATTATGTACTATTGTTATGTCTTGGTTTGGTAATGGTGATGGCGTTTTTGATAATGTTAGTCAACAGAGGGCATACGATAGTATTAACTTCTGAGATAAAACAAAATTTAGTTATTGATCAAAAATCATTGATTGTACAATTAATGCCATTATTAGTAATAGTCGCGGAATGGGTATTTGCATACATTGGCTATGGTTTATATTTTTTATCTGTAATGATTACAGAAGTTACTTTTAGTAGTGTAAAGGGCACAATAGACTTCTTTATTCCTTTCGAATATAGTCCAATCGAGGAAACGTCATTATTAGCAGACAAGGGTGTGTGTTGGACACCAGATTTAGCTGATTTCATAGATAAAACGGGTTTGATTATTCTACTATTCATAGTTTTTCTTGCAGGGAGATTGTTAAAATGTATAGGAAATAAATGTAGGTACGACGATTCGTTTTATGTATTATTATATCTAGTATTTGTTCAAATGATTTCTTTTCCTATAGGAAATTTTTTACAATATTCGTCTGAAAAATTAGTGTTAATGTTTACTGTGGCATCTGTTTTGTTTCGCTCGAAGTATAGAATAAAGCCATTAGGCGGGGTAAGAGGATAATAGGAATCTAGCATTTTTCATAAAACGTTATATTATGGAAGGGATAATAATGAACTGCGATTTTTTCAAAGATAAAACTCTTATGATTACTGGAGGGTAAGTCCTCAAACGATTGAGGACTTACACATGCTAGATTTGTTGCAGATTGATATTAATTCTGATGGCGTTGACTGGGAATCTTTAACAGCTACTTATGACAGAGAGTTTGTTAAAGAAGTGATTGAAAGAGAAAGACAGAAATCAATACAGTACCTTAAGGAGAGTATTGGTGTATCGGAGTTGTAATGATAAAGATAAGTGATAAAACACAGTGCTGTGGATGTAGCTCATGTGATGAGATATGTCCTGTTAATTGCATTAATATGGTGGAAGATAATGAGGGGTTTTTGTTTCCACAGGTGGATACTAGTGCTTGCATTAATTGTGGAGCATGTGATAAGGCCTGCCCAATTATCCAGGCAGATTGTGTCGATGCAGGGGAGATAGTTGAGGTTTTTGAACAGCCTAAGACGATAGGCGGCTGGATTAAAGATGATGCTATTCGAGCTGATAGCTCATCAGGCGGAGCATTTAGTTTATTTGCTAATTATGTATTATCTAATGGTGGAATAGTATATGGAGCTGCAATATGTAATGATAATGTTGTAAGGCATATTGCAGTGGAGAAGACGGAAGATTTGTATAGGCTTAGAGGTTCTAAGTATGTTCAAAGTATCATTGGCGATTCTTATTTTAAGATAAAACAAAATTTGAATACAGGACGGATGGTTTTGTTTGTAGGAACGCCATGTCAGGCGGCTGGACTATATAGCTTTCTTGGAAAGCAAAAATACGATAATCTGTATATTATAGATTTTATATGCCATGGTACACCATCGCCAAAAGTATTTGACGCATATGTAAAGTATTTAGAAAAAAAACATGGTTGTAGTATAAATTCTTTTAGATTTAGGACAAAGGATAGAGGCTGGAATCCATCGGGTTTACAATTAGGTACCGTGATAGAAATGTCTAATGGTAAGCATATTAGGAACTATCCAGCTTTTAAAGACCCATTTATGAATGGTTTTTTAGATGATTCGTATTTAAGAGATAGTTGCTATAGCTGTAGATTCAAATCTTTGCCTAAGTATTATGCAGATATCACAATTGCTGATTTTTGGGGCGTTACAAAAGATTACCCACAATTAAATGATGGTAAAGGAACATCATTAGTTCTCTTAAATTGTGAACATGGAGCAATAATCTTTGATTTAGTTCAAGCAGATTTTTTTGGTAAGGAAGTGGATTTTGAAAAATCTATTAGAAGGAATCAGACTCTAATAAAATCAGCAAAACAGAATAGCAGAAGAAATCAATTTTTTAGAGAATTTCAAAGTAAATCTTTTTCGTACCTTATGATTAAATATATGAATCCATTTGTGTGGGCCGAGCACAAGATGATAGCCATAACATGGAAATTAGTTCAGAAAATCATAAGAGATATTACGCGATATATTATAGAAGTACTAAACATTACATGGAAAGAGGATAATTAGGAATCTTTTTTTCAATTTATTAAGTTTGCTATGATAGGCGTTTCTAATGTTGTAGTATCATATACCATTAATTTATGTACACTCTTAATTCAAAGACTACTTGTGCCTGATTTTGAGTATGATTACATTGTTGCAAATATTATGGCATTTTTACTGGCAGTACTTTGGAGTTTTATTTGGAGTAGTCAAAAGGTATTCAGTGTTAATAATTAAAAAAATCTTGGGGCAAGGCACTAATGAAGACATATATATTATATGCATTTACGGGATTAATAGTTAATAATGTTTTGTCAACATTTTGGATATATGTTTTGGGGATATCAAAGTACATTACACCACTATTAAATGTGCCTATAACAATGCCTATAAACTTTGTTATTCAAAAAATGGGTGTTCAAAAAATAATACGAAAGCATGATACATTATGAATTGTGATCTTTTTAAAGATAAAACATTAATGATTACTGGTGGTACAGGTTCTTTTGGTTCTACTGTACTTAAGCACTTTTTAGATTCTGATTTAAAGGAAATCCGTATTTTCTCACGTGATGAGAAGAAGCAGGATGATATGAGACATCAGCTTCAAGCAGAGCATCCAGAGTATGCATCAAAGGTAAAGTTCTACATTGGTAACGTCCGCGATATGCGCTCTGTTCAGGATGCTATGCCAGGCGTAGATTTCATTTTCCATGCAGCAGCACTTAAGCAGGTTCCATCTTGTGAGTTCTTCCCAATGGAAGCTGTTCGTACAAACGTAGAGGG
>NZ_FQYQ01000042.1 GCF_900141825.1 Pseudobutyrivibrio xylanivorans DSM 14809 | reverse complement strand
AGTTCTGAAGCAGCATCGTATTCAGCAGCACCAGAAGATTTTACATCATTGGCAATTGGAGTAGAAGGAAATGTTTTTACAGCTACAGCTAGTCCTTCAGAGGGTGTGACATATCAGTGGTATGAAGCAAATGCTAATAACAAGACAGCCGTTGACGATCTTACAGCTATTGATGGTGCAACAGCAGCTACATTTACATTGACAGACAATTCTCATGATGGCAATTATCTTTATGTAGTAGCAAGCAAAACAGGATACAATGATAAGCTTGCGGTAAGTTCTGAAGCAGCATCGTATTCAGAATAACAGACAATTAGTACTTGATATCAGGCAAATCGACATTTTGTTGAATGGCCATGTATTATATTATTTTATAAACTCGAGCACAAAAGTGCTAAAACTTTTTCAATATTTTTCATGGGGTAGGGCAAATCAGTACTGTGGTTTGCTCTACCACCAAAAATAGCTTTTTATATCTTCAACCAGGTATAAAAATACATTCCTACACAGATGGGAGACTCGTCGTAATCCACGGGCCTCCCATTTCCTTTGTATTCCATTTCAGCCCTTGTATAAATCATTCAGTCACTCACGCCACACATCAGGTCCAATCCACACCCTTTATTCATCCAAGCCCCGTCGATGCTTCCCTACCTAATATTTCCCAACCCATTATCGCAAATACACACAGCCATGCACCTTCCAGTCTCCGCTGTGATAAAAAATCCCGAAATCTTCAACATCCTTTATCGCAAGTAAACCAAGATATCCTATTTGTAGCCATACCAGCGATAAAAGTAGACACAACATCCGAGTCTATTTATCGCGTTCCAGCGAAGCAAAGCCAGTTCACAGTCATCCCGCGATAAACTCATCTAATCCATTTATCGCAAGCCAACGAAACCAAGCGTCTTCCAAACTACCTCAGTGATAAATCTCATCCCTATTTTACTCATCAATTATCGCAAGTATACCCAGAAAGCCTATAAGTAGACAACCCTGTGATAAAAAGTAGCCACAAACTCCACCCCATTTATCGCATGCCATGCTTCCAAATACCATAAAACCGTCTACTTGCGATAAAATCCCGAAAAAAATAGCTTCATTTATCATAGCACCCTCTATACTCCCCATAATTACATTGTCCTGCGATAATCCAAGTAAAAATGCAAAACAAAAGCTCCCCTACATAAGTGGAGGAGTATCATTTTAAACCTGTCTTGACTTCTATTGTTAATGATAGTATTATCCTTCCCGTGATACTGACAATTTCTATATGGTTCATTGACCTGCAAAAATGCAAGTCTCTATTGTGGTGTTCAGCCACGCAATAATCCTATTTTTAATGGAAAAATAAAGAATAAATAAGAATTGGAGGTTTATTGACGATATGATATATATATCATATAATTAAAAATATTAAATGAACGAATTTAAGGTAGAAATTATATCAAAAGGCTAATTTAGAGTGCCCAGTTGAAGAATTTTTGGATGCATGCACAAAAGAAATGAGAGCTAAGATTACTGGAGATATTTTGGTTCTACAAGAAAAGGGAAATGCAATGCGTGCACCATATACAAAGTATTTGGAAGATGGAATATTTGAATTGAGAACTAAACAAGGCTCAAACATTTCTCGGGTGTTATTTTTCTTTTATTATGGTGGAAAAATAATACTTACGAATGGATTTATAAAGAAATCACAGAAAACTCCTAGAAGAGAAATTGATTTAGCAAAGAAGTATCGTTCGGACTATTTAGAAAGGAATAGCAAGTGATATGAAGAGTTTTGACAGTTATTTAGATGAACAACTTAAAGATCCTGAGTTTAAAAAAGAATGGGATGCTATACAGCCTGAGCTTGATATCAAGCATGCAATAATTGATGCTAGGATTCAAAGAAATCTAACACAGAAGGAATTGGCCGAAATTACCGGAATAGGACAGGCTGATATAAGTAGACTTGAAAATGGAACTAGAAATCCATCTGTTAATCTTTTGAAAAGGTTAGCTGATGGGTTGGGTATGGATTTAAAAATAGAATTTGTTCCTAGGCAAGCTAAAATGAGATAGTAAAGGCGCCTTTATTATACAATATAAAAATTACAAAAAAGTTACAATAATATTTAAAATGTGTTATAATTGTCCCGTACACAAATTTGTGGAAAGGAGAATTGATGAAGAAAAGATTATTATTGTTTTCCTTGATTTTGGTAGCATTTATTGCTTTGGGAAGTACCTCTATCATTGCGGAAGCAAAAAGTAGTCCAAAAGTTATCGAAGTAGGAAAAGACACAAAAACAATTTCAGAAGCCATTGAAAAAGCTGCTTCAGGCGACACAATTTTAGTTCCTGCTCGTGTCTATAAGGAACAGATTTCCATTAATCCAGACAAGAGCGGAATCACCGTAAAGGGTGAAAATGGAACTGTGCTGGACGGCTCAGATATTAGACCAGGCAGAAACACAGGCTCTATGGTTTATATAAATGCAGCTAATGTAACCATAGAAAATCTTGAAATCACCGGCCTGTACATTAACAAGCCATCAGACAAAGTTGCACCAATAGGTATCGAGGTGGCCGAGGCATCCTGCAATGTCACCATCTCTAGATGCAAGATACATGATATGGGATGCAAGTATAAGGAGTATTCTGAAGACTATAATGCCCACGGCATTTTGGTTTCCAGCAATCCAGACGACAACAAACATCCTATTTCTAATGTTGATATACTAAATTGTGAATTGTACAATCTTTCCCTTGGTCAGAGTGAGACAATTGCAATTAATGGCTTTATAAAAGGCTTTGAGATTTCAGGAAATTATATCCATGATTGCGACAACATTGGAATTGATGCTATAGGATATGAACATTCTACTAAGAATAAAAACGACACAGCCAAACGTGGAAGCATTCACGATAACACTATTGTAAACATTTCATCAGATCCAGAAACCAATGTCACATACGATTCTAAGTGCGCCGGAGGCATTTATGTTGATGGAGGGCAGGACATTGATATTTATGATAATTTCGTTATGAACTGCGACATCGGCATCGAGGTATCCTGTGAGCACAAAGGTAAAAACACACGCGACATTAATGTGACAAACAATACATTGGTAAATAACGATGGTTATGCAGGCATAAGTATTGGAGGGGCTGACAGACGAAATGGAAGTGCGGTAGATTGCAGATTTTCACGTAACACTGTTTTAAATGCAGAAAACAGCTGTGTAGTTGTTCAAAACGCAAGCGATTCTACTAACATTGTTGAAAACAACCTATTTATTGCAGCAAATGATGCCAAGATATATTCGGAGACTCTTGGAAGAAGAAGTCATGGTAACACCATAAAAGATAATCTTGCCAATAAGAATATTCAGACTGGTTCAAATAATCAGGTGATTACTATTGATAGTGTCGTTGTTGACGATAAAAATCAGGTTGTTACAGTAGAAACAGATGCTTTCATTACTAACAATTCTTCGGACAGTACAATTCTTCCAGGTGGTGTGGAAGAGGAAGAGTAACTTCCCTATGAAAGTAGTTTAATCTAATACTACAAAATACTATGGACGTTGTGTATGCAGCGTCCTTATTCTATGCCAGAAATAGAACGTATATTCGTACATAAATATGGACATATAAATGATTTATAGTTTTAACATCTTAATCCTAATAAAGCTATGGAACGGAGGTACATATTTATGAGAAGAAGATTAGACAAAGAATTGATTATTTCGTTTGGTATTATGGCGCTTGCATTTGCCCTTGGAATTGTGTTTCTCATCATGTCGATTTTTGGTATCGATTTAGCTGAACACATCACTGGAATCGTAGGTTCTTACTCAGGTTTGTCAGGGGGAATCTGGCTCTTTTTACTTTGCCGTAACTGTTGACTATGAATTGTGGTTTATCTATAATTAAATTATCTATATATAGTGTGATATAAAGGGCTCAGTAGCAACCTCTAGTGTTGTTGAGAGTATCACAGGAAATGGAAGGTAATTTGTTATGAATAAATTGATCAGAAGAACATTTAATGTTTTGGCTATAGTTATGCTTGTTTTTGCAATGAATATTGTGGCATTCGCTCAGGGTACTACCATGATTGCGGTATCTAAGAACTCACCTGCCGTGGGAGATAAGGTCACAGTTTCAGTTACAGCATCAGAGTCTGGTACTATCACTGTTAAATACACATCAGCCATGCTCACATTTGTTAGCTGTACAGGCTCAGGTTACACCACATCAGGCAATTCTGTTTCCTTCTCAGGAAAGACAGGAGACGTTGTGTTTACAGCCGCAGCATCAGGTACAGCTTCTATTATAGTTTCATCTACTTCTTGTTCAGGCAGTAGCACTACACTTTCTATCGGTGGAGGTAGTGCACCAGCAGAGCCAGTGGCCCAGGAACAGCCAGCAGCTCAGGTTACAGAGGAACCAGCTGACGAACCAGTAGCAGAGGAAACACCAGTAGAAGAGCCAACAGAGACAGCTCCAGTTGAGACAGCAGCACCTACAGGAGGTGCAGTTGGCACACTTAATGCCAGCGGCGGTTTTGATATTAACGGAGTAGCTTATGTTGTTTCAGAGCGTTATTCAGATTCTGAAGTACCATCAGGCTTTTCTAAGACTACAGTAAATATCGGCTCTAGCACATATAGCGAGCCTACAAACGGAAGCATCACACTTCTTTATTTAAAGCCTGCTGATAATACTTCAGGTTCAGGTGTTTTCTATTTATATAATGCAGAAGCAGGTACAGTTTCAGAATTTTTAATGCTTGGTTCAGGAAAGAATTACGTTATAATTTCCCCTTCAGATGCAGGCCCTTCTTCAGCATTTACACCTATGTCATTAGATGTTACAGGTGGTAATACTACAGCCTATACAATTGGAGAATCTGGTTTCTATTATGTATATGGTACAAACGCAGCAGGTGATACAGGTTGGTTTGTTTTTGATAGCGCTAATGACACTCTTTCAAGAATGGATGAATCAGTGCTTTCAGCAGGTGGTTCATCTAGCGATGTTAGCGAAGAAGATACATCAGCTGCAGTAAATGATAATGTAGATATTTATATTAATAAGCTCGATACTTATCGCAAAGTTATCATGGGACTTATAGTTCTTTGTGTTATCTTAGTATTCTTATTAATCAACACATTTGTTAAATCTCGCGATAGAGATGATGATTTTGATGGAGATGTTTTTGCAGAGACTCCAGCAAAGAAGAAGTCTGCACGTAGAAGTCCTCGTTCAATTGTATTCGACCGTCGCTCTAGGGAAGAAGAGGAAGAAGAATACGACGAGGAAGAGTACGATGATGAATATGTAGATGAGGAAGAGGAGTATGATGATGAATATGAGGATACTCGCTCTACTACATACATCGAGTCGGCTTCTGATTACGATTCTCGCAGAAACTCAAGCTTAAATATGATGGATCTAAATGATCTTTAATAAAGGAGAAGATAATGGAATATTCAAAGCAGGCAAAACGAGCTATTTCAGGTGCATCAAAACTATCAAAGTCACTGCAGCATAGTTATGTCGGTACAGAACACCTCCTTATCTCTATTATTGAACAGGAGAATTCTCTTGCTGCTAAAGTTTTGAATTCTAACGGTGTAGATAGACAGGCACTTCTTAAGCTTGTAGAAGAGCTTATTTCACCAGGCGGTGATGTGGCTGTTCGAGAGCGCGATGGTTACACCCCAAAGATGGAACAGCTTTTAGAACATGCAGCAGATGAAGCTGATAAGTGCAACTCTAAAACTATAGGTACAGAGCATCTACTTCTTGCTATGATTCGTATGCAAGATTGTTCAGGTGCAAGACTTCTTAATTCATTAGATGTTAATCCTCACAAGCTTTTCTCAGAGCTTGTAGCGGGAATGGGTGCCGAAGGCACAGTATATAAAGAAGAAATGCAGGCCATTAACAGTGGCCGTGCCAAGCGCAATGAAGTATCATATTTGGATCAGTTCTCCAGAGACCTTACAGCTATGGCTGAAGATGGCGAGCTCGATCCTATCGTTGGACGTGATTCAGAGATTCAGCGCGTTATCCAGATTCTTTCAAGACGAGGCAAGAACAACCCTTGTCTCATCGGAGAACCAGGTGTTGGAAAGACAGCCATCGTTGAAGGTTTGGCACAGCGCATAGTTGAGGGGAATGTTCCTGATTCTGTTAGCGACTTACGTGTCCTTTCACTTGATCTATCAGGCATGGTTGCCGGCTCTAAGTATCGAGGTGAGTTCGAAGAACGTATTAAAAAGGTAATAGCAGAGGTAGTTGAGGAAGGAAATATCCTTCTATTTATCGACGAGATACATACACTTATCGGTGCAGGTGGAGCGGAAGGCGCCATCGATGCATCTAACATTTTAAAGCCAGCTATGGCTCGTGGTGAAATCCAGATTCTTGGTGCTACCACTATCACAGAATATCGTAAATACGTAGAAAAGGATGCTGCTCTTGAAAGACGTTTCCAGCCAGTTATGATTGAAGAACCTTCAGAGGAAGAAACAATCGAAATTCTCAAGGGTGTCAGATATCTTTACGAGGAGCATCATGGAGTTGTCATCCCTGATGAGGCTGTTGAAGCGTGTGTTAAGATGTCAGAGCGATATATCGCAGATCGATTTCTTCCAGATAAGGCTATCGACTTAATGGATGAAGCAGCTGCTTCGTTAAAGCTTTCATTTGTTAAGCGAGTAGTTAAGGACGATACTCTTATTACTCAGATTCAGCAGCTATCTGATGATATGGAGCAGGCTATCATTGATGGCGATATTGCTCAGGCAAGTATCATCAAAAAGCAGAAGGATGAGCTTGTTGCAAAGAAAGAAGCAGAAGATAAAAAGGCTGCCAGAAAGCGTAAGTCAAAATCTGCTGTTCTTACGGAAAATGACGTTGCTACAGTTGTTGCTCTTTGGACTAAGATTCCAGTTGCTAAGCTTACAGAACAGGAGTCTGTACGTCTTAGAAAGATAGAGAGCATTCTTCATAAGAGAGTTATCGGTCAGGAGGAGGCTGTATCTGCAGTCGCGAGAGCTGTCCGTCGTGGTCGTGTTGGACTAAAAGAAAAGGGACGCCCTATCGGTTCGTTCTTATTCTTGGGACCTACAGGTGTTGGTAAAACAGAGATTTCAAAGGCATTAGCTGAGGCTGTATTTGGAACAGAATCTTCTATGATTCGAGTTGATATGAGTGAGTACATGGAGAAACACTCTGTTTCAAAGATGATTGGTTCGCCTCCAGGATATGTTGGCTACGATGAAGGTGGTCAGCTTTCTGAAAAGGTACGTAGAAATCCATACTCAGTTATCCTTTTTGATGAGATTGAAAAGGCTCATCCAGATGTATTTAATGTACTTCTTCAGATATTAGATGATGGTCATGTTACCGATTCACAGGGACGAAAGGTAGATTTTAAAAATACTATCATCATCATGACATCTAATGCAGGTGCACAGGCTATCATTGAACCCAAAAAGCTTGGCTTTGCATCAAAGGAAGATGCTAACAAGGATTACGAGTTTATGAAGAATGGTGTTATGGAAGAAGTTAAGCGTATCTTCAAGCCAGAATTTTTAAACCGTATTGATGAGACTATAGTATTCCGTGCCCTTACTAAGGATGATATGAAGCAGATAGCTGGTCTTCAGGTTAAGCAGTTCGTTTCTCGTTGTAAGGAGCAGATGGATATAGATGTATCTATCCCAGTTGCAGTTAAGACATGGATTGTTGAAAAAGCATATGATCCAAAATACGGTGCACGTCCAATTCGTCGTAAAATCCAGACTGCACTCGAGGATGTTATGGCAGAAGAAATCCTTGCCGGCAAATTTAAGTCTGGCGATACTGTAAAGGCTAAGGTAAAAGCTGATAATGTTGTTTTCGAAAAATAATATTTTTCACACAGTCATTTATTGTTAAAACCAAATTCCTTTGCTATAATTTGCATAAGACAATCTGCAATTAAGCAGTGGCATAGGAGGAGTAAGGATGGCTGTTATTAGCGAGTTAATTCGCAGCGAAGCAGATGGAAGTATCAGCTTTGGCGATTACACCTTAGCTGACAAGAAGAAGCTTGAGGACTACAAACACGAAGGAGACTTGTACAAGGTAAAGACTTTTTCAGACATTACCAAGCTCGAGAAAAATGGAATGTTTGTATATGAGTCAGTTCCGGGCACAGCAGTTGAGAAGTTTAAATGTTCATCTGATATGGTATCTTTTACAGTAGAGGGTAAAGGAGATGCCATGATTACATTGGAGCTTGAGCCAGAGACAGAATATTCTATTACTGTTGGAGGCACTGCTACAAGTCAGATGAAGACTAATTTAGGTGGAAAGCTCAATTTATCGGTAGAGCTTGATCCAGGGGTTGCTGTTGACGTACAGGTCAAAAGAATTTAATAAACAATAAAATCATTTAATCAATCTTCCCATTTATAAAATAAGTGGGAAGATTTTTTGTAAAGGAGAGAAATGTTATGGCAAAGAAAAATGTTTCAGTATTTTTCTGTCAGGAATGTGGTAACGAAACTTCTAAATGGTCAGGGCAGTGTCCTGCCTGCGGAGCGTGGAATAGTCTAGTTGAAGAGATAGTAGATAAGTCAAAGGCAAAGGCTAGAGCAAAGGTTGCGGATGTTGCGCCGACAAAGCTTATAGATGTTGCCGCTTCAAATGAGCATCGTATATCTACAAATATTGAAGAATTCGACCGCGTATTAGGTGGAGGAATTGTGCCTGGTTCCATGGTTCTTGTTGGTGGAGATCCTGGTATTGGAAAATCTACATTGCTTTTACAGACCTGCCGTCTCCTTTGTCAGTCTGGTGTAAATGTTATGTACGTTTCAGGCGAGGAGTCTCTCCAGCAAATTAAAATTCGTGCTGACCGCATAGGACAGTTCAACGACAAGCTTGATTTATTTTGCGAGACTAATCTGGATACAATCAAAGCTGTAGTAGAGCGCGAAAAGCCAACAGTTCTTATTATTGATTCAATCCAGACTATGTATAATGAGGCAGTAGGTTCGGCACCTGGCTCAGTTACTCAGGTTAGAGAATCTACAAGTGTTCTTATGGAAATAGCAAAAGTTCAAGGTATAGCTGTATTTATAGTTGGCCATGTTACAAAAGAGGGAACAGTGGCAGGCCCACGAGTTCTCGAGCACATGGTGGATACTGTATTATATTTTGAGGGCGACAGACATGCTTCATATAGAATACTTCGCGGCGTTAAAAACAGATTTGGCTCTACTAATGAAATAGGAGTTTTTGAAATGAGAGATACTGGCCTTGCTGAGGTCAAGAATCCATCTGCAGTCATGTTAGATGGCCGTCCGGAAAATGCGGAAGGATCGATTGTCACCTGTGCTATGGAAGGAACACGTCCTATCCTTGTAGAAATACAGTCTCTTGTGAGCAAGACAGCCTTTGAAATTCCTAGACGAATGGCCACAGGCTGCGACTACAACAGAGTAAATTTGCTTGTTGCTGTTCTGGAACGAATGAGGGACGCTAAAGCAAATAAAGCTTGTGGTGTATTCCTCGGCCGTTCAGATATTTATGTGAACATAGCTGGCGGTATGCGCATTAACGAACCAGCCATAGATTTGGCTATTGCCATGGCCATATATTCTAGTGAAAAGGATATCCCTATCGATGCAGGTACAATTGTCTTTGGCGAGATTGGTCTGTCAGGTGAGGTCCGTTCTGTATCCATGGCAGAGCAGCGTGTGAGAGAAGCAGAGAAGCTTGGATTCAAGAAAGCTATTGTTCCATATTCAAATCTTGCAAGTCTCAAAAATTTATCTGGAATTGAAGTTGTTGGTGTGGCTAATGTTAAGGAAGCTGTTGATGCTATATCTCGTTAGCTAATAGTGTGATTAGGGCTACATCTTGATAGCTAAAATAATAATTGTAAAAATAATTGATACAATTCACACAAATCATACAAATTACCCATTTGAGGTGAATAGATTTACTTTAAAAAATCACAGAATATCTGTTGACACTGGGGTTTCAGGATGATATTATAATCGAGCACTGAGGGACAGCAAGTCACACAGAGCGAAACAAATAAATGTAGATTGATAACTGAACAGTGAAACAAACCTTGAATTAATACAAGTTTTTAAAACATGTATCCTTGAAATTCATTTAGTTTCTAAGACGAAACAAAAACCTTTATTAGTAAAGAAGTCAGTTTTATACTGATTCGGAATTAAACTTTTTAACATGAGAGTTTGATCCTGGCTCAGGATGAACGCTGGCGGCGTGCTTAACACATGCAAGTCGAACGAAGCAACTTATCACGATCCCTTCGGGGGTGACGATTTGTTGACTGAGTGGCGGACGGGTGAGTAACGCGTGGGTAACCTGCCTTGTACAGGGGGACAACAGTTGGAAACGACTGCTAATACCGCATAAGCGCACAGCTTCGCATGATGTAGTGTGAAAAGTTTTTTCGGTACAAGATGGACCCGCGTCTGATTAGCTAGTTGGTGAGGTAACGGCCCACCAAGGCGACGATCAGTAGCCGACCTGAGAGGGTGACCGGCCACATTGGGACTGAGACACGGCCCAAACTCCTACGGGAGGCAGCAGTGGGGAATATTGCACAATGGGCGCAAGCCTGATGCAGCGACGCCGCGTGAGCGAAGAAGTATTTCGGT
>NZ_FQYQ01000031.1 GCF_900141825.1 Pseudobutyrivibrio xylanivorans DSM 14809 | reverse complement strand
TTCCAACTGTTGTCCCCCTGTACAAGGCAGGTTACCCACGCGTTACTCACCCGTCCGCCACTCAGTCAATAACTCGTCACCCCGAAGGGATCGTAAGAAATTGCTTCGTTCGACTTGCATGTGTTAAGCACGCCGCCAGCGTTCATCCTGAGCCAGGATCAAACTCTCATGTTAAGAATTTAATTCCGAATCAGTATAAAACTGACTTGTTTACTAATAAAGGTTTTGTTTCGTTTTAGAACTTAAATGAATTTCAAGGATACATGTTTTAAAAACTTGTATTAATTCAAGGTTTGTTTCACTGTTCAGTTATCAATCTACTTCTATTTGTTTGCTCTGTGTGACTTGCTGTCCCTCAGCGCTCGATTATAGTATCATCCCAATCGTCTGGTGTCAACGTATTTTTTATATTTTTTTAAAGTAAATCTATTCGTCAAAAATCAAGCTATTGTTGGAATTGTGTTAATACTTTACTCAATTTTCATATCCTATCACAGTTATTTAAAAATACTTTTAGGATATACCTTATATATGTGGTATTCTATACAATATGAGGGTTGTGTAAATAATTATAGGGGGTAATGCTATGAAAAGACATATGTCAAAATCTCTTTTTACTGTCTCAATGGCAGTAATCATGACAATCAGTACGGTTGGCTGTGGTAAAAATGAAGTAAACGTTCCTAATAAGGAAACTGTTCAAAATGAGTCTATTGATGAGGAAGATACTCCTATTCCAGCTACAGAAGAAGATACAAATACTATTGGTGTTAATCTTCTTGATAATGCCGACTTCAGTAATGGAACAGATCAATGGTTTACCTACTGCTTCGACGGTGAATGCGAAATCTCTGTAAATGACGACGGAGCTCTTGATGTAGATATAAAAAAGCTTGGATCTGTAGACTACGGCGTTCAGCTTTATCACGATGGGTTTGCCTTGGATGAAGGTTGTCAATACAAGATTGCTTTTGATGGATATTCTGATGTGGAACGACCTATTCAAATGCGTTTCCAAATCAACGGTGGTGATTACCACGCATACTATGAAGAGATCATAAATCTCGCTTCAGAGAATAATCACTATGAATATACTTTTAATATGGAAGAATCATCTGATCCTGCACCAAGATTTTGTTTCAATATGGGTATTGTAGACGGTATGGATGCTACAACAACGGAACACCATATTTACTTTGATAATTTCTCTCTTACAATAGAAGACGATTCCAAAAAAGTTGCTGGCAGCGGCCAACTCGAAATTCCAGACATAGCTGTTAATCAAATAGGATACCTTCCATCTGCACTAAAAACTGCCACAATTAAGGGCACAGGTTTAAAACAGAAAGCAAAACTAATCAACGAAACGACTGGTAAAACTGTATATGATGCAAAAATAGGTGGCGGAAAAGATAATCCTGATTCTGGTGAGAAAGAGGAAATCTTTGATTTCTCTCATATTAAAGATGAAGGCACTTACCATATAGAAGCAGGAGATGTTGTATCACCTTCATTTAAAATATCAAAAACTGTTTATGATGATGCAATTAAATCTACTATAAAGATGCTTTATTATCAAAGATGCGGCCAGGAACTTACAACTGATTTTGCGGAAGATTTTGCCCATCCATCCTGCCATAATGAAAAAGCTGTGTTATATGAAGAGCCTTCAAAGAAATTTGACGTATCAGGCGGCTGGCATGATGCTGGCGATTATGGCCGTTATACTGTAGCAGGCGCAACTGCCGCTGCGGATATTCTTCTTGCTTATGAAAAATATCCAAAAGTATTTGGTGACGATGTAGGTATACCTGAAAGTGGAAACAATATTCCTGATGTTTTGGATGAAGCCAAATATGAATTAGACTGGCTGTTAAAAATGCAGCGTTTCGATGGAGGTGTATACCACAAGGTAACTGGACATAACTTCCCTAGTGAAGTAATGCCACAAGATGAGACAGATGAACTCATTATAATGCCTGTTTCCACAACAGCTACTGGAGATTTTGCAGGAGTTATGGCTATCGCAGCCCGAGTATATGCTAAAACTGATAAAGCTTACGCCGATAAATGCCTCACGTCTGCAAAAAAAGCAGCCGATTACTTGAGCAAGACGAATCCAGATACAACTGGTTATAAAAATCCCGATGACGTTTCTACTGGTGAATACGAAGACAACTGTGATATAGATGAACGGTTCTGGGCATATGCAGAATTATTTAAAACCACTGGTGAAAAAGAATATGAAGATTCCATGCTTAAGGTACTCCCTACAAATGGCTATTCTTTAGGCTGGCAAGGTGTTGGCGGTTATGGAAGTTATGCTTATCTTTCTTCAAAAGGAGCAACATCTACTTCTAATATCAAAGCTGAAGCTAAGAAAATGGCAGATAAAATAATTGATAATTCAAAAATGTATAGTTACGGATCTTCTATAATAGGAAGTTATCCATGGGGCAGTAACCTTACAATTGCCAACAACGGTGAATATCTCCTAATGATGAAGAACATCCTTGGGGATAATAAGGAAACTGTAGACAAACAACTAAATTATCTCTTTGGAAATAATGCAACTGGTTATTGTTTCTTGACTGGATTTGGCACATTGTCTCCAGAACATCCACATCATAGACCTTCCCAAGCTACTGGTAAAACCATTCCAGGGATGATTGTGGGTGGACCAAACAGCGGATTGGATGATCCATATGTACAAAATGTATTAAAAGATACTCCATGCGCAAAATGTTATGCGGATAACTCTCAAAGCTATTCAACAAACGAAATAGCAATCTATTGGAATTCACCTGTAATTTATTTACTTGCTGGAGAAATCTCTGAAGAAAATAAATAATAAACAAAAAATAGGAGGCGGTCACAATCCGCCTCCTTATATAAGATCAAAATGCATTTTATTATATCTGTCCTATCCGCCCGGCCTTATATCCATTAGTAAACACAATAATGAAAAAAGAAATACCCGTAGAATAACTCTTTTCCTTGTGCCATTTTGACTATTGTGACTTTTTTGACGATGTTGACTATTTTGTAAATCTAGTGCCATCTGGATATTTTGCCTTCATTCCATCCCGAATCTGTCTCTTTTGCTATTTTCCTCGCTTTAGCCGCTTCTTCTTTCGCCCTGTTGGCTTCAGCCTCATCATGTGTAATTAGCTTTGCCATCTCATATTTATACACTTTAGAAACCGAACAACCAAATAACTCACTTCCATCTTCTCTGAAAACAGTTCGTACTAGTCGTGCCCTGATTTTAACATCACCAAAATCAACATTGATTGGTTCACTAGGAATGATGTTAATCCTCTTTTTGGAAACTATACCTACACCACCAAAGGATAAGTCTGCGGTGGTTGCCTCATACATATTATCACCCTGAGAAATAACTATATATTTTACAAGTGGGTATCTTTTATATCTCCTACGTTCCGTCTCATCTCCATATGCTCTCTTGCATACTATTAAATTCTGTTTCTTTCCACGGGCATCTGTAAAAGTAGCAACTTTTACATTACTCCAACTATATGCTTTGTGACCACTTGAGCAGAACAGTGTCATTTTATTATGATTAAAGGTCCAATTAATCTTTACAACTTTCCCCTTAAAGTTCACTCTTATATTTTCGCAACCTACATAACCGCAATCACGATAATTACTTTTTCCCAATGGAAGCGCAACCAACTTAGGGGTAATAGGAATGTCTATCTTCTTCTTACCCTTGATAATTCTAATATATGGTTTGTTAGCTGTCGTAATCTCAGATATTCTCATTGGCTACCTAACTGTAATGCTATACAGAATAATCTATTTTTGTCCCCGAATTACCAACTTCAGCTGCAAATTTTTCCCAATCGATTTCATTAAGCTGACTTCTCATATCGTCCTCTGATTCAGCTTCTATAGTCTTTCCAGATACTAGTTCTGCAAGGAATCTTATATTGCCATCCCCTAAAATATCTATTGTCATCTGCTTAATATAACCAAATTCATCGCTAAGCTTCTTTGATGAATCTATAGCTGACTCCATTTGGCCAAGTATCTTGTTAGAATACTCCTCATCATTTGCCATCTTTTCGATTTCATCACTGGAAATCATTACGGAATACTCTTTGTCACTAGCACTTGCTAAGCCATCCTTGTCATCATCCTTATTGGCTATAATAAAATCGTAGTCCTTATATTTCTCGCGAAGCTTCTTCAGATATTCCTGTGCCTTTGCAGATAACTTGCTTTCACTGTCATTAATTTTCTTTTCAGGAGTCTTGCTTGTTTCTTTTGTGTCCTGATTTTTTTCGTTTTTCTGGGCTCTCTTAGCAATTGAACCATACTGATTCAATGTGTTTCCCAATCCACCAATACCAACCATAATCTATACCTCCTTGTATTCTTATCGTTGTCATATAAAGACATTCTCACATCCATATGCCTAGTCTTCATATCTTATATCGGCGCCTTCAATTATAACTTAATAGCAAAATAATTATTTTTTCAAAAAAGATAGTTCACTGTAAAACACAGGGAACCTCTATTAGATTAATTCTTATCTCCACAAGCCTTTTAGGAATTTACATATATTCTGAATTATGTAACATATCTACTCTCATCTGGCCCAAGGTCTACTACTCTTTGAAAACCGGCAAACTGATACTTATCAAACTGAACTCCCTCCTCGATACTATCTCTGTCTATTGAATCGTCCGAATAGACTTTTTTTCTCTTCTGCCATCGTAAAATACATCTTTTTAGAGTATTCTTTGAACAAAAATAAGGGCATTGTGTATGTAAATATCTCAATCATTATAAAAAGTGTGATAATTCACCATTCTATGTCTTTCGTGGCCATGTTGTGACGGAATTCCTGCATAGCAACAGTGGCTTCGAGACTTTCTGGTATTCTAAAAAATGAGTATACATTTTATCGACAAATCACCTTGTTCTTTTATATTCAATATACATTCATTATTCAATTTTTTACCTTGCATAATATCTTTGTGCAATGAGCGCGCCTTCTCATCATCGGGATTTGTTTACAACATAAAAAAAGACTGCCCGACAGCAGCCTTTTCTAGGGAGAATGATATATGAAAAAGTTTTCAATCGCTCTTGCGATGATTAAATATTACATTTCTAAATTGTTCATGAATTGATTTCTATGTGAATTCTATGTGAAGTTTTGATTTTAAGTTCTATTTTTTGTTTGTTGATTCTTAAGCCATCTTTTCTTCACTCTATTTTAGGTTCTTATCCATTTGAGTCTTCTCATGGCAAATCCTGTTGTTATTTCGTTTCACAAGGTATTTTTCTTTCAATCATATATAAGATTATTTTCTGGGTCGTCATGCTCTACTCATAACATTTACAATTAGGTTGATGTTTGTTTCAATCATCCACAAAGAAATGTTACTAATATTTCTTTGTGGATATACGTATAAACATACTTTATAACCTATTTAAAGATCATGATATTCAATCATTTATATCTATATTTCAATTTATATAATCCAGCAGTCTCTTTTTTGATAAATTATGAATCTACTGATCCTTGCACACTATTTCAATTTATGCACGCATCGATTCATCTGTCGTGCAATTACATTTAATGCGTGAATATTCTGTTTATTTCCAAATCATCCGTCTGGCATTTGAGGTGTTTTTGACATGGCAATCACATCTTCGTCATTTTAGTCAAGTTATATAAATTCGTCCGCATATATCATTTAGTCATTTTAGTGACATTATACTCTTTCGGTATTTTCAATATTTTTTTTGTTTTTGTCATTATATATATTGCATTTCTTTTAGATAACTTTTATGTTTATAGAGTAATAAATATTTTTATAATTTATTACACTTGTGGCATTTAGAACATTTCATGTATTGAAAATGTCATAACAGCTATTAATGTTTATAATATTTAAAAGGTTTCTATTGCAATAAATACTACAGATATTATAAATGATTTAAACGTTTATGACGTTAATAGTATTATTAACATAGAAAATAATTGAAACATTAAAGACATGGTAGGTATCTATAATGTTATAAATATTTAAAGAGTTAAATAGGTCATAAATGCCAAAAATATTGTAAATATTAAAGGTATAATAAATATAAAAAATTCCTATAATATTTTTATTGCTTTGAATGTAAAAAATGAATATAATATATACTGTATTAAAAAGGAGAAATTTAACGATGAAAGTATTCGCATTTATTACAGCAAAAGGCGGCTGTGGCAAGTCAAGCCTTACCTTGGAAGCAGCAACAGTATTCGGTAATATGTATGGAAAAGATAAAGTTTTAGTAATAGATTTAGACCAACAGCTCTCGATTTCAAAAAACTGTGGCGCAGATACAGAGGCTCCAAACATTTTAGACGTTCTCCAAGGCGAAGTTCCAATTATGGATGCAGTACAGCATAATGATCTATTCGACATAATTATTGCTTCACCAAAGCTTGCTAGAGCAGATAACATTTTTGATAGAGCCGAAGAAGATGAATATCTCCTGGCAGATGTATTAGATTTTGCAAAAGACACATATGACTATGTATTTATAGATCCAGCACCATCAAGAAATATTCTACAGGAAATGCTTTATATAGCAGCAGATTACATCGTAATACCTACAAGAGTAGATGAAAGCTCGTTAGATGCCGTTGTAACCACCGAAAATGAGCTTAATCGCCTAACAAACGGAAGAAACAAGAAAAGCCACGCTAAACTCATAGGATACGTTTTAAACGAATATAACAAGCAAACAGCGCTCGGACAGATGGCATTAGAGACATTAGAGCAATCCAGTGAAGAAAAGGATAATAATCCTTTTATAGCAACTGTAAGCTCAGCTATCAGAGTTTCAGAAGCCAAAACACTTCACACAGCAGTATGCAGAACAGAAAAATCATCAAAGACAGGTAGAGAAATTTATGCAATTGTTGAGCAAATGCTCGAAAAAATAGGGGAGGATGCATAATATGAGTAAAAGAGATCTGCTTCGTAAAGCAAACGCTGGAAATGCCAAAAATCGTGGCACAGAAGCCGTTTTAAACGAAGAACCTGTTACTGTAAAACCAGTCGTTACTAAAAGTACCCCTGTTAAAAAGCGCATTATTGAAGAAACATCCGCTCCAACTGTAACAAAAGTTGAAGTAGAGGAACCTAAAGTTGAGACAGCAATTGAACCCGTTATTGAAATAACAAAAGGAGAGCCAGAAGTAAAACCTATAGTAGAACCTGTACGTGATGTTAAGGAAGAAGAGAAAGTTTTAGATGAAAAGATTTTACAGGCTCCTGAAAAAATTGAGGTTCCAAAAGCTACAGAAAATGTAGTTATACCAGAAACGACAGAATCGATAGAAACAACAAGAACTTCAGAAAATGTAGAAAAAACAGAAAGATCAATACCGTCAGTTTCTACAATTTCGTCAAAATCGTCAAAAATGACAAAACCAGCCGTCTCTGAGAATCTGGCAAAATATACAGGTAATAAGATATCAAAGAGTATTATGCTTACTGCAGAAGATAATAAGTTTTTAATAAAGCAAGCAGCAGCTCAGAAAAAACCAATACAAGATATTTTTGGTGAAGTAATGGCTGATGAAATTGAAGAAGTAAAAAAGGGAAATGTGGATGAAGAACTTGCAGAAACATTTTTGAAGTTAAAAGCAAATAACGAAAGAAGAAATGTTTTGATACCAGAAGATCTTTCAATGGCAATTGCAGATACAGCAAGTGAAATTCCACTTAAACAAGGAAAATTTATATTGTATGCTCTTTCAAGAAAAAGAAATGCATAAGAATAGAATGTAGGAAATCTTTTTTAGGGTTTCCTATTTTTTTTCTGTCGAGAAAGAGTATAGTAAAAGTAAAGTAAAGTATAGAAAGTATAGGAGATGTGAAAAAAGTCCTTTAAAATCAAAGAATTTTAGACTTTTGTGATGGCAAAAAAAAGAGTAAATAGTGGCAGATTAATGAGAAATGCTGGACATATTGATTAGAAAAGGGTGGCATATTAATGAGCAAATGACAGATTGATGAGTGATTTGTGGCAAATTAATTGCATGCCACAACATGACAAATTGATGAGAAGAAAAAAATTTGTAAAATATGTTCTAGATGGCAAAATGATGAGTGCGTAAATAGCGCAAATTGGCTTTTTTCAATTAGAATTATGATTGAGTGGCAAATTGATTAGATGCCACTCATGGCAAAATGATGAGTAAATAAAACTAATGAATATGGCAGATTGATGAGTGATTGTGGCAGATTAATGAGTGGATATTGATATTTTATTCATCAAATTGCCACATGCTATAAATGGCTTAAAATGGACATTTGTATTAATAAGATGATAGGTATATCATATGCGATGGCAAAATGATGAGTTAAAGTGGCAAAATAATGAGTTGCCATGTGCTGACAAATTGATGAGTGAAAAATAAAAGTTATTGCCTGAGGCTCTAATATTAAGTATAATTGTGACGTGGCAAATGAAAAACATGCCACAACAATTAGGGAGAGTAAAATGGCAATAAGAAAACGAGACGAAAACGGAGAATATAGAGAAGTCGATCCAGTAACTGGAAAGTTTATCGATGGAGAATTTCCATTGGCTAGCAATCTTGGTCAGATTGAACATCAGATGGTTGGTACAAGTCATGGAAGAGTAATTGATACTGATGATACTGATATTGAAGTAATAGATTCTGAAACAGGTCTAGCTGTTATTTCTGAGGACGAAGCTAAGATTAAACAGTTTATTAAAGAAGCTATCTCTATAGATAATCTTGTTGCTACATTTAATGATAACTCTCACGAGACACTTCTTAAGTTGTTGGCGCTTCAGGATAACAAACATCCATTGAAAAAAGGTGGTATCGGTATTGCTTATCGTACAGATGCTTTAATTATGCATTGTAAGATGGAGTTTACAGCTGATGAAAATGTTGTTTTTGATGCGATTCTTGGTGCAATGTCTTCATTCCCTGAGAATACAACATATAGAATAGAGCCATCAAGCTTTGTAAAATATTCTAGATATAAGAATTCCAATACAATTTATAATACATTTAAAAAAGGTACGGATAAGTTGAAGGAAAGACTATTAACCTTCGAAGAATTAGGTCCTGATGGCGAAGATGACATAATTGTACCATGGTTCAACATCCTTAGATATCATAATAAGAAGGATAAGAACAACTCTTATATCGAATTTGCACCTTCAGATTTCTTCAAAGACCTTGCGCTATGTTCACAGTTGGTACATGGTGCATACGGAAAACTTGAGGTGACAACTCAGTTGCAGGGTAAGTATACTATAGCCTTATATTGGTATTTGGAAAATATGAAGAGATATAAGGAATATCCTACAGCTACACCTGGTATCTTTGATTTATCAGTAGAAGAATTAAAGCATCAGTTTTCAATACCTGAAGCATATAAGAAAGCAGAGATTGAGCGAAGAGTGCTACGTCCAGCGATGGAAAGTATAAATTCTGTTGATGAGTGTGATTTTACATTCACATATGAAGCTAGATATGTTGATGGAAAGCATGTCGGTTACAGATTTGATATTGCAGAGAAAAACTATATTGATGCCAAGGTAGTTGAAGTAATAGAAGAAAAAGTGAATGATCCGATGGTTGATCAGCTTAAAATGTTCTTTACTGCGTCTCAAATTGAATTTAATGATGAGGAGATTTCCAGAATTTATAACTGTGCAAAACGAAATAACAAGGATGCTTATTATATGATGCAGATTATTCCTGCATTCAAGCAGCGACTTGATAATACTACGATGGAACCAATAGATGATAAGGTTGGTTATTTCTGTAGAATGATTGAACAGGGAACATCTCCTAAGGCTCCTGCACAGAATAGTCAGTCTAGCCAACAAAAGGCAAAGCCAGGATTTACCAATTTTAGTCAAAGAGATGTAGATATGGCTGAGCTCGAAAGAGCAATGTTTAACAAAAACAATTAATATTAAGTATTAAATAAGTGCGACAGATGAAATTTTACTGTCGCACTTATGTTTTTGTTGAAGGAACAAAAATCATCTGTGAGATACAATGATAGAAATTGGCGAATTATCAGAAATTTAAACACAAGGGATATAATAATAAACACATTAATAAATGGCGTCAAATAAAACAGTAGATTATCTATCAACAAAGTGAGATAATACACGTGTGTGAAAATTCGGGGTGTGGCTCAGTTGGTAGAGCGCCGCGTTCGGGACGCGGAAGTCGCGAGTTCAAGTCTCGCTACTCCGATAGCAACGTTACGATAGCATCATTTCCAATTATAATTTTAGGAAATGATGCTATGTTTGTTTTAACTACTTTTATATGCTAAGTAACAATTAGGTGATTACTTCATAAAATTACCTAATCATTATGATATTATTAATAAAATCGGGAGAAATGATTCGGGGTAAGTAACAATGATAGATGTATTGGGGACTTTGGGGCCAAGCTGTTCGGATGAAAAAATATTAGAGGCCATGTTTAGTGAAGGAATGACAGGCATAAGAATAAATTTATCTCATGTTATGTTAAGAGAATGCAGAGAGCAGATTAAAGCTATCAAAAGTGCGGCAGCTAAAATTGGTATTGATGCAAAGATTCTCATAGATATGCAGGGGCCAGAGCTTAGAATAGGCGAAATGAAAAAGCCTATATCCTTAAAAGAAGGACAGGAAATAAAACTGGGAAATGGAGAAATCCCTGTTGAGCCAATAATCCTGGAAAACATTAGGAATGGAATGGATATTCTGTTGGATGATGGAAAGATACTGGTTAATGTTAATGAAGTAGCAGATAAATATGCATGCGCTGTAGTTAAAAGAGGGGGAGTTTTATCTTCTAAAAAGAGTATTTTGCTGGTTGGTACAACTATCAACATGCCAGCTGTGACAGAAAAGGACCTTGAAAACATAAGTATTGCGCAGGAGCTTGGGATAACAGGAGTGATGCAGCCTTTTGTTCGTAGTCGAGATGATTTAATGGATGTTAGGCATGCACTTGAAAACTGTGGGGCCAAGGATATTAAGATATATGCCAAGATTGAAAACATAGATGGTGTAAATTCACTTGAATCTTTCATGGATGCTTGCGATGAGATAGTAATTGCCCGTGGTGATTTGGGAAATTGTATGCCACTTTGGAAGCTGCCAAGAGTGCAGAAACAAATTTCTCTAGTCTGTAATAAGTATAAGAAACCATTTATGGTTGTAACTCAAATGCTATCATCAATGGAACATAGTAAGGTACCAACAAGAGCGGAAGTAAGTGATATTTATAATGCTGCATTGGACGGTGCAAAATCTGTAATGGTGACCGGTGAAACAGCGGTAGGTGAATATCCAGTTGAGGTTATACGCTATCTCAGAAAAACTGTTAATGAGTGCCATACAAGAATAATAGATGAAAATATTTCGTTAGTTCCATATTACAGGAATGATGAAGTATCGTTACCTTGGTATCAGGACATAGATGTATGTAAGCAAGTGGATAATATTGATTTTGTGTATGATCATAATAGATTACGTACTATGTATGATTATTTGGATGCCCATGGAAGCCTCTATTATATTAGTTATAAAGGTACATTAATTGGAGATGTATCCCTTTGCGACAACGGTGAGCTGGCAATAGTTATTTGCAAGGAATACCAGAATAAACATATTGGACGAGCTTGCATTATGGATATGATAGAACTTGCAAGAGAAAAGGGAATGGAGAAGGTAAAAGCTAAGATTTATTCATTTAACACGCAGAGCTTACGCATGGTTCAATCACTGGGATTTGAAAAAGTTGCAGGTGAATGGTATGAATATGAATATGTAATAAAATAATTTACACTAATCTGTAAATGCGGTTTAATATAATTATGCTAATGAATACAATTTCTCAAGGAGAAACTGGATGAATAAAGGGTTAGGATCAACATCAAAAAGAAGTCGAATTGCAAATTATATGGATGCCTTTCCAGAGGAGTTTGAAGTGCTTGAAGATAATCTGGGAGCAAGTGAGCCTTCTATAAGACTTCAAACAAAAACAAGGGAGATTATTCTTTCGTGTGATGATAAGGGAAAGGTAATAGAGGAATTCCAATTGCGTCAAGGTGCAGGTTCCAGAGAGGAATTTATAATCAAACAAAAGGCTTATAATGCCATCAACGGATATTATAATGATTATTATACAGGAGCTAAAATTATAAAGAATTCTTTTGATGAAGGTGAATTGAAGCTAGAGCTAGCTGATAGAACTGTTACTTTAACCTATGATGCAGATACGGATAGTGTAGAGGAGAAAGACCGAGCTAAGCGTAAGCGAATGGAAGAAAAAGAGCCTGAATACAAACAATTATCCTTATTTGATTTACCAGAAAACACTATCACACCAAATAAAAAAACAAGCCAAAGTCAAATACCTACACAAGCAAAGGCGAAAGATTATGATAAATGGGCTGATGGAATTATCGTAAAGAATGTATGTAACAATAAAAAATATAAAGTTAAGCATGACAATGGAAACATAATAGAAGTGTTTGATAATGAACATGGTTATTTAATTATGGCCAGAGCTGATCTTAAGGTCGTGGATGAAGTTTAGAAGTAAGTAATTGTTACAAAAAACCTGCTTATTCGACTTATAAATCTAACATTTTACTAATTGCGTAAAATGAAAGGTTAGTGGTAAACTATTCGATAGTTTATTTTAGGAAGAGAGTAGTACCAATGGTTAAGCAAGTAATAGTGATGAACCTTCAAGATAAATGTTTTGGACCAAACCTGGAGACAATTAAGAACAATATGAAAACCAGGCTTGAAGCTTTAAATGGTCAGATTGAAGGAATGCATAGTTTAGAAGTCTATGCTGACTGTCTCACTACTTCAAATGCGGATATTTTTGTTGAAATAGTTTTTGAAGATGAGGAAGCTCTGAAAAACTTAAAGTCTAATGAGAAGTATAATACAGCTACTAAAGATGTAGTGGTTCCATTTGTTGATAATAGAACACATATTGAATTTGCTATTTGTTAGCCAATCCAAAGAGGATAAAATATGGGGGAAAATTTTGATACAAATAATTATTCCGATATAAAGAAAGCATTAGATGCTATAGAGAAAAATAACAATAAGGGTGAGCTAGATATGAACGTGTCAGCAGTTTGTCAAAATGAAACCGGCGAAAAATATGCCTTTGTTACTTTTTCTGATGGTGTCAGAGAGGCTGAAGGATCTATTCCAAAGTGTAGAATCATTAGGAATCAGGGATTCGCAGATATTGAGATTCAGCAACTTGAAAAGTATATGCGAGATAATCTCAGACAATTAAAAAAGATGGCAGCGGGAGTAGATATTTTCTCCGCGTTTTTAGAATCATAATAATGAAATAATAAGGGAAGCAGTCGGTCGATTGCTTCCCTTAATTATTGAAGTAAAATAGTGGATTCTATATAATCAACATATAATAACGAATGAGTAAGAACATATCTATGTCAGGGGGAAGAGTTATGAGTAGATTAAAGGAATTACGTTCCTATGTTGATGCAGAGTTAAGTCAAATGATTGATGAAGAAAAGAAGATTAGTGCTGCTGCGCATCTTTATGGAGTGTCACTGACGGCTACTATTCTTGCAAAAAAAAGAGGGCTGGATTCTGAACTAGCTGCTATGGCTGGGATGCTTCATGATTTATATGCGTACAAGAGTGGTACTTATGAAGATCATGCTCATCAAGGTGCGGGAGTGGCGAGAAATATTTTAGAAAAGCTTGATCTTACTACTATGGAAGAAACAGATGCAATCTGTTCTGCAATTTACCATCATGATGATAAATTGTTGGTTGATTCTCCAATGGATGAGCTGTTAAAAGATGCGGATGTTATCGATCACTGCTTTAAAGATTTGTCAAAGCCTGTAAAAGAAAAAGAACAGAAAAGATTTGATGCACTGTGTAAAGAATTAAAAATACAACTTTAGTTATAGCAACCTTTGTGTATAGAGGGGGTAAGATGGCAGAATGCAGTTTATGTTTTCGGCATTGTAATATTAAAGAAGGCGAGTATGGATTCTGTGCAGGAAGAACCTGTAAGGATGGCAAAGTTATTCCGGAAAATTATGGAATGATTACATCTATTGCATTGGATCCAATTGAGAAAAAGCCTCTTAATAGATTTTTCCCGGGAAGCAGAATATTGTCGGTGGGAAGTTATGGTTGTAATTTACGATGTCCATTTTGCCAAAATCATCAAATCTCTTGGGGTGATGAGTTGGATATAAGCAGGAATCGAGCCAAATATGTATCGCCAGAGGAACTTGTACAAATTGCAGAAGAGCAGAAATGCAATGGGAATATAGGTGTGGCTTTTACGTATAACGAACCATTGATTTCATATGAATATATACTTGATACGGCTAATATTTTAAAAGATCTAGCCCTAAAAACTGTAGTTGTGACAAATGGAATGGTTGATACCAATGCTGTTCAAGAAATGTTTCAATATGTTGATGCTATGAATATAGATCTTAAAGGATTTACCAATCGTTACTATCAGGAGTTGCTTAAGGGTAATCTTGAAATGGTAAAGAATTTTATTTCTGAGGCGGTGAAACATTGCCATGTTGAATTGACAACTTTAGTGATACCAGGAGAAAACGATTTTGATGAAGAGATAGAAGAACTTAGTCAGTGGATTAGTCTATTAGATGAGGAAATACCATTACATTTATCTCGATTTTTCCCAAGATTCCAAATGTCTGATAGGTCCGCTACACCAGTAGAAACAGTGTATCACTTAAAAACAATTGCTGAAAAATATCTAAAATATGTATATACGGGAAATTGCTAAAGATATATGGGAGGGTTTTTATGGCAATTTTAGCTGCATTTATGGTACCACATCCACCAATGATTGTTCCTGCCATTGGAAGAGGAGGAGAAAACATTATTAGGGAAACAATAGAAGCCTATGATATGGTAGCCGAAGAAATAGCAAATCTAAAGCCAGAGACTATAATTATCACTAGTCCTCACAGCATTATATATTCAGATTATTTTCATATTTCTCCAGGGCATAATGCTAGAGGAGATTTTTCTAAATTTGGAGCACCCGAGGTTATTTTTGAGGAAACTTATGACGAGACGCTTAGAGAAACCATATGTCATATAGCTGATAAAGAAGAATTTTCTGCTGGTACATTAGGAGAACGTGATGCAATGCTTGATCATGGCACGATGGTTCCACTATGGTTTATAAGAAAGAAATACAGACAAGGGAAAATTATTCGTATTGGGCTGTCTGGGTTTGGGCTGGTAGAGCATTATAGATTGGGCCAGATAATACAACAAGCGGTCGAAGAAACGGGAAGGGATGTTGTTTTTGTTGCGAGTGGTGATTTATCTCATAAACTACAGGAGCATGGGCCGTATGGATTTGCGTCAGAAGGACCAATTTATGATAAACGAATAATGAATGTAGCTAAGAGGGCTGCTTTTGAAGAATTGTTTGACTTTAGAGAAGATTTTTGTGAAAAAGCGGCAGAATGTGGTCATAGATCGTTTGTAATAATGGCGGGAGCTTTGGATGGGAAGTCTGTCAAAACGAAAGTGTATTCGCATCAGGATGTAACCGGAGTAGGTTACGGAATAGCATCTTTCTATCCGCAAGGATCAGATAAAGCACGTCATTTTAGGGATAGTTATTTGAATAGAATTAGAAAAGAATTGGAAGAGATGGCCCGAAAATCTGATGATTATGTACGTTTGGCCAGAGCTTCATTGGAAGGATATATATTGAACCGTGAAGTGATAGATGTTCCAGAAAATCTTCCAAAAGACATGCTTACTAGGCAGGCAGGTTCATTTGTCTCTATTCATAAAAATGGGCAATTACGTGGATGTATTGGAACAATTCTGCCAACAACAGATTGTGTTGCGATAGAAATAATTCAAAATGCAGTAAGTGCATCCACACGCGATCCAAGATTTAAACCCATCAGTGCAGAGGAGTTGCCGTATCTTGAAATAAATGTTGATGTTTTGGGTGAGCCGGAAGATATTGAATCGATAGAGGAGCTTGATGTAAAGCGATACGGAGTAATTGTTAGTTCGGGAAATCGTAGAGGACTCTTATTGCCTGATTTAGATGGAGTGGATACGGTAGAGAAGCAGGTATCAATAGCTAGGCAGAAGGGGAGAATCGGACCTAACGAGAAAGTCAAATTACAGAGGTTTGAAGTTGTACGGCATGTATAGACTTTGCTGGATAATAGATATTGTTGATATAAAAATGAGATTTGGACAAAAATCTATTGACGTAATACTAAAAATAACTATATATTTATTCGAAACAATTCGACTCGATTGAAACCGAACAATATTGTTTACATAAACATTGGTAAGGAATATAATATAGTTAGTTCGATAACAACCGAGTCGAAAGGAGCCGAATAAAATGAAGTTTTATGGAAGAGTTACTGAGCTTAAGCGTATGAAAAGAGAGTTAAATGCAGATGACATGCGCATGACTCTTATATATGGAAGACGAAGAATTGGTAAAAGCGAACTTGTTAAGCAGGCAATAAAAGAAGCGAATATTAAAGCAATATATTATGAATGCAAGCAGGTAACAGAAGAAAGCAATGTGCAGAGCATATGTGAGGTAGTTTCTGATACATTGGATCTTCCTAAATTGGGATATACAAAAGTAGAGGAAATAGTAGATTACATTTTTAAGCTTTCAAAGGATGAAAACATAGTTTTTGTATTGGATGAATATCCATATCTTAGAGGAGCTGTAAAGGGGCTAGATAGCATAATTCAGGCACTTGTAGATAAATATAGAGACAATTCAAAGTTAAAGCTCATTATACTTGGTTCTTATGTGGATGTAATGAAATCATTGCTATCAGAATCAAATCCTTTATATGGACGAGTAGATTTGGTTATTGATCTTAAGCAAATGGATTATTATGAGTCGGCTTTATTTTATCCTAACTTGTCTGATGAAGATAAGGTAAGAATATATTCTGTATTTGGAGGAATCCCATATTACAACAGACTGGTTGATGATAAAAGAAGTGTTAAGGAAAACATTATAGAGCTTATAGCTTCATCTGGGGCACGTTTAGAGAATGAAGTTTCTATGTATCTTAACGCAGAGATATCAAAAATCGTAAATGCAAATGAAGTGTTTGAGGCTCTCTCCAGAGGATTTTCAAAGTACAGTGATATTTTGTCTCAATCTCATGTATCAAGTGGACCTACACTTATAGATGTTCTTGATAAGCTGATGAATATGGAAGTAGTTGAAAAGAAAGCGCCAATCAATGACGAATTCAACAAAAAGAAGGCTGGTTATTATATCTGTGATAATCTATCCCTTTTCTATTACAGATACATATTTAAGTATTCATCTCAGCTAAAAATCATGGATTCAGATGTTTTCTATGAGAAATATATTAATAAAGATTTCGAAGAGTTTTATGTGCCTCATAAATTTGAGGAGATTTGTAGACAGTATTTAATCAGACAGAATCGTCTTGGAAATATTGAACCTGTCATAGAAAAGATAGGCAAGTATTATTATGATAATCCAAAGGAACGAACCAATGGAGAATTCGATGTCGTTACTTTGGATGAAAATGGATATGTCTTTTATGAGGTGAAATTCAGAAATAAAAAGACTTCCGATGAAGTTATTAATGAGGAAATTCATCAGGTCAAAGAGACAGGGCTTAATTGCTATAAATATGTATTCATTTCCAGGGCAGGTTTTACAGGTAAAGAAACAGATGAAGTGAAGCATATTGAATTGAGTGAGTTATACATTTGACACTCCCATCAGCTAAAGCGGTCCTATCAGAAGGTGGATTGCAGATTAAAATTGGAAATGGATTTACAAGTAATCGCACTTCAGGATATGCCTGTCAAGAGACCGTGGAATAAACCAATGGATTTATGCCGCGAAAGCTCTTGATGGGCCATTTTAGTTTAAATACATATTTTTGCTCAAGCGAATATGTTTTATCTTTTTTTTAAACAGCAGTTGACACAGTGTCAAGGAGGTGATATGATGCAAGTAACAGTTGACACAGTGTCAACGGAAAGGAGTACATAAAAATGACAAACGCATTACCTAAGATTGCACTTGGTGCATGGGCATGGGGCAACGATGGAACATTTGGCGGAAGCTTAACAGCTGATTCTCTTAAACCTATATTTGATGCTGCTATGAATAAGGGACTGAATCTCTGGGATACAGCATATGTATATGGTATGGGAACATCGGAAAAGACTTTGGGAAGCTTTCTAAAAGGTCTTCCAAGAGATTCATATATCATTTCAGATAAATTAACCCCTCAGTGTATGGATTATTCTTCCATAACACCAGTAGAGGATATGTTGGATATTGAATATAAGATGCTGGGCATTGACAGTATGGATATATACTGGGTGCATAATCCTGTAGACGCACCAAAGTGGATTACAGAAGTAGCAAAACACTTTGAGGGTAAAAATAACGTTCCTGTAATAGGTGTTTCAAATCATAATCTTGCTGAGATAAAAGAAGCTGACAGAATCTTAAAAGAGTATGGTCTTAGACTTGGTGCAGTACAGAATCACTACAGCTTACTAAATAGATCATCAGAGGATTCTGGTATCGTTGATTATTGCAAAGAGAATGGCATTCAGTTCTGGGCATACATGGTTCTTGAGCAGGGAGCTCTTTCAGGAAAATATGATACTAAGCATCCGATGCCTGCAGGCTCAGGAAGGGCAGAGACTTATAATCCTGTACTTGATAAACTTGAGATTATGAATGCAAAGCTTATGGAAGTAGCAGATAAGCATGATGTGGCACCAGCACAGATTCCTGTGGCATGGGCAATTGCAAAAGGTGCATTGCCTATTATTGGAGTAACAAAGGTTAATCATGTTGAGGATGCTGTGAAAGCATGTAATATTGACCTGACACAGGAAGAAATAACAATGCTTGAGAATACGGCAGATAGTCTAGAACTGAATCTTATCCGTATGTGGGAAAAGAAGATGGAATAATTTTTTTACCCTGCAATTGACTGCGTGTCAACCGGACGATAATATAAAAGTATTGATACACAGTTTAAGGAGAAAAAACATGGCAGTAGAAAATAAAGAGACAATTGATAAAAGAAGAGAGGAAATAATGGATGCCTGTGAGAAGCTTTATGAAACAATGGGCTTTCAGGGCATTAACATAAAGGTCATTAGCACAGAGACCAGCTTTTCCAGACCTTCCATATACAATTATTTCCAGACTAAGGAAGAAATCTTTTTAGGACTTTTGACCCGTGAATATATGAAGTGGAATGAAGATCTTAAAAACATTATTGGAAGAAACTCTGATATGGATAAAGATTCCTTGGCGGAAGCATTAGCAACATCTATGGAAGAACGTAAGACACTTCTGAAAATTTCTGCCATGAATCTGTATGAGATAGAGGAAAACAGCAGGGCTGAGCTCCTTGTAGAATACAAGAAAGTTTTTAAGGATTCCGTAGAGCTGTTTGATGAATGCCTGAAAAAACATCTGGGTGTGTCGGAAGAGAAAAGCACACAGATAAGATATGCATTCTTTCCATATATGTATGGAATCTACCCATACTCATATCCTACAGATAAACAGATATCTGCAATGGATGAGGTAAAGCTCTCTCATATGGATACGACAATTTATGAAATGACATATCAGTTTTTGACGCTGATTTTATGATTGAAGAAAGAAGGAATTTAAATGAAGAAGAATATTGGAGCAACACTTGCATTATATCCATCACCTGTAATCGTTGTAGGAGCAATGGTTGATGGCAAACCTAATTGGACACTTGTAGCACATGCTGGAACAGTGGCACATAGTCACCTTATAGTTTCCATGGTTCAGGCACACTACACAAATAAGGGTATCCGTGAAAACAAAATGTTTTCAGTAAATGTGGTAGACGAATCTTGGCTTAAGGAAGCCGACAGAATGGGAGTCATCTCAGGAAATAAGGAAGATAAGTCGGTTGCATTTAAATATACCGTTGGAGAAAATGGTGCCCCACTTATTGATGATGCAAAGGTATCCATTGAGTGTGAGATGGATTATAACTACGAACTTGAGAATTTTGATAATTTCATCGGAAAGATTCTTGCTACTTACGCAGATGAATCTGTCTTAAACGAGGCAGGTAAGATTGATTATCACGTATTTAAGCCTGTACTCTTTGAATTCCCTACATATGAATACTTTGTAACAGGTGAAAAAGTTGGTAACTGTGCAAAGATGAATCAGTGATTGGAGGTTTATGATGAGCATTACAGTCAATTTACGTTATAAAGGAACAGATGGTGCTGCAAAAAGATTTGCAGAGGAAATGACAAAAAGCGGAACTGTTGAAAAAATACGAAATGAGGCAGGAAATCTCAGGTATGAGTATTATCAGTCATTCGACGACCCTGAGACAATCCTTTTGATAGATAGTTGGGAAAATCAGGAGTCTATTGATGTACATCATGCTTCGCCTATGATGCAAACAATAATGGACCTTCGTGAAAAATATGATCTTCATATGACGGTGGAAAGATACGTATCTGATACAAGCATGCCAGACAAGGATGCTGATTTTATAAGAAAATAAGAGAGGTGCAAAATGACCCAGATGTAAGACCCGAATATGAAGATATTCAGGTGGATATTGAATATCAGGATTAGAGCTTGATTAGAAGGAGTGAGGAACATGAGAGAAAAGATAGTACAGACAGCAGGAAGAGAACAGCTTGGAGAATTCGCCCCAGACTTTGCGCATTTTAATGATGATGTTTTATTTGGCGAGAACTGGAATAATCAGGATATTGATGTAAAGACGAGGAGTATCATTACAGTTGTGGCATTAATGTCTCAGGGAATCACTGACAGCAGTTTGAAATATCACATTATGAATGCAAAAAATCATGGTGTATCACAAATGGAGATGGCTGCTATTATCACACATGTGGCTTTCTATGCGGGATGGCCAAAGGCGTGGGCTGTATTTAACCTGGCAAAAGAAGTATATAATGAGCCTGTTGCTGAGATTACCGATAAAGATCGTTATCAGAATACTATAATCTTTCCTATTGGAAATCCTAATGATGCTTATGCTCAGTACTTTGATGGACAGAGTTATCTTGCACCGGTTTCTACAGAACAGATTCCGATTTACAATGTAACTTTTGAGCCTGGATGTAGAAATCATTGGCATATACATCATTCAAAGAGCGGCGGGGGTCAGATGCTTATATGTGTCGGAGGCAGAGGATTTTACCAAGAAGAGGGAAAGGAAGCCAGAGAACTTCACCCTGGAGATGTAGTCAATATTCCAGCTAATGTAAAACATTGGCATGGAGCAGCTGCTGACTCATGGTTTTCACATCTTGCTATTGAGATAGAAGGTGAGGAGACAAGTAATGAGTGGTGTGAGTCTGTAGCAGAAGAGGATTATCTTAAAATCCAGTAACTGACATGAGTTTATAGGAAGACGAAAGTGTATTATAATTGAAACCCTAAGAAGTGAAACGGCCAAAGAGCGAAAGGGGTACCAGTAATGCATAAGCTAAGACGATTGTATGCACTTTTTGCTATTCTTTCATTGGTTTACTCTGTAGCGGTATTCATGGTAGGAAGTGGTACCTTTTCATTTATTATATGGATCTTTGCGGCTATATTTTGGGGCTTCTTATATTTGATGGATAAAAAAAGCTTATGGCCTAAAGTCCCTAAAGCTATAAAATATTCTTTTAGAATCATGGTAGCAATATGCCTTACCATTTTTGTCATTTGCCAAGGATGTATCCTTTCTCAGTTCTTTTCAAAAGGTGAAAGTGGAGCTGAATATATTATTGTTTTAGGCGCTCAAATGAGAGACTGGGGACCAAGTGTAGTTTATAAAGCTAGGCTTGATTCAGCTATTGAATATCTAAATAATAATCCTGATACCAAAGTCATAGTTACAGGCGGACAAGGGGCTAATGAATCTATCTCTGAAGGCGAAGGTGGACAAGAATATCTTTTATCACAAGGAATTAATAAAGATAGAATTCTAGTGGAAAAGGATTCAGTTGATACTGATGAAAATATTAGTAATGCACTATCACTGATAGATACAGATAACGACATGAAGATATGCATTGTCACAAACAACTTTCATGTATTTAGAGGAGTAATGATAGCAAAACGATACACAAATGCCAAAATATCAGGTATTGCAGCTTTTACACAATACCAGTATCTTCCTAACAACATGGTTAGAGAAACCTTTGGAATATTAAAAGATATATTTTAGAAGTTGCTTTATAAATGCAAATTGGTTATTATACAATAATTTAGATTTATAGCTAAATGGGAGGAAGATTTAATAAAAAAAGCGGCTCTGGTATGGCTAGTAAAACAGTTTGATGGAATAATCAATCATCATGTGTCGATAGTTAAAGATTGACTTTAACTTATTAAAAATATTAGCCAGGGTTCAATATAACATTAAGATGAAAAGATATTACAATAGCGTCATTATAACTTGAAAAACAGTTATTCTGACGCTATTATTTTTATATAATTAAACTATAGTTAATATGATTATTGCGCACCCAAGCCATCTTTGAGAGTGAAGAGGCTTTAAAACAATATCAAAAGCATGAGCTTCGTCTTGCTACCACAAAGGATGCTATTGTGCCTTTCGTGGATACAACAACTCATGTAGAATATGAACTATAAAATCATTTTAAAAAGGGGGTTTTTGAAATGGATGTTAAGGATATTATTACTAAGGTAGCAGGTAACAAGGACCTTTTAGACAAGCTTAAGTCTGCAGATGTTAATCAGGCAAAAGAGCTATTAGACAAAGCTGGTGTAAAGGTTGATGAAGCTGACGTAAAAAAAGTAAAAGATGCTCTAGCAGATGGAAAGATTGATATGAAAGAAATCAAGGATATTGCAGGAGGCCTTTTTAAATAAAATTTAAAAGAAGCTAAATTTGATTTCTAAATTAGAGTTGTCGCAACATTAAATTCTTGACAAAAAACGCTATACTAAAAGACTAATATAACACCATCACCATGGGGCACCTTAATAATGTGTTATGTTTAGATTTATCTTTTCTTTTAAAATATTATATTGATCCTCATCGGAGATATCAGAGTCTGTGATAATAGTATTAAAGTCTTTGATATCTCCGAACTTTTTCATGGTATGTTGCCCGAATTTTGAGTGGTCAACTAGAAGAATATTTTGCTCCGAATTTCTCATTACTACTTGTTTTATTGAACAATCCATTTCTGTGCTGGTAACACCATAGACAGTATCTATAAAGCCTGTTCCTAGAAAGGCAGCGTTAAAATGAAAATTTGAAAGATATATCACAGTATCCATATCCATAGGGCCATCGTTTGAGTCCTGATATTTGCCAGGAGCTATGTATAATGTGACATATGGATTGTGAGAACACTCATGCATTACAGCCAATGAGCTTGTTACAACGGTGTGATGCAAAGGTGGAAGATATCTAGTCATAAGCAATACTGTGGTACTTGGATCTAGATAAATTACATCATTTTCTTTGATAAATTCTACAGCGCGGCGGGCAATTGCGGCTTTAGCCTCGAAAAAGCTTTCTTTTCGCATGTCAAAAGTGTGTATAACTGAGCTTGGATGCCTAATAGTAGCACCACCATAATGAGTAACAAGTATTCCCTGTTCTTCCATTATGTGTAAGTCTCTTCTGATTGTCATATCAGACACACAAAATTTTTGTGATAAATCCTTTACATATACGGTAGTCTGTTCTTTTAATAATTCGTATATAGATTCACGGCGACTTATTCCATTATTTTCATTTACCTGTTTCATAGAAAGCTGGTCTCCTTCAGAGGATATAATGTTTTATTAAACATAATTATATCACAGAAATTGGGGAAATAAACATCTTCGAACATTAAACCATGTTAATACATGTGCTATTATCTTTTTGCAATCGGAAATATAAAATATTGTTAGGAGATAGCAATGTGTAAGAAAAAGTATTTGTTTTTTGATATTGATGGCACACTAGCCGCAGGAGGATATGAAAATTTCTATATTCCTGACTCAACTGTTGTAGCGCTGCAAAAGCTTAAAAAGGCTGGTCATTTTCTATGTATTGCAACAGGCAGAGCTCAGGCTCTTGCAGTTGATATAATGAATGAGTTAGGTTTTGAAAATATGGTGAGTGATGGTGGTTATGGTATTACCATTAATAAAGCTCTATTAGGAATCAAGCCACTTCCAAAAGAAAACGTGGTTGCTTTAATAAGAGAATGTCAGGAAAAAGGATATCCATGGGGGATTCAGCCTGAAAATTCAGCTGTAAGATATGTGCCAGATGAGCGATTTAATGAAATCGCAAAGGATACATATATGGACCAAAAGATAGTTAAGGGATTGAATCCTGAAGATTATGAAAATATATATAAAGCATATGTAGCCTGCAGAGCAGAAGAGGAGAAAAATCTCAAAGCACTTGAGAATCTTCCTTGTTGTAGATTTCATGAAAGTTATTTGTTTATTGAGCCAAGCTACAAATCTGTAGGTATAAAAAAAGTAATGGATTATTTTAAAGCTGATTATAATGATGCTGTTGTTTTTGGTGATTCTGGCAATGATATTTCAATGTTTACAGATGATTGGACAAAGGTTGCCATGGGAAATGCTATTCCTGAACTGAAGAAGCTTGCAGACTATGTGACTTCCGACGTTGATAAAGATGGAATCTACAATGCCTGCGAGAAGTTAGGTTTATTTGATTCTGTTGCTTGTTAATACCTTTCAGCGTGATCTCGGTAGAGAGCGTTATGGAAGGTATTAATATAAAATAAAGATTAAACATGGGCTGCCTAAGCTTAAGGGGCTGCATTTGTGGCTTTTGATAGGGCTACATTAAATATTGATATTTACTGAGGTTACTGAAAACAGTAACCTTTTTCTATATGCAGATTGTTTTAATATGTATATATGAAACAAAAATGAGAAATATGGTAATTAAAGCTTTCTTTGGGCTGTTAAATCAACTAAAATAAAGACATTGATAAATCGGATTTTTTAGAGGCAAATTATATTCCAGTTTTATAGACGATGATGGTAAATCGAAGGTTGTCGAGATAATTGAAGTCGATTCTTATGTTGATTTTAGTACGGAGGGCAGGAAAAAGATGAAATACCAATATAAAGAAATGCCGGAATCTATGAAGGGGACATACGGAGAATTTGCAAAAAACTTCGGCTTTGATTGGAAAGAGTTTATTATGGGAATCCCGACGCCGATGTTCCTTGTCACAACATATAAATCTAACGGACAGCCCAATGCTACGATGCAGTCATGGGCAGGGTTTACGAGTGCGAATCATGGATGCGGGTATTACGTGATTCTATGCAGCGTGAATAAGTGTGGACATCTTTACCAAAGCCTAAATGAAAAGAAGGCAGCAGTGCTGAATTTCATGTCTTCTGATTTATACAAAGCCTGCATGAAGACGATACAGAATAATCAGCTCGAGGCAGATGAGATAACTTCATCAGGGCTTACTGTGGAGAAAGCTTCATGGATAGAAGCACCGATGGTCGCTGAATGTTTCATGAACCTTGAGTGCAAGTATTTGTGGGAGAAAGAAATCGTACAGGGTGATGATCATGTTATGATTTGCCTTGAAGTTGTAGGCGGGCATATAGAGAAGGATTATATAGAGGATATGTTCGGAGATAAAGGGATTCTTTACAATGTCCATTATCCTATAAATCCGGAAAATGTGAAAGAAAAAGGCTGCGATTATGTAGCTGCACTTAGGAAAGTAAATCAATCCTACGAATATTGATCATATACAAGGTAGCGCAATGTTAAAGCAGTGACAAATCTTTCAAGTTTGTTTAACTAAATAAACATACTATAAGGAGCTGGTTTAGCTCCTTTAATTTTACCTGTTATTTCCAGTACTAAATGCAACATCGATATATGTTTTGCTTTTACCTGTAAAAATTTGCATTAAGTATCGGAATTTTGCATTTACTAAAAAAAGTTACTCTATATACATATATATACACATATACACATAAGAGGCAAATATATACATTTTCAAACATTTTTACTGAACTACCCTGAGAAATTAATATTTAACCGCAAGATATAGTGGTTCCATATTGTTATCATACTATATATAGTGTGTTCGCAATGCCTGTAAATTTTTAATGTAAATGCAAACTTTTAATATTTAATGCAAAAATCCAGAAGTTAATGCAAGCTTTTGAGGAGCTTTGCACTTACCTCTGGATTATCATTTTAAAAATAGATTTCAGTAAACTAGAATTTATCTAAACACTAATTCAAATATTCCTCCATCAAAATAAATATCGTTTCCGTACGCATCTTTGTAAAAAGACACTTGTTCTGATCCGACTTGTACAAAACCCAATGAGTTTAAGAGTTTAATTGACGGTATATTCTTTATCGCAGTGCCTGCTATCAATCTACTAACTCCAATATTTTGTAAATACGAAATCACAGATAGCATGCTCTCCTTTGCATAGCCCTTTCCATGATAATCCGAATGAAAACAATATCCGATTTCATATGCATTATCGCACCTATTAGCAGATATGTATCCGATAATATCTCTATTTAAACAAACCGCAAAAAATATATGTTCATCCCTGTTAGCTTCCTGTCCCCATCTTTCAATCCGTTTAGAAACAGAGATATCATCCAATTCCTTTATGTTATCATACTGAGCATACGGAGATTTAGCCTCATCCTTCCAAATTTTCTGAATAGCCTTCCAGTCATTCTTTTCAATTCGTCTTAACAATAATCTTTCTGTCTCAATCATCAGTCTTCCTTCACAAATTGCGATTTTCTATTAATTATTAATTATTTTTAATAATAAACGCAAACTAGTGTTAATTTATATATTTTCTTGCATTTACTCTTGGAAATAATACACATAATACAATATAATGTAGCTGTTCTGCAAGTCGATTACCGATTTCTGGAGGTAATCAAAATGAAAAATAAACATCTTACTTTTGAAGAAAGAATTGTTATTGAAGAACAATTAAATAAGGGAGTT
>NZ_FQYQ01000029.1 GCF_900141825.1 Pseudobutyrivibrio xylanivorans DSM 14809 | reverse complement strand
CATTGGTTAAGTTGACTATAAGTAACACCTACCGAATAAGCAACACTTTTGAGAGACTCACCAGCCAAAACACGCGCAACTAAAGCATAACGTTCCTCAGGCGACCATTCTTTGTTATGCTCTTTGTGACAAAGAGCATAAGGACCGCATGACTCTTCAATTCTAACCCAGCCTCGTATCGTATTACGAAAGTTTTCAGTACTAATACCATCTGGCGTATCAGGCCAAAGACCTTGGTGATACAAATCTACCGCATTTCTTTTGAAAATATAACTATAGTGCATAAAAATACCCTCCTTACTGGTTGTCCAGTAAAGAGGGTACATATCATTTCTGAAGGGCTGGTCTTTTTTTTTAGGAAATCTTTTCTAATATTGAATCCTTGAAGTATAAAGAACTTTGTTCGACCTGATTCTTAAGTATATCAAGCTTTGTATCAAGTGACTTCTGCTTATAGCAATTTGCAAGCATGGTGTAGGATTCGCTGATATCTGTGCCTGTACCTACAGCAAATTCAAGGACTGTGATAACGTCATCTGTTCTTCCTGCTTCCATAAGAGCTTCTGCATATTTGTTGAGAAGTACGGTGACTCTGTCGTAATCATCACCAATTTTACTCATTGTCTCAAAATTTGGAACTCCATAGGTAAGCTTCAGGTCGGTATTTGTAACTCTCGTAAGGTTTAAAAGCTTATGAGTAGATAACTCTTTCAATTCGTTTTCTATCTGGATAACTTCCTCGTCATCACTAAAATTTAATGGAAATTTCTCTATTGGAATGGTAATATATCTTAGATTAGATATATCTTTTGCAGGGGTTATATTTGCCTGACGTTCTTTTTCCCAGAATTCAGCTTCCTCCTGCTCACGTTTTGCATTTAACTTGTGCAGACGGATAGATAAAAGAACTAAAAATAACAGGATAAAAGGTAAAAGAGGAAAGCCCATAGTGGTCACTCCTTTGCATATAGAAGTTAACGAGGTACATTTTATGAAACGTAGTAAAAAACATCAGATAATAGCCAGCGTAGTGTTAGTGGTTGTAGTGCTTAGCATGCTCATCACCACAATTGCAGCTGCATTTATAATTTAATTCTAATTTTTATAAAAATTAAAGTCAATTACGAGGCATTATTGTTATGAAAAAAAAGTTACTATCATTGTTATTGGTATCTTCAATAATTGCGGTATCACCTGTTACAGCATACGCTGATGAGGTGTCCGACGAGGAGCTCGCCAATGAAGAGGCAGAATCTATTGAAGAAGAGGTAGTCACAGACAACAGAATTATTCCAAATGGAATCAGTATAGGTGGAACAGATGTATCTGGTAAGACTGTTACAGAGGCAGAGGATGTAGTTAATAGTTACTTCGCAGATTATGACAGCAAAGTCTTTACACTTTCAGCTAACGGACAGACTTTCACAGCCACAGGAAAGGATCTTTGTATAGGCGCAAAGAATCCAGAGGTAGTTGAAAAGGCAGCTTCTTACGGTTCAACAGGAAATTTTGCCGAGAGATTCAAAGCCAGCAAGGATTTGGAGGATGGCAGAGGTAAGGATTTTCCTTTATCTTTAGGAGCAGACGAAAAAGGTATAGAGTTCTATTTAAATGGAGCATCATCTCAGGTAAATGATGAGGCCAGTGATGACTACCTTACTCGCGAAAACGGCCAGTTTGTTTTCCATGAAGGAAAGGCTGGTGTAGTAGTTCAGATTCCTGAGTCAGCAGCTTTATTGGAGAATTTCATAGAGAATGACTGGGATGGAAACGATACTACAGTAGAGCTGGTTACTGAGGTTAAAGAGCCAAGGGGAAGCAAGGAAGAACTTGCTGAGATTAAGGATTTACTTGGTTCATTCACTACTGATTATAGTTCTTCTTCAAAAGCCAGAAAGAATAACGTAGCTAATGGTGTTGGTTTTATCAATGGAACAATTCTTTATCCAGGAGATGAGTTCTCAGTACTTAACTGCATCACACCTTTCACAGCAGAAAATGGATATATGCTTGCGGGCTCATACGAGAACGGCACTACAGTAGAGACATACGGTGGCGGTATTTGCCAGGTTTCTACTACTCTTTATGGAGCAGTACGTGAGGCTGAGCTTGGTGTTGTTACAAGAAGCTCACATTCAATGATTGTTACATATGTTAAGCCATCACAGGATGCAGCAATTTCTGAATCAGGTGGAAAAGATTTCCAGATTAAGAATAATAAAAGCTATCCTATATATATAGAAGGTTATTGTGATGGAAACAACGCTTATTTCAACATCTATGGCAAGGAAGAGGATGACCCAGGTCATTCAGTTGCCTATGAGACAGAAATCACAGGCGTAAATGTTCAGAACACTACATGGGTAGGTGACCCAAACGTGCCACTTGGTAAGATGACTACTACAGTGGGCGGTCACACAGGTTACACAGCCCGCCTTTGGAAAATAGTTTATGAGAACGGTACTGAGGTTAGTCGTGATGTTTATAACAACAGTAAATATAATCCATCTAACCGAACAGTTACCGTAGGTATTGCATCAGAAGATCCAAACCTTTCATATGCAATGCTTCAGGCTATAGCTACACAGGACGTTAATGTAATTGCAAACGCCATAGCGACTTACGCCCCAGGCGTTGCAAATTCTACACCATTTATTATTACACCAAAGTATCAGGTTACAAATGCCGCTCCAGCTAACGAAGCAGCACCAGCGGCCGATACTACAAATGCAGCACCAGATGCTACTACAGATCCAGCTGCAGTACCTGCAAACTAACACAAATTTAGGACTTACTTATGGAAATTGGAAAGTTACCAGAGAGTGTTTTAAAACGCTCTGTTATTAAACAATTACATGTAAAGAGACCAGAGGTAGGAAATGGTCCTTCCATCGGTGAAGACTGCTCTACAGTCCAGCTTGGGCCAGATGAGGAAATGGTTTTATCTACAGATCCAATCACTGGCACAGCTTCTGATATAGGAGAGCTGGCAGTGACAATTTCTGTTAACGATTTGGCATCAGCTGGTGCGGAGCCTATTGGAATCCTGCTTACAGTTCTTCTTACACCACGCATGAGAGAGGTAAAGCTTAAGCATATAATGGAACAGGTTGACGCAGCATGTAAGCGTTACAATGTTCAGGTTATTGGCGGCCATACAGAGGTTACAGAGGCTGTCAATCAGCCACTGATATCTGTTACAGCCGTTGGCAAAGTAAAGAAAGGTCAGATGGTTTCTACAGGCGGTGCAAAGCCTGGTATGGATATCGTACTTACGAAATGGATTGGTCTTGAAGGCACATCTATCATTGCAAAGGATCATGAAGAAGAGCTTCTTACACGTTTACCACAGTCTCTTATTGATACGGCAAAGGGATTTGACCAGTATCTTAGCGTTCTTCCAGAAAGCAGAATAGCTGTGGAACACGGCGTGGCTGCCATGCATGATGTCACTGAGGGTGGTATTTTTGGAGCCCTTTGGGAAATGGGAGAGGCCTCAGGTGTAGGTCTTGATATTGATTTGAAAGCTATTCCTGTAAAACAGGAGACTATAGAAGTATGTGAGTTCTTTGGAATTAATCCTTACGAGCTCATTTCATCAGGAGCAATGCTTATTGCAACTAATGATGGAAATGGATTGGTTAGAAAATTAGCGGACGCGGGGGTAGCATCCGCCATTATCGGGAAGTCCAACTCTTCAAATGATCGCCGTATTCTAAGCGGCGATGAGGTGCGCTTCCTTGAGCCACCACGTACCGATGCGTTATACAGCGTAAATGCGAATAATTAATTTGATAACCATAAATATTAGATGAGCCAGTAGCTATCAAGCTCTTGGTGTTGCTCAGCGAGACGTGTTAGTCGAGTAGAGCAATATCCAAGGCTTGAGAGCGTAACTGGCGGATAAGGGGTGATTAAAATGAGAGAGAAGATTTTAACTTATATTGAGCATAACAGCAAAATAGATTTGAGCGATTTGGCTATGATGCTTGGCTGTGACCAGGCTACAGTTATGAACGAGCTTGAGGCTATGGAGAACGAGCATGTAATCTGTGGCTATCCTACACTTATTAACTGGGAAAAGGCTAGCGTAGAAAAGGTTTCAGCTCTTATCGAGGTTCGTGTTACTCCACAGAGAGGCATGGGTTTTGACAAGGTTGCTGAGCGCATCTATAACTATCCAGAGGTTGATGCTGTTTATCTTATTTCAGGAAGCTATGATTTCATGGTTTCTATTGAGGGACATACACTTAGAGAGGTAGCAGATTTTGTTTCTGCAAAGCTTTCTCCGCTTGACTCAGTGCTTTCTACACAGACCAACTTTGTATTAAAGAAATACAAGGATCACGGTATTATCATGGCAGAAAAGCATGTTGATGAGAGGGAGAAGGTGAGCTTATGAGAAACCCTCTGAATAAAACTATTACATCTATCAAGCCTTCGGGCATTAGAAAGTTTTTCGATATTGTGGCAGAAATGCCAGATGCAATTTCACTTGGTGTTGGTGAGCCTGATTTCGATACTCCATGGAAAGTCAGAGATGAGGCTATATATTCTCTTGAGAGAGGTCGTACCTTCTACACCTCAAACTCAGGTTTGAAGGAACTTCGTATTGAGATTGCTGATTTCTTAGAGCGTCACTATGGATTACACTACAATCCACTTACAGAAATGCTTATGACAGTAGGTGGTTCAGAGGGTATCGATGTGGCACTCCGTGCCATGCTTGATCCAGGTGATGAGGTTCTTATTCCTCAGCCAAGCTACGTTTCTTACGAGCCTTGTACTATTCTTGCAGGGGGCGTACCAGTAGCTATTAATCTTAAGGAGGAAAATGAATTCCGTCTTAAGCCAGAGGAGCTGGAGGCTGCCATCACCGATAAGACTAAGATTCTTATCATGCCATTCCCTAACAACCCAACAGGAGCTGTTATGGAAAAGGCTGATTTAGAGCCAATCGTAGAGCTTGTAAAAAAATACGATTTATTTGTTCTTACAGATGAGATATATGGTGAGCTTACTTATACTGGCGAGGGGCATGTTTCTATCGCATCCTTCCCGGGAATGAAGGAGCGCACTATCTATATCAATGGTTTTTCAAAGAGCCATGCCATGACAGGATGGCGTTTGGGATATGTTTGTGCACCAGCAGAAATAGTTCAACAGATGACAAAAATCCATCAGTTTGCTATAATGTGCGCGCCTACTACTAGCCAGTATGCTGCAGTTACAGCTATTCGTGATTGTGATGAGGATGTTGCAAATATGCGTGAGGAGTACAACGACCGTCGTCGTTATCTCGTTAATCGCTTCAAGAAAATGGGAATCAAATGCTTTGAGCCTTACGGTGCATTCTACATATTCCCATCTATTGCAGAGTTTGGTATGTCTTCAGAGGAATTCTGTACACGTCTTCTTAAGGAAAAAGAGGTTGCAGTAGTACCAGGCACAGCCTTCGGAGAATCAGGTGAAGGCAATGTGCGTATTTCCTACGCATACTCCCTCGAGGCGTTAAAGAAGGCTATGGATAGAATTGAAGAATTTATAAAGGAATTAAGAAAGTAAAAGGCTTCTCCTTGAGGAGAAGCTGTCACCGAAGGTGACTGATGAGGTGTTATGTTAAATATAATATTACATGAGCCTGAAATTCCAGCGAACACTGGAAACATCGGGCGAACATGCTGCGCCACAGGCACTAGGTTACATTTAATCGAGCCATTAGGTTTCGTTCTTACTGATAAAACAGTCAAACGTGCCGGCATGGATTACTGGGACAAGCTTGAGGTTTTCCGTTATGATGACTGGGATGACTTCAAGGCTAAGAACCCAGATGCTAAGATTTACATGGCCACTACGAAGGCCAAGCGTACTCATACCGAGGTTAATTACGAGCCAGACTGCTACATAATGTTCGGCAAGGAAAGTGCAGGAATTCCTGAGGAAATCCTTGTAGACAATGAGGAGAATTGTGTTCGTATCCCTATGGGACATGATATACGTTCACTTAATTTATCAAATTCAGTTGCCATCATTTTATATGAGGCACTGAGACAGAACGACTTCCTCGGTTTGGAGACTGAGGGTAATTTACATAGACTCAACTGGAAGGAATAGTGGGTACCAATGTCGATTATCAAATCAAAGAATTTAGTTCATGAATATATTAGACGTGATGAAGAGGGCAACGTGGAATCTATCCAGGTTGCTCTTGATCATGTTAATCTTAATGTTGAGCCAGGACAGTTTATTTCTATTTTAGGACATAATGGTTCTGGAAAATCTACCTTCGCTAAGCACATCAACGCACTTCTTACACCTTCCGAGGGTACTCTTTTTGTAGATGGAATGAATACTTCGGATGATGAGTTCACATTTGCAGTTCGTCAGACTGCAGGAATGGTATTCCAAAATCCAGACAATCAGATAATTGCATCTGTAGTTGATGAGGACGTGGCTTTTGGTCCTGAGAACATTGGAGTTCCAACTGATGAAATTTTAAAGAGAGTTGAAAAATCTCTTAAGATGGTAGGAATGTACAAATATAAGAGTCATTCGCCTAACAAGCTTTCAGGTGGACAGAAGCAGCGTGTTGCTATTGCAGGTGTTATGGCTATGGAGCCAAAGTGTATAATTTTGGATGAGCCTACAGCTATGCTTGACCCTGATGGTCGTAAGGATGTACTTCAGGCAGTTCATACCCTTAACAAAGAAAAAGGAATTACAGTAATTCTTATCACTCATTATATGGAAGAGGTAGTTGATTCGGATTATGTCTTTGTAATGGAAAAGGGTAAGGTTTTCATGGAGGGCACACCTCGTGAGATTTTCAAGGATGTGGAGCTTTTAAAGGCTCACAGTCTTGACGTGCCACAGGTCACACTTTTGGCACATGAGCTTAGAAAATCAGGGCTTCCACTCCCAGAGTGTATTCTTACAAGAGAAGAGCTTGTTGAAAGTCTTCTTCAGATAAGAAATACTGGGGCAGCGGTTAAAGCGGTAGCGTCTCAGGCTGCAAAGGGACCAGCTACTGCCATTAAATCAGCCACAAACGAATTGATTTTAGATCACGTTTCATATAAATACAGCCCAGGGACAGCCTATGAGGTTACAGCACTTGATGATGTGAGTCTTTCTATTAAGGAGGGCGAGTTCATCGGAATTATCGGCCATACAGGTAGTGGAAAGTCTACTCTTGTTCAGCATTTAAATGGTCTTATCAAGGCTACTGAAGGACACATCTATTACCGTGGACAGGATATTTACGATAAGGATTACGATATCAAGGATCTTCGTACTCAGGTTGGAATGGTATTCCAGTACCCTGAGCATCAGCTTTTCGAGACTACAGTATTCAAGGATGTTCAGTTTGGTCCTAAGAATCAGGGACTTGATGAGAAGGAGCAGATTAAGCGAGCTTATGAGGCTCTTGGCTTAGTAGGTCTTCCTGAGGAGTTTTATCTTGCTTCTCCATTTGAGCTTTCAGGTGGACAGAAGCGCCGTGCAGCTATCGCAGGTGTTATCGCTATGAAGCCAAACGTTATCATCTTAGATGAGCCTACAGCAGGTCTTGATCCTAAAGGCCGCGATGACATTCTTGGAATGATTGCAGATATGCACAAGAAGCGCGGTGATACAGTTATTTTGGTTTCCCATTCAATGGAGGATGTAGCCAACTACGTAGACCGTATTATCGTTATGGATGCTGGTAAGCCAGCATTTGATGGCACTCCAAAGGAGGTTTTCGCTCATTACAAGGAGCTCGAGGTCATGGGTCTTGCAGCACCTCAGGTTACATATGTTATGAACGATTTAAAGGCAGCAGGGTTTGACGTTAGAACTGACGCTACTACTGTTGAAGAGGCAAAGGAAGAAATTTTATGCTACGTGAAATAACCTTAGGACAATATTATCCAGCAGAATCAGTGCTTCACTCCCTAGATCCACGTGTGAAGCTTTTTGGTACGCTGATTTTTATAATCACGCTGTTTTCAGCTAATAATGTGATACTTTTTGGTGCAGTGCTAATAACACTCATCGGTATTATCAAAATGAGTCATGTACCATTTTCATTTATGGTAAAAGGCCTTCGCTCTATCATTATTTTGCTTATAATTGCAGGTCTTTTCAATTTATTTCTTACACCTGGAAAGACTTTGGCATCATTTTGGATTTTTACAATTTCAGATGTTGGTCTTAAGAATGCAGTACTGATGACAAGTAGAATGGTTTTACTTATTATTGGTACATCACTTATGACACTTACAACTACACCAAATCAGCTTACAGATGGTTTGGAAAAATCCCTTGGATTTATGAAAAGGGCAGGAGTACCTGTACATGAGATATCCATGATGATGTCTATCGCTCTTCGTTTTATTCCTATTTTGATTGAGGAAACAGACAAAATAATGAAGGCTCAAATGGCTAGAGGTGCAGATTTTGAGTCAGGTGGCCTTATTAAAAAGGCAAAAAACATGGTTCCACTTCTTGTACCACTTTTTGTTTCTGCCTTCAGAAGAGCAAATGACTTGTCTTTTGCAATGGAAGCAAGATGCTATAATGGTGGAGAGGGCAGGACTAAGATGCGCCCATTAAAGTACTCATCGTTAGATCAGCGTGCTTACATTTGTATAGCCATTTATTTAATAGTTTTTTATTCAGCAAAGGTAATTTTATAATATGCGAGTAATGATTGTTGTGGCCTATGACGGGTCAAACTATAGCGGCTGGCAGATTCAGCCAAACGGAGTGACAATAGAACAGAAATTAAACGAGGCTCTTACAGATCTTTTGCAGGAGCCTATCTCTATTATGGGAGCTAGTAGAACAGATGCTGGTGTGCATTCCCTTGGAAATGTGGCGGTGTTTGATACCACTAGCCGTATGCCAGCTGACAAAATCAGCTTTGCACTTAATCAGCGTCTTCCAGACGATATTGTGGTTCAATATTCTTGTCAGGTGGAGGATGATTTTCATCCTAGATATGCCGCCTGCCGCAAGACTTACGAGTACAAGATTTTAAACCGCAAGATGCCAGACCCAACCAAGCGCAAGGACACCTTCCATTACTATTACGACTTAGATGTAGATAAGATGAATGAAGCAGCCGCTTATTTAATCGGTCAGCATGATTTCACATCCTTCTCATCTGTAAAAGCGCAGGTAAAATCCCGTGTCCGCACTATTTATACAGCAAAGGTTTATAAGGAAGATGACGTAATTCACATTCGTCTCACAGGAGATGGCTTCCTTTACAACATGGTTCGCATCATTGCAGGTACTCTTATTAAGGTTGGTGCAGGAGAGATGGAACCAATGTATATGCTTGAAATATTCCGTGGTCGCAACCGCGAGCTGGCTGGCCCAACAGCTCCAGCACACGGCCTTACCATGATTGGAATTGAATACGAATAATAAATGTAATGTAAGCTTCCATGTTCGGAAGCTTTTTTACGTGTTGGTGGAAATTTCGATATTGTGCTACAAAATTATATAGATATGGTATAATCGCCATATAGGGAGTTATGAATAAAAATAAGGGGAGAGAAAGGGAGTAATAATGAAAAAAAGAAGGGGGATGATTGGGTTGCTTGCGGCAGCTCTTGTTTTAGTTGGTATGAATCCGACTGTAGCAAAGGCTGACAATCCAATCGTACAAACAATCTATTCCACGGATCCAGCACCTATGGTCTATGGGGATACTGTGTATGTGTACACAGGTCACGATGAGGATGGCGCCGATTATTATGACATGAGAGATTGGCACTGTTACTCTACAAAGGACATGGTTAACTGGACAGACCATGGTGTAGTATGCTCGCTCAACACATTTAGCTGGGCAAAATCTGATGCCTGGGCAGGTCAGGTGGTAGAGCGAGGCGGCAAATTCTATTACTATGTTCCTGTCATCGCAAAGCAGGGCGGCAATTCAATCGGTGTGGCTGTATCTGATAGCCCAACAGGTCCATTCAAGGATGCACTAGGACATCCTCTATGTCAGGGTTACGGTTTTATCGACCCTACTGTTTATGTGGATTCAGACGGACAGGCATATCTCTATTTTGGAAATCCAAATTTATGCTATGTAAAACTTAATCGAAACATGATTTCATATTCAGGTGGAATCAACAAGGTGAACACTACTACTCAAAGCTTTGGCCCTTATCCTGGACGTTCCAGCGCATACGAGGAGGGTCCATGGTTCTATAAGAGAGGTAATCTTTATTACATGCTGTTCTCCGGTAATGGTATTCCAGAGCACATCGCATATTCTACAAGCCCAACACCTACAGGCCCTTGGACCTATCGAGGTGTCATCATGCCTACAGAGGGCAGAAGCTTTACAAATCACTGCGGTGTAGTTGATTTTAAGGGACACTCATATTTCTTCTATCATAATGGAGCATTGCCAGGTGGTAGCGGATTTGCCCGTTCAGTAGCAGTTGAGGAATTTAAATACAATCCTGATGGAAGCTTCCCTATAATCAAGATGTCTACAACAGGCCCAAATCCTATAGCTACACTTAACCCATATCTTAAGACAGAGGCTGAGACAATTTGTTTCTCAAGCGGAGTCAAGACAGAGGCTTGCGGAGAGGGCACACAGAATGTAGCCTTCATCGAGAATAATGATTGGATCAAGGTTAAGAATGTTGATTTTGGTAGCGGTGCAAAGGCTTTCGCAGCAAGAGTTGCATCACCTTCTGGAGGTGGAACTATTGAGCTTCACCTGGATACATTAACTGGAAGAACAATCGGCACAATAAAGGTTCCAAACACAGGCAACTGGCAGAAATATGTTACAGAATATTGCGATGTAAATGGAGTGAGCGGACGCCATGATTTGTATTTCGCATTTAAGGGTAATGGTGGATCGCTGATGAACTTTAATTACTGGCAGTTCTTCCCAGTAGAAGATAAGCCAACACCAACCCCAACACCTCAGCCTCAACCAAGCGGTCAGAACGTAAACAATAACAGTACAGCTCATATTGATAATGGCTGGTATTATTTGAAGAATACAAATTCACAGAGATATTTGGCTGTTGAGGGAGACAAGGCAGAGGCTGGTACAAACGTATGCATCTTTAGGGGAACAGGTGCGGATGGACAGAAGTGGTATGTTGAAAACACATATGATGGATATATCACATTGACTTCTGGCCTTGGAAACTTCATGCTCGATGTGGCCAATGCAGAAAATGTGGATGGTGCAAATATCGGTATTTACCATGGATATTCAGGAGATGCTCAAAAATTTGTAGTTAAGAATACAAAAAAATCTGGTGTTTATACCATCGGCACAAAGGTTTCCTCAGCTACTAAATATATAGATGTTTATGAACATAAAAAGACTGATGGTACTAATGTATGCCAGTGGCTATACTATGGTAATCCAAATCAGGAGTGGATATTTGAGCCTTGTCAGGCGCCGGGTGCAGCTCAACCTACACCACAGCCTACTCCAGCACCACAGCCTACACCAACACCTTCACCTACTGTTAGCGGAAAGGGGCTCGAGGCAACTGCTACAGTAAACAGCTGGGGCTCAGGTTACACAGCATCTGTAAAAATTTCTAATTCTACAGGCCAGCAGGTAAACGGATGGACTGCAAAGATTAAAAAGAGTCAGGTGAAGATTGATGCCATCTGGAATGTAAATCTTAAGGAATCTGGCGATTATTATGTTATTACACCAGTAGAATGGAACGCATCTATTGGAAATGGTGGAAGTGTAGAGTTTGGCTTTAATGGAGCTGGCTCAGTTTCTAACAATATCACTATTGAAATTGAATAATTTTGGTTTATAATATGACCTCTGGCTGTTATAATACAACCAGAGGTTTTTTATGATTTTTTCTACTCCAAAACGTAAATTTTATATTGACGTCATTGGATTCCTATAGTAGAATGTCATAGTTGATGTAGTAAGGAGACTTGTGTCCATTAGCCCGGAGACAGGTTTTACTATAACTTTCCGAGACAGTGCCCGGACATCACTTTCTTGGAGCTTTTTCAGATTTATTTAAGGAGGAATTCTCAATGAATACTTATATGCCAAACCCATCTCAGCTTGAGAGAAAATGGTATGTAGTTGATGCAGAAGGACAGACACTTGGTCGTCTTTGTGCAGAAGTTGCAAAGGTTTTAAGAGGTAAGAATAAGCCAGTCTTCACTCCACACGCTGATTGTGGTGACTATGTTATCGTAGTTAATGCAGAGAAGATTAAGGTTACAGGTAAGAAGCTTGATCAGAAGATCTACTATCATCACTCAGACTATGTTGGTGGTATGAAGGAGACAACTCTTCGTGAGATGCTCAACACACACCCTGACAGAGTTATCGAGCACGCTGTTAAGGGCATGCTTCCAAAGGGACCACTTGGTCGTCAGATGTACACAAAGCTTTTCGTATACGCTGGACCAGATCACAAGCAGCAGGCACAGAAGCCAGAAGTGCTTACATTTTAATAGGAGGTAGATCATGGCTAATACAAAGTATTATGGAACTGGTAGAAGAAAGTCTTCAGTTGCTAGAGTATATCTTGTACCTGGCACAGGTAAGATCACTATAAATAAGAGAGATATCGACGAGTACCTCGGTCTTGAGACATTAAAGGTAGTTGTTCGTCAGCCACTTGTAGCTACAGGTACTGTAGAGAAGTTTGACGTTATCGTTAACGTTAAGGGTGGCGGATACACTGGCCAGGCTGGTGCTATCAGACACGGTATCTCACGTGCACTCCTTGAGGTAGATTCTGAGTTCAGACCTACACTTAAGGCTGCAGGATTCCTTACAAGAGATCCTCGTATGAAGGAGCGTAAGAAGTACGGCTTAAAGGCTGCTCGTCGTGCACCTCAGTTCTCAAAGAGATAATCTTTCGAGATTCAAAAAGAATTTTCAAACCTCAGAAACTCAGTGTTTCTGGGGTTTTTCTTTTATCTATAATTGTATTCAGTTGTGGTGAAACGCAGAAAAATTTGTACCGTAAACAGCGAGTAAACAGCAGGTAGACAGCAAAATTATCAAGTCTTAGATTTTATTTATTGCTTCTACCAGAGACTGGATATCAAGGTGTGTGTACACTTTCTCTGTCAGAGACATTGCTCCGGAGTGTCCTACGATTTTCTTGATCATTGTAGGATCCACATGAGCTTCCGCCAGCATTGATATGCAGGTGTGCCTAGTATCATGAGGATTGTGCTCCATACCAAGGTTTTCTATTAGTGGTGTCCAGTAGCTGTCTTTATAGTTCCTGTAGGTGAATTTTTTGTTGTCATCTGTGTGAAGAAGGTATTCACAGTCAGAGGATTCATACCAGGCTTTGTAGAATGGGAGAACCTTATCTGCTATAGGAACCTTTCTGATACCATTTTCAGTCTTACTTAGTATCACATCGAAATACTGTTCTTCAAGATGAACATTTTTCTTTTCCAAATCCAGTAGTTCAGATATTCTACAGCCGTTGTAAATCAGCATCAGTACTGTCTGGTAGAACGGATCATCCTTGAGTTCCCATAGCCTGTCAATCTCAGCTTTTGAAAAGATATCTCTCTCAACCTTATTTGGATTTTTGTCCTTATACTTGAGGATATCTACAAATTCGGAATAGTCCTTGTTACAGATATCGTTCTTAAGGGCGTAATCGTAAAGCTGATTGAAAAGGACTTTGATCTTACGGAGTGTAGGATAATTTTTTCCGCAGGTATCAATGACATTCTGAAGCTCCGCCAGCCTTATATCTCTAAAAGTTTTGTTGTAAAGGGTGCCACATACGTTATATGAGGCTGTATACCCGTGTACGTTGGATTTAGAGATGGCAGGATACTTTGCTTCAGACCAGGCATTATATACGTCTGTGAATGTCATTTTGGCTGCTTTTGTATCAAATGGATTCTGACGATAATCTGATAGCATTTGCAAGCCTTCCTGCTTGGTTTCAGCATATCCTATGACATTGTACGTCTGCTTTTTGGTACCTTTTTCCGGATCAATGGTCCATCCGGTGGTTACTCTTACCATATAGGGTTTTCTGCGTTTCCCGGACATTTTCATAACACTTCCATATCCGTTTGGTAATTTCAAATAATATCGACCTCCTTTGATGCTCAGGTAATTTATGAAAAAGGGGATAGTCCCTTAATCACCTTTCTTATCGGGCAATGCTACATTTGCGTAGTATGCCAGCTCTGTTTCAAACCAGTGATTAAATCTATCTTCATTTGATAGGCCTTGTTCAAGGCTTTCTCGTTCATCTGCGTATCTTTCCAGAAAAAGGCAGAGATCTGCGTTGTTTTCTGCTATTGCATCGTTTCCCATGAATTTAAGGCTACAGCTCCACTCTTCAGTTTTTGGCGGGCGATTTACGTCTATATTGAAGTGAAGATCTGCTTTTTTATTTAATTCGTTTAGAACATAGAGGACATCTGAGAGAGTATCTAAAGTGATGTTCTTCTTCTGATATCCAATAAGTTCTGCCGGGGAGATATTAAGAATATTTGCGATCTCATTTAGTATACCTATTGAAGGTTCTATTTCACCGCTTTCATATTTCTGTACGGTACGCATAGTTTTGCCTAGCCTGTTAGCCAGTTCAGTCTGACTGAGGTGCTGAGCTTTTCTGGCTTCTTTAATTCTATTTCCTATATCAGATCCATTATTCATTGTACTGACCTCCTTGTGTGAATTGTAACATGTGGTAATACGAATTGCAAGAGCGTAATACGAATTATAAATACATATTATATATTGACAAATGAATTATTAAGACGTATTATCAAAATACGAACTGATAATTCGTATTTTGGACGGGAGGAGGTGAAAAAAGTATGGAAGACAAAAAGTTATATGTAGAACTACCAAGATTTACCGGTAGAAATGTTCCTATAACTGAGGTTGCCGAGGCAATGCACAAAGATGCGCAGTTTGTAAGAATTGGAATCCAACAGGGAATATTCAAATTTGGATATGCCATGAAGAAAGAGAATTCCAGTGAATACAACTACTATTGTCCAGACAGAAAGGTGTGGGAAGAGATTGGATACTTTAGTCCAGAAGCAGTCTAAAATGAAAAAACTCTCTTGCTGGTAACAAGAGAGTAAATGAAAAGCCGGAGCTTTTGTAAATTCGATTAAATAAAGTATAGCAAGGGTTCCGGCCAAGTTCAACAAAAAAATAAGATTGGAGGAATCTAAATGGAAATAAGCAAACCAGAATTAAAGCTTATCCAGATGTCAGATGTAGAAGCTGAAGAAGTTTCCTGGCTATGGTATCCGTTTATACCATATGGAAAGCTTACCATCATTCAGGGAGATCCCGGAGATGGAAAAACTACTTTTGTACTAAATGCAGCAGCGAAGTTATCAAAAGGAATTTCGTTAGATACAGGTCTGCAGAGTGAGGAACCAATAAACATCATATATCAGACAGCAGAAGATGGACTGGCTGATACGGTAAAGCCAAGACTTGAAGGTGCCGGGGCTGACTGCTCCAAAATCCATGTGATAGATGAGAGTGATAAATCGTTATCAATGGTAGATGAGAGAGTTGAACAGGCAATCATAAGGACTGGAGCAAAACTCTTGATTCTGGATCCACTACAGGCATATCTCGGAGGCGGAATGGATATGAATAGAGCTAACGAAGCAAGAGATATGACTAAGAAGCTGGGAGTTCTGCCGGAGAAGTACAAATGTGCAATCATCCTAATCGGACACATGAACAAAGCTTCCGGAAACAAGGCAGCTTATCGAGGGATGGGATCAATTGACTTCTACGCAGTAGCAAGAAGTGTCCTGCTGGTAGGAAGGATAGAAGGAGAACCGGAACTAAGGGCAATAGTCCAAATAAAGAACAACTTAGCAGCATTTGGACATTCAAAGGCCTTCAGATTATCAGAAAAGGGATTCGAGTGGATTGGAGATTATGAAATAACCGCAGACGAAGTTCTCGGAGGAATTGCACCGAAAGCGAATAAGCAGGAAAAGGCGATAGCTCTTCTGAGAGAATTGGCTGAAGACCATAATATGATCCCAAGTAACGAGGCAGTAGAACTGGCTAAAGAAGAGAATATATCAAAAAGAACTCTGGAGATAGCCAAAAATGAACTTGGGATAAAAGCCAGGAGAATCAACAATACCTGGTACTGGATATTGAAAGAGAACGAATGATAATCAAGACCGCAACAATGTAAGGTATCTGAAGTTACACTCTTAAGATTGCAAGGTTGTAAAAAGATAAAGACACTGCATTGTTGCGGACTAGAAGAAAGGGACGAATGAAAAACGTACAGATATCACAGGAATTATTTATAAGGCTGGTACGATTACTGGTCTTTGAGTTTGATGAAGATACTGATCTGATCAAAAAAGAACTTGAAGACAAGATGGAAAAACTAGTGAGGCATGAAATCTATTCAAAGTTCAAGACAGCACCCACAGAAGAGGAGAAGAAAAAAGCTCGTCAGGACTACCTCGATATGGTGGGAATGCACAGGGATTTTAGATGGTGATTTCCCTTGATGGATTGAACGGGAGCGTGACACGCTCCGGTAATAATCAGCCAAGGAATGAATGGCTTGGCAGGCGAGCGGAGCGAGCTTCCCCATAACGTGTCGTTATGGGTAACCCCCTATGGATAATGACATTACACATCATTATCCGGGGGCTCTCCGAGGGGCCTGCCGGCGGCAAAAAAATATTACGAAAGGAGTTTGTTTATGATAACAGTGACATTTCACATTTCATGTAAGAAGCATTCGCTCACTAAAACGCGAGATGTGGTTTCGGTGAGCAAACACAATCTTCGATTATTTCAAAGCGAAGAGTATAACGAAGAAATGATCGAAGTGGAAGTCGGGAGTGAAGTAAATGTTCTCGATGATGTAAAAGAGATTTATGAAAGGGAATTCTCTGAGGCACTTGCGGAATACAACAAAGGTAAAAGAAGTGACAGACAGATTCCTGACTATCTGGAGTATGTATCCGAAAGTAAAAAGAATGATGTGGCTACGGAGGTAATTCTCCAAGTAGGGGATAAGGAATTCTGGGCAGATAAGACGAGAGAGCAGTGGAATGCAATGAAGCCACTCTTGAGAGATCAGCTTGAATATGTAAAAGAGATAGTTCCGGAATTCAAAATCGCATCGGCGGTAACACACTTGGATGAGGATTCACCTCATATGCACGTAGTAGGAGTTCCGGTAGCAACAGGATACAAACGAGGACTAAGCAAACAGGTGGCAAAAACAAAAGTGTTTGATCAGGAGAGACTAGAAAAAATACAAGATCTAATGCACGATTTTGTAGAGCATCAGATGATAGACCACCCGGAGATCTTTGGAGATGAAACCTTAAAGCCAAAGGAAAAAGGAAGGAATAGCGACTTCTCAAAAGAATTCTACTTAAGGCTAAAGCAGCAAGAATATGAAAAGCTGGAAGATAAGTGCCAGGAGAAGGAGACACAGATTGAAGCTCTGGACGGAACGGCTAAAGAAATGAAGGAGGACATTGAAAGCACAGTTAACCAATATGTGGACTCAGTGGTAAATACAGAAATGAAAAAGGAATTCATGAGATACGCAACACTCGAAAATCCTAAGACCACACTGGGAAAACTAGTCTCGAAAGCCTTCAGAACATTCAAGGAATGGTGGGATAAGACCAAGAAGCCTGAGGTAGCTGAAAAGGCTAAAACAAGCATTTTGCAAAAGCTAAGAGAAAGCCAGACGATAGTTGATCAGAGGAAGGAGCAGCAAAGTCCAAATCTTAATAGGAATAATATAAGACCTGAGAGATGAATAACTGATAGTGCAATAGGCAGGGGCGTGAAAACGCCCTTGTTTTATGCACATAATATTGAACAGGATGGTAGATATAGGTATAATTATAAACAATTGCTACAAAGAAAAAATTTAAGTATTTCTGAATAGATTATTGCGGAATAATGTACAATGATAGCTTTTTTATGGAGGAAAAATGAAGGCAGAACAGTTATGGACAGAATATTGCTCCAAAAAAGGAATAGATATAAATACCCCTTATGAAGCGTGGAGCTTTGGCGAAGATGAAGAAGGAGATGACCTTCTCCGACTAGTCCTTGCGGGAAAGAAGTTTGGCACAGCTAGTCTCTATGATGCATACGAAGCAGAAGATGCTCTTGATGAGCTTCCTAAGGCAGGTGATTACAGCGTTTTGTTAAATAGTAAGAATGAAGCTGTATGCGTTATAAAAAACTACGATGTATACATAAGAAAGTTTAATGAAGTGCCTCCTTATCACGCATATTCTGAAGGAGAGGGTGATAGATCCCTTAAATACTGGAGAGAGGTGCATAAGGAGTTTTTTGAAGAAGAAGCGAAGGAAGACGGAATTGAATTTACGGAAGAATCCAGAGTTGTATGCGAGAAGTTTTCTCTTGAATATACTTTTGGAAAGGAAACTACCGCTGACGACGAACTTCTTTTTATAGAACCTTCAATGGTTTTTGCAGACGAAATCACAGCTTATAGGCAGGAAATGCTGGATGTGGATTCAAGTTTTGATGGATGCTTTTCTATGAAAAGAATGCCTGATCCAAAGGAATATGTAGACTATTGTATAGGCTGGGCGAATCCGAGCAGAGTTGCAGATGAACATGGTGCCTGGGGCAATGTCCTTATGGTATTTAGGAAATCCGATATGAAAATGGTAGGTTGTATGCAGGTTCACAACGTTTTAACCCAGCGTATGAAAGACTTCACAGGTCATGTTGGCTATTCTGTTAGGCCATCAGAAAGGGAAAAAGGATATGCTAAAAGAATGCTTGCAAAGTCTCTTGATTTTTTAACGGCTTTTGGATTTAAGGAAGTATACGTTAGTTGTGTGCCAACGAATATTGCAAGCAGGAAGACTATTTTGGCTAATGGTGGAGAATATATTGAGACAAAATACCTGGAGTGCGATAATGTAAATCTTGAACGGTATAGAATTTGCATATAATAGAAATTGTATTGCAGTATAAATTGTGAGGAGATATAGAAAATGGTATTTGGAGAAATATCTATTAAGGACAAGCTTGGGAGAACAATCATACTAAGAAATGCTAGACCAGAGGATGCCGATGATTTGATCAAGTATTTGAAGGTAACAAGCGCAGAAACTCCTTATCTAATCAGGGAACCTGAAGAAATCACGATAACAAAAGAGAATGAAGAAAAGTTCCTGCAAGCAAAAATAGATGCAGAACGCGAACTAATGCTTATTGCCTTAATCGATGGGAGGCATATAGGAAATTGTTCTCTTATGAGCATTGCACCATACAAAAGATATAGGCATAGATGCGATGTTGCAATAGCTCTTTATAAAGAATACTGTGGCTGCGGAATAGGAACGGCGATGCTTCAAACGGTTTTGAATGTGGCAAAGGAAGTAGGCTATGAACAGGCTGAACTGGAAGTAATGGTCGAGAATAAAAATGCAATTACTGTATATGAAAAAATGGGATTTGAAAAATATGGGATTTTTCCTGACAACATGAAATATGCAGACGGGTCTTACATGGATGCGTGTTGGATGATGAAAAAGCTTTGACCGTTATCCCAACGCATGGCTCGATGCGAATTATCGGAAGATAATCTTACAAAAGACAGACAAAGATTTAATGAGTAGAAAGTAAAATCAGAGTATTATTTTTAATCGCGGTTATTAAAGTTGCCACAAGCCGCATACAGTAGCCCTGAGCTTTCTACCGTACGCAGCAGGTAAACAGCAACTCGTCCTAGAAATGCCACAAACACAGCACTTAGGACATTGAAAAAGTTCTCAAAGAGATAATCATCTGCTGTTGCAGATTTCAAAGGCTCGGTACAATGTACCGGGTCTTTTTTTGCGCCCGAAAGTGGACTAGGGGGACGGGGTTAGTGGTCCACTTTTGGGCTTAAAGATTAAGGATAAGGCTTGCCTATTTTGATATGACTTTATTAAAATGTAAGAAAGCAATATGGAATAATAATGCCGGATTAACCGATGAGAGAAGATAGATTATGGACAAATCATGGTCAGAAAACAATAAAGAAATACAGAAATTGATGACGAAGGAAGCAACCTTTAAAGATGCTATTCAGAAGCTCTTGGCTTTCCGTGAGGAAATGTTTGAGCAGATCACACAGATTGTGAGTGGATATCCGGATGAGGCCTTTGCCAAAATGCCTTTTGCGGGTGCAGATGGATATCACAGTAAAACCCTTGCCTATTCTATCTGGCATATTTTCAGGATTGAAGATATAGTTGCCCATGAGATGATAGCAGGGGATAGTCAAATCCTTTTTACACATGACTTTCATAATCGCATTGGTGCACCTATTATTACTACGGGTAATGAACTTCAGGGAAACGAGATTGCAGAGTTTTCAGAAAAACTGAATATTAAAGAACTATATCTGTATGTAAAAGCTGTAAAGGAGTCTACGGATCAGATTCTTGGAAATCTGACATACAAGGATTTAAAGCAAAAATTCGGCGGCGATGTAAAGGAAAAACTTATCCGCAGTAAATGTGTCAGTGAGAATGAGAAGGCCTTTTGGCTGATTGATTACTGGTGCGGAAAGGATATAAAAGGACTGATTCAGATGCCATTTAGCCGTCACTGGATCATGCATATCGAAGCCATGCGCCGCATCAAGAATAAACTCTGCAAGATAGCACGAAAGGGTGTTGATCCTATTGCTTATTGTGGCTTTTCCTGTAATCACTGTTTCCTTTCAGAGTGGTGCGGATCCTGCAGAACGAAGTACAATGTCTGCTCTTTTGCCACCTGTGCTGAGGACAGAATATGTCCGAATGTGAAATGCTGTAAGGAAAAAGATTTGGACGGATGTTATGAGTGTGATGAGCTCGAAAATTGCAATAAAGGGTTCTATATTCCATCAAATGACGGAGCAAATGCAGCAAAGGCTCAGGCATTATATATAAGGAAATACGGAAAGAAGGCGTTCTTAAAGGTTCATGACAGACTACATGAGAAGTATGACTTCCAAAAGACACAGGAAGTTTTGGGACAGGATTATAAGGAAGGACTGAGAATTCTGGAGGAAACTTGAAAAAGCCTATAAATATGCTATTATATCAATAACAGAGTTGCCAGGTGCGAATATCACTTGGGACCTAGCCGAGCGTGGAGCTTGGCTATTTTACTTTTGTGTTGAGCTTTGATTTACGAGGTACGTCTATGTGTGATGTAAAAAAATATAGTGATATCTATAAAGAAATAGCTAAATTAAATCCTAAGGATACTTTACAGCTTGTTCTTGAGAGTGAGACTGAAGAAGAAAAAGATTTCTATGAGATGGTAGGAGATTTTTTACTACAAAGAAGGCAAAAAGAAGTTGTTGAAAGGAATCTTTTTTGAGTAGATGAAAAAGTTTACTATAGTTGCGGGAGTTAATGGCGCAGGTAAATCTACGTTATATCAGCTTGATCCGGATCTTAAATGTGAAAACAGAGTAAATGCGGATGAGATACTTAAGGAATCTGGAGGAGATTGGAAGAGTCTGGCTGATATTTTCAAAGCTGGGAAAAGAGCAGTTTCGCTTCTTAACTCATATATTGAAAAGGGAGCAAGCTTTAACCAAGAAACTACATTGTGTGGCAATTCGGTGATCAGAAATATTACAATGGCAAAAGAGAATGGCTATTTAATTGAAATGCATTATATTGGATTAGATAGTGTTGAAATTGCAAAAGAGCGTGTTGCAAAAAGAGTATCACAAGGTGGACATGGAGTAGCTGAGGCAGATATCGAAAGAAGATATATCGCATCATTAGAAGCTTTCTGGCGAGTTCTTCCTCTTTGTAATCTTGTTGCGGTATATGATAACACAGAAGATTTTAGAAGATTTGCAATTTACAAAGATGGTAGTCTTGTGAGATTATCCCACAAAGTTCCTAAATGGTTTGACAATAAAGAATAACAAAGTTGCCACCAGCCGCATACAGTAGCCCTGAGCTTTCTACCATACGCAACAGGTAAACAGCAACTTGAAGGAGAAATGCCTAAAATACGGCACTTTCACTTCATTAATAGTTCTCAAAGAGATAATCACTGCTTCGGCAGATTTCAGAAGACTCGGTACAATGTACCGGGTCTTTTTTGTGTGCGAAAGCCTTCAAAACATTCAAGGAATGGTGGGACAAGACTAATGCACATAATATTGAACAGAATGGTAGATATGGGTATAATTATAAACAATTGCTACAAAGTATAAATTTAAGCATTTCTGAATAGATTAACTTTCAGCATAATAGACTAAGGTACATCGGAGATTGAATATGGGCATTGAGATAAAGAAAATGGAATCTGATGAAGAGATTAAAGGGAAAGCTTATGTTCATTGGAAGTCATGGCAGGATGCATATAAAGGAATAGTGGATCAAAGCTATCTGGATTCAATGACTTTAGCAAAGTGTGAAGAAATTGCTTTCAAGTGGCCTGATAATCTTATAGTTGCAAAAGATGGCAATCAGGTAGTTGGATTTGTGGGTTATGGAAAATACCATGATGAAGAACTAACTGAGACTGGCGAGATTTTTGCAATTTATGTATTGGAAGAATACTGTGGTACCGGTGTTGGCAAGGCACTTATGCAAGCCGGTTTGGGTGAACTCGATTACCAAACGGTGGCAGTTTGGGTACTTAAGGATAATAAGCGTGCAATCAAGTTTTATGAAAAATGTGGCTTTTGTATTGATGGACGAGAAGAAGTAATAAAACTGGGTTCTCCGATTGTGGAAGTCAGAATGATACGAACGACTAAATAAGAGGGATTATGCAAAAGAATTGATAGAAAAAAGTTAATATATATTTTCAATCGTATAAATGTCTAGAAGCAAGGAGATTTATTATTTGATTAAAATAGAATTATTATCAGAAAAGAATTTCTCTATAAATTCATTGGATTCATATAACAGAAAACAGGATGTAAATAAGGTATATCGCAGAATTGACGGGGAATATATATTGATTGAATGCAAATATACCGAAGATTGGGATTTAAATAAAAAACGTTCAGTAGCCAAGCAAATAAGCAGTGATGAATATATTACATACATTGCATTAGAAAATGATAGAGTTGTTGGTTTTATAGGACTATTAAAACAGCTAAAAGGTCGATATATGATTCTTGATATGATGCAGGTATCTTCTGAATGTAGAGGTCAAGGCATCGGCAGACGATTATTTGAAGTAGGAAAAGATGAAGCAAGAAAAAATGGTGCGGAAGCTTTGTACATATCTGCTTGCTCTTCAGAGGAGACGATTGCGTTTTACAGAGCGATGGGGAGTGATTTGACAGTTAACCCAATAAAAGAAATTGCTGAAGAAGAACCATTTGACCTTCAGATGATGTGCTCTGTGTAAGATTAATTTCAGTAAAATGTGCTAAGGAAGTAGGAAAAATGGGAACAATAAATCGGAAGATATTGGAGGACAGTATGTCTGAAAGACCTACACTAACGTTGGGATTAAAGAGACAAGATTTTCTTGAATATTATTACCTGAAGGAAGAACTTGTAAAGTTCTGCCACGATAACGGGTTGCCTGCTTCCGGCGGAAAACAAGAGCTTACTGAGAGGATTGCATACTATCTTGATACGGGGAAAATCAAGAATTCATCGGGGACAGCATCTACTAAAAGAAAGGCAAAGATAACCACTATAACAGAGGCCAGTAAAATTGAAGAGAACATTATTTGTTCGGAGGTTCATAGAGCCTTTTTTAAGAGCAAAATAGGGGAGTCGTTTTCTTTCAATGTGACATTTCAAAAATGGCTCAAAGCGAATTCCGGGAAAACATATGGTGATGCCATTGATGCTTATTATGAGATCAAAAGAACAACAAAGCAGGGGCAGACCGTTATTGGAAAGCAGTTTGAGTATAATACCTATATCAGGGATTTCTTTGCAGATAACAAAGGTGCTTCGCTGGATGATGCTATAAGATGCTGGAAGTATAAGAAAAGCCTCAAAGGTCAAAACAAATATGAGAGATCTGATCTTAAAGTGTTGGAACAGTAAGAAGTGGTGGCAATCTAACCAAAGTTGGTGGAGATGGGAAATACTCCAAAACAGTTGTGTGCCCAGATGGATGTGTTGTCTTCGAACTGACAGCAAAACCATTGGGTAATGAAAACTTTCATACAGGTGGTTTCTGGGATTATCCTTTGAAATGATATCCCAGAATATAAAGATTTTTAAGATTTTTCTTGAAAATAATTTTTAATCATATTAGCCTTTTCTTAGGACGTCCGAATCATTCCTAAGAGGAGGTTTTTTAATGACGAAAGAACAACTTCATAAATACGTTTCTGAAAGCACCGGAAACGAGAGTAACATATGCCAGATTTATGCCATTAAAGACAATGAGGTGGTACTTGATGATTGTTGGCATGGGTTCAAGACTCTAGATGCGATGAATGTCAATTCCGTGACGAAAGGTATTATGGCATTACTGGCAGGGATTGCTTTGGACAGGGGATATATCAAAAACCTGGATCAAAAGGTGATAGATTTTTTCCCTGATTACATTGTAAAGCGTGGAGAGAAGACCATATATGATGTCACAATCAGGCATCTGCTCACTATGACAGCTCCTTATAAAGGCAGGTCAGAACCCTGGAAGAAGGTATGTACTTCCCCGGACTTTACGCTTGCAATCCTTGATTATCTCGGAGGACGTAGCGGAATTACAGGTGAGTTCAGATATGCTACGCTTGGTATTCAGATTTTGGCAGGGATAATCGAGAAGGCAGCCGACGAGAAGTGTATAGATTTTGCCAACAATAATCTGTTTGTGCCGTTGAACCTTCCTGAGCGAATAGCGCATGGAGACAGCTCCAAAGAAGATCAGTTTGATTTTTTCATGAATAAGAATCCAAGGAAATATGAATGGTACAGCGACCCTCGGGGCTGCGTTACTGCGGGTTGGGGATTATGCATGTCGGCAAGAGACATGGCTGCGATAGGGGCGATGGTTTTAGGCAGTGGCTTATATAATGGGAAAAGAATTATCTCAGAAGAATATATAAAAGACATGCTGACACCACATATTAAGCTTGGTGAGCGCTTTGGCTTCATGAACTATGGATATTTATGGTATAAGCCTTACGATGACAAAGATGTATATGCGGCAATTGGTGACAGCGGAAATATTATCTATGTAAACAAAGAGGAAAATGTATCGGTTGGAATGACAGGTACATTTAAGCCGAGAATCTTTGACAGAGTTGAATTTATTGAGCAAAAAGTATTGCCTTCACTTAATGAGTGATTGTCGAGGTTAGTAGTCCAAAAAGATGGGTTATAACACTAGAACTTTTAGGTGCGATAAAAATCTTTCTGCTATAGGTGTAAATGCCTGATAGCGGTTCCATGCGAAATATATTTTGTTTTCAAGCTTAGGAGACAACGGTCTGAATGCAAGGCCGTTGTTTTTTGATGTATCAATAAGGTGATCATATGTGAGAAGATACCCAAGACCTTCCATTGTGAAAATAGAGCCATTGTAGGAAAGACGGAAAGAACCTTCAAGCTGTAGCTCTGAAAATCTGCTCCCGGCCCATTTCTTTATATCTCCGTTCCAAGCCTGATCTGAGCAGAAAAGAGGTAATCCTATCAGGTCATCCAAACGAATGGATTCCTTTTTTGCCAGAGGGTCATTTTCAGGAATGATAAGTCCCCAGGTATCAGCCTGTGGAAATTCTATATATTCATACTTTCTGATGTCCGGCTGCTCAACCAGAACAACAAAATCAAGAAGCCCTTTTTCTGTTTTTTCAGATAGCTGCTCTGTATCACCACTTGTGATGTGATAATGGAGATTGGGATAGCTTTCTTTAAAGGTCTTGATTGCTCTTGCAAGGAATCTTAGCTGATAAGATTCTGCAAGTCCCAGGTAAAGATCGCCTCCGCTTATGTCATCAAGTGAAACAAATTCCTGCTCGATTTTATCAGCCATGCTCACAAGATCTTCTGCACGGTTTCTGAGAAGAATTCCTTCTTCTGTCAGCTTTATACTGAAACTGTGCCTTGTAAATAGCTTCTTACCCAATTCTTCTTCCAATGATTTTAATTGTTTGGATAGAGTTGGCTGAGTCACATGCAGTATCTCAGCGGCTCTGCTCATGTTTTCTTCTCTTGCTACAGCTAAAAAATATCGTAAAGTCCTGATTTCCATGGTGATTCCTTTCCTGCACTGCTCATTGCTGAATGATATGCCAAAATGGAATAATATGATATTCATTATAACTATTAGCAAAAAATCTTACAAGCTCATATAATAGAATTGTAAGTGAAATAGTTACATGGAAATAAGGAATACTCATGGATAAAGAATATCTAAAGCAAAGCCTTTCAGATGCGGGATGCTGTAATGAGGCAACAGACACTATCTTGGAAAGATTTGAGTCAGGCAGTATCGATGAAATGGTAAGGCTTCTGAAAAAAGAAAGATGCCGAGCCATGGACGAGTACCACGAATGTGGAAGAAAAGTTGACTGCATGGATTTCATGCTAAGAAAAATCGAAAACGAAATGAAGCAGAGATGACGGAGGTATCAAATGATGATCAGAACAGAAGAACTTAATTTAGTAACAGAGTGGGATAAGACCTTTCCAAAGAGTGAGAAGATAGAACACAGCAAGGTGACATTTGCAAATCGCTACGGGATAACTCTTGCGGCAGATATGTATATACCAAAGGATACAGATGGCAAGCTTCCGGCTATTGCAGTATCAGGACCTTTCGGAGCTGTTAAGGAGCAGTGTTCAGGATTATACGCTCAGACTATGGCAGAAAGAGGATTTCTTACAATAGCCTTTGATCCCTCTTTTACAGGAGAGTCAGGCGGCAACGTAAGATATATGGCATCACCTGATATCAATACAGAGGATTTTATGGCTGCAGTTGATTTTCTTTCACTTAATGAAAAGGTAGATCCGGAAAGAATAGGAATCATAGGAATCTGCGGATGGGGCGGAATGGCTATCAATACAGCTGCTCTTGACACAAGAATCAAAGCTACAGCTGCAATGACTATGTATGACATGACAAGAGTTAATGCAAAAGGTTACTTTGATGCCGATGACAGTGAAGAAAAGAGATATGAAGCGAAAAAGGCTTTGTGCGCTCAGCGTCTTGAAGATTTAAAGAATGGAGAATATAAGCGCGCGGGAGGTGTTGTAGATCCTCTACCTGCAGATGCACCTTTCTTTGTAAAAGACTATTTTGATTACTACAAAACTGATTGCGGATATCATGCCCGTTCCCTTAATTCCAATGATGGATGGAATGTGATAGGCTGTGAATCCTTCGTGAATCAGCTAATCCTTAAATACAGCAATGAAATCAGAAGTGCAGTGCTTCTTGTACATGGCGAGAAGGCTCACTCCTGCTACTTCAGTAAAGACGCTTATGCCGACATGATAAAGGACAGCAAATATGCTGATAATAAAGAACTGATGATCATTCCAGATGCAGTTCATACAGATCTGTATGATGGAGGAGATAAGGATTATATTCCGTTTGATAAACTTGAGAGCTTCTTTAATGAATATCTTAAATAAGGAAAGATGACATGTGTGAAGCAGAAGGCAAAGAAGAGGAAAAGCGGGAGGTGTATGAGTTTGGAAAATCTCTTTTGTAAAAATACAGGTAAAGCGCTTACAGCATTATGTGTGATGGCTGTAACCCTCTTTACTGGATGTGGATATAATGAGAATACACAGGCTAAAACGAACAGTAATACGGCAACGGAAGATCACTTAAAGGATGAAGAAGACGTAATTACTAATGATGAAAGGTCGACGGAAAATATGCTTAAGCTTTTTATAAATGATGAAGAGATGCAGGTAATCTGGGAAGAAAATGAATCAGTAGAAGCTCTGAAGAATCTGGCTGAAGATAAACCTATCATCATTGATATGTCTATGTATGGCGACTTTGAGCAGGTTGGCTCTATTGGTCAGTCTATTCCAAGGAATGATAAGCAGATGACTACAAGTGCAGGGGACATTGTTTTGTATTCAGGTAATCAGCTGGTAGTGTTTTACGGTTCAAATAGCTGGGCTTATACAAAGCTCGGGCATATTGAAAATACATCTGCGGAAGAAATGAAAAAAAGGCTTGGTTCCGGGGACGTTAACGTAACAATAAGTATTACTGAATAAGCTTATGAGAAGTGAGGCAATGAAAAAGTTCTGAAAGAGATAATCATCTGCTATTGCAGATTTCAGAAAACCACAACCATCTGGTTGTGGTTTTTTTGTTGTCTAAAGTAGTGTAGAATATAAACATGACATATAGATGACGTGTTTGTGCTTGTATTATAATCATAGAAGGTAATCAAATGAAGATAGACAGACTGATCGGCATACTATCAATTCTTTTGCAAAAAGAGGTGACGACAGCTCCGGAGCTGGCTGAGCATTTCGAGGTGTCTAGAAGAACCATAAACAGAGATATTGAGACTCTTTGTCAGGCAGGAATACCAATCAAAACGACCCAGGGAGTTGGAGGCGGTATAAGCATCATGGATGGCTATAAGATGGATAGGACTCTTTTGACATCCCGTGACATGCAGATGATCCTGGCGGGACTACGAAGCCTTGATAGTGTTAGTGGAAGCGGATATTATGGGCAGCTTATGGAGAAGCTCCAGGCAGGTTCTTCGGAGTTTATCAGCGGTAGGGATTCTGTCCTTATCGACCTGTCTTCTTGGTACAAGACATCGCTGGCTCCAAAGATATCTACTATTCAGGATGCGATAGAAAACAGGCATCTTTTGACCTTCCACTATTATGCTCAGGCGGGAGAAGGAAAACGAACTATTGAGCCATATTATGTAGTGTTTAAGTGGAGCAGCTGGTATGTCTATGGATGGTGTCAAAAGCGCAAAGATTATCGTCTATTTAAATTAAACCGCATGGTTAAAGTGGTTGAAACGGATAAAGGATTTGTCTGCAGAAACGCTCCATTACCTGATCTGTCTACAGAAAAGATATTTCCTGGTGGAATCAAGGTAAAAGCGCTGTTTTCAAAGGATGTAAAGTGGCGTCTGGTGGAGGAATTCGGACCAAACTGTTTTACGGAAACAGAGGATGGTAGACTTATGTTTACTGCGGATTACACGGACTCAGATAATTTGATCACATGGATAATGACCTTTGGAAATAAAGCAGAAGTGCTTGAGCCGGTAGAAGTCAGGAGGCAGATTTCAAAGATGGTACAGAAAATGGCGACGATTTACAAGGAGGGCTAATGAAAATGAGACTTGATGGTTTTGGATTGTTTGTTGAGGATAGAGATTTACCTTAGCGATGCAAGGAAAGTGGTGCCAGAGAAGCTTAAGACGGTTATAAGACATCCTATTAGAAAGGAGAGCTGAAGATGGAGTATATAAGAGTATCCAAGGATAATCTTGAAGAAGAACACATCTGTTGTGCTATATCAAACAATAAAGATATACAGGTTTCATCCAAGAAAGCCTGGCTTGCTGACAGATTTGATGAAGGGCTTGTTTTCTTAAAGAGTGTCGAACGCGGTAAATGCTTTATTGAATATATCCCGGCAGAGTATGCGTGGAATCCGATAAATGCACCGGAATATATGTATATCGATTGTCTGTGGGTTTCAGGTTCCTTAAAGGGACATGGATATTCAAGTGATCTTCTTAATGAGTGCATAAAGGACAGTAAGGAAAAGGGGAAGAAGGGAATTTGCATATTATCTGCTGCTAAGAAAAAGCCATTCCTTTCTGATCCAAAGTTTCTAGCATTCAAAGGCTTTCAAGTTTGTGATGAAGCCGATAATGGAATCCAGCTGTGGTATCTGTCTTTTGAAAAAAGTGTTGAAACACCATGCTTCAAGGAATGTGCAAAGTATCCTCGTATCGATGAAAAAGGATACGTGCTTTATTACACGAATCAGTGCCCATTTAATGCCAAGTATGTGCCTGTTTTGGAAGAGACTGCTAAGAACAATGGAATACCGTTTAGAGCGATCAGAATAGAGACCAGAGATCAGGCTCAGAATGCTCCAACACCAATTACCACATATGCACTGTTCTGTGATGGGGATTATGTAACTAATGAGCAAATGAATGATAAGAAGTTTTTAAAACTGGTCAATGCAAAAGCTAAGAGAAAGCCAGGCGATAGTTGATCAGAGGAAGGAGCAGCAAAGTCCAAATCTTAATAGGAATAATCTAAGACCTGAGAGACGAATAACTGATAGTGCAATAGGCAGGGGCGTGAAAACGCCCTTGTTTTATGCACATAATATTGTACAGGATGGTAGATATAGGTATAATTACAAACAGTTGCTACAAAGAAAAAATTTAAGTATTTCTGAATAGATTAACTTTCAGGATAATAGACTAAGACAAATCTTGCTAATGTTTGTCAAGCTGATTTTTGGAGATCTTGAGCACTTTGAGAACAGAAAAAGAGTAACCTTAATAAGACCTGCTGTTGCAGGCCGGCAGTTTACGGCTATAATGAAGGCGGACGGATTTACTTGTACAACTCCATTGCACGAGCGTAGTAGATCCGCAGGAACTTATTGACGGCAGCCATCTTGGCTACGTTGTAGGGTTTCCCTTCCTGTTCCTTTTTGAGCAGAAAAAGGTATACAGGATCATCCTGAGGTTTTGTCAGTTTGAGAGCCTGCATAACCTCGAAACAAGCTTTTCTGAGAGCCGGGTTGCCACGTTTAGAGATGTGACGATTCCGGCTCTCAAACTGTCCGGACTGATACGGCGGGGCATCATTGCCGGCATAAGCATTGAGCGCTTTTCCACTGTGAAAACGGCGTACGTCACCGATTTCTCCGAGTATGATGGGGCCGAGCCGGTCACCTACGCCAGCCATGGAACGCAGCACTTTATATTCCGGTATGGTTTCTGCGATGATTCTCATTTGCAGGTTGATCTCATCAGCAGCTTTCTGCGACGTTGATACAAGATCAACACACTGATCCTGAGCCATGGATGACAAAGGGTTTTCACCGCGCGTTGTAATGCTGTTAAGGGCGAGTTCATAGATGGCCAATCCTTTGGCACCGGCATAATAATCTTTCGTTTTTTTGACCAAGACCTGATAGCTGTCAAGGAAACGCGATTTACCCATCTTTCGGATCACGTCAAAGGACTTGAAACGCTTAATGAAGCGCAGAAGAACGCAGTTGTCGGGATCCCGGCTTTTAAGAGGAAGGATAGTCGTAATACCTGGCATCGTTTCATCCAGAAGATTGAGTAGTTGTACTTTGGCAACTGTAAGGGTTGATATCCTCTGGGTGTATTGCCTGGAAAGAAAACGAAGATCTTCATACTTTTGATCAGTAGGAGTGTAAGGAACCAATGTGTAAGATTTTTCGAGAGCATACTGAGCAATCCGTAGGGCATCCCTTTTATCCGTTTTCGCCTTCCGAAGCTCGGTATCGCCATATTTCTTCATCTGGTAGGGATTGATTAGACAAACAGAAAGATCCGCTTCCTGAAAGGCTTTTAGGAGTGGATAATGATAGTGGCTGGTGGGCTCCATAAGTATGGTCGGGGGTTCAGAAGTTCCTTTGATGTAGTTGACTAATGCCTGCAAATCATCAGCGACGTGGTGAACATCAAAAGGCTTAGCACGGATACTACCATCTCCATTGAGGATGGCAACTGTGCTTTTGGATTTTGAAACATCAATACCAACAGCAATCATAGAGAGTATCTCCTTTCGATTTATATTGATTGGATCCGGCTCTTCATGGTTCACTCATATTCTTTAGTTAAACGGGAGAAATACTTTCCCAACTTGCTGAATCGAATGTAGAACGATGAAGGCGGGCTGACACATTTGTCTCCGGGCGTGGTGTCCCAATCGAAGATTCCGTCAGACCAATCACCTTCATCATAAATAAAGAGCAGAGACTATAAAAGCCTCTACTCATATATTAAGAATCG
>NZ_FQYQ01000028.1 GCF_900141825.1 Pseudobutyrivibrio xylanivorans DSM 14809 | reverse complement strand
GTTGACTTGATTAAAAGTGCTATGCACAGACCTAATCTTTCATTTGCTTGATTACAGTGTATCTGCCCAGAAATGGGAGTCAAGGATGCTTTGCACCGAAGGAGTTGTCCTTGACACCCATTTCAAGGCAGATAAAATATCAACAAGCAAAAGAAGGATTATTTGTCGTACAAAAAAGTACGGCATTAAACATTAATCAAAGGACTGCGGAGCAGGGCTTCCTTTTAAAAGATAAAAAGAGTAAGATAGTCACAAATCTAATTCTTATCACAAACACACAGGGATTGTCTTTTCTGTGATTTCCGAGAACAAATTTACGCTGCCATAAGGGTTCCGTTGATTTTGAGGAGAAAAATCCCTATACTAAAAATTAGGGGAGAGAAGGTTCGCGGGGGGCGATTATGAAGGTAAACATTTACTATGGCGGTAGAGGTCTACTTGAGGACCCTACACTTTATGTAATCAACAAGATGGAGCAGGTGCTTACCGAGCTCCAGGTAGAGGTTCATCTTTACAAAATCTACGAGCAGAAAAATACAATCTCCATGCTTCCACAGACTATGAAGGATGCAGATGGAATTATTCTTGCCACCACAGTAGAATGGTTGGGAATCGGCGGATACATGAATCAGTTTTTGGATGCGTGCTGGCTCTATGCTGATAAAACCGCTCTTGCCACCACATACATGCAGCCAGTGGTTATGTCCACCACATATGGTGAACGTGAAGCCATGGTTACACTTGAGAATGCATGGGAAATTCTTGGAGGACTGCCATGCTCAGGCTTCTGCGGATATGTGGAGGATGTAAAGGAATTCAGAGAGAATACTGAGTACGCCCACATCATCGAAAAGAAAGTGGAGACCCTTTACAGGACTATTTCCCAGCATACAAAGGGGCTTCCTACAAGTAATCAGGCTGTTACCAGAAGTATATTACGCACGCAGCAGCTAGAACTTTCTCCACAGGAGACGGAGCAGCTTTCAAAATTTGTTTCTGATGATGAATATGTTCAGACTCAGAAGGCAGATATTGCAGATCTTACTAGCATGTTCAGGGATATGATGGGCAAAAAGCAGGAAGATGGCACAAACGAATATATAAACGATTTCGAGATTCACTTTAAAGGGAATCCGGAATTTGCAGCTAAATACCTCTTTATGATTGATGGTAAAGAAAAACCGCTTTTCCTTGGCATTTCAGGAGAGCAGATAGATTGCCACTACGGCAAAGAGGAAAACATTGATGTATATATGAAGCTCAATGGCAATATTATGGATAACATAGTGGCCGGAAGAGAGACCTTCCAAAGAGCTTTCTCAGTTGGAGATATGACGGCTAAGGGTAATTTTAGAACCCTTAGAACCCTTGATGAGATATTTACATTCAATTAAATAAATGGAGGATAATGTAATGAAGGACAACAATTGTATTTTCTGTAAGCTTGCGAATGGAGATATTCCAACAAACTCTATTTACGAGGATGATGATTTCAAGGTGATTCTTGATGCATCCCCTGCTACAAAGGGACATGCACTTATTCTACCTAAGAATCATTTCGCTAATATCTTTGAGATTGATGATGAGGTGGCTGCAAAGGTACTTCCTCTTGCAAAGAAGATTGCAAATAAGATGATGAAGGAATTGGGTTGTGATGGCATTAACATCTTACAAAATAATGGTGAAGCTGCCGGACAGACAGTTCACCATTATCATGTACATGTTATTCCTAGAACTGCTGGTGATGGAGCCATCAAAGAGTGGGATCACCTGACAGTTAGCGATGCTGAAACAGCAGAAATAGTTAAGAAGCTGAGCTTTTAATTAAATCCATAATAACTTTATTGGCGTCCAGTAATTTGCTGGATGCCATTTTTTCTATAATCGCATCACGATTTTTAAATACATTATTGACGCTTGATAGTAAAAGCTCACCAGTAAGCTCTTCTTCCTGAAGAACAGTTGAAAAACCCTGTTTTTCATAGCTTGCAGCATTAAGAATCTGATCACCGCGACTAGCCTTGGCAGAAAGCGGAATCAATATATTAGGAATCTTGAGAGCCAAAATCTCACTGATTGAATTAGCACCTGCGCGGCTAATCATAATATCTGTCATAGCAAAGATATCGTTAAGCTGTTCACTGATGAATTCATATTGTTGATAACCAGCTTTTCCCTCCATATCTTTGTTGATATTTCCTTTACCAACCAAATGCACAATCTGGAAATTTCGAAGAAGAGAATCAAGAGAATCCCAAACAGCATTATTAATGAAGCGAGAGCCAATGCTTCCACCCATAATGAGAAGAACAGGCTTTTCATTATTAAAACCGCAGAATGAAAGTCCGGCTTCCTTATTACCTGTGAAAAGCTCCTGACGAATAGGAGAACCAGTATGAACTGCCTTACCCTCAGGAAGGTAATTCATCGTCTCAGGGAAGTTGCAGCAAACCTTTGATGCAAAAGGAATTGCAAGCTTATTTGCAAGACCAGGAGTCATATCTGATTCATGGATGATGGCTGGGATGTGCTGACGACCGGCAGCCATAACAACAGGGACAGAAACGAAACCACCCTTTGAAAATACCACATCAGGCTTGAGATGCTTCAGAAGCTGATTTGCTTCAGCGAACCCCTTGATTACTCTGAATGGGTCTGTGAAATTCTTCCAATCATGGTAGCGACGAAGCTTTCCAGATGAGATACCATAATAGGTAATTCCTGCATTCTCTACCATTTTCTTTTCAATTCCATTATAAGAACCGATGTAGAATATCTCGTAGCCTTCTTGTTTTAAATAAGGAACAAGAGCTAAATTTGGTGTGACATGACCAGCTGTACCGCCGCCTGTCATTACTATTGTTTTCATATGTAAATCCTCGTTATTATTTTTGTGTGAAAGCCATGATAAAAATGGCTACAAACACTATAATATCAAGACTTTCTTAAAAGTCAAATGACCAAAATTTGACTTTTTTTTGTAAGAATGATATATTAGGCGATGTAACAAGTTTGTAATATTTTGTATTTTTTGTAAAAGCTAAAATAAAAAGCGGAGGATTATGATTAGAAAAAGCAATACCATTTCTTCATTCTGTACAAAGAACAAGAAATATTTAAACAAGCGAACCATGCAGTCAGCAGCTCTATCGGTGGCCATGGTACTTTTAATCTCAGGAGCTGTAGTTTGTGCCCCTTCAGATAGAAAGGTTACAACAGATGTTGATATTCAGCCAGCTAGTACAGCAGGTGTATTTTCTGCGGTTTCAGCAATGGAACTTACAGCTGGTGGTTCTGATTTGAACTATGCGTCTGCAGATGTTTCTGTAGTTGCAGCTACTTCAGATCAGGTTAAATTTGATGATGATATTTATGATGAGTGGTCAGACAAGGTAATGGCAAAGGATATTAGTGATTACCTTTCTATTAGAGAAGATGCTGACCAGTCTTCACAGGTTATAGGAAAGCTTCGTCCAACTGATATCGCCACATTAGTAGATGTATTTGATGGTTGGTACGAGATTGAGTCTGGAAATGCACATGGTTTCGTTTCAGCTGACCATTGTATTACAGGTATTGATGCATACGAGTACGCATTAGATGTTTGCGATACATATGCTACTACAGATGTTAATGGTCTTCGTATTAGAAGCGAGGCATCTGAGGACTCAAAGATTGTCAAGGTTGTTTCTAAGGGAACAAAGCTTGAGGTTAATGATGACGCAGAGGAAGTAGAGGGCTGGGTAGCTGTTACTTCTGGAAATAAAACAGGTTATGTTAAAGCTGATTATGTAGATGTAGACATGTCTACAAGCGAGGCTGTTACTCTTGAAGAAGAGGCAGCTGCACAGAAGGCAGCAGAGGAAGCCGCAGCTAAGAAGGCAGCTGAGCAGGCTGCTATGGCAGAGCAGGCAAAGATTGCAGCAGCAGAAGCAGCTGCAGCAAAGCAGGCAGTTATCACATCTGCTGATGATGTCACCATTCTTGCTGCAATTATTCAGATTGAAGCAGGAAATGAGTGCTATGAAGGCCAGATTGCAGTAGGTGCTGTAGTTATGAACCGTGTTCTTTCAGGTTCATATGCAAACAATATTCACGATGTAATATTTGCTAAGGGACAGTTCGCTACATCACGTATGTCTTCAGTTATTTCAAATGGACCAAAGGCTTCATGTGTTCAGGCAGCACAGGAGGCAATGGCTGGTTCGGATCCAACTGGTGGACGTGTACATTTTAGACGTGCAGGTTCTAAGGATGGACTTATAATAGGAAACCATGTCTTCTATTAATGTGATTTATAAATATTTAGAAAAAATTTGCTCTTGGGCTTTACCCAAGAGCTTTTTTAATATATACTGTATAAAAATCCACAGTCAATGAATATTTATACACAACAAAGGAGGTACGTTATGGACTTAAAGGGAAAGAACTTTTTAAAGATGTTAGATTTCACGCCTGAAGAAATCAATGGTTTGATTGATTTATCTTTGAAGCTTAAGGCAGAGAAGAAGCAGGGAAAGTCTCAGAAGAACTACATGGCAGGAAAGAATATTGCATTAATATTTGAAAAAACATCTACACGTACCCGCTCTTCCTTTGAGGTGGCTGCATATGATATGGGAGCAAACGTTACTTATCTTGATCCATCAGGTTCACAGATTGGAAAGAAGGAGTCTATTGCAGATACAGCTCGAGTACTGGGCCGCATGTATGACGGAATTGAATATCGTGGTTTTGAGCAGACAATCGTAGAGGATTTGGCTAAATATGCAGGAGTTCCAGTTTGGAATGGTCTTACAAATGAGTCACATCCTACACAGATGATTGCTGATATGATGACAATTAAGGAGCATTTTGGCAAACTTAAAGGAATTAAGTTTGTATATATGGGCGATGCCCGTTATAATATGGGTAACTCACTTATGGTTACATGTGCAAAGCTTGGTATGGATTTTGTGGCGTGCACAAATAAGAAGTATTTCCCAGAGGCATCTTTGGTAGAAAAGTGCCAGGCTATCGCGAAGGAGACTGGTGCTACAATTACTCTTACAGAGGATGTGGCTGAGGGTTGCAAGAATGCAGATGTAATATATACTGATGTATGGGTATCAATGGGAGAGCCTGATGAAGTGTGGGAAGAGCGTATAAAAGACCTTTCGCCATATCAGGTTAACGCTAAGGCATTCGAATATGCGAATTCAGATGCAAAGTTTATGCATTGCCTGCCAGCTTTCCATGATTTAAATACTACCATCGGTAAAGAGATTAATAAGAAATTCGGAATCGACTGTATGGAAGTTACAGACGAAATATTTGAAAGTGAGCGTTCAATTGTCTTTGATGAGGCAGAGAACAGAATGCACTCAATCAAAGCGGTTATGTACGCAACATTAGGAAATGCTTAACGATATTAGATATGAATATTTTGAATCAGTAGATTCAACAAATGATAGAATTAAATCACGAGCCCATGAGGAAGAGTCTCAAGGGCTCGTGATTTCTGCTGGTCAGCAAACTGCAGGAAAAGGACGTATCGGAAGAAAATGGGAATCACCATCACATGATTCCATAGCAACATCCATTTTGTTAAGACCAGAGGAGATAAAGCTGGATTCCATCCCTACGATTACTGTTGTAGCTGCTATGGCAGTTAGAGATGCATTGTACCGTATATACGGATTGGATGGACAGATAAAGTGGCCAAATGATATAGTTCTTGGCGGTAAGAAAATCTGCGGAATACTTACCGAGATGGAGATGAAGGATAACAAGGTTTGGTTTGTTGTAGTTGGCATCGGTGTAAATGTACACAACCGTAGCTTCCCAGAAGATATTGCATTTAAAGCTACTTCTGTAGATTTAGAGCTGGAAAAAGTAGGTGGTGGACAAGGTCACAGAGAAGAACTTACAAAAGAGATATGGAATAGTTTCAAAAAGTATTATAATATCTTCATTGAGACACAGGATATGACAGGGCTTAAGGAAGAATACGAAAAGCATCTTGCCAATCGTGGTAATCGTGTTAGAATAGAAGACCGTGAGAACTCCTACGAGGCAGTGGCCCTTGGTATAAATGATAAGGGTGAGCTAATTGTAGAAGTGGACAGCGAAGAAAGGATAATCCGCACCGGAGAAGTTTCGGTACGTGGAATATATGGTTACGTATAATGGAAGAAGTAGTACTTTGTGGCGCCAGTTGCTACACTAAAAAATTTTATTTGAATCCAGATTTCAATGGACTTCCTCCAATGATAAAGGATGAGCTGAAGATCATGTGTGTTATGTACACGGAGCAAGTCAGTGGCACTATCCAGATGGTCTACGAGGAGGATGGTTCTCTTAGAATCGATGTGGATCATAACGAGGATGATTTCATGTATGATGAAATTGGATCAGCTCTTGAAGTAAAGAGAATGCAAAGAGAAAGAACAGAGCTTTTCGAGGCTCTTGAAACATATTACAAAGTAGTTTTTCTAGGGGAGGGCATGTAATGCTTCTTACAATTGACGTTGGAAATACAAATATCACATTAGGTGTTTTTGATGGCGAGAAGCTTTTAGGAAGCTTCCGTGTTACTACAAAGATAAATCGTACATCCGATGAATTTGGAATCACATTCCGAGAGATTCTTCGTTCAAACAATTTGGATTACACAAAGATTGATGATGTAATTATTGCATCCGTTGTTCCTAACGTAATGCACTCTCTTACAAGCTCTATTATCAAGTACTTTGATATTCAGCCTATCATCGTAGAGGCAGGAATTAAGACTGGTATCAGAATCGCAACAGAGAATCCTAAGCAGATTGGTGCTGACCGTATTGTAGATGCAGCAGGTGCTTACGAGCTTTATGGTGGACCTGTTCTTGTACTTGACTTTGGTACAGCTACCACTTATGATTTGGTGGATGCAAACGGAGCATTCGTTTCAGGCGTTACTGCACCTGGTATCCGTATCAGTGCTAAGGCTCTTTGGGAAGATGCTGCTAAGCTTCCTGAAATCGAGATTAAAAAGCCAGAAAAGATTCTTGCAAAGGAAACAATTTCATCTATGCAGGCCGGACTTGTTTACGGACAGATTGGTCAGACAGAATACATTGTTAAGCATATGATTGAAGAAAGTGGTTATGAGAATGTAAAGGTTGTCGCTACAGGCGGTCTTGGAAACCTTATTGCAAGCGAGACAAAATGCATCGACATCTACAATCCTAACCTTACACTTTATGGTATGAAGTTTATTTACGATAAGCAGAAGAAATAATCGAATTTATGATAGAAAAATTACAAATTGGAAACGTAACTTTAGAAAACAATTTGATTTTGGCACCAATGGCAGGCGTAACAGACCTGCCATTTCGTTTGCTATGTAAGGAACAAGGGGCAGCTCTTTGTTGCATGGAAATGGTTAGTGCCAAAGGAATTTTATATAACAATAAAAATACTGAGAGCCTTCTTACTGTTGATGAGAGAGAGCGTCCTGTAAGCCTTCAGCTTTTTGGTTCAGACCCAGAGATTATGGGAGCTATGGCAGCAAAAATTGAACATAGAAATTTTGATATTTTGGATATCAATATGGGATGCCCAGTTCCAAAGGTTGTTAACAATGGAGATGGCTCGGCTCTTATGAAAAATCCAGTACTTGCTGGAAAGATTATTGAGAGCATGGTGAAGGCAATAAATAAGCCAGTCACTGTTAAGATTCGAAAGGGTTTTGACGATGAACATGTTAACGCGGTAGAAATGGCGCATGTGGCTCAAGAATCTGGTGCAGCAGCAGTAGCAGTTCATGGTAGAACTCGCGAACAGTTTTACTCAGGCAAGGCTGATTGGAGCATCATCGCAGATGTAAAGGCTGCAGTAAACATTCCTGTAATTGGAAATGGTGACATCCTTGATGCAAAGGACGTTATTGCAATGAAGGAGCAGACAGGCTGTGATGGCTTTATGATTGGAAGAGGTGCCCAGGGCAATCCTTGGATTTTCCATCAGATTCTCCATTACTTCGAAACAGGAGAGCTTATAGGAAAGCCACCTATGGAAGAAATGGTTAAGACTATGCTTCGTCACGCAAAGCTTCAGATTGAGTTTAAAGGTGACTATCTGGGAATCAGAGAAATGCGTAAACATGCGGCTTGGTACACAGCTGGATATAAGGGAGCAAGCAAGCTTCGTGGGGCAATAAATAATGTTGAGTCATATGATGATTTAGAAAAACTTTTTGAAAGTTTTATGAACCAATATGGGAATTCTTGACATCAATATGTGTGTGGCTTATAATTCAAAAAGTTACTAAGATTTATAGGGATTTTATGCGTAAAATCCATTGAAAAATACATCCGATTGGAGAGGAAAAAACATGGAAGCAAAGAAGAATTTACTTACAGCCGAAGGACTTAAAGTATTAGAGGATGAGCTTGAGGATCTCAAGGTCAATAAACGTAAAGAAGTATCTCAGAAGATTAAGGAAGCCAGAGAGCAGGGCGATCTTTCAGAGAACGCTGAGTATGATGCAGCTAAGGATGAGCAGAGAGATATCGAAGCTCGTATCGAGGAAATCGAGAAAATCCTTAAGAACGCTGAGGTAGTTACAGACGAGCACGACACAAAGAACATTAACATCGGTTGGACAGTTACACTTCTTGATGTAGAGTTCGACGAGGAAGTAGAGTACAGAATCGTTGGTTCTACAGAGGCTAACAGCCTTAAGGGCAAGATTTCAAACGAGTCACCAGTAGGTAAGGCAATTCTTGGACACAAGAAGGGCGATACAGTTACAGTTGAGACTGAGGCTGGTGCATTCGAATATAAGATTCTTGCAGCAAAGAAGTCTAAGTAATTGATGATAATTTTGTGCCGCGACTCGTGTAAACGAGTCGCGGCATTTTTCTTGCATAAAGGAGGACAAAATGCTAGCAAAATTCAAAAAGACATTTATTGGTGATAAAGCTTTTTACAGAAGATACATTTTCCTTGCTACTCCAATGATTATCCAAAACTTCATTACAAACTTTGTAAGTTTTTTGGATAATATCATGGTAGGTCAGCTTGGACAGGAAGCAATCTCTGCCGTCGCAACAGTTAACCAGCTTCACTTCGTATTTGCATTAGCAGTATTTGGTGCAGCCTCAGCAGGAAGTATTTATGGTGCCCAGTATTTTGGAAAGGGAGACCACAAAGGTCACATGTACACTTTCCGATTTAAGCTTTATGCAACATTGCTGGCCACCTTCGTAGGAATTTTGATTTTCAAGATTTTTGGTAGTCAGCTAATTTCACTTTTCCTTACAGAAAGTGAAGGCGCTTCGCCAGAGCTGGCTTTGGAGTATGGTCTTCAGTACTTAGGAATAATCCTTGTGGGACTTATTCCATTTGCAGTTAATCAGGCTTATGCAACTAACATCAAAGAGACAGGCCAGACGGTTGTGCCTATGGTGGCCGGTATGGTAGCGGTTGCAACGAATGCTGTTTTGGATTACTGTTTGATCTTTGGTTTTGGACCATTCCCAGAAATGGGCGTAAGAGGTGCAGCGCTGGCTACAGTTATAGCAAGATACATAGAGTGCGCAATCGTATTGATATGGGCTCACTCACACAGAGAGCTTAATAGATATCTTGAGGGAGCATACACAGGCTTTGGTCTTCCAACAGATGTTTTCAGACAGATTCTTATAAAGGGCGCGCCACTTATGTTAAACGAAGTCCTTTGGGCTGCGGGCATGAGTATGGTTACTCAGAGCTATTCTGTCAGAGGTATGAATGTACTGACAGCACTTAGTATGTCGAATACCATTGCGAACTTGTTCAATATTGTATTCATACAGCTTGGTGCATGTATCAGTATTGTGGTTGGTCAGCATCTGGGAGCTGGTGAGCTTGAAGAAGCAAAGGATGCAGATAATAAGATGATTGCCTTCAGCGTATTTTGCTGCACAATCATGGCAATCATTATGTTTGCCTTTGGCGGATTGTTCCCACGCATTTACAATGTTGCTCCAGAGATTCGCTCTCTCGCAACAAGATTTATTGCGGTGGCTGCAATCTGGATGCCATCATGCAGCTTTAGTCACTGCTCTTATTTCACACTTCGTTCCGGTGGAAAGACACTTGTCACATTCCTTTTCGACTCAGTGTTTACATGGATAGTTGTGGCACCATGTGCATTTATTCTTGCTCATTACACAGGGCTTGGAATCGTTTGGGTTTACTTCTTTGTACAGGGCACGGAGCTCATCAAAAACATCATGGGATACTTCATGGTGAAGAGTGATGTTTGGCTTGTACAGATGGTTTAAACTCTCAGGGATGTACCCTTGACACCTAGAGTTTTCTAGGTCTATAATTGAATGACTTTTTATGTAATTACTAATCTAATTAAATATATATGAAATAATAAAGGAGAAAATATGGCACAGCAGAACAATGGTGGCAACCAGGACGTAAATCAGTTACTTCAGGTTCGCCGCGAAAAGCTTGCTGCACTTCAGGAGGCAGGCAAGGACCCATTTCAGATTACAAAGTTTGACCAGACTCATCACACAGATGAGGCTAGAAATTTATACGAAGAGCACGAGGCTAAGCTTCTTGCAGGTCGTCAGCCAGTAAACACAGATGGCATGGACGAAGAGGCTGCAAAGCAGGCAGTTAACGATGATTACAATGAGCGCCGTGTAATTATGGATGCTCAGCCAATCCACGTTAGCATTGCAGGACGTATGATGTTCAAACGTGTAATGGGTAAGGCTAGCTTCTGCAACATCCGTGACCGCAAGGGTGACATTCAGGTTTATGTTGCGAGAGATGCAATCGGAGAGGAGTCTTACGCGGATTTCAAGAAGTCTGATATTGGTGATATCTATGGTATCAAGGGTTGGGCTTTTAGAACAAAGACAGGTGAGATTTCAATCCACGCTGAGGAGCTTACACTTCTTTCTAAGTCTCTTCAGATTCTCCCAGAGAAGTTCCACGGACTTACAGATACAGATATGAGATACCGTCAGAGATATGTTGACCTTGTTATGAACAAGGATTCTCGCGACGTATTCGTTAAGCGTTCACTTATGATGAAGGAAATCCGTAATTTCCTTGCAGAGCGCGATTTCATGGAGGTTGAGACACCTATCCTTGTTTCTAACGCAGGTGGTGCAGCAGCTCGTCCATTTGAGACACATTACAACTCACTTAATGAGGATGTTAAGCTTCGTATTTCTCTTGAGCTTTACCTTAAGAGACTTATCGTTGGTGGTTTCGAGCGTGTATACGAAATCGGCCGAGTATTTAGAAACGAGGGTGTTGATACTCGTCATAATCCTGAGTTCACACTTATGGAGCTTTATCAGGCATACACAGATTACGAAGGTATGATGGAGCTTACAGAGACTATGTTCCGTCGTCTTGCTGAGAAGGTTGTTGGTTCTACAAAGATTTCTTACAACGGAATCGAAATCGACCTTGGTAAGCCATTTGCTAGAATGACAATGACAGACGCTGTAAAGAAATTTGCAGGCGTTGATTTTGATACTATTGCTGACGATGAGGCAGCAAAGGCTATCGCTCGTGAAAAGGGCGTTGAGTTTGAGGACCGTCACAAGAAGGGTGATATCCTTAACCTCTTCTTCGAGGAGTTCTGCGAGGAGAATCTTATCCAGCCTACATTTATTACAGACCATCCAATCGAGATTTCTCCACTTACAAAGAAGAAGCCTACAGACCCTACAAAGGTAGAGCGTTTCGAGCTCTTCATTAATACATGGGAGATGTGTAACGCATACTCAGAGCTTAATGATCCTATCGATCAGCGTGAGCGTTTTGCAGCACAGGATGCTAACGCAGAAGCAGGAGATGATGAGGCAGAGCACACAGATGAGGACTTCCTTAATGCGCTTGAAATCGGTATGCCACCTACAGGCGGTATCGGATATGGTCTTGATCGTCTCTGTATGTTACTTACAGACAGCCAGGCTATCCGTGACGTGCTTCTCTTCCCAACTATGAAGTCACTTGATGCACCAAAGAAGGAAAATAAGGCTTCTCAGACGGGCTTTGGTCAGAATTGCGACCAGAATGCGACCGTTGAAGAGAAGATTGATTTCTCAAACGTGAAGATTGAGCCTTTATTTGAAGAAACAGTTGATTTTGAAACATTCTCAAAATCAGATTTTAGAGCAGTAAAAGTAAAGGAATGTGTAGCAGTACCTAAGAGTAAAAAGCTTTTACAGTTTACACTTGATGATGGTACAGGTGTAGATAGAACAATTCTTTCAGGAATTCATAGCTTCTACGAGCCAGAAGAATTAGTTGGCAAGACACTTATTGCTATTACAAACCTTCCACCTAGAGCAATGATGGGAATTGAATCTTGTGGTATGTTACTTTCAGCTGTTAATAACCTTAAAGATTCTGATGATGAGGAATTGCACTTAATTATGGTTGATAATCATATCCCAGCTGGTGCAAAGTTGTACTAATAGAATAAGAGAACACGTTCAGTAAGACTCCTAGAAATAGGAGTCTTATTTTTGATTTAAAATGATTTCTACAGAAAATCTTGAGATATATCAAGAAAATATTGAAATAAAGTGATATAAATGATAAACTACCGTTAATTGGAAAAGACCAATCACTAAGAGAGGTGAATTATGAGCGTAGACGCCCTAATATGTTACAACCGCCTATGGAAATTAATGGTGGACAAAAATATTAATAAGACTCAGTTAAAAGATATTGCACATATAAGTACAAATGCAGTTGCAAAAATGAGCAAGAATGAATACGTCTCATTAGATACTTTAGTGAAAATATGCTATGCATTAGACTGTGGGATAGAAGATGTTATAGAAGTGGTAATTGAAAGGCAGGATAATCAATAGATGCAAAGAAAAGAATTCGAAGAGATACCAATTAATAGAGAAGAAATATCACAAAGCGAGTTAAATATAGAGAATAAAATTAGGTCTAATCTATTCAACTGGAATGGACAGTTTTCTCCTCAATTTATTGAAGCGTTGCTTAATAAATATGCTAATGAAGGTATGGTGGTAGTAGACCCTTTTTTAGGGTCTGGAACAGTATTAGCTGAAAGCGCTAGAAAAGGTCTGGAAGCATATGGAACAGAACTAAATGCATCGGCATATTATATGGCTAAGACTTACGAAATAAGTAATTTATCCAGCGAAGATAGAGAAAAAATTATAAATTATATAGATAATAAAATATCCAAAATAAAAAATGATGAAAATATTGTTGATGAGTTAACTAAAATGGTTAACGAAACAAAGTACGATAGCATTTACAATGTCGTGTCAACATTGATAATAGTAATGGATATATTTAAGAACGTCGTTACTATGGAATTGTTAAATATAAAGTGGGAATGGCTAAAGAATATTATATTAACATTACCCTATACTGAAAAAAAGATAAAAGCAATTCAGGGAGATGCAAGAAAAACAGGGCTAAACGATAATACTGCTGATTTATTAATTACATCGCCACCATACATTAATGTTCTAAACTATCATCAAAAATATAGACGCTCAGTTGAAGCTCTCGGATATGATGTATTAAAACTTGCAAAGAGTGAAGTAGGTTCAAATAGAAAAAATAGAGGAAATCGATTCTTAACAGTCATTCAGTATTGTATGGATATGGCATTATCATTTAAGGAAGCTATACGAGTATGTAAAGAGGATAGCAGAATGATATATGTAGTTGGAAGAGAATCAACAGTTCTAGGATGTTCGTTCTGTAATAGTAAGCTTATCTACGAAATAGCTACTAAGATATTTGGCTTAGAAATGACACTAAAACAAGAACGTGTATTCAAAAATAGATTTGGAACGATGATATACGAGGATATATTGCATTTTAAGAATTCAAAAGAAATGCAGAATATTAGCGAGGAAGAAATTATCGCAAAAGCTCAACAAATAGCGGTAGAAATGCTGAAAGAAAAAAAACCTGAAGAGAAAAATGAGGAATCATTAAAAGAAGCAATTGAGTTTGCAAAGAAAGTAAAAAAATCGGAGGTGGCTTATGCTTAGGGGCGTACATGGAGAAAAAATAGTTGCAGCTATTGATAGTGCAAAAATGCCAGAAACAGACATACCAAGGCTGAAAGAGGCTTTAGTAAAATATGATGAGTGGGTAAAAAATCTTAACGAGGCATCAGGAAATACTTTAGATGAACTAATAGAAAATATGGTGAGCCTGCTCAACGATTATAAATTATATATAGATGTAGACTTAATCTTTGATAGTACTGAAGATTTTCTGTATAGACAAAAGGGGCAATTAAAACTAGACAATACAGTAATAGAAGAGTTTATGCCTATATTTGTAAGAAAGTGTATTGAGCATGAATGTGGCTCTTGTGATGTAGAAGTTGGTTCACAAACGCCTACGTTCTCATCAGTATATTTTGAATCAAGTTTGAGTAATCCAGTTAAAGGCGGAGGAATTAATATTAAGACTAAAGACCAAGATTTTTCTATGAGTAGAAAACTATATCTAAGGTCTTCTTATGACCCAAACTTTGATGCTGAAAAAACTGTTACATTGGAAACACATTTAGGATATGTACTGTCAGAAATGAAAACTAATTTAGATAAAACCATGTTTCAAGAGGCGTCTGCAACTGCCCATGATATAAAACTGGCAGTGACTGGAGCAAAGTATTATCTATTATGTGATTATTTAGATATGACTCCTATAAGTACAACAACGACAGATATAGATGAAATCCTAATTACTAGAAAAGCAAAGCGTATAAGCTCAAACATTAGAAGTGCCTTTAGTACATCAGCAGGAAGAGTAGCCAAAAGAGAATGGTATGTAGATTATCTCAAAAGCAATCCATATGCAACTGATATCTTTAAAAGATATATTGGGCATATAATATCTCAACTTAAAAATGAAGAATTGATAGAAGAAAGTGTTCTAGAGGTTGGGTACTTTTAAATGTAAAAGAAATGGATCTGAAATATAATCAGTTCCATTTCTTTTTTTATTCTGAGAGTTTATTCTGTGAGGTATTTCTCGAGCATGCGGACAAAAGCTTTGCCAAGATGTTCCCGTTGAATTGTAACTCTTTCATTATTGGATAATATGTCAAAAGAATAGTCGACAAGGTAATTAATAAAGAGTTTGTAACTCTGTTTATTCTGGGGTGACAAGTCTAGTTCTTTGATTTTGCTTGCGTCTAAGCATGATATCACACAAATACGTTCATCTAATTTTCTAGAGGAAAAAGATAGTTTGGATTCAGGTAAATAATCATACAAAAATTGTTTATAACTATCTTTCGAGCAATAATTAATAGGAGTTATAGACTGGTAGTTTTGAAAAATATCAACTACCAGAGAACGCAAGGGCTCACTCAATTCCAATAACTCGGTGGAATGAAGAAAATCTCCCCTTGTAGTTAATGTGGCAGCATTAATTAATGCAGAGCAATTATCTGGGTGCATAAAGTAATTTAAGAAATCTCTGTAATTAGCATCTGCAATAGCACGATTAATAATATTAATATCGATATTAGAATAATGTGATGCTATAGCAGCTGGACTAAATCCAATAAGTTCTGTAGCTCCTAATAAATAATCAACATTACATTCTAAAAGCTCACACAAAGCATCAACCTTATCAATCGTTGGAATAGAAGTTCCAAGTTCCCATTTCCCAATTGTTCGCCTCTCAACGCCTAAAGCCTCAGCTAAAGTCTCTTGAGATTTACAACAAGCAAACTTCTCATAAGGATTTATTGTAAATATCTGATTGTCTTTATATTTCTTCCACTGTTCCTTTCTAAGCTCGGTCAATCTTTTACCAAATTCATTTTTGTCGTACATATATGACATATTCCTTCCTTCAATTATAAGCATGTGTCATCGAAATGGAATTAACTAGTGACATTATAGAATATATAATTAGAATCATCAAGAGCGCTACTTGAAAGATGTCACTAATTCATGACAAGGTGACAAGAAAGGAGGACATTAACATGCAGGTAAAGTTAGTTGGTGTTCAGCGTGTAAACTTCACAAACAATTCTGGTGAAGTAATAAAAGGAACAAAGCTTTTCTGTGAATTTAAGGATGAGAATGTTGAAGGTCTTAAAACAAATGCTTTCTTCATTAAGCCAGAGATTAAAATTCCTGAGTGCAAGATTAATGATGTAATCGAGCTTTCATTCAATATGAATGGAAAAGTTGAAAAGATTGATAAGGCATAAAAAGTTCTAAAAGGTGGGAGGAGGAGAAATCCTCCTCTTTATCAATAGGAGGCAATAATTATGAGTAAAAATAAATATAACGAAGAACGTTATAATCGTAAAAAATTCTATTCCAGAATATCGTTGGGAATCCAGATGATTATTCAAAAACCGATAATTAATCTTGTATGGTTGATATTAATAATCGGGTATTTAGCTCTTATATATGGTGAAAGCAAATTTTTGCTTATGTATCATGATAAATCTTTATTAAAAGAAATAATGGTCGTTATGCTCAGAATAATAAATGTAACGGTACCAACACTATTTGCGCTTGCCATTATAGAAACTATTGGAGAGTTGACAGCAAGAAAAGATGAAGCTGATATGATACTAGTTTTTGGAAATAAACGAGATGTAAATAATCAGCCACCTATACTAATAAAAAAGAGATTCGATAAGAAAAAAGGAATTATACAAAGAGAATTTTATACATCGATATCAATGGAAAAATGGCAGGAAAACAAAGAAGCTATCTGCGATAGATTAAACGAACATATAATAGGGGATTTTTCTTATGGAGGAAAAAAGAAAAATAGGGGAAATCAAATATTCTTTGAAACAGGCAAAGGAAGAAAGGTACAAGAAAGAGGAACACTATACGATGAAAGCTTCTGATAGGCTTCTTATTGGATATGATTACGATGCTTGGTATGGTTATTCAGAAAAAATACCTGTAAGTGTTGATGCATCTACTAAGAACAATACGCAGACGCTTATATGTGGAATGTCAGGCTCTGGAAAGAGTTATCTTACTAATCAGTATCTTGCACGGATATGTTTATATGGAGGTAAGGAATCAAAGGTATACTTTGCAGATTTTAAGCAGGATGATAGTTTTAAACATCTAAGAGAGTGTCCTCGTTATTATCCATACGATAAAACGATAGATGCCTTGGATGAGGTGTACGACATAATGCACAAGCGTCAATGTGGAGAAGATGAATCGAGAAACTTTATAACTCTTGTTTGGGATGAGTATATGGCAAATATACTTGCATTATTAGGAACGGAGAAAAAGAAAGCAGAGGCGGTAATGCACAAGGTATCAGAAATATTGATGCTTGGAAGAAGTCTAGCAGTAAGACTGGTGATTGCTTGTCAACGTCCAGATGCAACAGCATTTCCTACAGGGTCAAGATTAAACTTCGGTGTAATAATCATAGTGGGTGCCTCGCATGAAAGCATATACTCTATGCTCATGCCTAAAGAATTAAGTGAGAAAGTTGGTAACAGAGAATTTCACACAGGAGAAGGAGTCTTGTTGTGGCAAGGTGCAGAGCTTAAGTTTATAAAAGTGCCCGTCATAAGGGATGAAAGAAAAATGAACGCAATTTGTGTTGAGGGATTAACTAGATAACCAGAAGCGGTGGCGGTGGCGAAGCCACAAGCCATCCGCAACAGGGTTGGTCTAGTATTACCCAACCCTGCACAAACTTGTGCACTCCTTGTGTTCACAGGAGATATAGACTGTTCACAAGCCTGCACAAATTGAACGGCTAGGAGGTGATTGTGATAAAGGATACACAAAGTTTTATGTATCAGCTAACAATTAATTCACCTGATAAAAAGGGATGGTCACATGAGCATATTCTAGAAGTAATGCGTGGAAACTTTAAAACGCTTGTTTATATCTGTATGGCAGATGAACAAGGAAGTTGTTATCATACGCATATCTTCGTAGTATTTGCATCTAGAGTGCGATTCAGTATGGTTAAACGTTACTTTGAGGAAGCTCATATTGAACGATGTAAAGGTTCTGTATCCGAGAATGTAAATTATGTAAAAAAGACTGGCAAATGGGAAACAGATGAATCAAAACAAGAAAAAAAGATAGAAGGAACATTTGAAGAATACGGAACACAACCTCCAGACAGTAAAGGGAAGAGAAGCGATATGTCCGAATTATATCAAATGGTAATGGATAATATGACTAATGCAGAAATATTAGCACAGAACCAGGACTATATTCTTCAGATTGATAAGATAGATAAAGTACGAACCACAATATTGACTGAGAAATATAAAGAAACAGTTAGATTAGATTTAGAAGTTATTTATATCAGTGGTGCAACAGGCACAGGCAAGACAAGAGGAGTTCTTGAAAAGAATGGATATTCTAACGTATATCGAGTAACAGATTATCTACATCCATTTGATTCATACAATGGACAGCCAGTAATTGCATTTGACGAGTTTCGTTCTTCCTTGAGAATAAAGGAGATGCTCTTATTTTGTGATATATATCCGATAGAGCTACCCAGTAGGTACACGAATAAATATGCTTGCTATAACAAGGTGTATATAATATCTAACTGGTCTTTGGAAAAACAATATACAGAGATACAACGGGAAGATAAAGAATCGTGGGATGCATTCCTTAGAAGAATTCATAAGGTGATTATTTATTCAAAGGATGGAAGTATTAGGGAATACGGTTCAGTAAATGAGTATCTAAATAGAACAGAGTTTATGGAAGTAGATGATACTGATATACCTTTTAATTGAAGGGAGTGATTGAAATAGAGAACAAATACGTTCCATTATGGGAAAAAGCAAACTTAACACTTGAAGAAGCTTCAATGTATTTTGGAATTGGACAGAATAAGATTAGAGAATTAACGAATAGCGATGACTGTCCCTATGTCATCTGGTGTGGAAATAAGCGACTTATCAAGCGTAGGTTATTCACTGAATACCTAGAAAAAATGTATTCGATTTAATTAGATAGAGACGTATCTTTTGTTAGACAATGAGAACATGTTGAAGCTATAATAGGCTTGAGCGTGTTCTCTTTGTTGTTATGAAAGGAGTTAAAACATGGCAGTAGAGAGACGCAAGGATAATAAAAATAGAGTTTTGAAAGAAGGCGAATACCAGAGAGCTAGCGGAACTTATGAATTCAAGTGGAGAGACAAGAGAGGCTCTAGACATTCAATTAGCGCTGTTACTCTAGAGGAACTAAGGGAAAAGGAAATTGATGTACTTCGTGATGTGCTGGATGGAGTAAGAGTTGATAAGAACAATCTTACAATCAACGACCTGTACAATAGTTGGGTGCAACTTAAGAGAGGCTTGAAAGAGAATACCTTCTCGAATTATAAGTACATGTATAACATGTTTGTAGAGGGTAACTTCGGAAAGAACAGGATTGTAGACCTAAAGCGTTCAGACGTAAGAGGCTTTTATAATTATCTTGTTGAAGAAAGGCATGTTCAGGTCAATACGATAGATAGTATCCATACAGTATTACATCAAGTTTTAGAACTCGGTGTTGAAGACGATTATCTAAGATATAATCCATCAGATAATGCGCTAAAAGAACTTAAAAAAGCACGTAACTTTGAAGTAGAAAAAAGAAGAGCTTTAACAGTTCCAGAGCAGGAGTTATTTGAATCATTTCTTAGCAAACAAGGGCAGTATCATAGGTGGTATCCAATATTTACAATCATGTTGTGGACTGGAATGCGTGTAGGTGAAATTACAGGTCTTAGATGGTGTGATATTGATTTAGAAGAAGAAACAATTAGTGTGAATCATACTCTGGTATATTTTGACAAGAGGAATGAAGAACGATGTACTTTCGCAATCAACACAACAAAGACTAAGGCTGGTGAAAGAACTATTCCAATGCTTCCAAAAGTCAAAGAGGCTTTTCTCATGGAAAAAGAATACCAAAAAGAATGCGGTCTCAAGAGTAAGGCGGTTGTTGATGGATATCGAGATTTCATATTTGTAAATCGCTTTGGAAATGTTCAACATCAAGGAACACTAAATAAGGCTCTCAAGAGAATAATAAGAGATTGTAACTTCGAGGTACTTGATAAAGATCACCGAGAAGATGCAGTAATTCTACCAAAGTTTAGTAATCATTCATTGAGACATACTTTTACAACTAGAATGTGCGAAGCAGGTGTCAATATTAAGGCGATGCAAGAGATTCTGGGACATGCAGATGCAGAAACTACAATGGACATCTATGCAGAAGCAACAAAAGATTTAAAGAAATCTGAAATGATAAACTTTGAAGAGTATTTCGCAAGACAAATGAAGGCTTAATTATCTATCATATAGATTGCGACCAGAATGCGACTGATTTGCGACTATTTATGTAGATAGATACGGATTTGTATAATTCGAGACCTAGAATAAGGATTTGAAAACACAGACATAAACAGTTATAATGACATTCGTTGAATGCGGGGTGTTATTCCCTACTATGAAGAGTCTTGATGCACCAAAGAAGAGCGGTGCAGCAGAAGAGGCTACAGGCTTCTTCACACCAAACAGCCAGATTGATTTCTCAAACGTAGCTATAGAGCCATTATTTGAGGAGCAGGTTGATTTTGAGACATTCTCAAAGAGTGATTTCAGAGCAGTAAAGGTTAAGGCTTGCCAGGCAGTACCTAAGTCAAAGAAGCTTCTTCAGTTCACACTTGATGATGGAACAGGCACAGATAGAACTATCCTTTCAGGAATTCACGAATTCTACGAGCCAGAAGAGCTTGTTGGCAAGACACTTGTAGCAATCACAAACCTTCCACCACGTGCTATGATGGGTATCGAGTCTTGCGGTATGTTACTTTCAGCAGTTAACAACCTTAAGGATTCAGACGGTGAAGAGCTTCACCTTCTTATGATTGATAACCACATTCCAGCTGGTGCAAAGCTATATTAATATGAATTATGGAACCTTCTTGGATAAAAATATCCAAGGAGGTTTTTTTATATGAAAAAAAAATATTATTCGAGTTTGACAAGACTAACTAAAAGTAATAAGATAACAGTGTTATGTGGATAACACTGTTATCTTTTTTGTTATGGAGGAAAAAATGTCGACAAAAGAAAAAGAAGAAACCAGAGCAAAAATAATAGCTGCAGCAAAAGAAGAATTTTCTGAGTATGGATTTGAAAAATCTTCTTTAAGAAGGATATGTTCAAAAGCCGGATGTACTACGGGCGCAATTTATTTTTTCTTCAAGGATAAAGATGAGCTCTTTTGTGAAATAGTAAATCAGGTGCTTGTTCCAGTACAGCAGGCTATAGCAGAGCATATTTTAGAGGATAAGGCAAGTAGTGACCATCTGTTAGCGGATTCTGATTTTGAACATGAAATTGGATTAGCAGATAGATTGGTGGATATTTTATATTCTCACCGTGAAGAATCGTTGATACTTTTGACAAAATCAGCAGGCTCTTCATTGGAAAAGGCTCCAGATATGTGTGTGGCAGAGCTAGAGAAAGAATATGGTGAGCTGGCAGAAATATATGCAAAGCAGGAAGGTAAAAAGGTGGACAAGTACATGGTGCATTGGCTGTCCCATTTGCATGTGGAAGCATATATTCATTTAGTTACCCACGAAGAGGATGTTAATGAAGCAAAGAAAAGAACAAGGAAAATTATGCTCTTTTTAGTTAAGGGCTGGTTGGAATGTATATTGATGTAGTGCCTATGGATTAAGGAGGAGACAGGTGAATAAAGTATCTTTAAGAAATGTATCAAAGGTTTATAACGTGGGCGAGAAGGAATATCGTGCATTGGATCATGTAGATTTGGATATCGAGGAAGGAAAACTTGTAGTAATACTTGGACCTTCAGGTGCGGGAAAATCTACATTACTAAATCTCATTGGTGGAATGGATGTACCAACAGAAGGAGAAGTAATTGTAAATGGAGAAAACATAACTGGCTACTCTGAGAATAAGCTTAGCGATTTTAGAGCAGAATCAGTTGGTTTTATTTTCCAGTTTTACAACATTCTTCCTTCACTTACAGTAAAAGAAAATGTTGAGTTGATTAATGAAATCGTAAAGAATCCTTTGGATGCCACAGAAGCACTTGAGGATGTAGGCTTGCTGGAGCATATAAATAAGTTCCCAAATCAGCTTTCAGGTGGAGAACAGCAGCGTGTTTCAATCGCACGCGCTATTGCTAAAAATCCAGCGTTACTATTATGTGACGAGCCAACAGGAGCGCTTGACTCTCAGACTGGTGTAATGATTTTAAAGATTTTGAAGAAGCAGACTACAAGGGAAAGAGGCAACAATACAGTTATTATCGTTACCCATAATGCACTCATTGCAGACATAGCAGATGTTGTTATCCGCGTAAAAAACGGAAAGATTAAGAGTGTTGAAGAGAATGCAAACCCAGCAAACATAGATGAGGTTCAATGGTAAAATGTTTAGAAAAAAATTATTCAGAGAAATAAAGGGAAACTTTGGACAGTTCTTTACTATATTCGCCATGATATTTTTGGCGATTATGGCATTTTCAGGAATCAGTGCTTTTTCTGATGGGTTGAAATACTCATCAGTTGAATTCTACGAAAAGAATAATCTGCAGGACCTATGGCTGTATGGTGAGAACTTTACAGAGGATGAATTAGAAAAAATAAGGGCTTTAGACAATGTGGCAGATGTGGAAAGATATTTGTCAATGCAGGGCTCGGTTGATGTAGAAAATACAGAGGATTCTGAAGTAGAAAATATTCCGGCAGAACTAAATTTCTTGGATACTAAGGATGATGAAAAGAATATTTCCACATTGTATTTAAGAGACGGGGAGAAGTATAGTCCTGATAAAGATGGTGTCTGGCTAGGATATTATTTTGCCAAGGCCAGAGATATTCAGGTTGGAGATGAACTTACATTTTATGTTGAAGGCTATGAATTCACAGAGAAAGTTCGAGGAATTGTATCTTCCCCAGATCACGTATATACGGTATCTGACCCAACAGTTATATTCCAGGATGCTGCAGATTTCGGATGGGCATATTTGTCCATGAGGGAATTTCCTAGGGAATATCTTTATGATGAGATTCTTAAGGAAGATGAAATTCTAAAATATCTTGATTCAGTAGATGATATAAAGAAGGCTGTGGATGTTTATTCATCTATGGGAGCTGATATTGAATTTGTTAAAAAGCAGCTGGATATAGATGAAGCTGTGGACCTTGAGACAGCATTGGATAAAGCTAGCTTGGTAAAGAATAAAAAGGCAGATATATCAGATAAAGAAGCATTTATAAAAGCCGTAGATCCAGATTTTGATATAGAAGAGTGTTTTGTTTATCCTAATGCCATAGTTGATGTAGCAGGTGTAGCTCCAAATCCATATATTAAATCAAGTGAATTAGATGAATTTGAAAATAAACTAAAGACAGTTAAAAATGAATTGTACGAGCTGGACGACACATCGATAAGCGCTATAACAGGAAGAGATGTGTGGCAATCTTATGCTAGCTTGAAGGCTGAGTCAGAAGAAGGTGATACATATTCAGGCATGTTCACAGTCTTATTTGTTTTTATTGCAGGACTTTCTGTTGTAACAACAATGAGCCGATTTGTAAAAAAACAGCGAGTACAGATTGGTACGTTAAAAGCTTTAGGTTTTAGAAATAGAAGAGTTACAACCCATTATATTGCATACGGATTTTGGGTAAGTGTTATAGCAGCAATTTTAGGACTTGCTATAGGAGCTCCTTTGTTGGGACAGCCATTTTTAAATATGGAATTATCCATGTTTGATTTGCCTGATGCCCACAGATGTGTTCTCCCAAAGAATTACATTCTTGCGGCTGCAATTATTATCGTAATTACGATAATTACTTATTATTCTATCAAGACCATTTTGAAGGAATCTGCAGCGCAAACCCTTAGACTGGAAGTGCCTCATATAAAAATAAAAGCAAAAGAAGGCGGTAAAGGTATCAGCGCAAAGCTTCCATTTTCTGTAAAGTGGAATCTTCGTGATATTTTCAGAAGTAAATCTAGAAGCATAATGGCTATAGTTGGCATTATGGGTTCTACCTTACTTATAGTAATGGCATTTGGTATGCAGGATTCACTGAATCATTATATGGAATGGGAGTTTGATAAGATACAGGCCTATAAATATAAACTCACCTTATCAGAAAATGTATCTGATGATAGATTGGATGAATTGTTTGATACCTATGGGGACGCAACAAGCCAAACAGTAGCTATTGAATATAAGGATTCAGATGGTAACATTGTCACATCTACCATTACAGTAAATGATTCTGATGGATATTTAAGAGTATCTGATCATGATACAAATACTTATGATATTAGTGATGGAATCCCAGGAAACACTGATGGTGATATAAATAAAGCAGGGGCTTTATTTGCCACAGAAAAGCTTTTAAAAGAAAATAGTTTTTCATTAGGAGATAAAGTCAAATGGAGAATCATGGGTGAGGATGATTGGTATGAAACCAGCATTGCCGCTGCCTATAGAGACCCTCAAAGTCAGCAGTTTTCTATGACAAGGGCCGCATTTGAAGACCTGGGCAAGGAATATGTCTGTGATACCATCTATACAAATGATGACCTAAGCAATCTAACAGATTCAGATATTGATGGAGTATCCACGATTTCATCTATCGAATCTTTGAAAGAGCAGATGAATGTTATGCTTGAAATGATAAGCAGTATGATTATTTTATTAATTGCTATATCAGCCCTACTTGGTTTTATCATCATCTACAATATGGGAATCCTTGCTCTTACAGAAAAGATGTATCAGTTTGCAACACTAAAGGTATTGGGATTCAAGTTCAAAAAGCTGGCACTCATTTATACTCAGCAGAATCTGTGGCTTACCATAGTTGGAATCATATTTGGTTTGCCACTGGGCTATGAATTCACCGACTGTATGTTTAAATATGCTATTGGAGATAATTATGATTTCTTCGCAAACATTGATATATCTTCATACCTTATTGCTATAATCGGTACACTTATAATTATGTTAGTAACAAGTATTGCATTGTCACGTAATCTTAAAAAGATAGATATGGTTGCAAGTCTAAAGGCCAACGAATAAAAAAGATACGATAGTGCTAATATATTAGCTATAATTGTATATTTTATTTAAAAGTGTTAATATATTAGCATGATAAATTTATATCAAAAAACATGGAATGAACTAAATAAGGAAATTGCGGCAAATTGCAAAAATCTTAGAAAGAGAAAGAAAATTACACAAGAACAGTTAGCTGCCAAATCAGGGGTGAGTTTTGCATCTATAAAAAGATTTGAGCAGACTGGCGAAATATCGTTACAATCACTGACAAAGATAGCCATTGCTTTGAATGCAGAAAAAGAATTTGAAACCTTGTTTACAGCTGTGCCATATAGTTCCATTGAGGAGATTTTAAATGAACAAGATTAATAAATTGGAAGTCTATTATCATAATAGATTAGTTGGAACGATGGCTCTATACAAAAATAAGCTTGCTGCATTCGAGTATGATAAGGACTGGTTGGTAGAGGGATTTTCAATAAGCCCTTTTTCACTTCCATTGGAAAAAGGGGTTTTTATTCCAGATATAGATCCATTTGACGGTTTGTATGGGGTATTTGCTGATAGCTTACCAGATGGATGGGGAAGATTGCTTGTAGATAGATTGATGCGTAAAAATGGATATAATCCTGAAACTCTTAGCAGTATGGATAGACTAGCTATTGTAGGTGAGTCTGGTATGGGGGCACTTACATATAGGCCAGCTGCAAAATTAATTGATAATAACGAGCAAAAAAGCTTGGATGATATTGCAGATGATTGCGCTAAAATTCTTCAATCAGAATTAAGTGATGGTTTAGATTATCTTTTTGAAAATGGTGGCTCTTCAGGAGGAGCCAGACCTAAAGTTCTCACAAAAGTTGAGGGAGAAGATTGGATTATCAAGTTTCCTTCGTCAGATGATGATATCAATATAGGCAAGCAAGAATATGATTATGCTATTTGTGCTAAGGAGTGCGGTATTCAAATAGAAGAAGTGAGGTTGTTTGAATCAAAGCATTGCTTGGGATATTTTGGAACCAGGAGATTTGATAGAGAAAATAATCTAGAAAGTGGAAAGAGGCATATGGTATCTGCCGCTGGAATGTTGGAAACATCCCATAGGGTACCTAATTTGGATTACAACACCTTAATGAGGCTCACCTTACAACTAACAAAGTCAATGGAAGAATGTGAGAAGATTTATAGGTTGATGTGTTTCAATGTATATGCACATAATCGAGATGATCATTCAAAGAATTTTAGTTATATCTATCATGAACACGAGGGAATATGGTTATTATCGCCTGCCTATGATTTGACCTATAGCAATTCTATTGCAGGTGAGCATGCTACGACTATAAATGGAAATGGAATGAACCCATCAGAAGAGGATATTTTGGCTGTGGCAGAGAATATAGGCTTAAATTTAGTTAAAGCAAAACGAGTGTCTGCAAATATAAAAGAATGTGTAAATAATATGTTAGGAGAATATTTGAAGAATAGGAGAAGATGATATGAATTTAGGGAGATTATTAGTATTGCTTTTGGTGGGATATGTGATTGTGACTTGGATTGGAATAGGCCATACCGTTTTTAACATCAAGGTATTGCACATGAAGTCCATGAAGGAGAGCCCGGGAATGGGTGAGGGCTATGAAAAGACTAAGCCTTGGCATCCACTATACAACATTATTATTTTCTCATTATTAGGATGGGTTTATATGAGAGGATTAGATGAGCAGACAATACCAGCAGCTCTTATAGCAGGTGCAATCTGGGCAATATTATGTATAGTTGTAGATTTAATAGGATGGGTTCTTATTAAACATCCATGGAGATTAACCTTTAAAGAGTTTTATGTGGATTATCAGCCATGGATTACACTGATTTATATTGCAATTTTCTTAGGACCAGTTATCGGATATTTGATAGTTAGATAGATGAAAAATAATTACTTACAAGAGGAGACATAATGAAAATAAGAGAGATGGACATAAAGGATATAGAGTTGGTTTTGCCTCTATATATTTCTTACTACAATGAAGTGGAAGACTGTTGCTGGACAGAGGAAACAGCTGGAAAGAGAATTCACCAAGTATTGTCTATGGAGGATTCCTATAGCTTAATCCTAGAAGATGGTAGTAAGGTTGTTGGATTTGCAATGGGATTTTTCAAGCAATATGATGACATTGTTGGCTATACACTTGAAGAAATAGTAATAGCTAAAGAGTTTCAGAATCAAGGTATAGGCAGCCAATTTTTACAGGACTTAGAGTCTCGCGTAAAAGATAAAGGAGCAGCATGTGTGGAATTACAAGCTGTTAATGATGAAATGCATGAGCGATATTATGGCAAAGCGGGATACTACACAGCTGATAATTTTGTTATGAAGTCTAAGTGGTTTGAAGATTAGTAAGGTTTTTATGATATGGATTCTAGAGTCAAAGAAATAAGAGAAAATGAAAAGAATTCACATATCGAGATATATTCGAAAGAAACTTTATATCATACTGAGAGTTGGCTTAAGAAACCAATTAAAACGGTAGAAGATATTATCCCGCTTTTGTGCGATATAAAAAAAGTTCAAGCGTTGGATCTTGGATGTGGTGTTGGAAGAAATAGTATTTATATTGCCAAAGAATTTAAGGATAAAGAGTGCAAAGTAGATTGTATAGATATTCTTGATATGGCAATAGAAAAGCTAAATGAATATGCAACGCAGTATGGAATAGAAAAGTCAATAAATGGGATTGTGAATTCTATTGAAGACTTCAAGATTATAAAAAATAAGTATGATTTTATATTAGCTGTATCTTCATTGGAGCATGTTGAAAATGAGGCTAAGTTTTTTAAAAAATTAGAAGAAATACGAGATGGGGTTAGGGACAATGGAATAGTATGCCTAATAATTAATTCTGAGATAAAAGAGTGGAACAGAGAAACATATGAAGAACTAGAGCCACAGTTTGAAATCAATCTTCAAACAGATATATTGAAATCCTATATAGAGGATGTATATAAAGGGTGGGATACACTGAAGAACTGTGTGGTTAAGCAAGAGTATGATATCCCAAGAGGTGGTATTGTAAGTCATTTATCAACAAATGTAATTACATATGTTGGTAAAAATAGGTGAGAATATATTATGATTACGCTTGAAATAATGACCAGAGAATTATGTCATGAGCTATATAAAGAATGGACAAATGATGAATCAATTTATATGGACATGAATTTGTTCAAAACTTTTGTTTATAATGAGGAAGCTGTGGATAGATACTTTGATTCAAAACAGAGTTCCTCAAGAATACTGTTTGCAGTTATGTTAGAAGGTAAGCCTATAGGAGAAGTACAGCTTAAGGAGATTGATAATATCAAAAAGGAATGTACACTTAGCATTCATATGCAAAATGATGAAGCAAAAGATAAAGGATATGGAACTGAAGCTGAAAAGCTTGCTATCAAGTATGCTTTTGAAGAGTTAGGTATGAATGCAGTAAATGCAGATACTGTTCTTAAGAATACTAGAAGCCAGCATGTTATGGAAAAAGTAGGCTTTAAATTTCTCAGAGAGGAAGGGGATTTTAGGTACTATAAGATAGAGAAAAAATAATTATATTTTAATGATGTGGATGCTTTTCTGCATACAAAAAAGTAAGTATCTGCATATTAATAGTCAATTTATATGCAGATACTGTTTGAGTATCTGCATATTTTATTGTATATTATATGCAGATACTTGAGGAGGTACAATATGCATAAATTTGATTATTCATTTTTGGATGAGGGAATGTTACCTGCTGAAATGGTGAATTTAACAGCATCTATTGCAGCATTTGATGCAATATCGTCTGAACGCAAGGATGCTAATCAAAGCATATATACTGAACTTGAAAAAATCGCTAGAGTTCAGTCTGTAAAAGGATCAAATGCTATTGAAGGAATTATCACTACAGATGCTAGAATTAAAGAAATTGTGGATGGAGATAGTGCTCCTTTAAACCATAGCGAACGTGAAATTGCTGGATACCGAGACGCATTAGATGAGATTCATAAAAACCATCAATCTATGAGTTTTAGTGAAAACACGATTTTACATATACATCAGATGATGACAGACTTGGCTGGCTATGAGTTATCTGGCAAATATAAAGAAGATGATAACTTAATATTACAAGTTGATGAGAATGGAAGACGAAAAGTTCGTTTTACTCCAATACCAGCAGATGAAACCAAAGATGCAATGGAACAACTTATCTTAGCTTATATAGATGCAAGAGATAATCCAAGGGTTAACAAGTTACTTTTGATTCCATGCGTAATTTTAGATTTTTTATGCATACATCCATTTGCAGACGGTAATGGACGAGTTTCGAGATTATTATCGATTCTGTTGTTATATAAGAGCGGCTATGATGTATGCAAGTATGTTTCATTTGAGGAGCAGATAAATAATTCAAAAGAGTTTTACTATGAAGCATTGCATGATTCTTCTCAAGGATGGCACGAAAATGAGAATTCATATTTTGAGTTCATGAAGAATTTTTTGTCTACACTATATAAGTGTTACAAAGAATTAGATAAGCGTTTTTCAACTGTGAATGGGAAAAAGATTGCAAAAAGTGAAAGGGTAGAACAAACAGTTTTAAATAGTGTTCTACCTGTATCAAAGGCAGAAATATGCGAAGTATTACTAGATGTTAGCCCTACAACAGTTGAGGCAGTGCTAGGTAAAATGGTAAAGAGTGGTTCAATAAAAAAGATAGGACAAGCGAGAAATACAAAGTATGTCAATGCCAAGTATTTAGAGTAGAGGAATGAAAGGTAGATTATGATAATAAACACAGGGCAGCGCACTGACATTCCGGCGTTTTATTCAGACTGGTTTGCAAACAGGCTGAAGGAGGGTTATGTTTGTGTGCGCAATCCATATAATCCTAAGCAGGTTAGCAGATATAGGCTTAATCCAAGTGTGGTGGATGTGATAGGGTTCTGCACAAAGAATCCAGCGCCAATGTTTAAGTATATGGATTTGCTAAAGGACTATGGACAGTATTGGTTTGTGACCCTGACTTCTTATGGAAGGGATATAGAGCCTAATGTACCGGATAAGCACAAGCTGATAGAAGATTTTAAAAAGCTTTCAGATGTGGTAGGTGTCAACAGTATTGGTTGGCGTTATGACCCAATCTTCATATCAGATAGATATACAGAAGAGTACCACATCAACGCATTTACCCAAATAGCAGAAGCACTTGATGGCTACACAAAAACAGTAGTTATAAGCTTTATAGACCTTTACCCAAAGGTAAGAAAAAATTTCCCAGAGGCAAAAGAGGTGGCAAAAGACCAGCGTCTTAGAATGGGAAAGCAGATTATAGAAATAGCCACAGCCCACGGCATGACAGTGAAGCCATGTGCAGAAGGAGATGAGCTGGCACAGTTCGGTGCTGATTGTGGAGGCTGTATGACTATAGCAGATTATGAGAAAGCTATAGGACAAAAGCTGATTGTTCCTAAAAAGAAAGGAGCCAGGGCAGAATGTTCCTGCTACCTTACCTGCGACATAGGAGCCTATAATACCTGCAAGCATCTATGCAGATATTGTTATGCAAATGCAGAATCAGAAACAGTATTAATACTAAGCAGCCAACATGATCCCACATCTCCATTTTTAATAGGGAACTATCAGCCTGATGATCTAATAAATGATGTTCCTCAAAAATCATGGATAGATGGGCAGATGGTTCTGCCATTAGATAAAATGTGACACCCAGCTATAATGCTGACAGAAGACAACAGGAGGGACAAGAATGAATAAAGTAAAAGTCGAAAGGATATTATTGTTTATAACGGGTATATTATTTTTTATAGCTACAGTTAGGTCTGGAAACAGCCTTTTTGCAGCGCAGGGTTGTGCTGCGTTGATATTTGCGATGTTACTTAAAGAGGAGAAAAGTAAAAAATAATATTTATCTTACGGGTCTGGCGTTTGCCCAATGTCATTAAGTTAAGATGAATCAATTGAGATCTCTATACCAGAAATGGTATAGGGGTCTTCTTTTTTATAAATATATGTTGACATAACAAGAGAAATATGTGGCCGCTTTCGCTACTGATGTTTTTAAGGTAGCGAAAGCGGCCCTTGTAATTAAGGGAAAACTTGATTACGAGGAGGTAACATATGAAACCTAAACATGTCAAAAAAATTTTAATTTCAGAGATTGAATCTACCGCTAAGAGTATGTGTAACTATGTAAATAATAAAGAAACTGACTTCATAAGAAATAGGAAATTACCATTCCTGACGATTATCAAATCCATTATTGGTATGGAAAGTAAAAGTCTTACAAATGAACTAATAGATATTTTCCCAAATGTTGAATCTTTGCCGTCTGCATCTGCTTTTGTGCAGCAACGACAAAAGATTAAGGCAGAAGCATTTAAAGCTATTTTTAATGGTTTTACTAATAAGTTGATGTCGGAAGATAGTAACGATATGGTAATTCTTGCGGTTGATGGTTCTGATATACAAATACCGACCAATTATGATGATAAAAGCTCGTATTATCCAGGTGCTAATGGGCAAAAGCCATATAATCTTCTGCATTTGAATGCGCTGTATGATTTAAATAAGCACATATATGCAGATGCATTAATACAGGGAAAACGAAATCTAAATGAACATTTAGCATTACAACAAATGGTAGATAAATCAAATATAGATTGTGCTCTCATCATAGCTGACAGAGGATATGAATCTTATAACAGCATGGCACATATACAGGAAAAGGGATGGTTCTTTCTAATTCGTATAAGAGATGGAATATGTGGAATAAAAGCAGGTTTTGAATTACCTGAAGAGCCTGAATATGATGTTAGTATTGAATTAAACCTCACTCGCAAGCAAACGATTGAAACAAAAAAATTGTTTAAAGACAGAAATCATTACAGGGCACTTCCTGCAACCACACCGTTTGACTATCTTCCTTCTATATCTAGGAAAAGTGACCCTACTAGATTTTATAAGCTTTATTTTAGACTTGTACGTTTTGAAATTAGTGATGGAATATATGAGAGTGTTGTAACAAACTTAGATTCATTGAAATATCCGCCATCAAAACTTAAAGAATTGTACGCAGAACGCTGGGGAATAGAAAGCTCATTTAGAGACTTAAAATACACAATAGGAATGCTTAATTTTCATTCAAAAAAGGTGATGTGTATTCATCAGGAAATCTATGCCCATTTGATAATGTATAACTTTGCAGAAATGATTACCTCGCACGTAGTCATTGAAAAAAAGCAAAGAAAATATACATACAAGGCGAACTTCTCAGTCGCTGCTCATGTATGTAGACAATTTTTTCAAGGAAAAACAACATCACCTAATTTAGAAACCATTATTGCTAGAAATACAATCCCAATTAGAACTGGAAGGCACCGAGAAAGAAACCTCACAGCAAAAGTATTTCGTGGTTTCTTATATAGAGTAGCATAAAAATAATAATTTAAAAACGCTTTGCTGGCAGATTTATCATCTGTCTATTTGTTATGCTTAAAATGAAAAAACGAGATTGAAGTTTATAGCTCCAATCTCGTTTTCTTTATTTTAGTCTCCACTGCAATGTTAACTTAATGACATTG
>NZ_FQYQ01000038.1 GCF_900141825.1 Pseudobutyrivibrio xylanivorans DSM 14809 | reverse complement strand
CTTATCGACAAAAAAATTCCGATTCTAACAGGACAATATGAAGTCTCGCCAGACGACATCCTATTAAAACCGGAACTCTTAGAAAAATAATATTTTAGAGCAGACAGGTAACCACTCAATCATCATTTTTACTTAATGACGGGTGGAATTTACTTTTGCTCAATTATTTCCAGTCGTCTGTTTGCCATGCAAACAAACAGACTCTGTAAAACGATTTTATCACGTTTTACAGAGTCGTCAAATGTAGTTTTGATTGTAAATAATTGTAAAAAACTCAACTGAGGCGTTTTTGATGTTCTTTGCCGGAAGTTAGTTTTTCATTTGAGCGATTCTAGCCAAACTAGAATCTCACATTTCTATAAATCTATAATTTCTACATCTATCTCTGAATTATCCTCTACAGGCTTTGGGCGATTTGGTCTTCGCTCCCTTCTTTCCCTAGGTGGTCTTGATGATTTCTTTGTGCCATCCAGCTTCTTTACCTTCTTCTTAGCCACTAGTCTGGCTGGAATGAAGTGTAGAATGAAAATCATCACAATAATATACAAATGTACGAAGAATATATTTGTAATTACTCCGTTGTGCTTAAGTAAGTATCCTGTGGAATAACCGTAGGCACAAAGGATAGCAAGGTTTATAAGTCCCATAATCATAATAGGAATATTGGATGCCGCATTCCTAATACAATGCAGGAAATCCTTGAAGCTTGCATCAAAGTATACAAAACGTCCTATCATCAGAGTAAGGAAATATGCGATAAGTGTATCGTAGTTGTTACTCTCATAGATGAACTTAAGATAGCATAATATCAAAATCATATATGCCATTCCTGTCAATCTGATTGATGCCATGTCATCTCGATCAAGGTGCTTTAATCTAACAAGCACATGATCAAAGAAAGAATTAAGCAGAATGGATATAATCATGAATATTAACAGCAGGTAATCCTTATAAGAATCCCAAATTTCCTTAAATGATCCAGATTTTAAAAACAAGTTTATCAAGAAGTAAACTGCCATGAATCCTATGATACTTCCACCTGAGAAAATCAGCTCATAGTATCTTTCTGATAAAGAGAAAAACTCCTGCTCAAAATAATCATCGTTCTTCTTTGTGCTTTTGGCATATAGGTAAAAAATCCAATATACTACACCAAGTAACGCACCTGCTAACAATGCAAAAATAATACATTGTGGCATCTGAAAATAGTGTGCCACGTATTCACTGTAACTCATTTAATAAAACCTTCTTTACTATTTAGTCATTATTAGGCTTCATCATTATCGTCATCGAAGTCCATATCGCCCATGTACTCACGACCAACAACACGCTTAGCTTCGCGCTGCTGCTCTACCTGTACGGAAAGCATTTCTTTTACATTTGCTGAATTCCTAACGTTTCTAATTTCAAATGTACCCAAATTCTTATCAGATGAGCTGACATAGATTGAGCCTACACCAAAGATTCTCTGGCCAAGACTTCTCTTAAGCTGCAAATCCAATATTCTATAAAGTCTAACTTCATTCTGTGTAAGATTTAAAAACCCTGTCTCTACAAACAATCTATCTTCACTCATGCTATATTTTGTAAAACTGAGTGGAAGACCAAAATGTCTTTTTCTATCATGCCATAAAATATCTGCCATCATTACCCTCCTTAAAATCGAAATTAATAATATCGATATTATACCATTGCCTCTACTATTATCAAATCGTCCTCACTTCTAATCTGAAAATCACCGTCATATTTATCTACAACAGCCTGGATGTTTCTCATACCAAAGCCTTGGACACGATTTGCTCGCTTGCTTGATATTAGCTTTCCATTCTCATATTCCAATGGACGGTCTGATGTATTGCTGGAGATGATGCAAAGGTTATCGTTAAATGGCCAGCTTTGAATAGATATCTTGCCGCCGTTAGAATTTGCTTCGATAGCATTCTTCAAAATATTGGAAATCAAAATGCACAAGTCATAATCTCCAATATTTTTCTCTTTAGGAACCACCATTTGAATTTCAAGCTCTATCCCTTTTTCATCTGCCATGGCCTTCATCTGACCAAGGACTCCATCAATGGCTGGGTTGCCAGTATATGATACTCTTCTAAATGACTGAGTATCCGCAAGAAGATTATTGCAGTACTCAGAAACCTTTTCTATATTCCCCTCTGCTGCAAGGGCTGATAATGCATTTAGATGAGCCACCAAATCATGTTTAAAAGCATGAAGCCTTTCCTCGCTCTTGATGATGGTATCTATCTGCTCCTGCTGCACATCAAGCAAAAACTTTCTCTCCGATGCACTACGCTGAGTCTCCTTCGCTTTTCGTTCCAATAAGCCAAGATACAACACAAACAAACAGAAGAGAATACAAGTAACCAACAGCACATTACCTAGTGCACTGGCATACTCTATCAGCTCACTTTTCCCGTACTTAAAATAATCCTGAACTACACTAAGTAAAATCCACAGGAATATACAACTGAGATTCATGACAATCAGCTGTAACATGTTGTAGCTTACTTCATCTTGTTTTCCCCTAGACATATTAGTCTGGTAACAAATAACCAATACCACTGCCACTGGAAAAATAGATGCAGTATATGCCATATAATTATCCTTCCATCCAAGGATTTGACAATACAGAACAAGGAAAACCGTCTGGATAACAGAAGTAATTGTATAGGTTGGAAGGAACAATGAAATCCATCTTTTAAATCCTCCCTTTAAAAAGAACACATTAGTAACTGCTAAAAATACGTATATCAAACTCTGCACACTTTTATCAAAAGGTAATATAATTAGATTTTCCGCTATAACAATCCCCAATATTCCAAACAATGTTTTAGTTCTGTCAAATCGTGGTTTTGCCCCCATTATTACAAGATACACTAAAAAAACAGATATATAATCTTCAAATGTATATATGAATCTATATAATATCTCGGCAACCATCATAATTTAACCTCAAATCTACAATCTATTCTGTATATTAGCAAATAATGGTAAAAAAAAGAAGCCACATACCGTGGCTCCTCTACACTATTCAATTATCCTAAAAACCACTTGATGAAACTAAAATCGATACCCTGTAATCCGTAATACATATCGCCTTACCTCCTCCCTTTATAATTTATCATGAGCATTTTTCATTGCTATTTCACGATATTCTTTTCTGAACGAATCCACATAGCTTCTTCCAATATTAAGTGTAATCCCACCAGAAAGCGCCACACGGTTTTTCTCACACTTTTTTATATCATACGCGTTTACGATATATGATTTGTGAATCTGTATAAATGAATCTCCGAAAAGATTTTTATAATAGGCTAATGAATTTCTTATAGCCTTTATCGTCTTACCATTAGTGCCATAAAAATCACAGTAATTTCCCTCTGATTTAATATAGCTGATTCCTGATTTTTTTACGAAAACCTCTTTGCTGATTTCTACGACAGCATCATCTTTATAATCTCTATAGGCGTTTTCAAGTCTTCGTAGAACCTCATCTGGCTGCAAAGGCTTAAGCATGAACCCAATAACCTTAGCACCGAATGCATCTTGCATGTTTTCATAATGACTTGTAGCAAAAATAACTCTAGTGACTCTATCATTTTTTTCTAAAATTGACTTTATTTCAACGCCATTTTTTCCTGGCATCTCTATATCTAAAAAGAGCAAATCAATTGTCTTTTCACTAGAATCAAGCCAGCTTAACAGCTCCTCGCCATTTGAAAATAAAAGCTTCTCATATCCTTCTGTCTCCTTTAGAAAAGCTTTATCGATGATTGTACAAAGTTCCTGTTGGATTTCCTTGCTGTCATCGCAAATGGCAATTGTGAACATTAGTAAAACCTCCGATTAATATCGTATTTACGAACTGTATTACCATCATATTATTAATTTTCTATCTTATCAATATGTTTATGGTTAAATTTTAGTCTAAGTATGTCCTCCTCGTAATTTGAAGGAATGCTAACCACACATTTATCCTCATTGAAATTAAGCTCTGCTGGTGTAACAAGCCAGTCCTTGTACTTGTTTCCATATCTAAAGCTTACGCTATCATCTGACTCGACAACTGTTTTTCTACCCCATTTGATTCGCGCGATTCTCTTCACTGCTTTGACAAATTCCTGCTTCTCTTCAACTCTTACAGTAACAGAAACTGGTTTTGCCCAAACATAAAAGAATAAAGTCATGAATAATACGAAGCAGGCTATGCTAAGGGATGTAGTTATTAACATGGAAGGACTAAAAAGAATTCCGCCATCAACACTGACCAAGGCGACAAAAATAGCAAAGCCTGCAGTTCCTATCATTCCAAAATGTAGTAAATATCTATTGAATGTACTCATCGTATCCTCACTTCCGGGTTATCCCCCAGCCCAGACACACAGCTGGAGGAAAATATAAATAATTCAGAATCCACGATATATTTTTACCATGCATATATATGTCATTCAACACACATGTGCTGTACTGCAGTTTCTTGTTACAAACGACAAAAAAGGAGGCTATTTGCCTCCTTAATTGCTTCCATAAACTATTTTATAGTATGCCTCAAATAACTTTTTAATATCCTCCTGCTCTTCTTCTGGTGCAAGCTTCACGTAATCTGAAAGCAGACCTCTGTCATTAAAGTCATTCCCATATTTCTTAATAAGAGTGGCCTTTGTCATAGCTACATCCATCTTTATCTTCTTTTCTGGTGAAGCTAATCTATAAATTATTCGTCTGGTCAAAGCTGCCACTCCGAGAATTATTAGTATTAACAGGATAATACTAAGTATTACTATTCCCACAATCTTTAATAACTGCAGCCCCTCATTCTGATATGTTTCCTGGACTTCATCCGCTTCAGGAATAACTGGTAAATCACGCATCTCCAACTGAATTTCTGATTCAGTTTCCGGATCTATTGTTTCACTTCTATGCCAGTTATATTCGGCTGCTGTTGAGTATGCGCTGGTTGGCTCAAATGGTATCCAGCCTACGTTTTGTATATATACCTCAGGCCAAACATGGGCACAGTTTGCTTCTACCACATAATTCTCCTGAATTTCAAATGGGAAATTGTATCTATATCCAATCACGGGCCTTGCTGGTATTCCTATGGACCTAAGAAGCATAACCATCGACGAGGTGTAATGCACACAATATCCCGACTCAGTTTCAAAGAGGAATCTGTCAGCTATATCTGCCATTCCCTTTGGTGTGCTCATATCAGAATCAGGATTATGACCTCCCACTGCTTTGGTGCTATATGTATACTGACGAAGATAAATTTCTATGAGCTTAGCTCTGAGGTAATCATTATCTGCTTTTGCTGTTATTTCAGATGCCAGCTTTTCCATACGGTCTGTAACTCCATCTGTATCACCGTAAGTCTGGTATATGTCTGTCTGATTTACGTACTCATCATATTCACTGGCAGTCATCACATCGGATAGAGCCTGATTATAAAGATTTAGAAAATATTCGCTGGCCTCTTGATATGACATAGGTTCTCTATCAACCAGCTCCCCCTTTGGATTCTGGAATAGTTCCACTAAAACAGGACTTCCGTAATCTATATCCAGATACTTTGCCTTTAATTTATAGCCCTTTCGATGTCTATCATCACTTCTTCCTTTTTCGATGCTGCCATCCTGATTAGTTAACACCAGCGCACCTGCTGGGGCAATTTCATCAGCTGTATCCAGGTAAACATATTCCACATCCAGCTTTGAAATCTGAGAGAACACTTCCGCGGCTTCCTTGTTTATTCCATTATCCTTTAGGAACTGCAGCCAATCTACCAGAGCCTTTCCGTCAACACCCTTTCCACCAGCGAGATAAAGAACTCTCCTCATCTTCATTTTTTTGCCAGTCTCTGAATCCGTATATACGAAGTATGGTCGTTCCACAGATTCAAGAACAAGCTGTAGTTTATCTGAATTTGAGATTCGACCTCCTGTGGCATTGAATGAGCCGTAGCCAACTGTATATTCGCTGTCACCTATCACTGAGCACAAATAATATGCTGTGGCGTCAGCAGCATTTCCAAATACACCTTCTATTCTGGACCAGTCAATAGGATCCCTATTCATTGGTATAAAAAGCAAAAAACATCCTAACAACAGGAAGTAGTGAAATGGAAATTCTCCTTCTTTTCTTCCCCATATAATCTGCTGTATTGCTGATAAAGTAAGTACCGCAAGGGCAATAAAGAGAAGCTTATCCAGTAGCTTGTCACCCCAAAAGGAAGTCCAATACATGCGTAAATACAACGCTACACCATCAAGAATAATGCTACCAAACAAAATAACCTTATCCCTTATTGGCATGTAATCAAAAATGATTCTCACTGCCACTGCTATAATCACAGCTATAGCAATATTGCTCCACTTATCATTTACCTTTAAAAGGAAAAACATAAGAACCGCTGGAATCAGTGAGAACAACGGAACCGCTTTATTTTCCACTATTCCATGAAAAATAAACTCTAGTACCGCATATAAGAAGAATAACAAAATGAACGCTAAAACAAAGCTACCCCTGTTGATGTCGTAGCTATCCCCCTTCGCAAGCAAAAAAATCTCCAAACATATGGTGATTAACGCAAATACGAACAGATGAAGTTTTTTCTCAACCGCAAATGATGCAGCTATTCTCTCCCTCACCAGGATCTTCTCTGATGATAATCCAGGTATCGCATTCATAATCTTTTGATCTCCGCTCAGTCGCTAACCTTTGAATCTCATTAAAGGCTTTTGAAGAGCCATAAAAAATACCATCTGCTACTATACTGTAAAAATCCATGAAGCTTTCACGGGAATCAACTGTAGATTCCTTAACATCTCCCGATGGATATATTAGTCTAACCGGAACTCCCTGCTCACCGAAATGCCATGCCGCCGATACAACAAATTCCAGAAAAATATCTCTCTTCTTTAGATACTCCAAATCTTCCCTGCTTTCAGGTGGATTGGATGCCTCCATCAAAATCGTAACAGTCCTCTTCTCCATCTTATCTGGAGTTCTAACCATCAGTTCTCCCTGCTTTGCTGACACCTTCCAGTTGATAGTATTTAGACTATCTCCTTTATAATAAGGTCTCATATCACTTCCCGGAGTATCCTCATAAAGTCTGTTACTTTTTAATCCTGTATTATTTATAAGATTTTCAATATCAAGAACCTTTGCCGCCACATCTGTTATCTGCGGCCTTACAATTGCCCTGAAGTTATACTGAACATCTAGCTCCACTGTATACATATAAAATGGGTCTGTAAGAGAAATCCTATCGATGCCAATGTTATAAGCTCCTGCGTATTTACAGGTTATACCCGAAAGGAGCTCCTTCTTTTGATGATTATCCAGGGAAATCTCCTGGCCATTTTCAATTTCATAAAGGCTGCATCTGTCATCCAGCGTGTACATTCCCATACGATGAACTGGAAAAATACCTGCATTTTCAAAAAGCACGCGATACCTGTGCTCTTCACCCTTGGTGACCTTATAAACCTCTATCTCCTGAAATATATTTAAGAATTTGTAATTTAATATGGTGTATAAAATGGAAACAGGAATCAGAAGCAGCATTCCATAGAACCACGCAAAAGAAACTGGCCCTCCATAATAGCTGGCAAAAATGATGCTTAGAACCAGCCCAATCAGATATGCAATTACTCCCCTTTTATGAATTCGAACCTTCATTACATCTCACCTGCTCAAGAATCTTCCTTACCAAATACTCTTTAGTTGTGCGACTAAGTCTAGCCTCGCTTGTAAGAATTATTCTATGAGTCAATGTAAGTGTGGCAGCCTCTGCAATATCCTCTGGAATGCAGTAGTCTCTATCTGCCATAAAAGCTAAGGCCTGAGCGCAACGAAGCAAAGATAAAAGTGCTCTTGGTGATGCACCACACGCAATCTCTGGATTATTTCTTGTAGCCTCTACAATCTTCACAGCATAGGTTCGAAGATTATCCTTTATGGTGACAGCGTTAACCTGTCGACGCATTTCATTAATATCCTCTCCTGTCATAACAGAAGTTGTCTCCTGATGTAGCTGTCCCTCCAAAAATCTTTTTACCATATCCTCAGATGCATCCTGATTTGGATATCCCACGCTGAGCTTTATCATAAAACGGTCGAGCTGTGCCTCTGGGAGTGGATAAGTTCCTGCCATCTCCACAGGATTCTGGGTACCTATTACCATAAATGGCGCCGGTACAGGAATATCCTTTCCATCTATTGTGACCTGCTGTTCCTCCATTACCTGAAGTAAGGCAGACTGAGTTTTTGGGGATGTACGATTGAGCTCATCAACAAGAACTATGTTACTGACAACAGGACCTGGCATCACCTGAAAGCTTTGGTCCTTAGAATTGAAAATAGAAACACCGGTAATATCCGATGGCATGGTATCTGGAGTACACTGAATGCGGGCAAATGACAACGCCACAGAATCAGCAAGGGCCTTGGCAAGTGACGTTTTTCCAACACCGGGAACATCCTCTAAAAGCACATGACCTTCCGCCAGAAAAGCAGCAATCAGCTTGTCGATTACTTCTCCTTTTCCAACGATGCGCTGCTCCATGCTGTCCTTCAGCTTTTGCACCTTTTCATTCATCTATATATCCCCCCTCAACACTTATTTCCCATAACTTTATATTTTAATCATACACTTTCTCAGATTCTGTTCAATATCTTTTGGTCACTTTTTCAAAATGTGTCCATTAAAATCTCACACCCCTAGAATATAAAATAACGCTGTGCTATTTTACAGTGAAAAGAAATTAGTGGAGGGGAGCTTATGAAAAAATATCCATTAACTGCAGCACAAAATATGCATTATCAGTGGATACGCAAATACGGTACACAGCAGGTTTCAGGTCTTAGCATTGTTGCTTCGCTGAAGGCCGACCTTGATTTTAATCTCTTAGAAAAATGCATTCGTATGGAAATCAAGCGCTATAGCTGTATGCGTGTTCAATTCACAAAACCTGATTCCAACGGAAATATCAAACAATATATTTCTTCCTCAGGAGACTACGAAATTCCACTTAAAGATTTATCTGATATGACCATGGAGGAAGCCGACAAGACAATGCAGTCATGGGCTTATAACACCATTGATGGAGCCAACATTCCTATGTTTGAAATCTTTATGGTAAAGCTTCCTGAGGGCTACCGTGGATTCTTCCTGCATATGGACCACAGACTTATCGATTCCTGTGGAGTTGTAGTTATGACCAACGATATCATGGCTCTTTATACCCATTTCAAATTCGGTTCAAAGATGCCAGATGAATTAGCTGATTTTGAAGATGTCCTGGTAAAGGATTTATCAAAAACAAAAAACGAAAAGCGCTTCCTTAGAGACAAAAGCTTCTGGGATGACATTTTAGATAAACTAGGCGAACCAATTTATTCTGATATTCAGGGACCTCTGGCCTTAGACAGGTCTCGCAGAAAACACAAAAATCCAACTCTTCGCTCTGCCGACATTGAGCTAAAGGATTTATTTGTAGCAGTTGAAGACTACAAGTTAGAACCTGATTCAGCCAAGACTTTATACGATTTCTGCCAGAATAACCAGATTTCCATGACAAATCTTTTGCTTTTGGGAATGCGTACATATCTTTCAAAGGTTAATAATGGGCAGACAGATATATCAATCCAAAACTTTATTTCCAGACGCTCCACAAAGGATGAGTGGACCTCGGGAGGAAGCCGAACCATCATGTTCCCGTGCCGAACAAAAATCGCGCCTAATACTTCGTTCCTCTCGGCAGCATATGAGGTTCAGGATATGCAAAACCAGATATATCTCCATGCCAACTACGACCCGCAGCTTATATATGATGAGATAAAAAAACGCTATCACACACCGGACAATACCACCTATGAAAGCTGTTATCTCACATATCAGCCCCTTACAGCAAAAATGGATAATCCTTTCCTTAAGGATATCCCGATGCACTCCAAATGGTTTGCAAATGGAGCTGCCACAAAGAAAATGTACCTTACAGTTTCCCACACCGAGGATGGTGGAATGAATTTCTCATATCACTATCAAACAGCTGATTTAAATGAAAAGCATATTGAGCTTTTAAACTATTACCTTATGAGAATTATTTTCCGAGGTGTGGAACAGCCTAATCTTACCGTAGGCGAGATTATGGCCGCAGTGTAAAGGAGGTGTAAACATGACGATAGAAAAAGCTTTTAAACAGTTAGTATCTCAGTATTGTAAGTTCTCCCCAGCAGAGCTGACAGGCGAGAAAAGATTCCGTGAGGATTTGGACTTCTCATCATTAGATTTCATGTCCTTCCTGGGAGAGCTGGAGGATGAATTTGATGTGGAACTGGAGCAGGACAAAATCATTCAGATACACACTATCGATGAAGCGCTTTCTATGATTCGTAAGTTACAGGAGGTGTGCTAATGAAACTACTTAGATGGATTTGGTATAGATTTTTTGATAAGACCGGAAAAGCATTCTCTAACTTAATGGAGGTTTCATAATGGAAAATCTTAGAACTCTCTGGGACGATACCGCCAGCAAATTTTCAGAGCTGACAGCTGTAAGATGGTTGGATAAAAAAGCTGTCTGCGGAGCTACCTACGGAAAACTTGATGATAAAATCACAAATATCCGTAAAGGGCTCTTGGCGACAGGATATTCTGAGGCTCATATTGCTATTATTGGCGAAAGCAGTCTCCAATGGATTTCCAGCTATCTTGGTATAGTAACCGGCACAAACGTTGCTGTTCCTCTGGATGCACTACTTCCTCAGAAGGAGTTAATCGACCTGATTAATCGTGCCGACTGTCAGGTTCTTTTCCTAAGCCCAAAACTTATCTCCCTTGCAGAGCCTGCCCTTCAGCAATGCAAAAAGCTAAAACAGATTTGGCTACTTCAGGATTCTTACGAACAGAATATACCTAACGCCAAAATAGGAACTTTATCTGAACTGATGGACCTTGGAAAGGACAAGGCAGATACAGATGGAGCAGCCCCTGATTCCATTGCCACCATCATATTCACATCAGGCACCACTGGAAAAAGCAAAGGTGTAATGCTCACCCAGAAAAACCTATTTGATAATGTAAAAAATGTTGATTACGAAGAAGCTCCAGGATGTGTCATGATGAGTGTCCTACCAATTCATCATGCCTACTGCCTGGTAATGGACTGGCTTAAGGGATTTTCTCTTGGTGCAATAGTTTGTATCAATGATAGTCTGATGCACATGGTGAGAAATATCAGCATTTTCAGACCAAAGGTCATCCTTATGGTGCCTCTTATGATTGAATCAATTTATAAGAGACTATCCTCTTTAACTGAGCTTTCAGATGAAATGATCTATGAAACTGTCTTCGGTGGAAATCTAAAGATTATCTTTACTGGTGGAGCGCATCTCGACCCATTTTACATAGATGAGTTTAAGAAATACGGAATAGATATTTACGAGGGCTATGGCATGTCCGAATGTTCTCCTGTTATCACCACAAACACTGTTGATAATCACAAGCCAGGCTCAATCGGAAAACCTCTCGCAAATGTTCAGATTAAATTTGTAGATGGGGAAATTCTTGTAAAGGGTACAAGCGTTATGAAGGGCTACTACAATATGCCTGAAGAAACGTCAGCTACTCTTGAGGGTGGCTGGCTTCATACTGGGGACAAAGGCTATCTTGATAAAGACGGATACCTTTTCATCAATGGCCGTGTTAAGAATCTTATTATCCTGTCCAATGGGGAAAACGTATCTCCTGAGGAAATTGAGAATAAACTGGGACTATGTCCTCTTATCGCAGAAGTCATAATTACCGGAAACAACACTGGTCTTACCGCAAACATCTACCCAGATGACGATTATGCACAGCGACAGTGTTTGAACCCACTAGATATCAACAAAGAGCTTCAGGATTATATTGATAAATATAATTATGGCCAGCCAAGCTACCGACATATCACAAATCTGGTAGTCCGGACTGATCCATTCATCAGAAACACTACTGGTAAAATCAAAAGAAATGATCCATCAATTCTCCATGAAGGGCAGAACGCCGTTTAGGAAAATGGTGGTCAATATATCTGCTATTTCTTCTGCGGGGGTCTCACAGGCCTCCGCTGTCCATTTGTGGAGCACACCAAGTGTTGCGCCAATAGTAGCTGCTATGAGATATGAAAACTGCTGCTTATTAATGTTCATGGCATTGCCTTGGCTGACTGTCGCCACATACTTATGAAACATCATCATAGCTTTTTCCAGAAAACTATCTCCTCTTGGACTGTGAAGAACACTGGCCAGAAACTTGTTTTCCTTTGTATAATTACAGATTGCAAGAAAGTATGACTTACACAACTGGTGGTCATCCTTTGGGTGAAAGCTCTCCATCAGCTGAAAAATATCTTCAATTGTCTTGTCCTCAGCCGCCGATAAAAGTGCCGGAACATTCTCATAATGATTATAAAATGTGCTTCGCACCACACCAGATTTCTTTACAACATCAGAAACAGTTATCTTTTCAAATTCCTTTTCACTACTGAGTATGAAGAAAGCGTCAACAATAGCTTCTTCTACCGTTACATATCTCTCGTCTAATTCATTCATAACTTATCCCCTTAAAAAATAAGGAGTTACTCCGAGAGTAACTCCTTATAGTAATTAGCTAAATATAGGCTTTAAAGCATCAGCAAGCTTGTCTTTCATAGCTTCAGCCTCAGCAAGATCCTTACCCTTTGTAGTGAAGTAAGCCTTAATCTTTGGCTCTGTACCTGAAGGACGAACAACTACTGTGCTGCCGTTCTCAAGGCCGTAGATAAGAACGTTTGCCGATGGAAGTCCTGTCTCAGCTGTGTTCTTGTAATCTGTAACCTTAGAAACTGCGATGCCTGCAAAATCAGCTGGTGGATTCTCACGAAGTGAGGTCATGATACCAGCCATTGTATCCATACCTGAAAGGCCTGGGAACTCGAATGAGTCTACCTTGTTGAGGTAACGGCCATACTCAGCATAAATCTCCTCAAGTCTCTGCTTAAGTGAGCTTCCGATGCTGCGATAATAAGCAGCCATCTCACAGATAAGCATTGAACCGATAACAGCATCCTTATCACGAACGTAAGGACCTGCAAGGTATCCGTATGACTCCTCGAAACCGAAGATAAATCTATCAACTTCTCCATCAGCCTCAAGACCAGCAATCTGATCACCAATCCACTTGAAGCCTGTAAGAACTGAACGAAGCTCTACGCCGTAGTGCTCTGCAACTGCATCAGCAAGTGGTGTAGAAACGATTGACTTAACTGCAACTGGGTTCTTTGGCATTGTGCCCTTCTCGATACGACCTGCTGCGATGTAATCAAGAAGAAGAACACCTACTTCGTTACCAGAAACAAGCTCATAGCTTCCGTCTGGACACTTCATAGCGATACCAACGCGGTCTGCGTCAGGATCTGTAGCAAGCATAAGATCTGCACCCTCAGCCTTTGCAAGCTCAAGACCAAGCTTAAGAGCATCAAAGATTTCTGGGTTTGGATAGCTGCATGTTGTGAAGTAACCGTTTGGATACTCCTGCTCTGGAACGATTGTGATATCTGTAATACCGATGTCGTTAAGAACGCGAGTAACAGGAACTAAGCCTGAACCGTTAAGTGGGCTGTAAACAAGCTTAAGACCAGCTGTCTTGCAAAGACCTGGACGAACCTGTCTCTCCTCGATTGCTGCATAGAATGCATCCTTGCAATCGTCACCAACGAACTTAATAAGTCCCTTCTCAACGCCCTCTGCAAAAGACATAACCTTTGCGCCTGTGAGGACATCAGTCTTCTGAATCTCAGCATAAACGATAGCTGCTGCATCATCTGTCATCTGGCAACCATCTGGACCATATGCCTTATAACCATTGTATTTTGCAGGGTTGTGTGAAGCTGTCACCATGATACCTGCATTGCACTTATAATAACGTGTTGCAAATGAAAGTGCTGGAACTGGCATAAGTGCATCGTAAATACGAACATTAATACCATTAGCTGCAAGTACACCTGCTGCTGTCTTAGCAAATACATCGCTCTTAAGACGTGAGTCATAGCTGATTGCAACTGTCTGATTGCCCCCCTGAGTCTTAACCCAGTTAGCAAGTCCCTGTGTAGCCTGACGTACAACGTAAATGTTCATTCTGTTTGTACCTGCCCCAAGGACGCCACGAAGACCTGCTGTACCAAAAGCAAGTGCTACAGCGAATCTGTCTTTGATTTCTTCTTCATTTCCTTTGATTTTTGCAAGCTCAGGCTTAAGATCACAGTCCTCAAGGTCTGCGGCAAGCCAACGCTCATAATCTTTCATATACATAATCTTCATCTCCTCGTTTTCTTCTACTTAAAAAACTCCTTTAATTTTAAGTTTTCCAGTTAGGCATGTCAACCTAAGTAATGTTAATTATTTTTTGTATAGGCTTTTGATTCATTACTTATTTGAGATATTAGATGATATAGTGAACCTGCAATCTTAAAAAGACCTATTTGGCATATCTGATATGTACCCTCTTTACTGGACAACCAGTAAGGAGGGTATTTTTATGCACTATAGTTATATTTTCAAAAGAAATGCGGTAGATTTGTATCACCAAGGTCTTTGGCCTGATACGCCAGATGGTATTAGTACTGAAAACTTTCGTAATACGATACGAGGCTGGGTTAGAATTGAAGAGTCATGCGGTCCTTATGCTCTTTGTCACAAAGAGCATAACAAAGAATGGTCGCCTGAGGAACGTTATGCTTTAGTTGCGCGTGTTTTGGCTGGTGAGTCTCTCAAAAGTGTTGCTTATTCGGTAGGTGTTACTTATAGTCAACTTAACCAATGGGT
>NZ_FQYQ01000026.1 GCF_900141825.1 Pseudobutyrivibrio xylanivorans DSM 14809 | reverse complement strand
ATTGATTGTCTGCAGCTATAATACAGCAATCATGTTTGTACTTGGAAATATCAATTCCAACAAAGTACATAGGCATAAAAATTACCTCCCTTTTTAGTATAGTGGCACTGTTGTCTTCCACAGAAAGAATCGGCTGTGTAATCACGTAAATACAAACGTCAAGCGTTAACAAACTAATTACCAGTAATAGACGAATAACTGTGGTCTGAGTCACCTCGTACCAGTCAAAGCTGTAAAACAATAGAAACAGATCCACAGTGCCTAAAAATAAATATATCAAAAAGGATTGAAATATGCCCAGAGAACCTGGGAGAAAGGAAAAATCCAATCACTATTTTGATGATTGGATTATACGTGATAGAATGAATTTATTTATTGTAAGTCAGATATTCGCCATCCTCGCCTGTATTTTAATGGTAGGAATTGGCTATTTAAAGACAAAAAGAGGCATGCTTATAGCACAGAATGTGCAGTTTATATTTTTTATTATTTCATACGCCTGCATCGGCGGAATCGCTGCGGTAGTCGGAAATATCGTGAGCTTAATAAGAAACACGGTTTGTCTAAAATGGAAATTTACTACTCCATTAAAGATTTTCTTTATCGTTCTTCAGTTCGTAATTACGTATATTTCTTTATACAATGTTTGGTTCACATGGCTTCCCCAGAAAGCTGGCACACACGGACTTATGGACTGGCTTCCATTTGTTGCAGCTACACTTATTACTCTTACACTTAGCTCTAAAAATCCACTTGTAATAAAGCTTGGTTGTATTGGAAGTATTTTAAGCTTTGGAACTTACGATTTTGTACTTAGAAACTGGACAGTATTTGCATTTGATTGCTTCTCATTAATTACAAGCCTTGTAGGTGTATATAGAATCTTAAAAGACAAAAAAGAGCCTTTCTAATAAAGAAGACATCTTGTTACACTCTCAAGCCTTGAATTACTCCGCTCGACAACACGTCTCGCTAAAGTAATTTCAAGAGCTTGATAGTTACAAGATGTCTTTTATTATTACATTCTTAACATTAATTCTTTTTCGATTACTTCTCCATTACGTATATATATACGAGGTACTCTCTTACTTACAGCACAAGTCAATTCATAAGGAATTGTTCCTGCAATATCAGAAAGCTCATCAATAGAATTCTTCTCTCCGAAGATTTCAACCTCACTTCCAACATCAACTGTAGGCATGTCAGTAATATCAATCATACACATATCCATACAAATCTTTCCTCGAAGCTTTGCTGGACCTTCTTTTGTGTATAGACTGCACTTATTCGAAAGACTGCGAAGGAATCCATCTGCATAACCATAAGGAAGAACACCAATACGTGTAGTCTTGTCTGTGACGAAGATGCCCCCATAACTAATAGCTGTTCCCTCTGGATAGATTTTGATGGTGCTGACGGTTGTCTTCATAGTCATAGCTGGCTTAAGCCCCATCTCATGGGCGAACTCACCATATCCGTAAAGCAAAAGACCTGGGCGCACCATATCAAGATAAGTCTCTGTATATCTTACTGTAGCTCCTGTATTTGCACAGTGGCGGATGGCAAACTTTCTGCCAAGCTTCTCTTCCACTGACTCAATAACACCTGTAAAAAGTTCAAACTGATGCTTAGTATATTTATCACAATCCTCGCCATGCTCATCTGCAACTGCAAAGTGAGTGAAAATTCCCTCTGCCTCAAGACCTGGCATATTGCATGCTTCCACAATTCCATCTACACCAGTATCAAAATAACCATTATCACAGAGATATCCAAGTCTAGACATACCTGTGTCCACTTTGATATGAACCTTTAAAGTGCCACCACACTTAACAGCTTCAGCACTGTATTCATCAGCCTTAGCCTTACAGGTGATGGCCTGTGTAATATTATATTCAATGAGGCGACCAACCTGCTCCTTTGGAGTATGTCCAAGAATAAGAATAGGCATTTTTATTCCATTTACACGAAGCTCCAGTGCTTCATCTGCACTACTTACAGCCAAATAATCAGCTCCTAGCTCCTCCAGAAGCTGACTTACCTGAATACTTCCATGTCCATAGGCATCAGCCTTTACAACTCCTAAGAACTTTACATTAGGTCCTATCTTTTCACGTATTTTTTTATAATTATAGGCAATTGAATCTAGATTGATTTCAGCCCATGTTCTTCTAAGTGTAGATTCCATTTCTAATCATCTCCTAAATCAAAGTAACTCATATCATTATACTACTTTAAGACATAAAAAAAAGAGCTTCTCCAATTTTGAAGAAGCTCCATGTGTTATAAAACCTTAGATAAGAAATCCTGTAATCGCTGACTCTTTGGAAATCCGAAAATCTCAGCAGGAGTACCCTCCTCTTTAATTCCCTTTTCATCAAAGAACATTACACGATCCGCAACCTCTTTTGCAAATCCCATCTCATGAGTAACAACCACCATTGTCATACCGTCGTCAGCAAGTTCCTTCATAAGTGAAAAAACCTCGCCTACCATTTCTGGATCAAGAGCACTTGTTGGCTCATCAAAAAGAATAACCTCTGGATTCATGGCAAGTGTACGTGCAATAGCGATACGCTGCTTCTGTCCGCCAGAAAGACTGTCTGGATAAGCTTCTGCCTTGTCAGAAAGTCCAACTCTTTCTAAGAGCTCTTCAGCCTTTGCATCTGCTTCAGACTGACTCATAAGCCCAAGCTTTACTGGTGCAAGTGTAAGATTCTTCTTGATAGTAAGATGTGGGAAAAGATTAAAATGCTGGAACACCATTCCCACACGACGGCGAACATCATTTATATCAACTCCCTTTTTTGTAATGTCTTCGCCATCAAGATAAATAGCACCGCCTGAAACATCCTCAAGCTGGTTTAAGGTACGGATGAAGGTAGATTTACCACAACCAGATGGACCGATGATGGCGATAACCTCGCCCTTTTCAATCTGCATATTTACATTTGAAAGAACCTCATTATCTCCAAAAGATTTTGAAAGATTCTCAACCTTTATTAAAACTTCATTAGCCATTTTATTCTCTCCTTATATTATCGTTCACTCTTTCTCAAATTCTTTTCAAGCTTTCCAACTCCCATGTTAAGAACCTGAACAATAATCAGATAAATAAGTGCAACTGCAATCAGTGGAAGGAATGCCTCATAAGTGATACTTCTGATAATATCACCACCACGTGTAAGGTCCATAAGACCAATGTAACCACAGATTGATGTTTCCTTAATAAGTGAAATAAACTCGTTTCCAAGTGCTGGAAGTACGTTCTTGATAGCCTGTGGCAAAATGATTGAAATCATTGTCTGCTTATAGTTAAGACCAAGGCTTCGTCCTGCCTCCATCTGACCACCATCGATTGACATAATTCCACCACGCATAATTTCTGCAACGTAAGCTCCTGAATTTATCGCAAATGCGATAATAGCCACAAGAAGCTTTGGAACATTAACTGACTTAAATACTACATAATAAATAATCAAAAGCTGAATCATCATAGGAGTTCCACGAATGATTGTGAGATAAAGCTTACAAATAGCATTTGCAATCGCCCATCCTCCAGTCTTATCGTAAGTAACACGAACAATGGCTACGATGAAACCAATAATCATACCTGCAAGTACGGCACAAAGGGCAATTATAAGTGTGTTAACAAGACCCTTTACAAGGTATGTCCATCTGCTGTCATCAACAAAGTTTCTCTTAAGATTATCTGTAAAGCTGATGCTGCTGCCAGCTGCTGCGCCATTATTTACAATAATTACCTGCTTCGTCTTTACGTATGATTCAGAAAAGTTAATCGACTTAAGACGCTCCTCTGTCTTTGTCATTCCGGCGATACCAAGGTCTGCCTTGTGTGAGCTTACAGCGTTGATAATACTATCAAACTCGATATCTTCGATTTCAATCTCCATACCAAGCTTATCGCCGATAGCCTTAATAAGCTCCATATCGATACCAACCGCTTCACCATTTTCATAATATTCATAAGGTGGGAAAGCAACGTTTGATACAACAACAAGCTTACCATTGTCATATACAGTACCAGCTGGAGTCTCATAAGGGCAGGTTCCCTTTGTCTCAGCGCCAATATAATTCTTAGTAATCTGCTCTAAAGTGCCATCTTCCATTAATTCTGAAAGTGCACCGTTTACCTTTTCAAGAAGCTCCTCATTATCCTTTGCAATACAGATTGCATAATCTTCTGTTGTAAATGGTTCATCAAGGATTTCAAGATTTGCTTCGCCCTCTGTAGTGGCAATAGCTGGCTGCTCATCTACGATAACGCAGTCAATCTTCCCCTGTCTTAATGCCTGCACTGCATCTGTAAGCTTGTTGTATCGCTCGATAGTAGTGCCAGCTTCGTCGCCCTCCATATCAGATGCATAAATATCACCAATTGTTCCAAGCTGTACACCAATGCGTGCACCATTCAAATCATCCAGTGATTGAATCTGTTTTCCTGTGTCCTTATCAGCTGTTCCGCAGGCTACAAACAAAGCTGCTGTCATAGCTATAAGGATAAGAGATAATTTCTTCTTCATGAATTTTTATTCCCCTGTTCTGAATTTTTATGCATATATATTAACACAAAATGAATAAATATCAATATAAAATTAAAAGAGAACCTAACTTTTAGTCAGATTCTCTCATCTAAGTTGTCATAATGCTATTGTTTCTTGGCAAGTTTTCTAATTCTTCGAACTCTGGTAGACTTTTTCGTTCCTCTCCTGCGAGGATTCTTTTCCTTCTGATATTCCTTTATATCTGCAAGAAGCTTTTCATAATCCCTTTCAAATAAAAGCTCGCTAATCTCATCATTTAATTCAAGAGGATTGAGCTTTGTCTCTGGTATATCAGGTTCCACTCCTGCTTCCCTTGCAGCCCTTTTTATCCTGGTAACTTCTGCCTTTGTAGGTGGAGTCTTTGTCCATTCTATTATCTTCTTTCTCACAAATGGCTTACTTTGCCCAGCATACTTTGGCATACCAAATCTTTCCAAAATAATTCCAAGCTCCGGTCTCCAAAGTAACTCCAGCTTTCTTTCTATTTTCATCTTCTTATTATGCTCTGGCTGTCTCAGAAAATAGAAATCGGCTTTTCCATCTATCTCATCCACTGTGATGATGCCCCAATAATCTGGAACATGCTCCTCTATATGGCTGGCATGACTGCTTCCTACCACAACTAAATTATAATCAAAATATTTATCATAATCTTTTATCTGACTATCCAGACGTGTATAGGTGTCAGCATCAGATTTAATCTCAATGCCAATCAAAGCACCCGTAATTACCATATAAACATCTGCGCGAGACTTGCCTATCATCTTTTCTTCATAGATTCTTGTCTTGCCGTATTCAAGCTCTAAATAGTCAAATAAAGCTTCTCTTATATCTTTATCCTTAAGCATATATACTCTAATATCCCAAACGCTTTAATAAGCCTTCACAGCCCCTGATTACATCTTCATAACAATCATCAAACTTTCTTGTGTACCAAGGGTCTGCAATATCTCTTGGTCTGTCTGTAAAATCTAGAAGCCTATAAATCTTTCCATCTGGATCAGGTCCAAATTCATATGCCAGGTCTCGCATATTTTCTGCGTCCATGCCAATAATATAATCGTATTCACGATATTCGTCTTTACGAACATGACGAGCTGCATAACCATCACAATTTATATCATGGCTATTCAATACCTGACGCACAGGTGGATATACTGGATTTCCTATCTCCTCGTAAGTCATAGCTGCACAATCAATAAAGAAATCCTGTGCTATACCTCGTTTATCTACCATATCCTGCAGAACATATTTAGCCATCGGAGATCTACAAATCGAACCATGGCAAACAAATAAGATCTTAATCATAACAATTCTCCTGTACAAAAAGTGCTGCCGGGCCAACCCCAGCAGCAATCAATTTCAATTTTATTATATTATAAGTGATATAAATATCAGCAACAACTGAATATTTTATATAGCCATTTTCTTTACTCTTTTATATGCTTTATCATTTCCTGTGCCAGCTGCTTCGCTTTCTTAGTAAGCAGAAGTTCCTTATATGCCAGATATGCTTCTGCATCACTTATCTCCATCTTTCCTTCGCGCAATGCTTTTCGGATAGAAAGATATAAATCATAGTATTCACTGGCAGCTGTCTTATCATCTTTCCCCTTAACCATAACTTCCATAACCCAACTCCTCCATATCCGCATGCACATACCCCTAAATGCGCTGCAACAAAATTTTAACTACCTTACTACAACTTTAGTTCCAATATTTACTTTATTAAACAACTGCGATGCAAATTCATAAGGAAGATTTACACAGCCGTGAGAACCATGGTTAACGTATGTATCCCCTCCAAACTCTTCTTCCGAACGCCATGTTGCATCATGAAGGCCTATATTGGAATCTGTAAATCTCATCCAATAATCAACCCATACTTTCCAGGTAGGCCCCCTGAGAGTCTTACCAGGAATATGAGCCTTAATAGAATATGTACCCTTTGGTGTTCCCCGATGAGCTGAAGTCTTTCCTGTGACACAAGGGCTTTGCATTACCAAAACATTGTTTTCAAAATAGGAAACCGTCTGATTATCGATATCTACATCTACATAGGTAGGATATGGTAGATTTTCAAACACTGTGCCGATAAGGCTAGGTGCCTCAACCACAGCCTGCTTGGTATCCGACGGATCTATTACTTCTGGTGCTATCACTTCTGGCGATACCACAATCCCATTAGCTTCTTCATTTGCATTTTTATAACGTCCCTCAGCCTGACCACAATTTATATAATGTGCCAGTAAAATCTGAGGATCATTTCCAAATGTCTCCACTACGTCAGGATTATTGGCCGCATAATACACCGGATCAAAATCTGTAATCTCAGTAGCATTTGCAATAATACTACTCTTTGGCAATGCAAAAATCATTACCAAAACTGTGAGTGTAAAAATAATCTTCTTCATAGTTTAGTCTCCTATCAAAGCGATGATTATTACACTCCCTTTTTAATTTTTAGAACCATTTTCATTTTCAAAGTTATCACACGCAGATTTTTTTTCAATGGGTTTCACAGTATTGATTTTCTTTTTTCACATTGAATTCACAACAAAAAAGGGAACCCCTCAGGATTCCCTAAAATAACTAAATTATTTTTTGAATGCTATTTGTGCAAAGTTATAGAAACCAAGATACCAAATATTAAAGTCATGTCCGCCGTTAAGCTCCTGCCACATAAAATTCTGACCATTCTTGAACTGGTTACAAACTGATGGAAGGTTCTTAGCTGCAGTAGATGCGCTTGAGTAAGCTATACCATCCTGGAGACCACAAATGTTGTAGAAGTAGTAAATTGGATACTTGTTGTTCTTTAGAATATCAGCTGTCTTAGCTGCTGTGTTACTTGTAGGTGCAGCTGAGAAAGCTCCGAAATATCCAAATAAGTCTACACACTCACCAATACCAATATTGATTGTCTGCATACCGCCCATTGAAAGACCTGCACAAGCTCTGTGCTCTCTGTCAGTGTATGTGCTGTAGTGAGAATCAATATATGGGATAAGGTCGTTTCTAAGCTCCTTACCAAAGTTATAGAAGGAATCTGTAGATCCACTTGCTGATGCCTTACCATTTGGTGTTACAACGATGAATCCATCGATATCACCATAATATGTAAGGTTGTCCATAATAGCCTTTACCTGTGAGTTATTTCCAGTCAAGCCCCACTCATTCTCATTTCCACCAATACCATGGAGTAGGTAAAGAACTGGATATTTCTTGCTGCTATCATAACCTGCTGGTAAGTATACATTTGCTCTCTTTGTGTATGTTCGATTATTTGCGGAATAATCATGTGCTGTATACGAGATATTTACAATCTTACCTGATCCCGCACCACTTCTAACTGCAGAATACTTTGAAGGAATTGAATTGCTGATTGTTGCAGTTGGATTGTAGTGTGGATTCTGTGTTGGTGCTGGTGTAGGTGTTGGTGTTGGCTTTGGAGTTGTTGTAGGTACAGGAGTTGTAGTTGGAGCTGGTGCCTGAGTTGGCTGAACTGTAGCAGCGCCCTCGAACTCATAATCGAACTTATCCCCAATAGAACCTGTACCCTGTGAACCAAACTCTACGCTTGCGCCGTTGGCAATTGTCTTGTTCCACTCAACAGGTGTGATTACATAGTAATTTCCGCTTGTCTTAACGTTTACATTCCAGCTTGCGCCGATGTTAACCTGATTCTTGTTAACCTTAAGTGTCCAGCCGTTTACTGTGCTGCCTGTCTTGTTAGTAATTTTATAGCTAATCTGATAAACAGAGCCCCAGTTATTTATAGTATAAGAAAGCTCAAGTCCCTTTGTAGATGCAGCTGGTGTCTGAGTTGGCTGTGGAGTTGGAGTTGGTGTTGGAGCAGCTGTAGGCTGTGTCTCCTGCGCCTGACCATCAACAGACTCAAACTGCCACTGCTGATTCTGATTTCCACTTGCTCTATACTGAATTACATTTGTACCGTCAGCTGTCTTCTTTCCGCTCACATCAAGATTGCGTGCTGCATTTGAAGCCTTTGTAGCGATACTATAAATACCGTTATTATCTGTTGTCTTAACAACAAACTTCTGGGCATTTCCGCCGTAGCCCTGATAGATTCCAACATTTGCAGAATCTATATCCTCTCCATTTGCTACATCAAGCATGTAGTTGCCGAGACCTGAAGTAAGGTTGATATAACCGTCATTTGTATTTGTTACATACCACTTCTGTCCTTCTACGCCTGTGCCAGAGCTGATACATACATTTGTCCATCCGCTGGCTTTGTTCCCCTCAACAGTGAGGTACTTCTGTGACTGCACTCCCTTGATGTAGTACCAGCCATCAGAAATGTGGGCTGTGTCGCCTGCAGCCTCTACATCAGCCTTCATTGTCATCCCAAAGGATGTAACAACAAGACCAAATGCTAAAGCTTTGGCTAAAATCCTTTTGCTTTGTTTCATTAACATCTTCTCCTTTTCGTAAAATATGGGGTTGTCTATTTTAAATAGACACCGCAATAACCCCTGTCTAGTATTTTAGCAACAAATGTCATAATATGCAATATTAATTTAACATTTGTGTAATATTTCATAAGAAAGGGGGATTCGAGTCTCACCTGCCGGCTCGGTCGGCTCGCAACCATGTGGTCCCCCGGACCACGCTCGCCCCTCGAAGCCGCGGGAAACCCGCGGTTTGATTGAATTAAATCCATATCTAGCAACATAAAAAATAAGCTAGACCAAATGGTCTAGCTTATTTTTTAGTAGCGAGAGGGGGATTCGAACCCTCGACACCGCGGGTATGAACCGCGTGCTCTAGCCAACTGAGCTATCTCGCCGCATCGACAAATATTTAATTAACTGAATGGGACCTACAGGGCTCGAACCTGTGACCCCCTGCTTGTAAGGCAGATGCTCTCCCAGCTGAGCTAAGATCCCAGAGCTTTTAGCGTTTTATTACCGCTTCAAGCGACTCGTATAATATATCATTGGATTAGGTGGATTGTCAACCGTAAAACAAATATTCGCAATACTTTTTTATATTTGTCCAATTGGCTGAAAACCATCCCTGTCCAATGCTTTGAAACTATGCCTTGATTGCCCATCTCATCTTAGTTGATTTGCTTCTAGGATTGATTCTACATTCCTCTGCTGATGGTCGAATTACATCCGATGAAACTTCAGAATAAACACCCTCTCTAGCAAGCTCTTTAAATGATTTTTTTACAAGTCTGTCCTCTCCAGAATGGAAAGTCAGAATTGCAACTCGTCCACCTGGTTTTAAAATGCCAGGAAGCTTTTCAAGAAATGAATACAACACCTCGAATTCGCTGTTAACATCTATACGAAGTGCCTGGAAAACTCTGGCACAGCTTTTCTTAACTGCCTGCTCCTTCTCATCCTTAGGTACTTTCCAAAGTGCCTCTGTAATAGCCTCTCGAAGAGCTGTAGTGGTATCCATAGGATTCCCCTTTGACATTAGAGTAAATACCTTATGAGCAATCTCCTCGGCGTATGGTTCGTCGGAATTTTCCACCATCATTCCAACAAACTCTTCTTCAGTAATATTGTGTAAACGCTCAGCCGCTGATTCGCCATGTTTCGGATCAAGACGCAAATCAAGTGGACCATCTATCTTATATGAGAATCCTCTTTCAGGATTATCAATCTGCATAGAAGAAACCCCAAGATCAGCCAGAACAAAATCAAACTGTCCTGCTTCCTCAGCCACTTTATCTATATTTGCAAAATTAATAAGTCTGAACTGAAAATTGTCTTCACCAAAACCAAATCCGCGAAGGCGTTCTACCGTCTTTGCGGATTCAATAGGATCTACATCTAGTCCATAAACACAACCATTCCCCTGAAGCTGCTCAAGCATTTTTCTAGTGTGACCACCGTATCCTAAGGTGCAATCCAACCCCTGCTGACCTGGCTTTATCTGAAGGAAATCTAAAATCTCCTTCACCATAATCGAAATATGCATTCCAGCTGGAGTAGAGCCTTTACTTATAACTCGTTCTATGGTGTCCTTGTATTTTTCTGGGTTGTGTTCCTTATATTTTTCCTCGAATTTCTTTGGGTATTTTCCTGAATAACGAACTCTTCTTTTGTGCTGCTTTTCTTCCATGTATGATTCCTTATCTGTTAGTTACTAAATTCTATCTTTAAAGTATATCTGTTATCTACCGCCTTCACAACAGGCTCATAAATATCATACACAGCTTTCAACGCCAAATCATCTGCTTTTTGTCCATTGGAAGCTTCATTAAAGCTCTCTTTAAGTCTTCTGCTTAATTCCTTTTCAATGGTATTGTAATCCTGTACTGTAAGCTTAATAGAACCAATTGTAAAGAAACCACTTTTCTGACTACCAATCTCCACCTTATCTGGATCTATTTCGATTGTATCCAGATATGGATGCTTAATCTTTATAGTCAGAACCTTGTTTTCTTCATCATCAATAATATTAGATTTATTAAGTTTATCAAGGTCTACAACAAAACTTCCTTTGCCTTTATATGTGACAGTCTGATATTTCTTAGTTGGGTCCCAGTCCAGTGAATCAAGCATTCTGTCTTCAATGGTGTAGCTCACATCACCAGTCACTTCGTATGCCACAAGCTTCCTGGTCTCATTTGGCTTTGAAAGAATAACATCAGAAAATGACACTCTCACTCCGCTGCCATCTAGCTTAATTGTGTTAGGCTCAATCATTTCAATGCCATCATCAAATCTGGTGGTGTCATTATCTTTCCTAACATTGTATGCAATAATAATCGAAAGTGTTGCTACCAGCAAAACAGCGCAAACAGCCTTCTGTATATTAGTCTTATTCATCGCCTCCACTCCTCATTCTGATTTTAAAGCTGCTAAACTGAAACAGTTGGTTCAATATCCAAAGAAGCAATGCAAAAGTTAAAACCGGAATAACACAGTAGGCTATTATCAAAATAACAATAGCTACGATAAATTTCTGAATAATGCCCTTGTAATAATCAAAAAGATCCTTTACACCATCAATAGCTGACTGGAAAGCCACAGAAATCTTCTCAAAGAAACCTTTATCAGAAGTGGTCTCAGAAATTCCTTCTACATTTTTGGCACCATCCTCTGCAAGGTTAACAGTTTCTTCCACATAAGGCATGTAATCTGCACAAATCTTTTCAGATAAGGCCGTACCGCATGGCACTACCAAGACAAGAACAACTGCCAATGCAAATATCTTCATAGATAAAGCTCTTAAAAATTCTTTCTTGGTAAACATATAAGCTAAAAGCAGTATAATTGCCACTGGAATAACAAATTTAAAAACTAGTGGTACACCTTTGATAACAAGGAGCTTTTCAAACATAATCATTCCAAGCATCAAAATGAAATATTTATTCATGTCCGCCAGTGAATCTGCCAAAGGAGTAGCATAATCGTCTGGCAAAAAAGTGATAACTACAGACATTGCAATAGTTGCCCCTGCTATACCCATAACAGTAGTTTTAGCCTCTTCGAGTGTTTCTACAGAACCACCAAACACAGGCAGGTTCTCAGTTTTGGCAGAAGCCACACAGTAAGAAAAAACAATAAGAAATACCATTAAAAGGACTTTTGTAATAAGTCCCCAACGCTTTGTAGTTGTCTCAGTCAATATTTCTCTCCCTCATCCTTTCTTAATTATTCATATCGATGTAATCTGGCTCGTCATCCATGATGATTGCAGCAATAATATAAGCAAGAATTCCTGACCCACCTGCCAGTGTAAATAATACCCAAAGCAATCTAACCACTGTAGGATCAATGTCAAAATAATTTGCTATACCACCGCAAACACCACAAAGCTTTCTGTCTGAACTCTTGTATAATTTTTTACTCATAATAAACATCCTTTCTACAATCATTATTTGAAAATAGTATAACACTTCTGTGTTGTTGATTTGATTATAGGTTATCTTATTTAAGTACAACAGTACAAAATTGGTGATTAGGAGTATTTTATTTCTCCTATTTGGAAAAATAAAAAGCTATCTCAAAATGAGGTAATCTCAAAATGAGGTAGCTTTGTGAAATAATCATTATTCTTCTCCCACCAAGTGTACAATCTCTGGTTCATGGCCTACAGCGGGGAGGAATTTATCAAAAATATCTACAGTTTTTATCTTTAAGCTAGATGTGTTAATACATGGATGACAACCAATATACTCATCTTTTTTTACATCTTCATCTACAAGAAGCTTAACTGCATGTTCTTTATCATTCATTAATCCCATAATGCTTACTGAGCCTGGCTCAATATCAAGGTATTTCAGCATATCTTCTGGAGATGCAAATGAAAGTCTGGCAGAATTAATCTGACTAGATAGCTCCTTTGTTTTAAATTTCTTATCTCCTGGCATCATAAGCAAATAGAACTTAGTCTTCTGCTTATTACACAAGAATAGATTCTTGCAAATTGTTACATCCAAAATTTTATCAATCTCGTTGCAGACATCCATAGTTCCTGCTGCTTCATGATCTGTTCTTTCATACTCAATTCCAAGATTATCCAAAAAATCGTAGGTACGAATTTCTCTTTGTTGTCTTCCTTCACAATTATCTGGTCTTCCTTTTAGTAATTTCATTTTAATCCTCCAAAATGGGAACAGGCACATTAACTCCCTATTTTTGCATATTCTTAAAAGCTTCTATATATCCTAAAAGATATGTTTTATCCCTACCTGACATATTGTTAAAGGTCTCGATTAGCTTACCTTGTTCAGAAGATTTCTCCACAATATAATAATCCACTGGTTTGCTTCTGCCGCCATCTGCATCTATTCCAGATAATATCCACTCAGGCGTAACACCAAGAACCTTGCAGATAATCAAAATCTTATCCGCAGCTGGGTTTGTCTTCTTTTTTCTCCAGTCACTAACTGTGCTCTCTGGAATCCCTGTCTGCGCTGAAAACTCCTTCTGTGTCATCCCCTGTTCCTGAAGCTTCTCAAAAACTCTATCGCTTATAGTCATAATATCCTCACTTGATATAATTAATTAGCTTTAAATTCTTCAAATAATTTATTTCTAAGATCTATATTCTCTTGATCCATAATAGCAATAGCTTCCTCAAGACGACCTGCTTCTTTTAACCAAGAAAATAATTGCATAAGCTCTTCTTTTCCTTCCACTCTGCCTTCCACTCTACCTTCTTCTCTGCCCTCATCCTTAGCCTCATTCATAGAGCTTTCCCATGCATAGCACATATTTGTACTCTCCTCCAACTCATTTACTGGTAACTTACACTTTGTATAGAAATTGATAGCCCTAATTATATCATTATTTACATCAGAGTATCTTTCTGGGCTATTCATAACAAGCTCTTTAATTCCATTCTTTTTGTCTGAAGCGGAAATCAGCTCAAACAAAATGCCAACATCGGTCTTAAAATTAACCCAGCTTGAAATCTTCTTAGGTTCCAATAGATTAAGGCGATAATCAGAAACTAAAGATAAAATTTCTGGACTCACCTGATCTGAGAACATTTCATGTAATGATAAAGGACCATCCCATTCCTTGGTACCATAATATACGGTAAGTGTAATTATTGGTTCTATTTTATCATCTTTTCTAATACCAGACAAAAATTCTGCCTTACTTAAACTACTCTTTTTCCCATTAGCTGCTGATGTTCTGTTAGCAGATGAAATAGCTTCTATCTGTTTAACATATCTCAAGGCATCATAGCAGAAATTCCTTACCGGCATTGCATAATCAATTTCTGTCTGATTTTCTATTCCTATGATAACATATGTAGCCACATCATCCCTAAGAAATTTAGCTCTTTTTAAGATATCTCTCTCCTTTTTAAATGGAACAATGTCTTTAAATGCATCTTCTAAAATAGCACTTTCTGTGGAATCCAACTCTCTAAGATTCTCCGGCCTCACAAGCTCCTTTCCACCAAATAATCCATTATTGATAGTGTCTGCAAAGTATGCTGGATTATCCATAACATTGCAGCTTATAACATCTGACTTACCCATTATTACTCCATAACTAGCACGCATTAAATTCGTATAATCGTATTCAATCCGTTTTCTATGTACTAATTATATTCTTTTATACGGATTTGTCAACCTAATAAAAGGAATGCACATTAAAAGCGCATTCCTTGTACTCTCCTCACTTTCCCTGCGACACATTCCCATTTCCCTGGGGCTTCACACTGGTCTTATCATAAGTTTTCATTGACACTCTTTTCTTAAAGAACATCCGAATCCCCCTACGACTCAGTATACTTCTTATTGCTCCCTTTTGCCTTATCTGCTGGATACTTTGCCTCATTTTTTGTCATCTTCGCATTTACGATATCGTCTTCATCAAGCCCCAAGGCATCCAGCATATCTCTGCAATATACCAAGACATCAGCCAGCTCTTCCTTCACATGCTCCAAATCATAATCCTCATCACTCCACTGGAAACACTCCAAAAGCTCACTGGCCTCAATCGAAATAGACTTCGCTAAGTTGGCAGGAGTATGAAACTGCTCCCACTCCCTATCCTCTGTAAATTTCCTAATTCGCTGTATTGTTTGTTCTGTCATTTTACTTCTCCCTTAACCTTACCTTGTTCAAATTGCATCATTAACTAAAGCACTCCAGCTTCACGCAAATATCTTTCGATGTAGTCAATCACCTTTTCTGCTCTAGATATCTGTCTCTCAGCTTCATCTTTTGAAGCTATAAAAAAATCTAAATAATCAGCTTTTTCTCTATTCTCAGATGCCTCTTTAATAAGCTTAGATAATTCTTTAGGAAACACTTCATTTTTAACGTATTCCTGATTAAAGTGAGCTATTACTCCACTATGTTTACTACTATCGAACCCATCTAAGGCATTTACTGATCTTATCGCATGGAAAATTGAATAATAACCTCTATTCAATGCATTTTTATATCTACCATTTTCAAGCATCAACTTTGCATCATATAAATCTTCCTGCGCTGTTTCAAATCTATACTTCGAAAGCTCCATCAAACTGCCTTCCATAAAATTATTCCTTCCTTTTCAACATTTTTATAAAATGGTAGCGTCTTATTCCATTCTATATATTGATCATATTCTATCGGCACAACTGACAGTGTCACCGCTAAATCAAGCTCGTAATCCACGACGATATCAACCATCTTGTTATGCATTTCCTCTGTGTTTCCGGATTTAAGAATAACTGCAATATCAACATCCGACTCAGGTGTCTCCTCTCCTCTGGCATATGAACCATAGAGCACAATTTTTTCCAATGTATTACCATATGTTTCACTCAGCTGAACACACATCTTATGAAGTGAGCGCATCAAGCTTGGATTTTGCTGGTTAACCGTTACCTTTTTTCGCCAATTTCTGTAGTTGCCAGTTTTTACTCGTCTATCTTCAGGAATGACTGCATCCTTAGGTATCAACCACTGTCTACCAACCTTCTCGCCTATCAAATCTCCTTTAATAAGCATTCTCCTTATATTCCCTGTGTCTTTGCCTGTAAGTTCTGCATATTCAGTTACCGTATAAAAATCAACCATAATTTTCACCTCAATTTGACTTTAACACGTCATCGTGTAATTGTCAATTCGGCTAATTGACCTCTCCTCTCATATATTACAATGAAATATTCTCGAACCATCATTTTCATCTTACCTAAGCTTCCAATCCGTATACCCGTACTTCATCCGCAATCAACATAAATGTATTATATCCTACTATCCGTATTATTCAATATACAAATCCACCAAAAAAAGAATGCACCTGCCGCAGCAAGCACATTCCTCCATATAATCATATACTAAACTCGTCGAACCCTCACAATATCCTTTCCAAACGGCGCCAGCGCCAGCCCGGCAATCTTGAAAAACTGCTTTCCGAAAGGAATCCCTATGATTGTGATGCACCACAAAGCACCTGCAAGCCACCATCCTATGGCACTCAACAATCCCCCCACAAATAATCCATATTACATTTCCTAAAAATCTCATGACTCCTAAGCTCCTCCTTGTACTTATCTATATTATTGTACCATTCCTAGCGGCTCGTTCCACTCGCAGGTCTGCCCGAGCTCCACAGACCACTCGCTACGCGAGCAAGGAAGGATTGTAATCGGCTTTGCCGATGGGAATGAGCCTACACTCTCGAAATAAATGCAAGATTATCTGAAAAAATGTGCATGTAAAGCTGCTGCCAGCCATACAGCCTCTTTGACTGAATACATCTTTTCGTTCATTTTACTTATGCTCTCCTTCTTCTTTGTATGTTTTCTCCAGCAACTTAATAATCCTCTGGCAGAAATCAGAATCGTATTTATCGAATCCACACATCGACCAATGCGTGAGATAGCGCCATTCAGAAAAAAGGTAATTCCCAATTATATGCCTGTTAGCATGCTCTAAAAGATACAATATATTTCTATATTCATCTCGCCTTGTTTTGGGAACCTCTAGCTCTATTCCACAATACTTCTTGAATACTGCAAACGATTCGTTGCTATCCATATCAAACCCCAACTTCCACATTACATCTGGAAATTTATCGCACCAGTCATCCAGATTAGAATTATTTTTGAACTCATCAAAAATACCTGAGTAATAATTCATTTCCGGAATAGCGACACGTCTTGTATCTTCATCAATATCCTCATCTGTATACAAGCCATTCCATTGCTCTAGAACCGTATCTATAATACTACGAGTCCTTTTGTAATCTTTCCGATGAATCCAAAAAACGAATGAGCGCTGTGTGCCTTTATGAAATGTAATAACTATTGGATAGGCATAATAAATGTGATTCATCATTTCTGTCACGTAGGCATTCCATTGGATATCGTTTCTTCTCCCTCTATGACAATAATAAACAACATTATGCCCCATACAATAATATGCTTTTACCTCCGAAGGCAGGGCATATTTATGAGCGTTCTTTACACCACTATTATCACTTATCAAAAGACCATTATCTGGGTCTAGAAAAATAAGGTCACTATCCCTAAGTGCATGTATACTATTTTTAAACCATTCTTCGCGCTGGTAAGCACGTTCTTTAGGTGTTCCCACTGGAGCAAGTAGTTCTGAATAGAACGAGGTATTAGAAAAAATTTTAGATTGTTGAATATCATCTATGATTACTTTTCGCTTTTCATTTAGCTTCCGTAATTCATCAAAAATTAAAGGGTCATATCCCCTATATTCATCTTTGCTTAGATATGTTTTAAATTTTCCGTCATTAGTATCATCATCTTCTGTATGATACCAATTTATTCCCACAGATATACCAGCATCTGTAAATGCTCGTAGTAATGAATATTTTCCGTAATCCCCAATATCACATAAATACTGATTTTTCATGTGTTTTCCCCTGTTTGATAAAATTTGCCCCTCTACTTCTTATCAGAACTTTTTCCAAAGATTACTCCCTCTTCTTCCATGCCACGCTCTTTGAAAAAATGCTGCCGAGATTTAATTCTCAGCAGCTAATATATAAGAGTGGGCAAGCTTCGCTTCAACCCACGAATCGAGATTAGGCCTCCATCTCCTGGAGGGATTTTGAGGTATTGTACATAGGCAATTCCTCCTTTCCTAATGTCGATTCTATTATAGGTGAATTATTTACTCGCAACAATATAAATTCTTTTTTCTATGTACTCACAAAGTATCAAAATAACTATAGTTTAATTATATAAAAATAATACTGTCAGAATAACTATATTTCAAGTTAAACTGACAGTATTTTAAAATCATTTTATTCAAATGTTAAAATGAGCATTTATTAGTCCTCATTCCTTTTCAATATAAGTACTTTCAAGTAGATTAAGAATTCTGATACATAAATCTGAATCATACTCATCGTAGCCACCTAATGACCAATGCGTAAAATATCTCCATTCCGAAAACAAATAATTTCCTATGATTTGTCTTTCAGCATGTTCAAGTAAATATAGAATATTTCTATATTCATTGCGTCTATTGTTAGCTGGTTTAATATGGAGCCCACAGCTTTCTTTAAATGCTAAAAAAGATTCTCCCGCATCCATATCAAATCCTAATCCACACATAACATCAGGAAAGCCATCGCACCAGTCATCTAGATTCGTATTGTTTTTATACTTATCAAATATACCTGGATGATATTCTAAAGGTATTACATCATCTTTCATTAACTAATTCCTCCAAAAAATAAAACCATCATATCAAAACTCTTTCCTAGAGATGATTATTGATATAGTCATTAATAAAATCCTTTAAAACATGAATATAATGTTCTCCTTCATTGGCACAGGCGAGCTTAAAAGCATTCAGAGTATCTTCTTTTATACTCAGCTCAAGGGCTTCAAACTTTTCTGTGTTTTCCTTAATTTTAGCAGCGTTTGGATGTAACTCTCTACGTGCAGCCTTTAATTTTTCTCGTAATTCTTTACTAGAGTTCGATGGAGACACATTATATATGTTTTCCATATCCTCGATATTACCGTTAAAGCCCGGGAGCTTTCGTATCTCTCCTAAGTTTGTAATGGTATATCTTGCCAGATATTCCATATTTGGAATGACATAAGAACCATCATTTTGCCTTTGACCAAAACTTTGTGCAATTCTTATACGTTCACCTACTTGTGTGTGCTTTAATCCAAAATAAAGATTTCCGAATTCATCGATATTTGAGCAATTTTTATAAAGATAGGCACTGGTATCATTTACTTCTGCCAAGAAACACGCTACATCTAAATTATACTTATTAGTTTCAAAGCCTGCTATTGGGTGTGTTTGATTTACTTTATTTAGTAATTGGGAATAATACTCTTCACTGTGTGACATACAATGCTCCTATAATTCTAAAAAAAGGGCAATCTCTTGCCCTTTTCTTATAAAAATCATTTAAACCATATCTGGAACTAAAGGATTATCTAACAAAGCCATAATATTACCAATTTTTCTGTCAGAATATGCATCCTCTATAGTTAATGGTCTATCAATTAATTGTTCATGAAGAATTTCTATTCCACCTCTGCAATATGCTTCAAATAACTCTTCATATTCGTGGAATTGCTCTTCGTTTTCTGGACCGCGAAATGTTCTATCTACTTTTTCCTCTACTGAAAGATTATTGTCATCATCAAGTAAAAGAACTAAATTCATAATGGTCAACAAATCTTCTCGTCGAGTCATAATCTGCTCAAGCTGTACAGTTCTTTTATTATCAGTAGAAGTATCTGCAGCAACTTTTCTCTTCATTCTAAGACCAATAACAGGAGCTATTGTATATAAATCAACTAAGCGCTTAAAGAATGAATTCTGAATATCATTTTGTTGCCACATGTCATCTACAAACATTGCATGCTTTCCAGTTAAGACTACACCTCTTCTAAAATACTCATAATTAGCCATCGGATTACACCTGCCTTTCAATGGTTGATGAATTTTCATCAATGCTTTTTGATACGCGATACTTAAATCGTGGGTCAGTGTATTCCTCTAATCCACTTGGTTCCCAATCCTTATCCAGCATAAATATAATAACTTGATTAGCTACGCTAGGTAGTACACCTGCAACTTTAGAAGTGTTAACATCACTAAGTTTAGAAAATGGACCGTCTAATACCAATGGCATTCTTTGAGCATCTTCTCCTTCATCCTTGCTATTGTTAGCAAGTTCCAAAATACTAACGATGAATGCAAAATTTCTAGCAACCTTTTCGCCCTCAGATAGACCAGTTGCTTCCATATTGGTATAACTAACGCCTTCTCGCAATGATTTATAATACAGATGTAAATTGTAATTCTCGTCTAATTTTGCAAACTTTTCTTGCTCGTTAAACATTTCTCGGAAGTTCTTTTCTATAATAGCGTTCAAATCTCCGAGGACAGCCTTCTCCTTTGTATCATATATTTCACATGCAGTTTTATATAAAGACTCAGCATACGCAATATATCGATCTATTCTTGCATTTGCCTTGTTTCTATCTTCAAGGCTGGCAATCTGAGCCTCCTTTGTTTTTATCGAGCTCTCTAATGATTCAATTATACCTTTTGCTTGAGCAGCTTTACTTCGCTCAGTATTCTCTTGAGACTTAAAGCTATTCATTTTTTGTCGTTCACTTGCAAAATTGATTTTTCTATCAATTTTCTTCTCCATCTTAGCAAGTTCTTCTTCTGTATCTTCTAAGGTGTAATAATCATTTTGATAGGCATCTGCTTTTTCTTTAATATCATCATATAAATCAGCACTATTTGAGCTCCACTGATTTAGCTTATCTTTAAAATTGCCTACAATTGTACCTATCACTGCTGGTGGAACAAGTCTCTTTAGTTTTAATAACTCTTTTTCTTCAAATGAATTTTCATGTACCTCGTGTCCACACAAGCATTTATGGTTGCTAAGAATGGTGTCTATAGTCTTATCTGTTACACCTGGTAAATCTATTCCTTCTAGCTCTACCCCATCAAGCATTTCAACGATATCTTGCAATAATGGCGCCGCAAAATAACGATGCGAATTACTAAACTGACTAACAACATCTTTAGAATAACTCTTTAAGCGGTCATTTGTGGTAGATATAACAGATTCCAAGTGTTTACATTCCCTTTGATCGGATTCAACGTTTGGATTTTCATCCAAAAAAGCTTGGATTTCCTCAGCCTTTTTCTTATAGTAATCGGCATTAATATTTGCATCTTCTATATTTTTCTTTTGCTGTTCAATGCGAGAGTATAAATCTTCAACATTTTTGGTTAAAGTATCATACTCTCCTCCATTTCCCGTTTTCTTAGATCTTAATGTTTTGATTACAGAACTTCTTCCATTGGTACCGTATTCACCAAGGTGTTCCTTCATTTGACGAATAGGGCTAATACCAACCAAAGTATATATTGAATCTTTTATATCATTTTTAGTATTGTCTGGGTCACTCCAGCGCTCACCATCAAACAGGAAATAATTAGATAAATCTTTAGGAAGTAACTCACTAATAAGTTCATCTACTTTTCCTTTATCAGCACCAGTATTATCAAATGGAGTCTCACTGCCAGTAGTATAATCTTTTACATACATTTTAAGAGACTCACTTCTTTGTTCTGCTTTTAGTTGAGGAAATTTTCGCACAAAAGTACCCTTACGAATTATTCGATAATCGTTGTTTACTCCGTTTACCTCTGCTTCAATAAGTAGCTCAACGGATACATCTGCATAATCATTTGCAGTCATATCACTGAGGACATCTGTATTTAAGATGGTAATTTTTTTAGTATCTGCGTATTGAGTTGAAATCAAATCGCCGTACAAAACCCATCTGATGGCTTGTGCACAAGTGGTTTTTCCTACAGTATTATCACCTAGCACTACAGTTACATTTTTGTCAGGTAAACAACTAAACTCAATAACTTGTTCGCCTTTGAAACGCATAAAGTTATTAATGGTAAGCTTCTTAAACTTCATCGGAGTCCCCCTCCTTGTCATCCACTAATTTCTTAATGTAATTCATGATGATTGTGACCATCTTTCTATCATCATATTTCTTTGTTTTTAAGTTTTCGCCCTCTAGAATTCTAATTCCCTTAAAAAGCTCAAGCTCTAAATCACTATCGATATCAACCTTCGCCATACTCGACCTCCATGTTAAATTCTAATTCCTCATTTAAAATATTAAGGTTATAGGTACTCTTTATTTCTTCTATCAATTCAATCGCATTAGAAGAATTTACTGAAAACCTACCAAATTCATAAATCCTAGCCAATTCTCCAACAACTAAAGCCTTGTCAGAATCTATGTCGCCAAAACGGACTTCATTTAATGGTCTTGGAAGTGTAACAAAATCGTATATAACAGCTCTTTCTTTTCCATCAGAAGGTCTGAGAACTCTTCCTCGTCGTTGTATAAATTCTTTTGGATTTCTACTACTTGCAAGAATAAAAGCTGTATGTATATTAGGGATATTTACACCTTCGTCTAAACATTTTATAGCGGTCACGACTTGGTAATCTCCATCTGCAAAACCTTCCTTTATCAAACGTCTAGTTTTGTTATCTTCTTCAGCAGTAAATCTATGTGTAGACATATGCAGTTCATTTCCAATCATTCGCTCTACCACATCTATTTGACGTTCTTTTTCGCCCTTATATCTTTCAAATCCCTTAGTGGCACCACAATAAACAAGAATATGTTTTTCTTCTTTATACGGTTCCATTTTTTCAGCTAAAACACTTACTTTCTCTTCAGCTCCCGCAACCAATCTAGTTCTTTTAAATAAAAGCATTTGACCAGTATCAGAGATTTTCTTTTTACCGTTTTCTTCAGTAATACATTTTATTATCTGCTTTGTTAATTTTTCATATTCCTGAAGTTCTTCCTTAGATAATGAAACAACTATTGGATAATACTCATATTGAACCAAAGCATTTTCTTGAATTGCTTTTTCTAAAGGATAGTGAATACATTTCTCTCCAAAATATTGAAGGATTGCTTTTGTTCCTTCTGGATCTCCAAATCGTTCCACTGTAGCAGATAAACCTAATCTGTATGGAATATTGTGTGGAAGAATTAAGGATATTTTGCTAGCTCCAAAGTTATGTGCCTCATCAACAACTAGTACTGCGTTCATATCTGATGATATATTCGTAACTATTTCTTGGAATTCAGCACTTACAAATGTGTCATTTGTTACCAAACATATACAGGACTTATGAGTAGACCGATATCTTCTATAAGCATTTAGCAAGCGTTTACGCCAATCTTTTTCTTCGCTCTGAGAGTGGCATACAATAGGGCTCATTCCCCAATCTTCAACATCTTCCGCCCACTGATCTACTAAATGTATATATGGACAAACGACAATGGCAAAAATATCACCTTTTCTCTTTTCAAAACGCTCAAGGCTGGCAAGTGCGGTATAGGTCTTTCCTGTACCAGTAGCCATGTCATAGATACCTCGGAATGAATTTGTTTCCCATTTATCAATAGCTTCCGACTGATATTCTCTGATTTTTACGCGGCTAGGAATGCTTACATACCATTCCTTCACATTACTAGGTCTTCTAATTTTACCAAATTGCTTGTTGTCTAATTCAGTATCTATAGATGTATTTTTTCTATATGTACTAATTATTTCATTTTTTACATCTGGAAAATATAAAGTCTCTACTGTATTATCTTCACCGTTCCACAGCTTTTCAAAAGCTTCTTTTTTGGACTCTACTCTGTCATATTCTTTCCATGAAGTATATACATCTATAGTCTCATAATTATGATAATATGCATTCTCACTCTCGTTCATCGAGCCTCTAAATGCAACTTCATCACCATCGGCGTCCGTCATAACTCCAAATTTGTCATGAAATATACCGCTTTCAGTTTTTAAAACAGCTATTTTAATATCAAGAATATCCGTAGCGATAAGGTTCGACAGCAAATTTAATCGCTGACTCTCCATTTCATCTACGGGCTCTTTTAGAGACCTTAATAGTACGTTTCTCACAACCTCATCACGAAGTTTATAACCTTCATCTATAGCTTTTATATCTTCTTCAGATAGTTGCGGTGATGCGATTAACCTTATTTTTCCTCCATTTTTTACGAACTCACATATTCCCTGTGTTTGTTTTGCGAGCCCTGATGAAGAAAAGAAGCCCGCAGCTCTATCATATTTATTGGAACACGATAAGGTTGGAATGAAAAAATCTCTAATTACATCTTCTTCAAGAGAATTGTATTCCTGTTGAAGAACTAAGTCTTTAAAATTCATGTAAAACCCCTATTTATAAATCTTCTAGTGCATTTATAAGATTATCTATATCGGAAATATTATTAAATTGCCCTAATCCTATTCGTACAGTTCCCAAACTAGAACTATCTTTTAAATATTCATGAATCCAAGGTGCACAATGATATCCCGTCCTAACAGCTATATCAAAATCTTCATCTAGAATTGTTCCCAAATCTTCTGCGGAATAACCTTCTAGATTAAAAGATACTATCCCTACATGCTTTTCACTTGATGTAGGAAGATACAGCTTTATTCCATCGAGTTTTTCTAATCCTTTGATAAGATAATCTGTTAATTCCTGTTCTTTTTTTAGGAGCATTGATTGATCTATTTTTTTCAAGGCAGCATTTAAACCGGCAATAGCAACAATATTTTTGCTGGCAGATTCATATTTTGCTTCGCTTCCCGCAGGCATATCTAAATTCAGAGAATCGCTACCTGTACCCCCAACTATACACTCATTTAGTGAAATTCCTGTTACGTTAATAAATCCTCCAATACCGAATGGTCCATATAATGTTTTATGTCCTGCAAAAGAAATAATATCTGCATCAATGGATTTAGAGTCTACAGGTATTAATCCAAGTGACTGCGCTGTATCTAATACAGTAATCGCTTCGTATTCCTTAGCAGCCTCAAATATCTCTTTCACCGGTAAAATATAACCTGTAACATTGCTTACATGTATACAAATCACGGCTCTAGGTTTATCTTTGGCAAACTCATATCTCATTCTGTCTAAGTCAACCTCAAGCGTTTGCTCATTCAATGGCAAAAACTTAATAACAATACCTTTCTGTTTTTCAACCAAATGAATAGTTCTGGCAACAGCATTATGTTCATATGGCGACACATAAACAACGTCTCCACGATTAAGCTCTAATCCTTGAATTACTTGATTCAAGGCAATAGTTATTGATGGAGCAAAAACTACGGATGCGGATATATCAGCATAAACGATATCTCGCAGCTGTTGTTTCGTATCTGAAATCAACTTACTAGCTTCTCTTGCCAACCTATATGAACCTCTGCCTGCATTTATTGATAATTCACGATTTGCTTTATCCATAGCCTGATATACTTCCTCAGGCTTAGGAAAAGTTGTTGCAGCATTGTCTAAATAAATCATATTCTAGCCTATTACCTTTTCTATCATCTCTAATAGTATTCCAACTCGGTCATTAACACTCATATCATCAAATTCTTCAAGCGTATCTTCCAGAATATTTCTAAGAATAGAACCTGTACTTTCATCAACAGGCTCATAATACTTTTCAATCAAATTACCCTTTGAACCCATGAATGAAAGCTTCATTTGTTCCGTGCTACTTGCTTCTTTTACGCTCTCGATTTGATTCTTCAGTTCTAATAACGATGTTTTATATTCTTCAAAAGTATCATCTGTCCAATTGTCCACATAAACATCAGTTACGGCTTTCGCTACCTTTTTAGCTACCTCTAAATCATCATAAACGTTGAGCTTTTCAAGGCATGACATATAATTAGTAACACGACCATCCAATAAGCCCTGTTTTGATGTTCCTGACTGTTTCTCATACCATTCCTTTAATAAATGGTATAAATCTAGCTTTCGCTTACCGCCATAAATTTCGTATGTTACATTAATGATTTCATTCATCATCCACTCAAGATAAGCGTCATATGAATTTTTACAGTCTTCTATTATCTTGTATGTTTTCTCATATGATTTAGTATCAAACTCTTTTGGTAAAGTTGAAAACAATATTTCATATGAATTGAACTCAACCTTCTGAAGATTTCGTTGTAACTTCTTCATATTCGAAGCCAAGGTAGAATCTGTGTATGCCTTTATATTAGCAACATTCCTTGTAACTAATGGCAATGATCTAAACCATCTCTGCATACAAATTACAATGTTCTTTATACGGTTTTCTGTAAGATTACGTGTCTCAGATACAGAGAACAGTTCGTTCAGCTTCCTTATATACTTCTCTTTAAGATGGTCTTCCTTTGATACAAACAACGAATAGTCATCAGCCTTTTCGCACATATTAACAATTATATCTGCTGAAATCTGTACTTCGTGGTCTGCATAATAAACAACTATATCCTCTCTTCTGCGAGCCAGAATATATGATAAATAAATTGGGACAACTCCCATTCTCATACCATATGGTGCTGATGTAATTTTGTCGATTACTGGTTTGAAGCTTTGTTTATTATCTACACACTCGTCAACATACTTATCTAGAATCTCTAAAATCTCAAACAAATTGCTATCTGCAATACCATCCACTAATCCAGTATTACAGAATAATGACCTATATATAGTTGCTTCTTGGTTTGTTCCTGCATAAAAATCAGCACTTACTACACCAGCTCCTTTAATAATCTCATCAATAATTGTTGCGCGGGCTTTTTTTGTTTGTGCAGTTGCAATAACAGAACGATTTATTATTTCATTGTTTATTTTTGGTGTTTTTGAATATACCGATTCACAACAAGCATTAACGGCACATTCCTCTTTACATCCACCTAGTTTCTTTAGTTTGATGCCTTCGTAGTAGAACACTAAAGCATTGGTTGCATCATACTCTTTTTCAAGTTCTTCTTCGACAACCAAAGTGATATCCTCCTCTAAAAGAGGAATCTCTCTGTGAATTGCTTCATTTTCTGATAAAAAGACTCTATCATCGCGTATGCTTTGTAAAATTGCAAATTCCTTTATCTCTTTTTGAACGGAAAGCTTGTGCTTTGGAACTACAACTACTAGCCTATCGCAATTTAATTTCTGAATATGTTCTTTAATTTGTGTCTGATTAATTCCTTCAAAAGAATATAACGTAATTACTTTTCCATCAGCCCTATCATTCAATAAAGTATTTATATCAGAAACTGTAAGGAAAGCATCTACACTAAGGTATTCATGAGAAAAGTACCTTGTCATATAATGAATAGAATTAAAACGTCGTGGAATTACAAAATGTCTATCTGTAATCAATTCTAATGCCTGGCCATAATTAATATTATCGCCCTTTATTTCTTTTTGACGTCTTATTTCTGCTCTTAATTCAGTTCCCGCCTTAGTCTTAAAGACATAGGCGCCAGAAGCACCCTTCTTATAGATAACTTGTCTTTTTACAAGTTCCTCTATCGTTTCACCAAGTTCTTCATCATTTAAAGACAAGAATATACTATTTTCTGATGCTATTATTTCTTCAGATTTGTTTACCACCTGAATAATAGCAATTGCCTTAACAACTCTTCTTTCCTCATCATTTACGCACTTGTTTATAGCAGCTTCAGCACTTAGCCAAATGCTATGAACTAACTCATTAGATACTTCTTTTTTGAACAGTCCACTAAAATAATCATAAATTGCATCTGCTCCCAAAATCCAAGGTGCATCATTTTCGTGCTCAGAAATAAACCTAGCCATACTGTTAGGTTCATCGTTTGATATAAAAGTGAAAAGAGTTCTCTCATTTTGTGCAACCTTCTCACTTACGTTAAGCAATAGATATGTTGCGACAGGATTCAATGGATAGCAGCCTTTTAATACTATCTCGTCAAAGTCTTCTTTCTTAAAATTACTTCCAAATATTGGCAACTGATAATACTTATCCAGTTTATTTGAATCTAAATATTTCTTTATCTTTTTCTCTGTATAAATAGACTCATCTTTAATAATTGCATGCTTAATAAGCTCATAATTATTCTTGGATGATGTAACAAAGAATTTCTCTATAATTCTACCTTCAATTCCAGTAAAGGCATTTATCAATTCAATTGAAAGATATTTTCCGTACTCTTTGATACTTTTGTGTGTAACCATCGTAAAATGGATTTGAGAATTTGAAGAATCATTTGCCAACTCACACATATCCTGGATTAGTTTCATATCATTACCGACATTTTTCCTGTCTAATCCTTCTATGAATTTACTAAACTCATCAAAAACTATATAAATACCGCTATATTCGTACTCTTCAACAAGTTTTTCACTGACACTTTTATATAAAGGAAGAACGTCTGATGCGGCTAACGGATTAAATACACTTCCCGCAGTAACCTTAGGGTATATCTCTATAAATGTATTTAATGCATTCTTCGAATAACGCTTTAAATCAGCCACAAATTTCACGGGATCTATTGCATTTCGCTTTAACTCACTAACAAACTGACTAAAAGTCTCAGGATAATCCTTCTTCCATGAATTTATTCTCTCAAAAGCAAGCGAGAAATAAGTGTCTGGCGAAAGCTTTTCTAATCCCTCTCGCTTTAATGCGTCATGAAGTGCAGTAAGAAATGCTTGGTTTAAGTCTCCTGATGTATTATTAATTATTACTGGCAAGAATCTCTTGTTATTCCAAACATACTTAATGTCTTCACTCAAAGAATCTCCATCATCAATTACCTCAAACTTTTCACATAGTTCTTGAATAACTTCTTGATTCTTTTCATTTCTCTCCAATGAAAGTATAGCTAAAAGAACTAACAAAAGATGGGATTTTCCTTTTCCATAAGGTCCAACCAAAAGAGAAGCCTGTTCTTTGTTATTAATTACAGACTTTATGTAGTCCTTAAGAAAAACAGACGAAGCTTTCGTTGGAATATAACTTAAAACTTTCTCCGTTTTATTAAGGCTCAAATATAGATTTACAGCAGTCTTAAAACTACTATTCACTTGTATATAATCTTTAAGCGTTTTATTATTCATTTATTCTACCTTTGATTTTCATAATATTCTAAAAGAACTTTTTCAGCATTAAAGTCTTTCGTTTTATAAATCATATCTAACCCAGCTGTTCTATCAACTCTTATATATCCAAGTGCATCTAAACAGTCTAATAATTCGCTAGAAACTACTGCATTCAATTGATAAATCTTATTTAATCCACACTCATCGTTCAATATTTGTTCAATAGATATGCTGTCTTTTCCATCCATCTTTTTAGATAGTTCATACAGAACAACCCATTCATTTATTGAATTTCTATCAGGCTGACTCTTTGAATAAGAACCATCAATGTTTTTTAAAAGTTTAAGGCGTGAAAAAGGCGAAATAGAATTATCTTCTGGATCCACTATTCCCTTCTTCTTTCCATACATACTTAATATTACATCTAAATCAGCTTTCACTGATTTCTCTGAAAAAGTTTGATCTAAAGCATATTTTCTGATTTCTCTAAGTAAAATCTTTTCTATAGTCTCTTTACTCAGTTCTTCAATCTCACATCGATTAAAGAACATATACCATGAAGTGGCTTCATAAAGATTTCTTGCTATCTGCGAATGAAGAATCCATACTGTAAAATCATCTTCGATATAAGGATCATATTCACATATTATTTCTCCCAGTCTAGATAACGTTGCTCCATTGTTAGGACTCTCAGTAATTAGATTAAACGCCTTAAGCCAATATCTTAAAGACTTAACCATATTATTACCGATTCCAAATACGTCTGGTCCTTCTTTTCCCTGAAAAACTTTAGGATTATCCTGTACACGCAAAAGACCTTTGCTTAACCATCCTTCTCTCAATGGAAACTTTTCATGTCCTTGCAGTCTAATTTTAACTTTTGAATTGGTTGCCATATTACGTCCTCTTAATTCCTAGTACTTTTCTCATGTAACATCCTGCATTAAAATGACCAACGCACTCTGTACATCTCACACATCTATCATCATTAATTGTATATGAGATATTACCCGTGCCATCATCTTTTACGCTTATAGCATCGTGCTTACATACACTTTCACAAGCTTTACATCCCAAACACATTTGATATTTAGTTAATTGACACTGAATCTTTCCCTCTGCTACAGCAAGTGTTTTTGCGCCAGCAATATGAATATCCTTAATAATTACTTTAAGTTTTGTACCGCCTTTTCTGCCTTGCAAAACAAGAACTACTTTTCCGGCTTTATTAAGTACATAAACCTCTCCAAGCCTTTTATTTCCCAACTCCTTATTTAAATAACCAAATGGCTTAAAGAGCTCATAAAACTCGTCTGTAATTGGCTTCTGCAATTCATAATTAAAAGCATTCTCCTCTGTTGCACATGGTTCAAATGAAACAATCGAAGTCTGTGCCGCAGCCAAACCATTTCCGCCTTGTCTAGCCTTCCAACCACCTTCGTTAACATATTCCTCTGGATCTGGTTTTCCAATGGTCTTTGCAAAGTTAACTAAAAGGTCATGCCAATGAACATATTGGTCATACATATGTACTTTAGCTAAAAATTCCGACCATCCACCATTGTTAGGGCAGCACCAACAGCCTACCCTTGTCCAGCCTAATCTATAGGCTTCATTAAAGTCTATTCCAGTAGTCAGAATATAAAGCCAAACATCAAAATCAATCCACTCTATGATAGGCGAAACCACTCGTTGCTTTGTGATTTTTGGGCTATCACTCTCTCTTTCATATTTGCTTCTGCTAGCCGATTCGCTGTGTCTAATACCCTGAAAACTTAGGATTTTAGTTTTATCCTTAAATGCTGATGATATAGTCTTTTGAATGGCTCCCGTTTTAAATACTGTACAGCACCATCGCATAACTCTACTTGGAGGTCCAACTACATCACATAAGTCTTCAAAATTCTTTTCTCTATTCTTTGCAGTTAGAATTCTAACGCCTTGAGATTCCTCATTCTTATTGAATCGTTTTTTATATTCCAATGTATATGGGAACTCTAATGTTGTATCACCAAACACATGAAGCACTTTGTTTGTGCCAAGTGCAGTGTTTACAATATGTGAAGTAACTGTAGAGTCCTTACCGCCACTGAAAGATACCATCATATCCTCAATGTCATATTTATCTCTATACTGTTGAACATAATTAATTGCCTCTTCAGTAATATAATTATATCTATCAGTATTCGCCCTTATAAAAGCATCTTTATATTTATCAAAGTATTCGTATGTAATAGCTCCCGCATTTTCATCATATCTATCTTTGAGAGCCTTTACTTCTTCAATCGGTCTATTGTTTTCACTTGCAACTGAAAACTTTATTTTTTTACCATCTATAATATAACTATTACTTCCAAACCAAACCGAGTTCTCTTGAAAAGCAAAAGGGTCATCCTTTACTATCAAAGAAATCAATAAGTTCTCTTCTGGAAAGACAGGTCTGATATCAGTAGCAATATACTTAGCCTTCTTTCCACAAATAGGACAAGTGTCAAAATAAACTGGTATATTGCAATCATCACACCAATATATAGTCGAAGACATTTCTGTCATATGTCCACACTTAGGATTAGTGCATTTTTCGCCATTCATAGGCACTTTGCACTTAGGACAAAATCTCTCTATCATCTATTTACCATCCATATAATTATTCTCTTACTGCATCACAGATATCGCCGATGTTACAATCCAAGTAATCACAAATACGCAAAATAACAGACATTGATACTTCCTGTCCCTTGTTCAATTTAGTCATCGTTCCTGTTGCAATATCGAGCTTCTCTCTGAAATCCTGCTTACTCATCTCATTTTCAGCTAATTTAATCCATAGTTTTTTATAACTTATCTTCATAAATAAACCTCGTCTAAGCATTAAAAAGTTACACATAACATTTTAACATACTCATATATATCATTCATTAGTTTTTGATATTTTTTAGCACGTTCTTGCGATTTATTTTTCTACAGTTGATAATATAGCCTTGATAATATGGCATAAAGTTTTACCACTATAAGTATAGTAACAAAATAGGTGCCCCATAATAGGGACACCCATAAACCAAAAACAAAAAAGCTATTCTTTTATGCTACTTACCAAATACTCCTAAAGCCCATGTTTCTAGGTGCATTTTCTTTAGCATATACTTCGTTTATCGCTTCAATATAGCAATTAAAAGAGGGATGAAAATAGTTCTGCGTTCTTAAATACCCATTCTTCTTTTCTAAATATTTTCTCCTAACTTCTTGCCAAAGTCCTGGCACTGATTTTATGTACAACTCTTTCTTATGAATATCATTAGCGCTAGGTCCTTGATTCCAAAAGTATCTATCTAACTGAACACATCCTGTTTTATCATGAATAAGCCTATGCCAATATCCATATTGATCAATACGGACTATACATATATCAATGCTAAATTCTGTTCTATTGCCTTTTCTTAAATGAATCTTTTGAGTTGTTATAACCGATTTTGAATCTCGACAATCATCTAGTCTATTCCAATCAAGGACTTCGTTAAACGCATCCATTACTGTTTCTTTAATATAGCGGCAATCATTAAAGTTTGGAACTTGCTCTAAGATGAGATTAAAATCATAATCAATCGGCTCATTTCCATTTTGCGTGACCATATTACGTTTACCACTTCCAACCAAAGTCATTCTTGATTCTATGTCATAGTGCTTTAAATGCTGGACAAGTTGATTAACTAAATCCGCACAAATACTATAGGATTCGTGTAGAAACACCTTATCCTCTACGTAATGATACATATTATGATTTCTCCTTTCGAATCCCAAGCCGCCCATTTAGCTATAAATCTAAATCATTGTATATTAATCAATCCTGTTAAAAATTGCAATCCTTGGCTGATTTTTCATCTGCCTTATTATAGTCTCTTAGATAAAAATAATAAGCATCAATGCAATAGGAAGAATCATTAACAATAAGAAGCTCGATAAACAACTTCCATTAGGCTTATTCCCACCACCTTTATGGTCTTCGTCCTCTTCTTCATCTTCTAATATGATTTCAGTCAGAATAAGGTCATCCATACCGATTTGACCGTCATTATTCCAATCAACCATAATTACCTCCTTTCTAAACTATTCGTGGGTCTGTTAAAAGTGCAAATACATATGCTTGTCCTCGCACACCATTATCCGATAGAAATTTTGTATTTTCTGCTGGCATCAAAGCACAAGCTTTCTCGAAATTTGTTTTACCTAAACTGTAATTTGTTCTACTCGTCTTAAAACTATTCTTTTCTCTACTCATTGTGTATGTAAACTCTAGACCACTGACAGTTTTAAATGTTTCACCCTCGTGAAGAATTACATTCTCCCAAGCTTTCTTTGCATCCATATTATTACCTCCAATGCTATTTGATAATCCATATATAGCACGATTATTTTTCTTTGTATAGATAAGTGTGTATTGGGAGTCTGTATTGTGATTTAGGATATAAAATGCTGATAAATGCCGTATTTATCATATTTTGCACAAATAGAAAGAAAATAAAAAATACATGAAAATACAAAAAAACAGAGGCTGTCACACCTCTGCTTAGTTCTTTATTTTTTTATAACGTGACATCTATGATTCACTCTACACATCACAATCAGAAAGGAGCAGTATATAAAGTCGAAAGGAGGTTCATATTAGACTTTATCTGCATAGAGTAAATCATAGATGCCACGTTAACGTTATAAGTATTTAATTTTACAGTTTGTTTCTTAACCAATCTGGCATTGATGAATCCTTCTTATCCCAAGACTCAACAGCAGAACGATCACTATGCCAAGTATTCTCTTTCCCATCAAATGACTTGTAATCATGGCATTTGTACTTAACTACTCTGTCTCCTTCATCCATGTATTCATTATGATAATAGTTCTGCTTTCCATATCCCTTATATTCTTTTGTCCTATGTAATAAACTCATAAAATACCTCACTTTCTTACATCTCAAAACCGATAGCGCAGGAACCACACAGTATTTTTCTTGTATTCCACCATTGATGCTCTAATCTATCATCCGCTTTTATTATGTATTTTTTATACGTATCCCTTTCTTCTGCCAAGTCAAATCGCTTGCCACATTCTTCGCATTCTTCATGGTAATCACCATAACCAGGATTTTCTGCCACTTTTAATGCGCAAGCTGCACAATAATCCCTATCAAAATTTTTGTATGATAAAGAACTATTCTCACTCGTAAACTTTTCTTCCTCAATTTCATAATTGAAGTCTTTACCACAATCTGAACAAATCACAATATACTCCTTTCTTACCTTTCACCATTCCACTCATATCCTGTATCTTCATACAATTTCTGAGGGGAAATATAATAATTAATACGTCCTAATTTGGAATCCATCTCATCTAATGAAGTTATTACCTTTCCAGCCCTTGTTGCCCTTCCTATAGGAAGCCAACCACTTACAATACCTGCCCTTATCCACGCTGGGTCTTTTCCATAAACCTTAGCTGCAACCGCAACTGGCACTGACCCCTGCTTCATAATATATCCGCCTCCTTTATACAAACTCTTCTACAGTAAAGCCTGCTCCTCTTCTATTACCTCTCTTAGTTGTCCCAATAGTTCATCATGCTCACGTTGAAGTTCTTCATACTGTCTTAAAAGTTCTTCTTCGGCCTCTTCTGCCTCGTCTGTTTCATCGTAGTCGCTTTCATACTCTTCTTCGACTTTTTCACGAGTCTTCTTTCTAGTAACAAAGAAAGTGACAACTGATGCAATTACAGCAACTGCGCCACCTGCTGCTCCAACTATTGCAACATCTTTATTTCTTGACATAGCGCCTTCTTCAAAACCTTTTTTCATGCCAACCTTGATACCTTTCTCTAGATTTTTCCTTGCAACCTTGTTTATTAACTCGTCAGGTCCTCCATTCTTTTTTGCCATTTTGGTTAATCGACTATAAGGCCAATCCTTACTCATTCTTACCTCCTTGTACTGCGTTTATCTGTTTCTTGTTTGTATGATATAACCTTGTTCACTTTTTGTCGGCGCGAAAAAAACAAAAAAAAATGCACTTCAAATGAAGTACATTTTTATGTATATCTATTTATTATTTCTTCAATTTGCCTACAAATAGCACTTACGCGAACAGCACGTTCAATTACATTATAGTGACTAGCATATTCTAGTAATTCTATCAGTAACAAGTTATGTATTTTAAGCCAAAAGAATATAAAATTCTTTTCTTCTCCTCCAAATGCATTGAATGCAGCTTTTAGTATTAGCGGCTCAAACATTGATAATGGCATATTTTCACTACCTCGCCATGTATCTGTTCGATTATACGCAGCAATCTCTCGATTTAACTTTCTCTGTCTATTTAAAATAGTTTGTCGTCTATTTTCTATATTGATATTCTTTGATATATAGATATCATTCTCATTAAGTTCAAATAGAGACCAAGCAAACACTGCAACAACCTCAGCTGTAATATATTTCCCCTTTTCATCTTCTTGCAGAATCATATTTTCTCTATTAATAAAACCAGCTATTTCATCAAGGCGTTCCGCTGCCTCCCAAGCATTTTTTAGCAAAAACAATATATTATAATCTTTTATTTTATCATTTTTTGTTTTCATACTTCTTTTTGTTCCAAAACACCAGTTAAGGAATTCCTCAGAATATATGAAATCTTTTATATCCTCAAAATATAGCCCCATTTCCTTCCATTCTTCTGGAACTGTCGGACTCGTACGATGATAATTATTATACAAACAATCTTCTATAAACGCTTTTCTATCGCCTATGAATGATAACAAATCATAATTTTCAAAAAAGGATATACAACTGTATATTGGATTATCCTTATATAAATTATCCTTGTACTTATATTTCTTTTTGGAATTTTTGCTGATAAGTTCCCTTATCATTCTAAGAGCCATTTCAATTAACAAGCTATAATTATTTTCGTCATCATCTTCTACCCATAATTCATTCAGGTCATCAAAATAGACACCCGTAAATTCTTTTTCTAATACTTCATCAATATCATCTATTTCCGCAAATCTTTCAATGTATTCCGTGAATTTTTGAGCATACTTCATTATAGCTAAATCAAATAGAGTCCAATCATCTAATTCGCCAATCCCCATATTACGAGTCTTTTTATTATATACTACTTCATCAATAATATTTTGTATGATAAACAAACCATACTTTCCATTCTCACCACCTCCAAGGATAGCATTTTCGTATGATCTGTTGATCTCTTTGTATACATCATAAAATCTAACCTCTGGAAAAATATAATAATGCATGAAGAAAATAAAATACTCTAGTTTTAAATACAAATAATGCCACTCATTATCTGGTCCAACATACTCTACACCTAATTTTCGTAATATACCTTTTACCCTATCATCTTCATTACGATGAATTAAGTCTCTTATTTCTTTGTACGTATATATTTTCTCAGGAATAACTAATTCTGTAACATTATATTCTTCCAACCCATGTTTTAATAATATAGGTTTGTTATAATTTGAAATTTTAATAAGGGTATTCTCAATAGCATGAGCCAATTGTGTTTCAGTATCATTTTCTAATACTATTTTCGTTGTACTTCCAAAATCAAATTCACATTCTAACTGTGGATCTACAAACAGCATACTTGTCACCTCATACTTTTTATTTAGAATCTTATCATCATAATGTGAATAATCAAGGGAACAATTTTAGAATACAATTCCTTAGAACAATTATTCTTGTTCCACCAAATCCTCGGTATAACTACTCAAACATAACCGTAATCCATATACTTCATCACTTTAATCATACGTCAAATTCGTGAAAGTTTTGTCACTGGAACCTAATTTATTTCAACAGGTTTCCATACAAAAAAATACAATGCTTCAAGTAGTCCTCAAAGCATTGTAAATTCTTGCGTTATCCATATTTTTATTTCGATTTTTTCAGATGCCTCGTTCACACTTTGGCACTAATTGTTTAGAGAAAATTTCACCACCCGGATAAATGGGCAATTTATCCAATACTTGTTTTATTTTGATTTAACAAAGATCCCTTCAACCAGAATCCCTTTTTTTGTTTTACTATTCCTCCGACCAAACATCGCCTACATCTAATCCCTTATTTGTAAGCCACTCGTCTTCAACCGTTACGTAAGATTCATTACCAGCTTCATCTGCAAGTGTTACTGATACAGTGGGCTTTTGGCTACCTGTTTCTTCACAACCAAAGTCCCCATCAAAAATATGTTTAATTGTTTTCATGCTAATTCCTTTAAATAGAATCTATTCATTGAGCTATGCACAACTTCTTTAGGCTTTTCAATCAGCTTATATCCGCATTTTTCATAAAGATGAATTGCTGCCTTTAAATTAGTATGAGTCTCAAGGTATATTCTTTTATAACCTTTATTAAAAGCAGTCTCTTCTATTAATTCTATTAGTTCGTATGAAAGCCCCTGTCCTTTAACCGCGTCAGTTAGATATAGCTTTTGAAGCTCTGCAGTGTCATCCATAAATCCTAGTCGTAACTTTTTTTGTAAATGCAAAATTCCAATACTTAATGCAAATTTTCAGAGGTAAAAGCAAAATATATTGTACTATTGCATTTAGTACTGGAAATAATAGTTATAAATAAAGGAGCTGTATAGCTCCTTATAATATATTTATTTAGCTAGACAAACTTGAAGTTGTTAGTTTTTCATTTGCCTCATCTAACTGATAGAAATGTAGTCTACTTCTTTTTTATGTACTCATGAACTTGCCAAAACAAGCTCAGCGCACCCTCTATATCATGTGTCTCCCAATAAGCTTTTTGATTTTCAAATATCCCTTTCCATGGAAATGATTCCGGTGCGTCGAAATAATAATTCTCCGTCAACGCCAGTTCACATTCATAGCTGTTTTGACCGGGATAAGAAGTTTTGTTATCATAATCAGCTATTGCTTCCTTGACACCCCGATAGATTAGTG
>NZ_FQYQ01000010.1 GCF_900141825.1 Pseudobutyrivibrio xylanivorans DSM 14809 | reverse complement strand
AGGAGCTGCCCCTAGTACGAGAGGACCGGGGTGGACGGACCACTGGTGTATCAGCTGTCGACCAACGGCATAGCTGAGTAGCCAAGTCTGGACGGGATAAACGCTGAAGGCATCTAAGCGTGAAGCCCCCCTCAAGATGAGATATCCCCTCCTTCAAGGAGATAAGATCCCTTAAAGACGATAAGGTAGATAGGTTCAAGGTGTAAGTGCGGTAACGCATTCAGCTGATGAATACTAATAGATCGAAGGTTTATTCTAAGGAAAAGATATGTAGTATAATTCTTGTAATCTGTATGAAGTTTTGAGGTTGCTATGATGACATAGTTCTAAACTCCAGCAAGCTTTGGCTTGCTTTTTTAGAAAATATATATGGCGAGATAGCTCAGTTGGCTAGAGCACGCGGTTCATACCCGCGGTGTCGAGGGTTCGAATCCCCCTCTCGCTACTATGTGTGTGTAGCTCAGCTGGATAGAGCACTTGGCTACGGACCAAGGTGTCGGGAGTTCGAATCTTCTCACGCACGCTAAATAAAAATCACTGAACGGTAGGGTTCAGTGATTTTTTTTATCTTGCCAAAAGCTTCTCAAGATTTTCCACAGCAATCTCATGATTAACCACCTGTACAGCGCTCATGCCACATTCCTTTGCGGCTTTGCAATTATCAAGTCTGTCATCAAGGAAGACACATTCCTCGGGGATGAGATTATACTCTTTTATAATTTCTTTATAAATTGCATGGTCAGGCTTAATCAGGTTAACCTTGTAAGAAAAAACTCCGCCATCCAAGATTGGTAAGAAATCCAACTGTTTTGTTGCACATTCTTTTACATGGTGAGACCAGTTTGATAAGAATAGAAGCTGGTAGCCTCTGTTTTTTAGGTCGTGAAGCCAGTCTTTAGTAAAATCATATTGCCACAGTGCATCACCAAGATTATCCCAGAAAAGCTTCACTTCTTTTTCTAATTCAGGTATGTCCCTGGTAAATAGTGCAAGAAGTTCATCTTCTGAAATAACACCTCTATCTACTTCATCCCAATGTCTGAAAATATTCTCTTTTAGCTTAGTAACAAGAGCTTCATCACCATCAAAAAGTTCCATCATATACATAGTCCAGTCGTATCCAATTAGTACGCCACCAATATCAAAAATAATAGTTTTAATCATTTTTCTTCCTCCAATATTAATTAGATAGATTATACCATTAGAATTATTGCATAGCCACAGGTCTTTATTTTTGTGAAAAATGCTTTGAATGGATTTGATAAAAAATATCTAATTTCGATATAAATTTGATATTGATTCTCCTAAGCTATAGCTATAGTTCATGTTTTGAAGGAGGAGAAAATGACATGAAAAAGGGAAAATGGTTTAATGCCGTTGCATTGGCAATGTCTGCTGCTATGGCTATGACAAGTGTGCCAATGGGGGTACAGGCAAAATCAAGTAATTCCTTCGCCGACAAGTATTCCGATGAAGGCTATAGTCTTGTTTGGAATGACGAGTTCGAGGGAGATTCACTTAACACATCAGACTGGAACGTTGAGCAGCACGAACCAGGTTGGGTAAACTCTGAGCTTCAGAGATACACAGCGCTTGATGAGGGAAATATCGAGGTTAAGAACGGAAAGTTATCATTAAAGCCACACGTTACTGAGGCAGAGACTTCAGATGGAGTTGATGAGGAGACAGCAGAGGAGAAGATTACAAATGTTTCGTTTGATTTTGATTTTAGTGCAGAGGATTCACGCAGTATTGCTCTTCAAGTAAATTTTGGTAAGATTTCATCTCTTGGAGATGCAGGTGTAGCACCAGCTACAGTTAAGGTTTCAAACATTTCTCTTATAGATACAACAGACGATGTTCAGGTTCTTTCAGATACAGATTTTAAGAACGGAGAATGGAACTGTGGATTTAACAGCCCAGGTGAGGGTTCTTGCTCCTTCGAGGATGGCAAGGCAGTCATCGAGATTAAGAATTCTGGTGATGAAAATTGGCATATCCAGCTTCAGCAGTCAGGTATAGAGCTTAAGAAGGATCATCACTATTCATTCTCTATGGAGGCAGCAGCATCAGCAGACAGAGGTGTAGAAGTAAGCGTACTTGATCCAGACAATGGTTGGGCATGGTATGGCGGAACAACAGCTACTATCGAAGGCTCTGCGTTAGCAGGTGGTTCATCATCGGCTGGTAAGAGAGAAATCACTTCTGGACGTATCACAACACAGAACAAGCACGACTTTACATATGGTAGATTCGAAGCCAGAGCAAAGGTTCCTACAGGAAAAGGATACTTACCAGCATTCTGGCTCATGGCAACAGATGAGGGACTTTACGGCCAGTGGCCAAAATGTGGCGAGATCGACATCATGGAGGTAATGGGCCAGGATACATCAAAGTCTTATCATACAATTCATTATGGTTACAGTGCGGGAAGTGGCCATAAGGAGAATCAGGGCAGCAAGACATTGAGGGAGAATGACTTCGCTGATGAATATCATGTTTTCAGAATGGATTGGGAGCCAGGAAAGATTACATGGTATGTGGATGATGAGCAGGTTTACACAACTAACGACTGGTACACAGGCGCAGATGAGTCAAGCCAGCTCACATATCCAGCCCCATTTGATCAGGATTTCTACGTTATCTTAAACCTTGCGGTAGGTGGAAGCTGGGTAGGATATCCTACTGACGAAGTATATGAGCACATGAATAATGACAGCTATGATGTTGATTATGTTCGTGTATATCAGAAGTCAGAAGAAGAGTATGCCAAGGAAGAGGCTAAGTGTAAGCGCCCTGAGAAGGAGCCAGTAACTTACAGAGAGCCAGATGAGGAAGGCAACTATGTAATTAATGGTGATTTCTCAAAGGATATCGCTTTTGATGGAGCAGAGGACGCTGACAAGGACAACTGGGTACTTCACCTTGAGAGTGATGCTAAGGACTCTACATACAAAGTAAAGAACAATAAAATTAAAATCACACCATCTGATGTTGGTTCACAGAATCACAGTGTACAGCTTAAGCAGGCTGGCATCCCAATGTATAAGGGATGGGAGTATGAGCTTACTTTCGATGCTGTAGCAGATGAAGATAGAGAAATGATTGTTGACGTTGAAGGTCCAGACAGAGGATGGACACGTTACATGCAGGATACATCTGTAAAGGTTGGCACAAAGAAACAGTCTTACACATACACATTCACAATGAATGACAAGACTGATCCTAACACAGCACTTGAGTTCAACTTTGGAAAGCAGAAGTCAACAGCACCTGTTACTATTTCAAATGTTAAGCTTGTTCATAAGTCAGGCGAGACAGTTGATGATGGTGACTTAAAGGAAATTCGCTCAGATGGAAATTACATCTACAACGGTGGCTTTGATCAGGGCGAGGGCAGACTTGGATATTGGGATATTGATGACAATGACAAGGACGCAGTTTCAGTTACAAATAAGAAGAATTCACGTATGCTCAAGGTGGTTGCACCTAAGGGCACAAGTGCAAAGAAGCCAATCGTAATCAGCCAGGGTGAGCTTTCACCAATTTCAGCTGGTCAGTACGAAATCAGCTTTGATGCTTATACAGAAAACGGTGATGCAGATGGTATTACAGTAGAGGTAGCAGGACAGAGCGTAACACCTGAGCTTACAGATTCACTTAAGCACTTTGCAAAGAAGGTTGTAGTAGAGAAGAACTTAAGCCGTAGCGAGTCAAATGTAGAGCTTCGTTTTACAAAGCCAGGCACATATTATCTTGATAATGTATTCTTCACAGAAGCAGCTCTTATCAAGAATGGTTCATTTAATGCAGGCATTGCGGGTTTTAGCCCATACATTTATGATTCCGTAAATGCGAATTACGTTATCGATAACATGAACGGTAACGATAACACATTTGCTATGACAATCGAAGATACAGTTGCAGAAACAGATGACAACTGCTGGTATGTACAGCTCAATCAGGATGGAGTAAATCTTGAGAAGGGTAAGACATACAAGGTTTCATTCAGAGCAAAGTCTTCTATCAACAGAGTAATCAAGTACTCTCTTCAGGAATTTGAAGGTGCTTGGACAAACTACAGCGGCACAGGTTCTGTAGAAATTGGCCCAGAGTGGAAGACATTTACACACACATTCACAATGGAGAATGAGACAGATTCTAATACAAGATTCAACATCACAATGGGATCTGTAGACGGAATCAGAATTACAGAAAAGCATGACGTTTATATTGACGATATCGAGTTAGTAGAGGTAGATGGTGATGAGCCAGTACCAGCGCCAGCTCCAGGTGAGTCAGGAGAGCCAGCTCCAGTTGAGCCAAGTCCAAGCAACCCAACAGACCCAGAGCCAATTGTTGAGCCTACTCCAGTTCCAACACCAGAAGTAACACCTACACCAGAGCCAACTCCAGAGGTTAAGCCAACACCAACCCCTGAAGTAAAGCCAACACCAAAGCCAGCACCTACACCTGAGCAGGTTATCACTGTAATTAAGAAGGTAGTAAAGGTAGTTGTTAAAGTGGTTAAGCGTATTATCGACTGGATATTTAAGCTTTTCCCATAAACTTTTCATAAATCGTAAAACCTATTAAAGTACAAAAACCTAATAAAACCCCATTTCTAGTATGCAGCAGGTGATGAAATAATTACCTGCTGTATTTTTTTACACAGATTTTACTGCAATACACAAAAGATTCATAGAAAACTGAAGGTTATATATTGCAAAACATTAGCAGGGTGGGTATTATCTGTAACAGTTGGGAGATATGTTCAAGGAGGTATGAGATGAACATGAAGAAGTTTTTAGCTGTTGCATTATCTGTAGTTGTTGTAGGCGGAATCGCTGCTCCAACAATTGTTTCTAATGCAGAAGGCCTTACACAGGCTGCTAGCCCAGATGAGGTTAATTATGGAATAGTAACTAAGGATGATTTAACAATTTTAAAGAGTTTATTTGACTTAGAGTATTATATGGCTGAAAATCCTGACATCGTTGAGTTGATTGGAACAGATCCAGACAAGTTATTTGAACACTTCTATACATGTGGTATTTTTGAAGGACGTACATGTAACTCAAACTTTGATCCAGCTGCTTATGCATCTGCTTACTCAGATGTAAAGGAAGCATTCGGACTTGATATTATTAGATACTATAGACAATACGCAACTGTAGGTTTAGTTGAGAATAGAACTCTTACAACAATGGAGATGTGTGCAAGAGCTGGTATTACAGTAACTACATTAAGTGAGGAGCCAGTCAAAATTACACCTAATGTCTATTTCCTTGCATCTAGTATGGGAACAAAGGACTTTAAGACTGTAAATGCTGCAGTAGAAAGAGCTCATGTTCAGCAGAAGATGGCAGTTGTTGAGACATCTACAGGTACATACGTAATTAGTAGTAGCAAGGATGTAGAGAAGCTTAAGGGCTTTACAGCTATAGGAACAGTTAAGGCTGGTGATGCTACTCTTACATATTATGTATATGATAATTCTACAGGTACTGCAGTCTATGATGGAGATATTGCAGTAGAAGGATCTGTTGTAGTATTTAAGACTAGTGATGCTGTTGAGGTTACAAGTTCTGATTATAAGGGAAATATTTCGATTGATGTAGGCACTTATACTCAGGAATTAAGTAAAGAAATAGAAAATGAGATTTCAACTGGTAAACATACAAGCAATATGCGATTTACTAGTGGAGAAAATCCACATAGTGGCCTCTATGCTACAACAAAACATTATCCAGATGTAGAAGATGGAGATAATATTCTTGCGATGGATGTGGCTGCAGGATATATGAGTGGTGCAACTTCAAATCATCCTACATACGGCCCTGTTGGCCCTAATGTGGTTTCTGAAGTGTATCATGTTGGTGGAACAATTGATGATGAGGGACATAAGACACCTGTACCATATGAGGTATGTACAGATGAATACTATCAGTATCTTACAGATAATAATATTTCTACTGGTACTCATGGTTATAGAAATAATGGAGAGCGTCTTTCTACTGGTCATATTAGTACAATGTGGGTAGATACCAAGGGTGATGCTGATACAGAGTACACAGTTTGTGCAGGTGTTGAGCAGGAAGGCAACTCAAAGGATGTAACAATTGGAATTTATAATGAGGAGTCTGGCACATATATGTATGGATCAATTCAGATTCCAAATGCATCACAGAGTTCAACATCATCTGGTTCATCATCTACTCAAGATTAATAATTTTTAATAAAAGAAATAATCAAAAGGCGGCAGGTAAGCAATTACCTGCTGCTTTTTCATATGTCGGCAGAGGAGCCTGGTAGAATAGAGATATTCCGTTGAGGAATATCTCTATTCTTTTTATGAATGATATATACCTCTATAATTTCTTGAATCTGTCATAGGCAGAATGTACACTAAAGTGTCTAGTAATATTGAGGTAATTTATAAGAGGTATTCTTTTTTGAAATATAGTTTAAAACGCATTTTACAATTGATTCCAATACTTATTGCAATCACGTTTTTGTCTTTTGCTATGATGCGACTGGCTGGTTCCGATGTTGTAGAGCAAAAAATGCTGAATACAGGACAGGTAGTCACAGAGGCACAGCTTCAGGCGGCGAAGGCAGAGCTTGGATTGGATAAGCCTTTCTTAATTCAATATTGTGTGTGGTTTGGAAAGCTTCTCCATGGTGACATGGGAGTGAGTTACGTGTCAGGAAAGGATGTTTTTGAGACATTCATTTCAAAGCTTCCAGCTACACTATTTCTTACAGTTACATCTATTTTACTTACCATAGTAATATCAATCCCTTTAGGCATCATTTCCGCAGTTTACAAAAATAAATTTTGGGATTATTTAATAAGGTTCATCAGCTTTATTGGCAACAGTATGCCAAACTTTTTCGTATCCCTTGTGCTGATGTATTTTCTAGGTATCCGATTAGGTTGGTTCCCAATCATTTCCAAGGATATGAGCTTATCGGCTGTAGCTATGCCTACTTTCACTTTAGCTATCGCCATGAGCGCAAAATATCTTCGTCAGGTAAGAGCTACAGTTCTCGATGAGCTTAGCAAGGATTATATATTGGGAGCAAAATCCCGTGGTGTGAAGTTTTCCGTGATTCTATGGAAGAGTGTTATGAGAGAGTGTCTGGTTACTATCATTACCCTGCTTGCACTTTCAATAGGAAGTCTGCTTGGTGGTACTGCCATTGTAGAATCCATCTTCATGTGGGATGGTGTTGGCAAGATGGCTGTTGATGCCATCAACATGCGTGATTATCCAATCATCCAGGCTTATGTAATGTGGATGGCTATTATCTATGTGACAGTCAATCTGATTACAGATTTATCCTACAGGCTGTTAGACCCACGAATCAGATTGGAGGACACATGTAATGAATAAGAAGCCTACTAAAAAACTTATCGTATTTACGATATTGGCAGCCGCTCTGATTCTTGTGTCCATATTTGCTGACAGGCTATGTCCATATAATCCTTATGCACAGGATTTGTCACTTAGCTACAATGCCCCATCAGCGGAGCATCTTATGGGAACAGATACATATGGCAGGGATATGTTTTCACGAATCATCATCGGTGCCAGAGCCAGTATTTTATCAACCTTAGCGCTGGTTGCTATTATCACAATGTTTGGTACGGCTGTAGGCGTTATATGCGGTTATTTTGGGGGCAGGGTTGATTCAGTGGTTATGCGCATATCTGATTTATTCCTTGCCTTCCCTGGGCTTGTATTCGCCCTTGCAGTGGCTGCCCTTTTAGGTGGAGGAATTATTAATGCGGTTTTCGCACTGGCTGTTATCAGCTGGCCAAAATATTCGAGAGTGGCACGAAGTCAGACATTATCAGTGAAGGCTTTGTCATTTATTCAGGCAGCAAGGCTGGCAGGAGATAGTCCAGTACAGATTATTGTTCGTCACATCTTGCCAAACATACTTGGACCAATTTTGGTTACATCAATGCTTGATATAGGAACAATGATGATGGAGCTTGCAGGCCTTTCCTTTTTAGGACTTGGAGCCCAGCCACCAATAGCAGAGTGGGGAAGCATGATGTCAAATGGACGAAGCATGCTACAGACATACCCATGGGTGGTGCTTTCGCCGGGATTTGCAATTTTCGTCTCGGTAGTAATTTTTAATTTATTGGGTGATACGGTCAGGGATTATTTAGATCCTAAGTAACCGCTCGATATAGAGAAAGGAGTATTGATAATATGAAAGGATTAAAGAAGTCAGTTGCATTTGTTATGGCTATGGCGCTTACAGTAGCTGCATTTACAGGCTGTGGTGCAGCAAAGTCTGAGTCAGGCTCAGATACAGCACAGGTAATAGATGGCAAAAAGACATTCACATTTGGAGACACAACATTTAATGCAGAAAACGAGGAGGCAAACATCGACCCACACGATACTTATTGTGGATGGGCATGCATCCGTTACGGCATTGGAGAGACATTATTTAAATTCAACGACAATATGGAGCTTGAGCCATGGGTGGCAGAGAGCTATGAAAATATAGATGAGCTTACATGGCAGATTGTTATTAAGGATGGAGTTACATTCTCAAATGGCAAGACTGTTGATGCAGCAGCTGTAAAGGCTTGCATCGAGGATCTTGTAGCTGTTCATGAAAGAGCAGCAGGCGACCTTGCTATTGATACAATAGAGGCTGATGGTCAGACTCTTACAATTAAGACAACTACACCAAAGCCTACACTTATTAATTACCTTTGCGATCCTTATGGATGCGTAATAGATGTTGAGGAAGGAAATGCTGATGGTATCGTTGTGGGCACAGGTCCATTTGTATGTACAGAGCTTGTTACAAGTGACCATCTTAAGCTTGTAAAGAATGAGAATTACTGGAATGGTGATGTAAAGATTGATGAGGCTACAGTCCTTACAATCTCTGACGGAGATACACTTGCACTTGCACTTCAGAATGGCGATATTGATGCAGCTTATGGAATGGCATATGCAAACTATCCATTATTTGAAAATGATGATTATGTATTCACAGGTACACCTACAAGTCGTGCTTTCTATTGCCAGATGAACTACAACTCACCTGTAATTAAGGATGATGCAGTTCGCCAGGCACTTGCTATGGGTATCGACAAAGAGGGATTCGTAAATACGTTATTAAATGGTTATGGCTATGTTGGCGTTGGCGCCTTCCCAGATAACTTCACTTTTGGTGGAGATGTAGTTAAGACAGACAGCTATGACCCAGAAGCAGCAAAGACTCTTTTAGAGGAAGCAGGCTGGGTAGATACAGATGGAGATGGAATCCGTGAGAAGGATGGCCAGACTCTTACTATCAGATGGATTAGTTACCCTAGCCGTCAGGAGCTTCCACTCCTTGCAGAGAGTGCTCAGGCAACTCTTAAGGATATCGGTTTTGATATCCAGCTTAACGTTACAGCAGACCACGGAACAATCGTAGCAGAGAAGGATACATGGGATGTATATGCAGCAGCCTTCGTTACCTGTGGAATTGGCGACCCAATGTATTTCTTCACAACACACTGCTTAGATGATTCATCAAAGAACCGTGGCTCATATCACAGCGATGAGATCCAGAAGCTTGCAGAGGAAATGAACTCTACATTTGATGCAGATGCCAGAGGTGATATTGCAATCAAGATGCAGCAGCAGATTCTTGATGACAACGCATTTATATTCTGTTCATTCCTTCGCATGAGCATGATTACAAAATCAAACGTAACAGGACTTGTAGCACACCCAAGTGATTACTATGAGTTCACAGCAGATTTAGATATCGAATAATATGGATTCATTATTAACTTACGAAAATGTAGAAATCTCCTTCGAGAAGTGCCCCGTTATTCACAATATTAGCTTCTCTTTACATGAGGGAGAAATACTGGCTCTGGTAGGCGAATCAGGTAGTGGTAAAAGTACACTGATTCGCTCTGCACTGGGCTTGTTAAATGATAATGGAAAAGTTACCGGGGGAAAGATTAGTTATAAAGGCACGAACCTTTTATCCCTGCGTGAAAGAGAGATGCGTCAGATTCGTGGCGCTGAAATTGGAATGATTTTTCAGGATGCTAAAGGCTCACTTTGCCCAATTAGAACCATTGGGGATCAGATACTTGAAAGTATTGCTGCCCATAAAAATATAAATAAGGCTGATGCAAAATCCAAAGCTTTAGAGTTATTTGAAAAGCTAAATTTCAAGAATCCAGAAAAGCTGTGGAATAGTTATCCATTTGAGCTTTCTGGTGGTATGAACCAAAGAGCGGCTATTGCAATTACAATGCTTTTAAATCCATCGATTCTTTTGGCAGATGAACCTACCAGCGCACTTGATGTGGCAGTTCAAAAGCAGGTTGTGGAAGAGATACTTGCTCTTAGAGAACTATTTGGATCAGCCATAATTATTGTTACACATGACATCAGCGTGGCATCTGCTATGGCTGACACGGTCATTGTTCTGAAGGATGGACATATGATGGAGTATGGTCCCGCAAAGGAAATTCTTCATAATCCAACAAATGATTACACCAAGATGTTACTGTCAGCAGTACCAAGACTTAAGAGACGTCAGGAGATTGTCTAATGGACGAGATGATTACTGTTAATAATGTTAGTAAAAATTTCATAAGTCGTGGAAACTCTGACACACTTGCATTAAAGGGAGTTTCCTTCTCTCTTGAACATGGTGAGACTCTTGGTATCGTGGGTGAGTCAGGAAGTGGCAAAAGTACAGTAGCAAAGCTGATTACAGGCCTTATTTCACCTACAAAAGGCGAGATTCGTATATGCGATAATGATATCCAAAGGCAGAAGGGTGAGAACCCACTGGAGCTTTACAGCAAAATACAGATGGTTTTCCAAAATCCAGTAGAGTCCTTTAATCCAAGAAAGACTCTTGGCTATAGTATAGGAGAGTCTCTGAGAAACAGAGGCTTTTCTGCATCTGCAGCATCTACAATGGTGGCTGAGCTCTTGGAAAAGGTAGGACTTACAGCAGAGTTTGCTACTAAATATCCGCATCAGGTAAGTGGTGGTCAGTGTCAGCGAGCTGCGATTGCCAGAGCTCTTGCGGTGGAACCTAACATTTTAGTTTGTGATGAAGCTACCAGCGCCCTGGATGTTACCGTTCAAAAGCAGATTATGGAGCTTTTGGATGAGCTCCGTAAAACAAGAGATTTAAGCATAATTTTTATCTGCCATAATCTAGCGCTGGTTCAGAGCTTTTGTGACAGAGTAATAGTGCTTTATGATGGGGTGATTGTTGAGCAGGGAAGGCCTAATGACATCATCAATAATCCACAAGCTGAGTACACTAAGTCTTTAGTGGACTCTATCCTATAACTGTGGTTGGGAATAATAGACAGGTGTGGTATACTTCAAGCAATATGAACGCAGATTTAACAAAAGAAAATAAAGCCTATTGGCTGCAGCGCGCAGCAGGCTATTCGGAAGTTAATAAAGAAGAATTGTCAGGCGCCCAAAGAAATACTTGGACGTCTTTTTTGACTAAGGAGATTACAGCAGCATTTCCTGATAAGGCACCAGCTGATATCAACATTATAGATATTGGCGCAGGCCCAGGGTTCCTCTCTATCATTCTTGCAGAGGCGGGATATAAGGTCACAGCATATGATTTCGCTGAGACTATGATAGAAGAAGCAAGAGCCAATGCTGGTGGGTTTGCAAATCAGATTCATTTTGTTCAAGGGGATGCTATGAATCTTGATTTTGAGGATGGTAGCTTTGATGTAGTAATCTCTAGAAATCTTACATGGAATCTTCCAGACCCAGCAAAGGCATATCAGCATTGGACCAGAGTATTGCGTTCAGGAGGTCTCATGATGGTATTTGATGCCAATTGGTACAGATATCTTATTGATGAAGATAAGCGTGCCGCATATGTTGAAGATCGTCAGAATGTTGCTGAGGAGGGCTATGGCGATTACAACATTGGAGAGAATTTCGACAAGATGGAAGTCATCGCTGGCAAAATGCCGCTAACGGCCAAGCTTCGTCCTCAGTGGGATTTGGAATATCTTACAGAATTAAATGTTGGACAGGTATTTGTTCAGGAGGACGTAGGCCAGCTTGTATATTCAAAAAAAGAACTGGTTAATTATAAATCTACACCACTGTTTATGGTGAAGTTAGTTAGGAAATAATAATGGGTGAGTTACATCATATTGCCTTTGAGGATGAGGCAGATAACATAAAGGAGAAAGTAGAGTGCTATTGGACGAAGCGTGCAGATAGTTTCTTTGAGCTCCGTCATGATGAAATTGAAAGTAATAAGGCAGCGCGTTGGGCGGGAGAGATTGAAAAGCTCCTTCCACAGGGTAAAAGCCTTAAGATATTAGACGTTGGTTGTGGTGCCGGCTTTTTTGAAATCATTCTTGGAAGGATGGGACATCAGGTTACAGGAATTGATCTTACTGAGGAAATGATTACAAAGGCCAATGAGATGATTCGTATTTACGGATTGGATTCAACTCATGCCACTGCAGTAGTAGGTGATGCAGAGTCGCTTGATTTTGAAGATGAGACCTTTGATGTGGTAATTACCCGTAATCTCACTTGGACATTGCCACACCCTATAGAGGCTTATGGTGAGTGGAATCGTGTGCTGAAAAAGGGCGGTATTCTCATTAATTTTGATGCTGAATATGCCAAGGGCGCTCATAATCTGAAGAGTCCTGAGAATCTTGCTCACAGCAAAATTTCAGACAGCATGAAAGATGAATGTCATAACATCTATCACATGTTGACAATCAGTACTCTTGACAGACCTCAGTGGGATAAAGAGGTTCTATTACGAAAAGGTTACGAAAATGTTGCAGTTGACATTGGATTTGGAAGCCGCATTTTTGTCGAGCATGATGAGTTTTACATACCTGATAAGATGTTTTGTATAACGGGTCGCAAGGCTTGATATTGCTGAATTTTATACAATAATACACACCCTGTGTATTAGGCTAGTTGCAACTAACTCAAAATACAAGAAAAATACAATTTTGTGAAAAAATTATGAAAAAATTTCTTGCAGAAACGGTTTACACGTGTTATAGTACTTATCGTACTAGCGAAAAGCTAATACCAAATTTTTCATAACTCAGCGACCAAGGGCAACTTTGGTCGCACTCCCCGATAACAACGCCAGCGAATAACTCGCTGGCTTTTTTTATACATATAAGCTACTATATAAAAATGTAAGGGAATTTTTAAGAGGTAAATAATTAATGAGTGAAGTAAAAGTAATTGAAATTGGAGAGAGCGTCTTCGCTGAAAACGAAGCTGCTGCCGCAGCCATTCGTCAGCAGATGAAAGATCAGGGCACATTTTTTGTAAATGTAATGTCAGGCCCTGGCTCAGGAAAGACTACCACGCTTTCTGCTATTATTAACAGAATGAAGGATAAGTATAAGATTGGTGAGATGGATGTGGATATCGAGACCAGCATTGATGCACAGCGTGTAGCTGATGCTACAGGTGTGGAGTCTATTCAGATTCACAACATGGGACTTTGCCATATCGATGCTGATATGACCAGCCGTGCTCTTATGGAGTACGACACAAAGGACTTAGATCTTCTTATATTGGAAAACATTGGTAATCTTGTTTGCCCAGCAGAGTTTGATGTAGGTGCAAATAAGAATCTTATGCTTTTATCAGTTCCAGAGGGGGATGATAAGCCTCTTAAGTATCCACTTATGTTTGAAATAAGTGATGTTGTTCTTATTAATAAGATTGATACACTGGATTATTTTGATTTTAGCAAGGAAAAAGTTACAGAAAGAATATTGAAGCTGAACCCAAATGCAAAGATTTTCTTTGTAAGCGGTAAGACTGGTGAAGGCTTGGATGATGTTATTGCATGGCTTGAAGAGGAGATTGCCAGGGCAAAGGCGTAATTTTTAGGGCTCAAGGGAATTTCCCTTGGGCTTTTTGTGTACATAGGAGAATATATAATGAATTATCAACAGAAGAACATGACAAGGGCGGAGTATGAAGACTTTCTTTCTGTTGCAAGTGGCGAAAAGCCGGCTGAGCTTGTGCTAAAGAATGTAAAGTATCTGAATGTTTTTACGAATCAGTTTCACGAAGGGGATGTAGCTATTGCCTATGGAACATTTGCAGGAATTGGAAGCTATACGGGGGAAAAGGAAATTGATTTAACTGGAAAGACGATTGTTCCAGGTTTTATTGATTCTCATATTCATATTGAAAGTACTACTGTAATTCCGGAGATTTTTGCCCAAGAGGCGTTAAAACATGGCACAACTGCTATTCTTACGGATCCACACGAAATAGCTAATGTTATGGGTATCGATGGAATAAATCTTATGCTGGAGGCTACAGAAAGCCTTCCTATGGATGTATTTTTCATGCTTCCATCTTGCGTGCCATCCTGTGAATTCGATGAGTCCTCTACTACTATTTTGGCGGAGGATATGGAACCTTTATATAAAAATAAACGTGTCCGTGGAATAGCTGAGATGATGGACGTTAATGGCGTGGTTTCCCGAAAAAAGACTGTTATCGATAAGACATATGGTGCGATTTTAAATGATGTGCTTATAGATGGTCATGCTCCTGGTGTTACTGGAAAGCAGTTGATGGGATATGCAGCTGCAGGAGTTCTGTCAGATCATGAGTGCACTGGTCTAGAAGAAGCACTGGAAAAGCTTGGCCTTGGAATGTGGATTATGATTCGCGAGGGTACAGCTGCTCAGAATTTAGAGGCACTGATTAACCTTTGTAAAGAGCCGTATGCCAGTCATTGTATGTTCTGTACTGATGATAGACATATAAATGACATTATGGACCACGGCCATATTGATAACATAATACGAAAGGCTATAAAATTGGGCGCTGAGCCTGCGGTTGCGTATAAGATGGCGTCTTTCACTGCAGGCAGTTATTTTGGATTACGTGACAGAGGTGCTATTGCACCAGGTTTTTTAGCTGATTTTGTAGTACTAAACGATGTGAAGGGCGTAGATATTCACAGTGTATATAAGGCAGGCAATGAGCTTACAGACGATTATTTGGTGAAACACTGCAAGAGCAACATTTCAGAAGAACTAAGGAAAAAGGCTTCTGACAGCTTTCATATGCCAAAAATTACTGCACAGATGTTAAATGTTGAAAATGAGATTCCAGTTCTTGGAATAGTAGACGGCCAGCTGTATACCACAAGAGAAGGTATGGCCAGAGAAATAAATGTAGAGGATGATGTTTTAAAGGCCGTTGTTGTTGAACGCCATAACAATACAGGCCATGTTGGCGTAGGGTTTATTAAGGGATATGGTTTAAAAAATGGCGCGATAGTTACTTCAGTTGCTCATGACAGTCATAATATTATCGCCATCGGAACCTCGGATGAGGATATTGCAGCTGGTATTAATGCGCTTAAAGAAATAAACGGGGGAGCACTTGTTTATAGTGATGGAAAGGTTCAGGCGTCTTATTCTATGCCAGTGGCAGGATTGATGAGTTGTGAGTCAGCAGAAAGCGCAAAAGAAAAGCTGGTTGAGATACATGATGCTGCCTATGCTACTGGGGTGCGTAAGGGGATAGATCCGTTTATGACTTTGAGTTTTACAGCGCTTCCAGTAATTCCAAATCTTAGAATAACTACATTTGGAGTTGTGGATGTAGAGGAATGGAAAATAGCAGAATAAATCAATAATTTTATTGGCCTGTGGTATATCCACAGGCTTTTTTGTTGTTCACAAACATTTCACAGGAAAACATCTTTTCAAATGTGAATTGTTTGTGTTATATTTTCACCGTCAATTAAGTTTTCACACATTTTTTATAATTCCATTGTATATTGGTTATGCTCACTTTTTTATGTGAGAATCACAGGGTTGAATGTGAAAGGAGTTTTGGTTTTATGAAATTGTTTAAGAAGATTGCTAGTATAGCACTTGTGTTGACACTTATGGTTACTACATTTGCAGTTTCACCTAGCCTTACCGCCGAGGCTAAAGCAGCTAGCGCATCTGGTGTTGCAATTGGTAGTGTTTTAATACAGGGAGGCAATGTAGCTGTTGCTTCTCAGGGAACAGCAGCTTCAGATGATGGTATGTATCATCTAGTTGCTTCTGACGTAAATCAGGTTGCACCTGCTGGAACAGATGTGGCACAGACAGCCGTATCTGCAGCAGCAACGTTTTCAGTACCTCTTTCAAAAGGAACTGCAAATTCAATGCTTTATAAGAAATTTACTGTTTGCGTTATGTCAGGTGGCGCACTTAAGGCAGTGTCGAACAGTATGTATATTACTAATCCAGAGGCATGTGCAACACTTGCTCCAGGCCGTATGGATTTTGGAAAGAAGGGTATTCTTCCTGAGTTGTTAAAGTCTGTTGCTGATAAGAATCAGCCAGCAGCACTTGGTGCAAAGCAGGTTAATTTAAATATTCCTATTTCTCAGATTAATAGACTTGCTGGATATGATTATTCAGTAATGAAATACAACAGACTTGGTATGCAGGTTAATGTAATCATTCTTATTGATGGTGCTTCACCACAGGAATATATTAATCCATATTCTTATGACGGTTTAGGTGCTCACAATTACTACGGAATGAACGCTAACACAGCAGAGGGTATTGCAGCACTTCAGAATGCAGCATCTTCCCTTGCAAGACATTATGCTGGAACAGGTCATGGTCAGGTAGATAACTTCATCATTGGTAATGAGGTAAATGCTTGGTGGCTTTGGAACTACATGAACTGTGGTTCAAACGATGTGTTCATGCAGGAATACGCTAAGGCATTCCGTATTATGTACAACGGCATCAAGTCAGAAAATGCTACAGCAAATGTTTACACATGTATCGATCACCAGTGGTCAAGAGCAGAGGCTTCTTATTACATTTCAGGTAAGGAGTTCCTTACAAAGCTTAATACAATTATTAAGAGTGAAGGAAACGTAGATTGGAGAGTTGCAGTGCATCCATATAATGCTCCACTTTATGCTCCAAGAGCATGGGAGACATCAAAGAACGTTTCGCACAGCCAGAGTACTCCATACGTTACAGTTGCAAATATAGATGTTTTGACAGATTTCTTATGTACACCAGATATGCTTTCATCAACGGGCGCAGTTAGATCTGTAAAGCTTTCAGAGGTTGGATATGTAAGTCATGAAGGCGAAGCACTTCAGGCAGCATCACTTGTATATGCAAATCTGGTGGCAGAAAACAATAGATATGTTGATGGATTGATTATCACTCGTGAGGTGGATCACCCAGAGGAGTTGGCACAGGGGCTTTCTTATGGACTTTGTAATTTAGACGGTTCCCAGAAGATGGGATATGCATTCTATCAGAATCCAACATCTCCAGATATTATCGCACAGGCAAGTGCAGCAGCAGGTGTTGATCTTACATCACTTATCACACCTCGATAATTAAATAGTAAATAGCTACTCATGGAGTTAGCTCCATGAGTAGTTCTATGATATAGGCAATGTTACTGTGAATAGTAAAAGGTTTTTTAGGAAGGAAATTATAGGTAATATGAAAGTTTTCAAGAGAATCGCGAGTGCTATTGTTGCTCTAGCACTTGTTGTAACAATGTTTGCTGGGGCGCCTAGCCTCACAGTAGAGGCAGCCAGTGGAGTGGCTATTGGAGGAGCTGTTATTGAAGGCGGCAATGTTGTAGTTGCAGCTTCAGGACAGACAGCATCTGATGATGGAATTTATCACCTTATTGCATCTGACCCAAATCAGGCAGGTAATACAGGCATGGAGGTTGCACAGGCTCCTGTGGCAGCTTCAGCAAACTTTTCATTCCCTTTAAATAAGAATTCAGCTGAGTCTGTTCTTTTTAAGAAGTTTACAGTCTGTGTTATGAAGGGCGGAGCTCTTACAGCAGCATCAAACAGCATGTACATCACAAATCCTGAGGCATGCGGTTCACGTGCAGTTGCAAGAATGGACAATGGTAAGAAGGGTATTCTTACAGATGCCAGCATGGATAACCTTGGAATGCGTACACTTGCAGACCTCGGTGTAAAGCAGGCAACAGTTTCACTTCCACTTTCAAAGATTTCAGGCGGTAGTGGTGTTCCTTATGTTTACAACGGAAAAACATATAACTTTGATACACGTTACATTACAGCATTTGATAATTACCTTGGTCGTCTAAATTCGCAGGGTGTTCAGGTTACAATGATTCTTCTTGTGGACCAGGCTTCACAGCAGGAGTTCATCAACCCATATGCATACAATGGTCTTGGCGCTCATAATTACTATGGTCTTAATGCAAATACAACTGAAGGTATTGAGTTACTTGCAGCAGCTGGTTCATTCATTGCCCAGAGATGGCTTACACGTTCATATTTTGGAATGAATGCAAGAGTAGATAATTTTATCATTGGTAACGAGGTTAATGCTTGGAATGAGTGGAACTACATGAGCTGTGGTGGAAATCTTCCAGTATATACTCAGGAGTATGCTAATGCATTCCGCGTTCTTTACAACGCAATCAAGTCAGAAAACGCAAATGCTAATGTATATATTTGTACAGATCATCACTGGGCTCTTAACGAGAGAACAGTTCATGGATCAAAGGCATTTATCACTCAGTTTAACAACTACATTAGAAGCCAGGGAAATATTGATTGGAGACTTGCATTCCATGCATACAATTATCCAATGACATCAGCTACACCATGGGTTGCAACAGCTAACATTCAGCGTAGCCAGAACACAAGATTTGTATCAGTTTACAATATTGATGTAGTAACTGATTTCCTCAGCCAGCCAGAATTACTTTCACCATCCGGTGCAGTACGTACTGTAAAGCTTTCAGAGCAGGGGTACACTTCATCACAGGGTGAAGATATTCAGTGTGCGGCTATTACATACGCAATGCTTGTTGTAAATAATAATAGTCACATTGACGGTTTCATTCTTTCACGCGAGAAAGATGATCCAGTAATCGAAGTACCACAGGGCTTAGCATTCGGTCTTATGAGATATGGCAACACACAGAAGCCTTCATACGAGTTCTACAAGCATGCTGGTGAACCAGATTATGTAGCAAAAGCAAACGCAATGGTTGGTGTAGATTTAAATACACTTATCGCACCTAGATAAATTAAGGGCTACTATGTTACGGCGTTTAAGCCGTACATAGTAGCTTTTTGTATATAATGCACGAATGTTTTAATTGTAATTTGTCGTAAAAAGCGAAAAACGTAAAGTATATTGACGTAACCAGATGGTTACGTTATGATTTTATCATGAACTGGAAACGTTACCAGAAACGTTTCCAAGAATAACATGGATTAGGCCCCATGTAAAAAGCAATATGCTCTACGGAAGGAAAACAAATGACAATCAAAGATATAGCTAAACTGGCAGGGGTCAGCGTTAGCACGGTTTCGCGTGTACTAAACGATCACCCAGATGTCAGTGAAACAGCAAAGGAAAAGGTACTTGCTGTTGTTAATGAATACAATTACATACCAAATACCAGTGCAAGAGATTTAGGAAAATCTTCTTCAGACAACATTGGACTGGTGGTAAGAGGTATTTCAAACCCATTCTACACAAAGATTATTACTGAGATTGCTGACAAGATTGAGAAGGCTGGCTACACAATGGTGATGCAGCAGATTGGTACTTCAGATGATGAAATCTTAGCAGCAGCTAGAATGGAAAGAGATAAACGACTTCTTGGAATTATTTTTCTTGGAGGAAGACTTAATTACACTAAGGAGCAGGTCTCGGCTATAAATGTGCCATTTGTTTGCTGTACCTTTAATAATCAGTACGGAACACTGGATAAATCAGATTATTCAAGTGTTTGCATAGATGATAATCAGGCTGCTTATGAAGCTGTAGAGTATCTTTTCAAAGAGGGACACAGAAGAATTGCAGTTCTTCTGTCTGGTCCGGATGATGGCTCAGTTAGCCAGGTAAGATTTGCAGGCTATGAAAGAGCACTTAATGATTTTGGTATAGAACTTGATGAGAATCTCATCATTCCTATAAATAGTTACAACATTGCTGATGCCTATGAGGGCATGAAAGCATGGTTAAAAAAGAATAACGACTTTTCGGCAGTATTTGCTATCTCGGATAACATGGCTATGGGCGCTATGAAAGCCCTTAGAGAGGCGGGAATATCAATACCAAAAGATGTTGCTGTAATCGGTATCGATGGTATTGAGGCTTCTGAGTATATGAATCCGGTATTGAGCACTCTCTGTCAGCCTATGGAAGAAATGGGTGATGAGGCGGTAAAGCTTGTGGTTGATATCATTAAAGGTAAAAAGAATCATAAGCACATCTTACTGTCTACCACGTTACGAGAAGGTGAGTCCTTCCGAGAAGTTTAAAAATTGGTTTTAACATTCCTATCGAATATAGGGATGAGAAACATAAAATTTTAAACTTCAAAAAGGAGAGTGTAAGAAATGAAGAGAAAGAGAGTATTGGCACTGGGGTTAATCGCAATGATGGCAACTGCAACATTTGCAGGTTGTGGTTCAAGCGCTTCAGGAGATTCAGCAGGGGATTCTGCATCAACTGATGGAGCAAGTGGAAAGGTTTATTACCTTAACTTCAAGCCAGAGGCAGATGAGGCTTGGCAGGAGATTGCTAAGCAGTACACAGAAGAGACAGGTGTTCCTGTAACAGTTATTACTGCAGCTTCTGGTACATATGAGGAGACACTTTCATCTGAAATCGTAAAGGATGAGGCTCCTACATTATTCCAGGTTAATGGCCCTGTAGGTCTTGCAAACTGGGCAGATTATTGCTATGACCTTAAGGATTCATCACTTTACAATGAGCTTACAAGCGATTCATTCGCACTTTACAATGATGATGCGGTTGCAGGTATCGCATACGTTATCGAGTCATACGGTATCATCACAAACACAAAGCTTCTTGAGCAGGCTGGTTACACACTTGAGGATATTCAGAGCTTTGATGATTTAAAGAAAGTTGCAGAGGATATTACAGCTCGCAAGGATGAGCTTGGATTCGCAGCATTTACATCAGCAGGTATGGATGGTTCTTCTGACTGGAGATTCAAGACACACCTTGCAAACCTTCCAATTTACTTCGAATATCAGGATAAGGGTATTGATTCTACAGACGCTATCGAGGGCAAGTACCTTGATAACTACAAGGCAATTTGGGATCTCTACATCAATAACGCTACATGCAAGCCAGCTGACCTTGCTGGAAAGACAGGCGATGATGCTGAGAACGAATTCGCTGACAGACAGGCTGTATTTTATCAGAATGGTTCTTGGGAGTATGCAAACCTTACAGATAAGGGCATGACAGATGATGAGCTCGCTATGATCCCTATCTATGTTGGTGCTGGCGATGAGAAGAATCAGGGTCTTTGCACAGGTACAGAGAACTTCTGGTGTGTAAACTCAGAGGCTTCTGAGGAAGATATTCAGGCAACAATTGATTTCCTTACATGGATGGTAACATCTGATGCAGGTACAAAGATGCTTTCTGAGCAGATTGGTGTTATTCCTTTCAAGAAGGCAGCAGATACAACAAACCTTTTCGTTCTTAATGATAGAGCATACACAGAGGCAGGCAAGACTCCAGTTTCTTGGAACTTTACAACAATGCCATCTGAGGAGTGGAAGAACGGTGTAGGTTCAGCTCTTACAGCTTATGCAGCAGGTACAGGTTCATGGGACGATGTTGTTACAGCATTCGTTGATGGTTGGGCTTCAGAGTACGCTGCAAGTCACTAATTTTATACTGATGTAAACTGCCTGAATTAACCATTCTCAAAGGGCGGTTCACATAGAAGAGTTTTTCTTCCCAATTCGTGGTTCTTGCTATTGCATAAACGCGGATACTAACATTGGAGGGCGAGGCCTAACGCCCTCCATATCTTTGGAAATTTTAGGTGTTATAACTGTAGAATAATACACAATAAAGGATATATTATGGAAAAAGCGATTAGAAAGTATTGGCCGATTTTTGTCTTGCCTACGTTGGCTGCGTTCTCGGTTGGATTTATTTATCCCTTCGTTCAGGGATTATATTTATCATTTTGTAAATTTACTACTATAAAAAAAGCAACATTCATTGGATTTGGAAATTATGCGTATGCCATTACAGATGCTGATTTCTGGCATTCGTTCTGGTTCACAGCGCTTTTTACTGTGGTATCAACAGTACTTATAAATGTAATAGCATTTGCTATTGCCCTTGCACTTACAAATAAGATTAAAGGTTCAAATTTCTTCAGAACAGTATTCTTCATGCCAAACCTTATCGGAGGAATCGTTCTTGGATACATTTGGCAGATTCTTATTAACTGTGTGCTTTCACTTTTGGAGAAGCCACTCCTTGCACTTAATGCTACATACGGATTCATTGGTTTGACAATCCTTATGTGCTGGCAGCAGATTGGTTACATGATGATTATTTACATCGCAGGTCTTCAGTCTATTCCAGATGATTACATTGAGGCAGCTAAGATTGATGGTGCTACAACAGGACAGATTCTTTTCAAGATTAAGATTCCAAACGTAATGCCTTCAATTACAATTTGTTCATTCCTGACAATAACAAATGGCTTCAAGCTCTTTGATCAGAACCTTGCGTTGACAGGTGGTGAGCCAGCTCACGCATCAGAGATGCTTGCCCTTAACATTTACAATACCTTCTACAGTCGTACAGGCCCACAGTGGAAGGGATACGGTCAGGCAAAGGCAGTTATTTTCTGTATTATGGTTATTCTTATCTCCATGATTCAGCTTAAGATTACTAAATCAAAGGAGGTACAGCAGTAATGAAAGCAAAAGAACAGGTTGCACGCCTTATCGTGTTTATCGTATTGTGCCTTCTGGCTGTTTGCTGGATTTATCCAGTATTTATGATTTTGATTAACTCACTTAAGGGTGATGCTTTTATCAGTACAAACAGTGTATTTACACTTCCAGATGCAAAAAGCTTTGTTGGATTTAGCAATTATACTGATGCTCTTTCATCAAAGGGATTTGCAGCGGCGTTTGGATACAGCTTGGTAATCACAGTATCATCTGCAGTTTTGATTTTGATTTGTACATCAATGTGTGCCTGGTATATCACCAGAGTTCACGGAATTCTCTCAAAGGTATGCTATGCTTTGTTTGTATTTTCGATGGTAGTACCTTTCCAGATGCTGATGTTCACACTTGCATCAACAGCTGACAGAATGGATCTTGATACACCATATAACATTTGTATTATTTACCTTGGATTTGGCGCTGGTCTTGCAGTATTCATGTTCACAGGATTTATGAAGTCAATTCCACTTGAGATTGAAGAGGCAGCCATGATTGATGGTTGCAACCCAATCCAGACATTTTTCCAGATTGTGCTTCCTATTTTGAAGCCAACACTTATATCGGTAGCTATTCTCGAGACTATGTGGCTTTGGAACGATTACCTTTTGCCATACCTTGTTCTCGACAGAAAGAAATATATGACAGTCCCAATTCTTATTCAGTACTTCCGCGGAAGCTACGGACATGTAGAAATGGGACCAATGATGGCATGTATTATGATGACTGTATTACCAATCATAATTATGTATATTTGCTTACAGAAATACATTATTAAAGGTGTTATAGCGGGGGCGGTTAAAGGCTAATCCCGTTAGTCTAATTAAACTTATAGGAGATTACTAAAATGAAAAGAAGTAGTGGAATTTTGCTCCCTATATCTTCATTACCTTCACCTTATGGAATAGGTACCTTTGGAAAAGCCGCATATGATTTTGCGGACTTTCTAAAGGCTGCCGGCCAGAAATACTGGCAGGTACTTCCTTTAGGTCCAACTAGTTACGGAGACAGCCCATATCAGAGCTTTTCTACCTTTGCCGGAAACCCCTATTTCATTGATCTTGATATGCTTATTGAAGAAGGCCTTCTTACTAAAAAGGAAGTAGAGGCTGAAAACTGGGGAACTAACCCACGTTATGTGGATTATGGCCAGATTTATGAGAGTCGATTCAAGATCCTTGAAAAGGCAAAGGAGAGAGGATACAAAGATTCTCTCGGTGAGATTTCTCATTTCAGAAAGAAAAATGCCTGGGTGGAAAATTATGCGCTTTTCATGGCAATAAAGAAGCATTTCGGTCAGCTTAGTTGGCAGGAATGGCCAGAGGACATTCGTCTTCATGAGGCAAAGGCTGTTGAAAAGTACACTAAAAAGCTTGAGGAGGATATTGAATTCTTCGTTTACATTCAGTATCTGTTCTTTAAGCAGTGGGCAAAGCTAAAGACTTATATTAATAGTCTTGGAATTGAGGTAATTGGAGATCTTCCAATATATGTTGCACTGGATTCATGTGATGTTTGGGCTGAACCTGAATTTTTCAGTCTGAATGAAGACAATTATCCAGTAGAGGTGGCTGGTGTGCCACCAGATTATTTCAGCGAAGACGGTCAGCTTTGGGGTAACCCATGCTACGACTGGAAGGCACTGAAAGCAGATGGCTATAAGTGGTGGATTCGAAGAATTGATGGAGCTGCAAAGCTTTATGATGTATTAAGAATTGATCATTTTAGAGGCTTTGATGAGTATTGGGCAGTTCCTGCAAAGGATAAGACTGCAAAGAAAGGTAAGTGGAAGAAGGGGCCAGGAATGGATCTTGTTGGACTTCTTTCGAAGACATTCCCAAGCATCGAGTTTATAGCTGAGGACTTAGGTGAGCCATCGCCTACAGTTGTAAAGCTGCTTCAGGATAGTGGCTGGCCAGGAATGAAGGTCCTTGAATTTGCATTTGATTCAGGTGAGGCAAATAATTATCAGCCTCACACATATGATAAGAATTGTATCTGCTACACAGGAACTCATGATAATGCAACAATCATGGGCTGGTATGAGGATGCAGATAAAAAGGACAAGGAATATGCCAGCAAATACCTTGGTATTTCAAAAGCTGAGGGCTTTAACTGGGGTATGATTCGTGGAGGAATGAGCTCAGTTTCAGTGTTATTTGTGGCACAGATGCAGGATTTCTTAGGCCTTGGAAAGTATAATCGTATTAATGTGCCTGGTACAGATAGTGGTAACTGGCAGTGGAGATTACTTGCAAAGGAGCCAACTACAGAGCTGGCTAAGAAAATTTTTGATATGTCTCTTCTTTACGAGAGAACAACAAAACCACCAAAGCCAAAGAAACCGGAAAAACCACAAAAACCACAAAAGAAACAAGCAAAGAAAGCTTCTACAAAAAAATAATTTTTTCTTCTTCTTAAGAGCTTGCAAGAGTGAATCTCTCGCAAGCTCTTTTAATGTTTATCAAAAAAATATCACTATAGAAAAATAATAATACTTTAAAACTATTTTGATTAAGTTATTATTGAAGAAGTAGATTTTATTCAGGAGGTGTGTTATGCAAAAATGGTCCAGATTATTATATCAGCCAGCTTTACCTTTATATGGCGATAGAAGGGTGACTGGCTGCGAGGAACATATAAAGCTTTCAAGAAAAGCAGCTAGTGAGGGAATGGTTCTCCTTGAAAATGATGGAGTACTTCCCCTTTCAAGGAAACAGCCGCTTGCACTTTTTGGAAAGGGCAGTGTTGATTATGTAAAAGGCGGCGGTGGCTCAGGAGATGTATATTGCAAATATGTACATAGCTTATATGATGGCCTGAAGGCTAAAGGGGTGTCAGTATACGAGCCACTTATCAGCTATTATAAAGACGATTTAAAGGAACAATATGGTAAGGGAAGAGTTCCTGGAATGACCTCTGAGCCAGAAGTATCTGAGGAGCTATTAAAGGGGGCTATCGCATATACGGATACAGCTGTTATTGTAATCTCCAGATTTTCAGGAGAGGGCTGGGATAGAAGCGATGTTGAATGCAACAACGAATATAATCCTTGGGAATCAGAGACCTCTATGCCAAAGATTTCAGGAGAGATTTTCCCTAAGGGAGATTTCTATCTTACAGACGAAGAAAATAAGCTTGTAGATATCGTAAAAGCGAATTTCAAAAAAGTAATTGCAGTAGTAAATATTGGTGGAATCATAGATTTAAGATGGCTCAAGGACGAGAATATTAATGCAGCCCTTTATATGGGACAAGGCGGAATGGAAGGCGGCGATGCAGCAGCTGATATTCTTCTTGGAGATGTGAATCCTTCCGGAAGACTTGTAGATACCTTTGCAGGTACTTTGGAGGACTATCCATCTACAGAAGGATTCCACGAGTCCTTTGATTATGTAAATTATAATGAGGACATTTATGTAGGTTACAGATATTTCCTCACTATTCCAGAAGCTGAAAAGAAGATTGTCTATCCATTTGGCTATGGAAAAAGCTACACAAGCTTTGAAAGCAATATAGTGGCAATGTCACTTTGTGATGATACATTTTACTTTACTGTAAAGGTTACAAACACTGGCAGCATTCCAGGAAAGAATGTTGTACAGCTATGCTATAGTGCGCCACAGGGCAAGCTTGGAAAGCCAGCCAGAGAGCTGGGAGCCTTTGCAAAGACCAGAGTTTTGGGTCCAAATGAGAGCCAGGTTATAACACTATCCGTTAGCAAATATCAGATTTCATCTTATGATGATTTGGGCAAGGTTAAGGAAGCTTGCTATGTATTAGAAAAAGGAGAGTACAAATTCTTCCTTGGAAATGATTCTTTGGATGTGGCAGCTACAAACCTGGTATGGAACAACGAGGAAGATGAGGTTGTGGCAACACTTTCTCATAAATTAGCTCCAGTTGAGCTGGAAAAAAGAATGCTTGCAGATGGTAGCTATGAGGAATTACCACAGGGTCAGCATAAGGATATAAATGAAAGTATTATTAAGAAAATGGAGCCAGGAACAGAGGAGGGACTAACACCTACTGTTAGGGCAAGGGATAGCTATTGCCTGATTTACCCATATAAGGAAGGGACCCATCCACTATCCGATGTGGCAGAGGGAAAGATTACTCTTGATGAATTTATGGAGCAGTTATCTACAGAAGATTTGATGAATCTTGTAGGTGGTCAGCCAAATACTGGTGTTGCCAATACTTTCGGTTTTGGTAATCTTCCAGAATATGGCGTGCCTAGTGCAATGACAGCTGATGGACCTGCCGGAGTAAGAATTGCCCCAGAAACGGGAATCCTCACTACAGCCTTCCCTTGTGCTACACTTTTAGCCTGCACTTGGAATACTCATCTCATTGCTCAGGTAGGTAAAGCCGGTGGCGAAGAGATAAAGGAAAATAATCTTGCAGTTTGGCTTACCCCTGCAATCAATATTCATCGTAGTCCACTTTGCGGAAGAAATTTTGAGTATTATTCTGAGGATCCGCTTTTGGCAGGAAAGCTTGGAGCAGCTCTTGTAGATGGTATTCAGTGCAATCACGTAGGTGCTTCTGTAAAGCATTTTGCTTGTAATAATAAGGAGACAAATAGAAAGCACAGCGATTCAAGAGTATCTGAGAGAGCCTTGAGAGAAATCTATTTGAAGGCCTTCGAGATTGTTGTAAAGGAAGCTCAGCCATACACTATTATGAGTGCTTATAATGCTGTAAATGGAGAGAGAGCTTCTGAAAGTCACGATTTACTTACAGGAATTCTCCGAGAAGAGTGGGGCTATGAAGGAATGGTTACATCAGATTGGTGGACCAGAGGAGAGCAGTACAAGGAAGTAAATGCAGGAAATGACCTGAAGATGGGAAATGGCTTTGTTGATAGGTTGAAGCTGGCGGATGAAAAAGGTGCATTAGACCATGACCAGTTAAAACTTAATGCAAAGAGAATTCTTAATACTATCCTGAAGTTCGATTAATTGAAAATAAGAAGAAATATAAAAAGGACACCATCCTAAAAAAGGTGTCCTTTTTTTAGTGCCTTGCCTTTTCTAAGATTAAATGAAGTAAGTTACAGGAATATGGAATTTGCAGAAGAAAATTTAGAAGAGGTAAATATGAGCAAGATAAATTACGTGGACAAAAATGGAACCTTTGAACTAAAGAATCCGGAGCACACTAGTGGATTATATTTGCCGATGGCAAGTAAAAAAGGATTAAAAAGTGCAGTTACACCTGATTTTGGTGGTGATGCAAAAACAGACCAAAATCATTTTATGATTGCACCTAAAAGCATATTAAATCTAAGCAATGACAGAGATACCAGAAATTTCTTTCTAGTGATGGAGGAGAAATTGTGGTCCGTAACAGGTGTTTCTGCTGAACAGGAAGCTAACAGATTTACAGATAAAGAGGATAGTGCAAAGCTTACAGCAGGAAGAATGTGGCAGAGGGTAGAGAGAAATCACACTTCAGGTAGGCTGAAAAGCACTACAACTATTTTTGATACCCTCGACCATAATGCGGAGATAATGCTTGTAACTATTGAAAATCTTTCTGATGAGAATTTGGTTTTTGAGCCTGTGGCAGCCATACCGCTATATGGTAGAAGTGCTGATAATCTAAGGGATCATAGACATGTTACATCTCTGCTAAATCGTGCAGTGATTACTGATGATGGAGTGGTTATGCATCCTACTCTTTCTTTTGATGAGAGAGGACATCAGAAAAATGACATGTCTTATTTCGTTTTTGGAAGAGATGAAAATGGCAATAAACCAAATAGATTTATTGCGGATGTTGAGGATTATCTTGGAGCAGGTGGTACATTCCTCAGACCTCGTAGCCTGTTAGATAAGAAAGGTCAGGATACAATCTGGAAAAAGCCCACAGAGGCTATTGATGGCAAAGAGATTGTAGCTGTTCTTCGATTCCCTAAGTGCTCCTTGAAAAAGAGTGAAAGCTGTAGCTTTCAGATAGTTACAGGAATGGTTGACGATGAAAATATCGCAGAAATGGATATTATCAGAAGATTAATTTATTCCAAAACTCAGGTGGAAAATCTTTTTGAAACCACAAAAAATTACTGGAATAGTGTTGCTGATATTATTTTTGAAACTGGCAATGAAAGATTCGATGGATTTATGAAATGGGTGTCTTTTCAGCCAGAGCTTAGACGCATATTTGGCTGTTCATTCCTGCCTCATCACGATTATGGAAGAGGTGGAAGAGGTTGGAGAGATTTATGGCAGGACTGTCTGGCACTTCTTCTTACAGACCCTACCCAGGTTAGGGATATGCTTGTTAACAATTTCAAGGGAGTGAGACTGGATGGAACCAATGCCACAATAATCGGAGATAAAAAAGGCGAATTCAAGGCAGATAGAAACGGAATTCCTAGAGTTTGGATGGACCACGGCTTTTGGCCTTTTTTGACGGTAAAGCTATATATGGACCAGACCGGTGATTTGGATATCTTAAATGAAAAGGTGTCATATTTTAAGGATGCACTTATAAATCGAGTGACAAAAAGAGATGAAGAGCATTCTAAAGAATATGGATTAGAACAGAAGAATGCAAAGGGGGAGGTATACAAGGGAACAATACTTGAGCATATTCTGCTTGAAAATCTTTGCGCCTTTTATGATGTTGGGGCACACAACGAAATAAGGTTACTTAATGCAGATTGGAATGATGCTTTGGATATGGCACCAGATAGGGGGGAGAGTGTCGCTTTCACCTGTGGTTATGCTGGAAATCTAAAGGAGCTTGCTACGTATTTACGAATTTATAAAGCAAAGACCGGCCGTAGCAAGGTTTCGATTTTGAAAGAACTTTTAATTCTTTTGGAGGAGGATTCTATTTTAGTATATGGAAATCCTGCCAAGAGAAGGAAAGTGCTGGAGAAATATGTTCAGGCGGTGTCAGGCGAAATTCTAGGGGAGACCGTCCTGGTAGAAATAGAGAAAATATCTGTTTTGTTAGAGCACAAGGCGGACTTTATGATGAAGCAAATCCGCGAAGAGGAATGGGTGACAGATAAGGAAGGAAATGGCTGGTTCAACGGCTACTACGACAATAATGGCGCCAGGGTTGAAGGAGATTTTGAGAATGGCGTCAGAATGATGCTGACAGGTCAGGTTTTCTCCATTATGAGTGGAACAGCTAAAAAGGAGTCTGTGGCATCCATTGTAAAATCCTGCGATAAATATTTGTACAAAAAGGGTCTTGGAGGCTATGCCTTAAATACCGATTTTAAGGAACTTCGCCTGGATTTAGGAAGAATGTTTGGATTTGCATATGGTGAAAAAGAGAACGGAGCGGTGTTCTCTCATATGGCTGTTATGTATGCCAACGCACTCTATAAAAGAGGTTTTGTAAAAGAGGGATATAAAGCTATAAATGAGCTTTTTATGGCATCAGATAATTTTGAAATCAGCAATATCTATCCTGGAGTTCCAGAATATTTTAATGAAAAGGGAAAGGGGCTTTACAGCTATCTGACAGGAGCTGCCAGCTGGTACCTGCTTACTATGGTGACAGAAGTCTTTGGTGTACGTGGAAATGCAGGAGATTTGTATATAGAGCCAAAGCTTTTAAAAGAGCAATTTAATGAGGAAGGAATAGCTGTTATTCAGGTGCCATTTAGAGGACATCGATTTAAGGTTGTTTTCAAAAATACAAAACACAAGGATTATGGAGAGTATTCCATTTCAAATGTAATTATTGACTCCACAAGCAAGGTGAAGCCTCAGAAAAATCAGGTGATAATTCCAGAAAAACTGTTGATAGATTGGAATGAAAAAAATCATATTGTGGAAATCGAATTGAAATAGGGAGGATTAATTAAATGCAGATAAATACTGAAGTTAAGGATGAGATATTTGACTATGGAAGAAAGACTCCTTTTGCCAGCTTCCTTCCAGGCATATCTGGTGTGGAAGGTATACCAATGTGGTGCTATTACGTGAATAGAGGGCAGGCTGTTGTATCCTTCGGTGTTCAGGACAAGGACCATAGCATTATGGAATTTTATCCAGCCCATACAGCATATCAAAATGTGAAGCGCACAGGTTTTAGAACCTTTATAAAGGTAGATGGTGAGATTATAGAGCCTTTTTCGATGGAAAACGACTCTAATAAAATGAGCATTTATATGAATGTTTTAGGTTTGGAGGATGTGGTTCACGAAGCAGGTATAAAGGTGAATGTAAACTACGGAACACTGCCAGGGGAAAAGATTGGGGCATTGATGCGTGTAGTTGAAATAACAAATGAGAGCGATGGAGACAGAGAACTTGAAATAATAGATGGTATGCCTTGTCTTATTCCATGCGGTGTAAATCAGGAAAGCATGAAAATGATGGCCCAGACCACAAAGGCCTGGATGCAGGTAGAGGATGTTGAAAACAAGCGTCCATATTACAGAGTCAGGGTAAGCATGGAGGACTCCGCAGAGGTATCGAGGGTTGAGGGCGGAAATTTCGCAGTAGGATTTTTGGCTGATGGTACTCCTCTTGATGTAATCGTGGATCCTGGTGTGGTATTTGATTATGACCTTTCTTTAGAAAATCCAATGGGCTTTGTAAGAAAGAGCATAGATGCGTTGTTTGAAAAAAAGCAAAACACATCAAACGAGTTGCCTTGTGCCTTTTTTGGAACAAAAAAGCTTCTAAAGAAAAATGAAACTATCACTTTGTATGAGCTTATAGGTCAGGTTAGAAATAAGGATATTCTAGGCAGATTCCTAGGACAGAAAATCAACAGAGAGTATTTCCAAAAGAAGTTTTTTGAAGCAGCTGAACTTACTGAAAAGCTAACAGCTGTTGTAAATACAAAAACAGCAAATAAGGTTTTTGACAACTACTGCAGATATAACTACATGGATAATGTTCTTCGTGGGGGTACTCCTATCAGATTGACAGATAATCATACATTTTATGTGTACTCTAGAAAGCATGGAGATTTAGAGCGAGATTACAATTATTTTGCCATGTCACCTGAGTTTTATTCACAGGGAAATGGTAATTTCAGAGATGTTAATCAGAACAGAAGATGCGATACCTTTTTCAGTCCAGAGGTTATGGAAGACAACATTAAGATGTTTTACAGCCTTATTCAGCTAGATGGATATAATCCTTTATCCATTGAGCAAATGAGATATCAGGTCTCTGAGGATTCTTTAGATGGACTTTGTCTCAAGCAACCTTTTACACCAGGTGAGCTTGCAGCAGCATTAATGGATGCAGGTGATGACGAGTTTGACAAGGAGCAAAAGGACAGATTTGTTCAAATAATGAGTGCGGCTGAAAAGACTGCAAATGCCAGATTTGGAGAGGGATATTGGAGTGATCATTGGACCTATAATCTGGATTTAATAGAAGAATATTTGGAAATATATCCAGATAAGGCTGAGGACCTTTTATTTAACACATCAGTAAAATCCTTCAATGCAAATAAAAAGGTATTGCCAAGATTTGAAAGATATACAAAAACAGAAAACGGCATCAGACAATACAATTATTTAGTTAATAGAACTGAAGTGGAAAATGCTTCTAGCTTTGAGTGCTACAAAAATGGCAGGGAAATAGATATGAGCCTTATGGCTAAATTGATTTTGATGTGCGCTGTAAAGTTTGCCACATTGGATGCCTACGGCCTTGGTGTAGAGATGGAAGGTGGTAAACCAGGCTGGTATGATGCCTTGAATGGTCTTCCAGGTCTAATGGGTTCATCTATGAACGAAACCTATGAGCTTGCCAGAATGGTTGAATTTACAAAGGATATGCTTGGCAAATTTGATAACAATATCGTATTTCCGAAGGCGGTTTTAGAGTTCATTTCTGAGGTAAAGGATGTCACTCTTAAAGCTACTTCTGAGTTTGAATGCTGGAATCGCAAAAACGATATTAAGGAACAGTACCGAGCAAAAGTATATTCAGGTCTTGATGAAAAAAATAAGGAAATCAATTCAGATGATTTAAAGCAGATTTTGGAGGTCTTTAGCAATAAGTTAAAGGAATCAATCCAAAAAGCAGTAGAGCTTTCAGATGGTATTGCCCCTGCATATTTTACATATGAAATCGATGACTATGAATGCGAGAAAAACGGAATTATTCCAAAGCATTTCACTATGGTTAAGGTTCCATACTTCCTTGAGGGACCAGTGCGTTACTTTAAGCTTGGAAATGATGTAGAAGCTAAAAGAAATATGTATTCAAAAATTAAAAATAGTGATTTATATGATGAAAAGCTATCTATGTACAAGGTTAATGCATCACTTCAGGATGCCAGTTTTGAAATTGGTCGATGCAGAGCTTTTACACCAGGCTGGCTAGAGAATGAATCTATCTGGCTGCATATGGAATATAAGTATCTGCTGGAGCTTATTAGAAGTGGATTATATGAAGAGTTCTTTTTAGATTTCAAAAAGGCTGCCATACCATTTCTTGATAGGGAAGAGTACGGAAGAAGTACTCTTGAAAATTCATCCTTTATTGTAAGCTCTAAAAATCCAAACGAGAGTATTCACGGCAAGGGCTTTGTAGCCAGACTTAGTGGTTCTACTATAGAGTTTATCAGTATGTGGAAGCTCATTTTCTTTGGAAAAGACATATTTAAATATGATGAAGAAAATGGCTTGATTTTTGCTTTATCTCCAGCTATTCCAGAGTATTTGATTTCAAGTGGAGATTTAAAACACACTGTAAGCACCACATTACTTGGAAAGACAGAGTTGGTTTATGAAATGACAGCACATTGCGATTACATTCCAGGTGAATACGTAATTACGGATATAGAAGTTGAGCTTTTTGACGGGACTATTTATAGATTTAGTAGGGAATACGTTACTGGAGAGGTAGCAAAGAAAATTAGGGATAGATTAGCTAAAAAAGTAACTGTAAAAATGACACCAAAATAAAAAAAGTATCATTTTTTCAGAAATCCTCCCAACCTATAATTTACATATAACAAATCAACTACAAATGTTGGGAGGATTGAAGAATGAAGCTAAAAAAATTATTAGCAACAATTCTCGTAGGCGCTTGTGCTTTGTCACTTGTTGCTTGCGGAAGCGATGGCAGTGATGCCGTATTAGAAGGCGAGAATGTAGATTCAGCAACAGTAGGTAGCGAGGACGGAGAGAAACTTGTTATCTGGACACTTGCAAAGGATCTTCAGACCTTCGCAGAGAAATATGCTGAGGAGAATCCTGATGTTCAAATTGAAACAGTAGTAATCGAACCAGCAGATTATGTAACAAAGGTACAGACAGCTCTTAATGGCGGTCAGACAACACCAGATATCATCGTAGGTGAGCCACAGATGCTTGAGGATTTCTACGATGCAAACTACTTTGAAGATTTAAATCAGGCACCATACAATGCACAGGATTATGCAGATCAGATCGTTGATTATGTATGGAAGGTTGGTCAGGATTCAGAAGGAATCCAGCGTGCAATTTCTTACCAGATTACACCAGCAGGTATCTACTATCGTAGAGACATAGCTGAGAAGGTATTTGGAACAGAAGATCCTGAAGAAATCGGAAAGCTTTTTGCTGATTATGACACAGTTCTTAATACAGCAAAGACACTTAAGGATGCAGGCTATAGAATCTTTGCTTCAGATGCTGAGATTAATTATTTTTCGGGGGATAGTGCGTGGGTCGTTGATGGAAAGCTTAACGTAAATCAGGCAAGACTTGACTATATGGATCTTGTAATTGATCTTTATCAGAATGACTATACTGCATATGCTAACCAGTGGTCTACACCATGGTATCAGGCTATGGCTGGCGAGGTACCTATCCTTACAGCTGACATCCAGAACTACGCAGATGATTCTGTAAACGTTTGGGATGCAGAACAGTTCGAGGAAGCTACAAAGGACCTTGACAAGACAGAGGTATTTGCATTTGGTCTTCCTAGCTGGGGCGTTCTTACACTTAGAGACAATGTAGGCGAGACATCAGGTAAGTGGGGCGTTTGCTCAGGACCTGCATCAGGCTTCGGTGGTGGTACATTCATCGGTATCTCATCTCAGTCAGAGCACAAGGATCTTGCTTGGGATTTCTTAAAGTGGGTAACACTTGATGAAGAGACAGCTGAGTGGTGGATTGAGAAGTCTGAAGGTGACACAGTTTCACTTGTATCAGTTCTCGAGAAGCACAAGGATGATGAGAATTCAGTATACGGAAATCAGCATATGTACTCATTCTGGCAGGCACAGGCTGAGAATATCGACTACTCTAAGGTAACTCGTTATGACAAGGTTATCAACGATGCTTGGGGTGCTGCTATTACAGCTATCAAGACTGGCGAGAAGAGCAAGGATGATGCTATCGCAGAGTTCTACGATGTAGTTGAATCTACATATCCAGATATTACTGTTGAAAGATAATATTTGATGATGAAATGGGGCTGGCTTTGCTAGCCCCTATATTAAAAGGGAGGAAAGGATGAAAGCGTTTTCTTTTAAGAATTTGATGAAGAATAGGAATAATGCAGCATATCTATTTGTGCTCCCATTCGTCATCGTTTTTTTGATTTTTAGTGTTTATCCTGTTTTTAGAACACTTTACCTAAGTTTTACAGAGTACAAGGGCTATGGTGACCCTACTCTCGTTGGATTAGATAATTACAAGCGTGTTATAGGAGATAAATTCTTCTGGCGTTCGCTTTACAACACAGTAAAAATGTGGGGCTTAAACATTGTTTTACAGCTTGGTCTTGCTTTTTTACTTACTATCGTATTTTCGGATATTAAATACAAGATTTCTGGACTTCCAGTTTTCAGAGCAGTTTACTATCTTCCAAATCTTATTGCAGCCACATCGGTAGCATTTCTTTTCAAAACATTATTAGATTGGAAATATGGTACCTTCAACCAGATTCTCCTTGCAGCAGGCATTATTGACCAGCAGGTAAACTGGCTTGGACAGCGCTCTACAGCCTGGGCGGTAGTAGCCGTAATTCAGGCTTGGATGTGGTTTGGAAATTCATTCATTATGCTTATGGCTGGCGTTCAGGGTATTCCACAGGATTATTTTGAGGCAGCAGCTATCGACGGGGCCGGCAGATGGAAAACATTTGGAAAAATAACTCTACCACTGCTTCGACCAATTCTTTTATATGTAGCAGTTACATCACTTATCGGTGGTTTACAGCTCTTTGATTTGCCATTCCTTATCAATGGTGTGGCAGGTGCATCTACAGCAGGTGAGCCAGGTGGAACACTTCAAACTGTAGTTATGTACATGTACAAATTTGGTTTTGAAACTCATCAGGTTGGATTTGCATCAGCAATTGCATACACCCTGTTTATCATAATTCTTATTGTATCTGTACTTGAATTTAAATTTATCGGTGGAAAGGAGGACTAAGCAATGGTTACAAAAATCAAAAAAGTAATTCTTTATATAGCACTAATTGTGTTAGCCCTTGGATGCCTTCTTCCATTTTGGCTTATGATTGTAAATTCCACCCGTTCCGGTGTGGAAATCACACATTCATTTTCATTTTTGCCAGGCCACAGCCTAAAGGACAACTGGGTAGTACTCTTCGATTATGTAAATCTATTCAGAGGTTTTGGAAACAGTATAAAAGTGGCTGTCCCTGCTACACTTCTTACAGCATATTTTTCAGCCATCACAGCTTACGCTATGGCTATGTATGAGTGGAAAGGAAACAACCTTTTATTCAAAGTAATTGTGGTATTTATGATGATACCAGCACAGCTTTCTCTTATCGGATTCTATAATCTTTGCCAAAAGCTTAGATTGATAGATTCATACATTCCTCTTATTGTTCCTGCCATAGCGGCGCCTGGAATCGTATTCTTCCTTCGTCAATACGTGAAATCAACCTTATCAAAGGCGCTGCTGGAAGCAGCAAGAATTGACGGGGCATCGGAAATACATACTTTCCACAAGATCGTACTTCCAATTATGGCACCTGGTATAGCTACAATGTCCATCGGAGCTTTCATTGGAAACTGGAATTCATACCTGACACCATTAATTCTCTTAAATACTCCTAAAAAGATGACTTTACCGGTTATGATTTCCACACTTAATGCTGCCACCGACTTACAAAAGAATCAGGGTGCAATCTACCTTGGCGTTGCCATATCCGTAGTGCCAATCATGATTGTATTCGCATTCTGCTCTAAGTACATCATCAGCAGTATTTCCGCTGGAAGCGTAAAAGAATAAACCACCTGGGCTGGCGCCGTTTGGCGTCAGTCCTTGTTTGCTATCGGCCCTGTTTAGCCGCCGCCCGTCCCATCCTGCTCGTTACTTTGGCTCCGCCAGCTTCCCTCTCGGCCGCCCTGGGCCTGTGCCGCAGGAATGATTTCGCGAATATTATAGTTTTTCAACTTGCAAAAAGGGAGCATCCACAGGTGTCTTTTGAAGTATGAACTATTTTGAAAAATGTAGAGCAGATGGCGGACACCTTTAATTATTTTAATAGGATTTCGAATTTACATAGGTGACTTGGGTTCATACTCCATTTGCCAAGAAAAATTTAAAAAGCATGATTTTGTATGTATAGTCACCGTGGCACATTCAACATCGTGTTTCAAGTGACCACTGCTGCCGCCGTCCTAGCGGCAGCTGACTATACATTGCAAAATCAGCTTTTTATTTTTCTAGGCTCACTACAAAATCACCCAAGTTCACCTATATAAATTTGAAGTCCTATGTAGACTACTTAGTGTCCGCCAGCTGACTACATTTTTCAAAATTGTAAAGACTTACAAAAGACACCTGTTAATAAAGATGCGAGACTTTGCAAGTATGAAAAACATAATATTCTTACGATATTCCTGTGGCACAGGCCCAGGGCGGCCGAGAGGGAGGCTGGCGGGACTGGACTACAAAGGCAGGATGGGACGGGCGGCGGCAGAGGAAGAGGGGGCAAACAAGGACTGATTGAAAGACAGGTGGGTAATTAGTATAATGGGGAAATGGAAACTAAATTGAGTACAATTAAAAGAATAATAGCGGCAAGCCTAGTGATGACAACGTTTGTGGGCTGCGGAAAGGAAACTGTAGATAATACACCAGCATCAGAGGATTCGATTACTTTGGACTGGTATATTAATTATTCCTGGTTTAATACAGGCTGGGGAAGCAGTGTGGTTTCCAGGGCCATTACGGAGAACACTGGGGTCAATATTAATTTCATAACGCCACAGGGTAATGAAGAGGAAAAGCTTAATGCTTTGATAGAGTCTGGATCTCTGCCTGATTTGATTACTTTGGGATGGTGGGAGCCTCAGGTCAACGAGATGATACAGAAGGATATGGTGTATGCCATTAATCAGTTGGCAGATGAGTATGACCCATATTTTTATCAGGTGTGCGATAAGCAGGCTGTTAGCTGGTATACCCAAAGTGATGGAAATATCTATGGTTATCCTTGTTCTAGTGTTACTCCTCAGGACGTGGAGAGCAACGATAACATAGGCTCGAATCAGACTTTTTTGGTAAGGAAGGATATTTACGAGGCTATCGGAAGTCCGGATATGACCACCATTGCAGGTTTTGAGAGGGCTGTGAGAAAGGCAAAGCAGATGTTTCCTGAAGTGGATGGAAAGCCTCTTATCCCAATAGGTGCACATCTTTTTGATGATTCGGGAAATGTATCCTTTGATCAGTATATACAGAATTTTTTGGCTGTGCCATACGAAAAGGATGGCAAGCTCTATGATAGAAATACAGACCCTGAGTACATCGAGTGGCTAAAGATGTTCAGACAGCTAAACGAGGAAGGGTATCTTGCTACGGATATTTTTATCGACCAGAGAATCCAGATGGAAGAAAAGCTGGCTGAGGGAAGGTATTTTTGCATGCTATATCAGTATACGGATATGGCAGCCCAGCAGAAGCTACTTTACTCCAGAGACCCTAACAGCATTTATATAGCTGTGGATGGTCCGAAGAATAAAAATGGGGATGACCCTGTACTTCCTACAAACACAGTCAGTGGATGGACTGTTACTATGATTTCTAAAAACTGCAAAAATCCGGATAGGGCTATTCAGTTTATGGATTACCTGATTTCGGAGGAGGGGCAGAAGCTAGTGTATCTGGGAGTGGAAGGAATTACCTACGAAATGGTGGATGGCAAGCCAGTGATAAAACCTGAGGTGCTGTCACTGCTTAATTCTGATAGGGTTACCTACGACAAGATTTATGGGGCAGATGATGCATATTGGATGCTGCAGGATAACGTAATGCAGCTAAAGTGGCGGCCAGAGAATACTTCCCCTACTACTCAGCTGGAGGAATGGACCTATGATTATGCCAGCTACACAGGTCAGTATGATGTTATTTTGCCAGCGGATACTGAGGATGCTTATGTAGATAGTCAGATAAAGGCACTGTGGGCGCAGACTTTACAGGATTTGCTTATTTCTGAAAGTGAAGAAGAGTTTGATGAAATTTTAGAAAGATATAAAGAAGAGCGTAATGCGTTAGGCTACGAACAGCTTCAGGAGAAACGATATCAATATGTTGCAAAAGCAAAAGAAAAATTGGGAATCGATTAAAGGCGTAAAACTGAATATTAAATTGACCGCCATTATCCTGGTTTTTGTTATGGTGCCTATTGCTATCCTAAGCGGAATAATGTTTTTCAATATTGAGCAGTCTACCATCAATGAAAATGTTTCATATCTTTCTTCTACAATGGCAAGAAGGCAGGATAGTATTAGAAATAACGTGGATTCAATCAATATGACTACACAGTTTTTTCTGTCAGATGAAACCATGAACAAGGTGCTTCTTAATGCAAAAAACGGTGGAGAATATACCACAAAAGAGTGGATAAAAATATATCGCAATGACGTAGCAGCTCTTGAAAGACTTATCAATACAAACCCGGTACTTGGAGGAGCAAGATATTATGCCTCCACAGATAATGTGCAGGAGATGATGCCGGTAATGTATTCTGCCAGCCGTCTTCAAAAACAGGCATGGATTCCTATGTTAGAAGAGGGTGGATGGATTTTTGATTATAAAGATAATCTGTTTTCTGGTGGAGATAATACTCCAATGATGGCACTGATTACACCGGTTAAAAATCGTAAATACGGAGAGCTTGGTGTGATTGAGGCCAATATGAAAATGGAGACAATGTTCCCATCCTTGTATGAAAATGTTGCCGGTGAAATCAGCTGCTTTGTTACAGCTGAGGGTAGAGTTATTTTCGGAAAGAACACTAATGAGGCTGTTAGAAAAATCGCCATTTCTCTGGCAAGGCAGATGCAGGAAATCGCAAAAAAAGGCGAGGCCCCGGATATTAAAACCTATTACAGCAAGAATGATAAAAGCGTTATTTCGGGAATGTACATTAATGAGCTTTCAGGAACGCTTGTCTCTGTAAAAAATATTTCAGAAAATATTGATGAGGTTCATAGTCAGCGAAATGCATTTGTATTTTGGATGATTTGCATTCTGGTTGTTTTGTACTTCTTGGTTAATCGTGTAGTGCTTAATCTTTTAAAGAACTTCTATGATGTTTTGCGTACAATCAGACAGGTACGTGCAGGAAATCTGTATGTAAGAGCTACTGATGTCGGCAGAGAAGATGAAATGGGTGAGCTGGCTCACCAGGTTAATCGAATGCTTGACAACATTCAGACTCTTATGCAGCAGAATATCGACAGAGAAATCCTGGCAAAGGATAGCCAGATTAAGGCTTTACAGAATCAGATAAATGCCCATTTTATTTACAACGTTTTGGAATCCATAAAGATGATGGCAGAGATGCAGGAGGAGTATCAGATTTCTGATTCCATAACAAGTCTAGGAAAGCTCCTGAGATATAGTATGAAGTGGAGCTCTAATACGGTGCTTGTGGCAGATGAGTTGGAATATATAAAAAATTATATGGCACTTATCAATCTTAGATTTGATTATGTCATATATCTGTCTTTGAATATACCGGAAGAAATTTTAAGTCAGAAAATACCTAAGATGTCCCTTCAGCCAATCATTGAAAATGCCATAATTCATGGTGTGGAGGAGATTGCAGAGGACACAACTATTTATATCAAAGGTATTATCATTGATTCCGACTGTATCATAGAGATTACAGATAATGGCCGTGGCATGAATGAAGAAGAGCTGGAGATGCTCAGAAAAAAGATAGCAGGTGAAATAGAAACCAGTGGTAGTTCAAGTAACGGTATTGGATTAAAGAATGTTGAGGATAGATTAAAAATGGCCTATGGCCCAGGCTACGGAATAGAAGTGGCTGCTATGGAAGGATGCTATACGAAGGTAAGCATCAAAATTCCTATGATTGAGATAGATGTAAACGAGGGTAATTCATGAATAAAATTCTAGTTGTTGAAGATGAAAAGCTAATAAGACAGGGAATCTCTGCAATGATTAAAAGAAGTGGGGTCCCATATGAAGAGGTAATAGAGTGCAGTAATGGCTTGCAAGCCTTGGATATACTGAAGACTACCAGGATTGACGTGATGCTGACAGATATTAGAATGCCAAAGATGAATGGTATTGAATTGGTTCAGGCGGTGCAGGAGCTGGATAATCCTCCTCTTTCAGTGGCAGTCAGTGGCTATGATGATTTTTCCTACGCAGTAGAAATGATGAGACAGGGAGTGAGGGAGTATATCTTAAAGCCTGTTGAAAGAGATAAGCTGAAGGAAGTTCTTACAAAGCTTGATGAGGAACTGAATAATCGAAGACTAGACGAGGAAAAGACAGAGCTTACTGATACAAAGCTTTTGAAGTATTTTCTTCAGGATAGTGGAACAACCTCTGATGACATCAAGCTTATAGCTAAAAAAATAAAGGATGAGGTTGGGCAGCAGTTTAATGTGTATGTTGCTCCTATTGGCAGTCTTCCAGAAGAAAAGTGTGGAATTCTTCTAAAAAACGTTTTGGGGTCCAATGTTATGATAGTTTCATCAGAGAGAACTATTCATAATATAAGATATGTTGGTGTCAGTGATTCCTATTCAGATGCATCGGATTTAAAAAAGGCATACACTCAGGCAAGGGATAGAAGAATGGAAGCTTTTTTGCAGAATATGAGTGTAGTAGATGAGGACTTACCTGAAATTCCGGAAATGCTATTGCAATCAGCTCAGAAATACACAGATAAAAAATCCATATCTGCCCGAGTGCAATTGATGGGTACAGATAGAACAAAAGACCTTAAAAAAGAGTGGGATGGCTTTTTTATTGCTGCAATAAGAGGACAGATTCCAGCTTCTGATTTTTTAGATTCGATTGAATTTTTTATTACTGAGTTCACAGGAACTTTTAGAGAAGAAGTACCGGTAGAGCTTAAAAATGTAATGGAGATTGATTGCCTTGATATTTACCGAGAGAAATTTATGAACTTTATTTTGGAGAGACAATCAGAGTTTATGCTAAAAAATGATTCTGATAATACCTATTCAAAAATGCAGGAAGCCATTAAATACATAAAGGAAAATTATTCAACAGATTTGAATATGGCAGTTGTAAGCAACCATATATCAATGAATTATTCATTGTTTTCCACAGAGTTTAAAAACTTTACAGGCACTAATTTTGTCACCTATGTAAAGGATCTTAGAATGGCAGAGGCAAAGGAACTTTTGGCCAATACAGACTTAAAGGTAAATGAGATTTCTGCCCAGGTCGGATATGACAATGAAAAACATTTTATGAAAAGCTTCAAATCCTATGTGGGGGTGTCACCAACCGAATATAGAAAGAACGCTAGCACTTTGCGATAAGGTTTATAATGTGTTAAACTAAGGCAGACTTTTGAGGAGGGATTTTAAGACATGAAAAAAAGATTATTAGCATTGGTTTTAATATGCACAATGGCCTTTTCTCTTTCTGCCTGTGGAAAGAAAGAAGACAAAGCTGAAACTAAGACAGAGAAGACAGATAAAACCAGCAAAAAGAAGGTTGCTGATATCGAATATGATGTAGACGAATTTGTTAAGCTTGGAGAGTATAAGAATCTCGAAATCACATTGGATGGAGAGTACGAGTACTCGGATGAGGGCTTTGATGAATATGTATCAAAGACTATTTCAGAAGCAGCTATTTACGTAGAGGATAAGGATGCTAATGAAATTGCTGAAGATTCTATCGTAAATGTTGATTATGTTGGCTCAAAAGATGGAGTCGCTTTTGATGGTGGCTCTGCTGAGGATCAGCTTATCGACGTAGGAAACAACAGCTCAGCAACAGGCGGCGGATACATTGAAGGATTTACAGCCGGTCTTGTAGGTCACAAGGTAGGCGAGGAAGTTGCTTACGAAGTTAAGTTCCCAGACGATTATGGCAATGCAGATTTAGCAGGTCAGACAGTTATCTTTACATTCCAGGTTAATTACATCGCAAAGGCTATCGATTCTAAGAAGGCCCTTACAGATGAAATCGTATCAGATAAGTTCGGATATGACACAGTCGATGCTTACATGGATTCACTTAAGGAGAAATATACAGCAAGCCTTGAGAACAATCTTAAGAGCGACAAGCAGACAGCCGTATTAAATGCCGTTCTAAATAACAGCAAGGTATCAAAGGTTCCAGAGGAACTTCTTCAGGCAAGAGTAGATATGTATCTTAGCGTATATGACAAGCAGTATCAGTCATATGGCACTACAGCAAAAGAATACTTCGAGTCGATGGGACAGGATTATGATGCTTATGTTGAAAGCATGAAGACAAGCATTCAGGAGTCTACAGAGACTGAACTCATCCTTGAGGCTATTGCAAAGGCAGAGAAAATTGAAATTGATGAAGCTGGCTATAAAGAGTTTATTCAGGGAGTTCTTTCATCATCAGGTGCAACTGACGAAACAAGCTTCTATGAAGTATATGATGTAGATGGTTACACTGGCGAGAGATATTTCCGTCAGGCTTACCTTACACAGAAGGCACTTGATTTCTGCATCGACAATGCAAATTACACAGGAGCACCTGCTGAGGCAGAATAAGGAAAATACTTTATATTTTAGCGGATTTATAGTATAATCAATTAATCTTAGGGTTACTATGAGTAGTAGCTGTTTAAAGAAAAGGAGATATTCATTATGGAACACATCAAAACATTAAATACTGCAAGATTACAGAACACTGTAAAGGAAGGCGGATGTGGCGAGTGCCAGACATCATGCCAGTCAGCTTGCAAGACTTCTTGCACAGTTGGAAACCAGAGCTGTGAGCACTCTAAGTAATTGCTCATATTTAATGAAGTAATATTTAACGCAGACCGGTCCTCATCCCATGGATGGGGAACGGTCTATTGTGCGTTTATGAAAGGACATTTTTTTAGTGATTCACCAGTTTAAAAACAACGGTTACAACATTGTTATTGATATCAATAGCGGTGCCATCCACGTAGTAGATGAAATCACATACGATTTCCTTGGTCTCTGGCAGGAGCAGGGAAAGGATGCAGCACTTGATCAGATGAAGAAAAGCCATCCAGAGGTTTCAGAGGCAGAGCTTTCAGAGATTCAGTCTGAGATTGAACAGCTTATTGCTGATGGAGCATTATTTACAGAAGACAACTACGAGCCAAAGATTGCTGATTTTACAGCACGTCCAACAGTTGTAAAGGCTCTTTGCTTACATATAACTCACGATTGCAATCTTGCCTGCAAGTATTGCTTCGCAGAAGAGGGAGAATATCACACAGGAAAGCGCGAGCTTATGACCTACGAGGTTGGTAAGCAGGCACTTGATTTCCTCGTTGCAAATTCTGGCAGCAGAAGAAACCTTGAAGTTGATTTCTTCGGCGGCGAGCCACTTATGAACTGGCAGGTAGTTAAGGATTTAGTTGCCTACGGTCGCTCAATCGAAAAAGAGCATAACAAAAACTTTAGATTTACACTCACCACAAACGGTGTGTTATTAAATGACGAGATTCAGGAATTCGCTAATAAGGAGATGGCTAACGTAGTTCTTAGCTGCGACGGTCGTCCAGAGATTCATGATCTCATGCGCCCATTCAAAAAGGGAGCAGGCAGCTACGATATCGTAATGCCAAAATTCAAGAAGCTTGCTGATTCACGTAATCAGGACAGATATTATATTCGCGGTACTTTCACACGTAATAATCTTGATTTCTCTAAGGATGTTATTCATCTCGCAAATGAAGGCTTCAAGCAGATTTCCGTTGAGCCAGTAGTTGCACAGGAGACAGATGATTATGCTCTTCGTGAGGAGGATTTACCAAAGCTCTTTGAAGAGTACGATTCACTTTGTGCCGAGATGATGCGTCGTCAGGGTACAGACAAGGATTTCAATTTCTTCCACTTCATGATTGATTTAGAGGGCGGTCCTTGTGTTTACAAGCGTCTTTCAGGTTGTGGTTCTGGTACAGAATACATGGCAGTTACACCTACTGGTGAGCTTTATCCATGTCACCAGTTCGTTGGAAATACTGATTTCTGTCTCGGTGACGTATGGGGCGGGGTTAAGAACACTGAAGTTGTAAATCAGTTCAAGCACTGCAATGTTTATGCAAAAGAAGAATGCAAGAATTGCTTTGCAAGATTCTACTGCAGCGGCGGATGTGCAGCAAATGCATTTAACTTCACAGGAAGCATCCTTGGTAATTACCATGTAGGATGTGAGCTTCAGAAGAAGCGTATTGAGTGTGCTATTGCTTTAAAAGTGCACAATGCAGAGATTAACGAAACAAAAGAGGCATAAACCACCTCTTTAGACTGCTCAGCAGTTATAAATTACAAGATAGGAGAATAAATAATGAAACGTTTAAAAAAAGGACAGGGGATTGCCTGGCTCGTTGCATTTGTAGTTATTCTTGGTTTACTTGGCTACTATGCATTCACAGTTATTACAGGCACAATTAAAGAAAATGATGACAGCCTAAAGCTTGGTCTCGACCTTGATGGTGGTGTCAGCATTACATACGAAGCAGTTGGAGATAAGCCTACAGATGAGCAGATGGCAGACACAATTCTTAAGCTCCAGCAGCGTATTGAAAATGACCTTGGCGAGGAGAGCTCAACAACAGAGGCAAATGTTTATCGCGTAGGTGATGACAGAATCACAGTTGAGATTCCTGGCGTTTCAGATGCAAACGCATTATTGGAGGAGTTAGGTACTCCTGGTACACTTTATTTCATCGCTCAGAAGGATAACGATGGAAATGAGAACTATAGCTATGGTGAGAATGGATATCAGCTCAACTACGATATTGAGACACTCACAGAGAATGGTTCAGTTATTTGTACAGGTAAAGAAGTTACAGCAGCGCAGGGAAGAGCTGAGCAGGATAAGACTACTAGCGCTACAAAGTACGTTGTAACACTTCAGTTCAACGACGAAGGAACAAAGGCATTTGGTGATGCTACAACAGTAGCAGCTGTTGCAGGTGAGACAATTGGTATCTACTATGATGGTCAGTTTGTTTCAGTTCCAAAGGTAAACGAAGCAATCACAACAGGTAACTGTGAGATTTCTGGTATGTCTTCTATGGAAGAGGCAGAAAAGCTTGCTTCTTACATCCGTATCGGTGGTCTTGATATCGAGCTTCAGGAGTTAGAGTCACAGGTTGTAGGTGCTCAGCTTGGTGCTGATGCTCTTAGAACCTCACTTATCGCAGCAGGTATTGGTCTTGGTCTCGTAATGTTATTCCTTATCGTTATGTACCTTGTACCTGGTTTTGTTTCATCACTTGCACTTGCGCTTTACACAGCAATGCTTATAGGCATTCTTAAGGCATTTGATATTACACTTACACTTCCTGGTATTGCAGGTATGATTCTTTCAATCGGTATGGCGGTTGATGCTAACGTTATCGTATTTGCACGTGTTCGTGAGGAAATTAAGAACGGTCGTCCAGTAGTTTCATCTATTGAGGCTGGTTTCTCAAAGGCACTTTCAGCAATCCTTGATGGTAACATCACAACACTTATCGCAGCAGCGGTACTTGGTATCCTTGGTTCAGGCTCAGTAAAGGGATTCGCAATCACTCTTGCACTTGGTGTTGTTTTATCAATGTTTACAGCTCTTGTTATTACAAGAATTCTTATTAATTCTTTCTATGCACTTGGCGTTCGTGATGCTAAGTTCTATGGAAAGGCAAAGGATCCTTCAAAGTTCGACTTCGTTGGCAAGAAGGCAATCTTTATTACAATTTCAGTTGCAATTATCGCAGCTGGCTTCATCACAATGGGAGCTATGAAGGCTAAGACTGGTTCAGGTCTTAACTACTCACTTGAGTTCCTTGGTGGTACATCAACAACAGTTGATTTCAATGAGACATATTCACTTGCAGATTTAGATGCAAAGGTAGTTCCTCAGATTGCAAGCACAATCGGTGTTAGCGAGGGAAGTATCCAGACTACAACAGTAGATGGAAGCAATCAGGCAATCTTCAAGACAAGAAACCTTACTCTTGAAGAGAGAGAGTCATTAAATGAGATGTTTGAGAGCCAGTTCCAGGTTAAGGAGACTTCAATCACTCAGCAGACAATTGGTTCCACAATCTCAGGCGAGATGCGTAGCCAGTCTACAATCGCTGTACTCGTTGCAGTTCTCTGCATGCTTGTATATATTTGGTTCAGATTCAAGGACATCAGATTTGCTTCTTCAGCAATCATCGCCCTTGTACACGACGTTCTTGTAGTACTTGCACTTTATGCATTTGCAAGAATTTCAGTAGGCGCTGCATTCATCGCATGTATGCTTACAGTTATCGGTTACTCAGTCAACGATACAATCGTAGTATTCGACCGTATCCGTGAAAACCACAAGGCAATTAGAACAGAAAATGCCGAGACACTTAAGTCACTTTGTAATGAGTCACTTGCTCAGACACTTTCACGTTCTATTTCAACATCAATCACAACAGCAATCATGGTACTTATGCTTCTCATCCTTGGTGTTTCATCAATCAGAGAGTTCGCATTACCACTTCTTGCTGGCGTAATTGCTGGTACATATTCATCAATCTTTATCGCAACACAGCTTTGGTACATCCTTAAGCTTAAGTTTGCTTCAAAGAATTAAGATTAGAACTAGGAGAAAAAACATGATAGACATTAAGTTTTTACGTGAGAATCCAGACGCAGTTAAGGAAAACATTAAAAAGAAGTTTCAGGAGCACAAGCTTGGCCTCGTAGATGAGGTCATCGAGCTTGATGACAAGAGACGTGCTGCTCAGCAGGAAGCTGACGACCTCCGTGCGCAGATGAATAAGGCATCAAAAGAAATTGGTGCTCTTATGGGTCAGGGCAAAAAGGATGAGGCTGAGAAGGCTAAGGCTGAGGTGGCAGAGCTCAAGCAGCGCATTAAGGACTTAGAGCCAGTTGAGAAGGAGCTTGCCGATAAGGTTGAGGAAATCATGATGAAGATTCCTAACATTATCGACCCTAGCGTTCCAATTGGTCCAGATGATTCCTGCAACGTAGAAATCGAAAAGTTCGGTGAGCCAGTTGTTCCTGATTTTGAGATTCCTTATCACACAGATATCATGGAGAGATTCAATGGTATCGATTTGGATGCTGCTGGTAAGGTTGCTGGTAACGGCTTCTATTACCTTATGGGAGACATTGCTCGTCTTCACTCAGCAGTTATTTCATATGCTCGTGATTTCATGATTGATAAAGGATTTACATATTGCATCCCACCTTTCATGATTCGTTCAAACGTAGTTACTGGTGTTATGTCATTCGAAGAGATGGATGCTATGATGTACAAAATTGAGGGCGAGGATCTTTACCTCATCGGTACATCAGAGCACTCTATGATTGGTAAGTTCATTGATACACTTAATGACGAAGCTAATCTTCCATATACACTTACAAGCTACAGCCCTTGCTTCCGTAAGGAGAAGGGTGCACACGGTATCGAAGAGCGTGGTGTTTACCGTATCCACCAGTTCGAGAAGCAGGAGATGATCGTAGTTTGTAAGCCAGAGGAGTCAAAGAAGTACTACGATATCCTTTGGAACAACACAGTTGATTTATTCCGCAGCCTTGATATTCCTGTTCGTACACTTGAGTGCTGTTCAGGAGATTTGGCAGATCTTAAGGTTAAGTCTTGTGACGTTGAGGCATGGTCACCACGTCAGAAGAAGTACTTTGAGGTAGGTTCTTGCTCTAACCTTGGTGATGCTCAGGCTAGACGTCTTAAGATTCGTGTTAAGGATGAGAATGGTAATAAGTACTTCGCTCATACACTTAATAATACAGTAGTTGCTCCACCACGTATGCTTATCGCATTCCTTGAGAACAACTTACGTGAAGATGGTAGCGTGGCTATTCCTAAGGCACTTCAGCCATACATGGGTGGTAAGAGTGAATTAATTCCTATTAAATAAATAAGTTATTGACAAATTATATAAAAGCGGCTTAAAATTCTTGGCAGGCGCGAGCAGGAAGGCTCCATGCCGAGGAAGGAGGGGGCCCCTTTAGGGGAGATTCCTTGCTCGAGTATGGAAGGTGGCCTGCGGGAGCATGTAAGACTTCGATGCCGCTTTTTTTGAGGGGTTTTTACTGAGTAGTAGTATTTTATACACAGTAGAAAAGGATTTTTTATGTCAGTACAAAGTAGAGAAGATATTAGAAATATTGCCATCATCGCACACGTAGATCATGGTAAAACTACACTTGTAGATGAGCTTTTAAAGCAGTCAGGTGTATTTAGAGAGAATCAGGAAGTTGCTGAGCGTGTCATGGACTCAAATGATATTGAGCGTGAGCGTGGTATCACTATTCTTTCAAAGAACACAGCAGTATATTATAAGAACACAAAGATTAACATTATCGATACACCAGGTCATGCTGATTTCGGTGGCGAGGTTGAGCGTGTACTTAAGATGGTAAACGGTGTTGTTCTCGTAGTAGATGCTTTCGAGGGCGCTATGCCACAGACCAAGTTCGTTCTTATGAAGGCACTTGATCTTGATTTACCAGTTATCGTATGTATCAATAAGATTGATAGACCAGAGGCTCGTCCAGATGAGGTTATCGATGAGGTTCTCGAGCTTTTCATGGATCTTGATGCTTCAGATGAGCAGCTTGATTGTCCATTTATCTATGCTTCAGCTAAGGAAGGTTTCGCAATCAGAGATCTTAACGAAGAACATAAGGATATGACAGCTCTCTTTGAGACTATTGTTGATTATATTCCAGCTCCTAAGGGAGACCCAGAGGCACCTACACAGGTACTTATCTCTACAATCGATTACAACGAGTACGTTGGTCGTATCGGTATTGGTAAGGTAGAGAATGGTTCTATCAAGGTTAACCAGGATGCTATCGTTGTAAATGCACATGATCCTGAGAAGAGCAATAAGGTTCGTATCTCAAAGCTTTTTGAGTACGATGGACTTAATAAGGTAGATGTTACTGAAGCACAGATTGGTTCAATCGTAGCTATTTCTGGTATTTCAGATATCCACATTGGAGATACAATCTGTGCAGTAGATGCTCCAAATCCAATTCCTTTCCAGAAGATTTCTGAGCCTACTATTTCAATGAACTTCATTGTAAATGATAGCCCACTTGCTGGTCAGGAAGGTAAGTTCGTAACTTCACGTCACATCCGTGAGCGTCTTATGAAGGAGCTTAACACTGATGTATCACTTCGTGTAGAGGATACAGATTCACCAGATTCACTTAAGGTTTCTGGACGTGGTGAGCTTCACCTTTCAGTACTTATCGAGAACATGCGTCGTGAAGGTTTTGAGTTTGCTGTATCAAAGGCAGAGGTTCTTTACAAGGAAGACGAAAAGGGCCATAAGCTCGAGCCAATGGAGCGCGCTTATGTAGATGTTCCTGATGAGTTTACAGGAGCAGTTATAGAGAAGCTTTCTCAGAGAAAGGGTGAGCTTCAGAATATGACACCTATCGCAGGTGGATATACTCGTATCGAGTTTAAGATTCCTTCACGTGGTCTTATTGGATATCGTGGAGAATTCATGACAGATACTAAGGGAAATGGTATAATCAATACAATTTTCGATGGTTATGAGCTTTACAAGGGAGATATCTCTTATCGTAAGCTTGGAAGTCTTATCGCTTTCGAGACAGGTGAGTCAGTTACATACGGACTCTTCTCAGCTCAGGATCGTGGTACACTTTTCATTGGACCAGGCGAGAAGGTTTATTCTGGTATGGTTATTGGTCAGTGTTCTCGTGCAGAGGATGTTGAGCTTAACGTATGTAAGAAGAAGCACCTTACAAATACTCGTTCATCTTCAGCTGATGAAGCACTTACACTTGTACCACCAAGAGTACTTAGCCTTGAGCAGGCACTTGATTTCATCGATGTAGATGAGCTTTTAGAGGTTACACCAGAATCTCTTCGTATCAGAAAGAGAATTCTTGATCCTACACTTAGAAAGAGAGCTAGCTTTAAGAAATAAGGAGACTTATGGAAAAAGGAATTGTTCAAGTATATTACGGAACGGGACAGGGAAAGTCAGCTGCAGCCTTAGGACAGGCTATTCGTAATGCCTCGCAGGGACGCACTACAACAATAATTCAGTTCCTTAAATCTGAGACAAATACTGAGTATTTAAGCAAGCTTGAGCCTGAAATTAAGCTTTTTAGATTCGAGCGCTCAAAAGAGAGCTTCGCTGAGTTAACAGATGAACAAAAGCAGGAAGAGATTTTGAATATTCAAAATGGTCTTAACTATGCTAAAAAAGTTCTTGGTACCGGCGAAAGTGATCTGGTTATTCTTGATGAGATTCTTGGCGTTGTTGATGAGGGTATTGTTCCAGAACAGGATATTTTATGTGCTTTGGAAGGACGTTCATATTCGACTAATGTCATTTTGACAGGATTAAACATTACAAAAGGAATATTTGAAATTGCGGACAGCGTTTTGAATTTAAAACCTGAGAAGTAATTCCATAGAACTGCCATGGGCTTTTTAGGCTTCTATGGCAGTTCTGTTTATATATGACCAAGTAGAAAGAGAGAGGTAGAATAATGACAAAAGTAGTAATGCACGGATGCAACGGACACATGGGAAGAGTTATCACAGATTTATGCAAGAATGACGCTGATGCAACTATCGTTGCTGGAGTAGATAAATTTAAGGGTATCGACAATGAGTATCCAGTATATGATTCTCTTGCAGAGGTTGATGTGGACTATGATGTTGTAATTGATTTCTCTACAGCCGCTGCAGTAGATGGGTTGCTTGACGTATGTGAGAAGAATGGAAAGCCTGTTGTTCTTTGTACTACAGGATTAGATGATAAGATGCTTGCACACGTGGATTCTGCATGTAAAAAGGTAGCGATTCTCCGCTCTGCAAACATGTCATTAGGTATTAATACACTATTTGATTTATGCAAGAAGGCTACTCAGGTTTTTGCTGATGCTGGTTTTGATATCGAAATCGTAGAGAAGCATCACAATCAGAAGCTTGATGCACCAAGTGGAACAGCTCTTGCACTTGCTGATGCTTGCAACGATGCATTAGATGAGAAGTATGAGTATTGCTATGGCAGAGCTGACAGACGTGAGAAGAGACCTAAGAATGAAATTGGTATTTCTGCAGTTCGTGGTGGAAATATTGTAGGTGAGCATGAAGTTATCTTTGCTGGACTTGATGAGGTTATCACAATCAAGCATACAGCATATTCAAAGAGTGTATTTGCAAAGGGTGCTGTAGAAGCAGCTAAGTTTTTGGCAGGAAAGCCAGCAGGTCTCTACGATATGAAAGAAGTAATCGCAGAAAAATAAACCGAGAGCGTCACTGAGGGTGACTGATGAGGTGTTTAACACATGTATATCCAGCTTAATTCACAAATCATATGCTATGAAATAACCGGGGAGCAGGGAACCCCGGTTATTCTCATGCATGGAAATAGAGAGGATCACCATATCTTTGATCCATTGGTAGAAAGACTTAGCAGAAATCACGTAGTTTATGCAATGGATACAAGAGGACACGGTGAAAGTGCTACACCAAAGGAATACCATTATAGTGATATGGCAAAGGACGTTATCAATCTGATTAAAGCATTGGATATTGAAAAGCCATATCTTCTTGGATATTCAGATGGAGGCATTATTTCTTTATTAGTGGCTATGGAGGCCAGTGAATTACTTTCTGGAATTATTTGCTGCGGAGCTAATCTCACTCCAGCAGGTTTTCATCATAGAGATATCAGGGAAATGAAAAGAGCGTATAAGAAATATAATGATCCTAGAACACTTCTTATGCTACAGGAACCTGATATTAATCCAAATGACCTTAAGAACATATCCGTTCCTGCTATGATTTTTGCTGGAGAAGATGATTGTGTGAAACAGAAGGAAACTGAAAAGATAGCCGCCAGTATCCCTAATTCAGTGTTAAAAGTGCTTTCTGGGGAAACTCATAGTAGCTATATTGTACAAAAAGATACTTTATACCCACATATAGAAAGTTTTATTAGATAATTTTGATAGTTGCCATTATACCAATAGGAATGTATAATGTTATAAAATGTGAATGAAATGTGAAATCGATTCCAAAATATAATGTTATGTGAAAAAGTTTTCAATTGGTAATGACGATGAATCAGAATAAGTTAATTTTTAATTTTCAAAAACGTTTAAATAATCTGATGCTTATACTGTGCGCATGTGCACTTGTTATAGGCTTCTTAGTGACGAACGAGAAATCAGAGTGTGATACTCCTACCATCAAGATTGAGCCATATCAGGTGGCAAGATTAGAAGATGGCTCAAAGGAGTACTTCTTTGATTTGTCTTCTTTTGATAGTCATTATTCTGGCTTCATGTTTTACACATCTCATCAGTTTGTAAAAGCTTATAATGCTGGACGAGAAATTTATTCTTTTACCCAAACAGGAGGCATTTTAGGTTCTACGCCAGGTTCTGCTTACAATTTTATATCAGTGAATGAAAAGATGCTTAATGTGGCTATTATCATTAAGCCAGTTTATGATTGTGTAAAGGATCAGGTTCCTACATTCTATGTGGGAAATGCATACCAGATGTATGATAATTTGCTCAGAAATTCTTTGCCAAAGTTCTGCGCAAGTTTATTAATCGTGATATTTAGTTTTATCATGTTGATTTACTATGCATTTATGAACAAGAGGCTTAACTTGGGCAGAGAGTTAGTTCATTTGGCGTATTTTGCATTATTCATTGGAACATGGACATTGAACGAGACAGACGTATCAGTGCTTCTTTTTAATAACAAAATCTTTGACGCTGTAATTCCATATTTATGTTTAATGATGGTTATTGCTCCATTTGTGCTTTTCTTTGATGGTTATTTGGGAATCAATGGAAAGATAGTTAAGAGAATTATAGTCATAGCATCTATGGTCGAGTTTGTCGTATTCACTACTCTTCATTTGATGAAGATTTTAGAATATAGAGAGACTCTTGTTTACATGCAGATTTTAATTCTTGCTGCAGCTATATATGTTGTCTCAGCGATTGCTATTCAGCTTTATCATAGAGATTTTTCTCGTCAGACGAAAATCTGTGCTATTGGAGTATTACTATTTACTATCTCGATTATCATTGACGTAAGAAATTATTACAGTGAGGTTGGTGACTCAGATCAAATGGGTCGCTATATGTTCCTTATTTTTGTAAGTCTTCTTGCGTGGGATTTGATTAAGGGAACTAACGAGATTATTGAGAAAGGCCGCCATGCTAAGCAGCTTGAGGTATTTGCCCTTACAGATACAATGACCGGACTTTACAATAGAAATGCTTTTGAAAGTCATGTTCAGTCGGAAGATAAGCTTGATGGAATCATTGCAGTAGTAGCAGATGCCAACGGACTCAAGGCTTGTAATGATACCTACGGACACGAAGCAGGTGATGAGTATATCACACTTGTAGCAGAAATCTTTAACAGTGTATTTGGTAGATATGGTAACTGCTATCGTACAGGTGGTGATGAGTTTTGTTGTATCATCCCAGCAAGCAAGGCGGTTAACATGGAGCGTTTAAAGAAGCTCTTTATGACAAAAATTTACACTGCAAACATAGAAGGCGGTCATCAATATTCTATTGGAGTGGCTATCGGAGCTGCAGCATATGACTCAAGCCTTGATAGTGATTTCCGTGCACTTGTGAAGCGTGCAGATGCATACATGTATGAAAACAAAAAAGCTTGTAAATAACTGTAAAGTATCCAACACTTGTTACGCTCTCAAGCCAGAGATATTACTCCGCTCAGCTGAAGAAAGCTTCGCTTGAGTAACACTCAGAGCTTGATAGCTACAAGTGTTTTTATTTTTCTAGATTTCCAAGCTATTCATCCACGCCACGAGGTCTTGTAGACCCTCTTCCGTGAATGGCGCGGTACGGGATTGCTTGACTTCCTCGGGTGTGTTTTCTGAGCTGAATGGTCCAGGCCAGATAGTGGCTTTGAACAAGTCTTCTTCAGAATCCTCCTCACGGAAACGTTCAATTTTATAGCATTTATTTTTATCGCTCCCTGTAAAAGAGGGAGCTTTTTTATAATATCCTAAAGATAAGAGGCGTCCTCTGTCTATCATTATTATTCCTCCAAAAATCAATTTAATTCTATTCAATAGTACCGATTTTGAAAGACTTTGTCACTAAAGAATGGTAATATATTTATATAGAAAATATTAAGGCCTAATTAATGGGGGGCATGCTTATGGATAAGGGACGGCTTTTCAGAATAATTTGTGGAGTGATGATTGCCATCATAGTTGGTATTCTTGTGATTTTGTTTGTCAGCGATGACAACACAGAGGCAGAATTCAGCGTGGATATGTCAAAAGATTACTCTGATACAGCCAACTGGATGGAGAAGCTTTCTGATGATGTCTATATTTCTCAGATTACTATTCCGGGCGCTCATAATAGCGCTTCTCAGAATGTCGTACTGGGATATGTTATGAGATGCCAAGATACGACAATAGCTCAGCAGCTCGAGAATGGCTATAGATACCTGGATTTTAGAGTAGCCATCGAAGAGACAGAGGATGGCGATAAGCTAAAGCTTGTTCATAATTTTGCCAGCTGTCACACAGATGGAAATCTGTTCTCGGATTTTCTTTATTTTGATGATGCCGTAGCTGATGTGTATAAATTCCTTCAGGAGCACACAAATGAAACAGTAATTATTAATATCAAGATTGAGGATGAAGATTATTCTACAGCTGATATTCAAAAGCTTTTGTTAGCACAGGTGAAAGCTAATAAGGATTACTGGTACACTGAAAATGAGATTCCTACTCTTGGTGAAGTAAGAGGAAGAATTGTTTTAGCTACCAGATTTAATGATGAGGCTGCAGCTGATATTACTGGTCTGAATATGATATGGGACGAGCAGGATAACCGAGTTCCAGCAGATATTCCATATGAGCTTTATGTAAATTCTGATTACAGATTCTGGGTTCAGGATAGATATAAGTATTCCGTAGAGGATAAATATGAAGCAGTAATAGATGGATTAGAGAACTGTGAGGCCGACGAGACTACAATTTTCCTGAATTTTGCCAGCACAGCTGGAGATGGAAAGGTTGGCCATCCAAAGGGGTATTCAAAGGCCCTGAATACTCTTCTTATGGAATATGAGCTAAAATCAGAGACCAGCTATGGTGTTATCATTGTAGATTTTGGTACAGCTGATTTGGCAAGACATATTTATTATTCGAATTTTTAAGTTAGGAGCAATATAGATTATGGAAAGAAATTATGATGAAGAAGAAATCAATCCAATACTTTTAGATTTTTTGGATACGGATTCCTTTGAAGAAAAATATAAAATATTGGTAGCTACACCTATAATGGATTTTGACAATCTTCTCATTGATAATATGGCTTCATCTATAGATGTAGTTGTGGAAGATGGGGATATCGAATCCAGAGTTCAGGATTTAAAGAATTGTGTTCGAACTCGATCAAAATACGAGACATTACGATTTAGACGTTAATGTTAAAAATGTATGAAGATTTAGCGAAAAACAACAAATAATGTGGCTGTGGTATTAAAATAAACTTAATGTAGTGTGTAAGGGATACATTTTTCTTAGTTAAGGAGAATACCATGGCCAATACAAAATCTTCAGAAAAGCACGCAAAAATTAAGAATAAGCTGATTGCGTTATTGATGCCAGTAGTATTGCTTCAGGTGATACTACTGGTTGTTATTTCTGGTTATATTTCCAGCCAGAGTCTGAAAAAAATGGCAACAGCTCAGCTTGATTCTTCTATTTCAAATCAGGGAGATAATATCGAATCCTGGTTACAGAAAAATCTCGAGAATTTCTCAACAGCCAAGCAGGTTATTGAGACTCAGAAGCCTGACGATGAGGCTCTGCAGTCTCTTTTGGATGCATTCTATGGCTACAACACCTATTGTACTGACGGATTTTATATTGCCAGCGAATCAGGTAAATTCATGAAGGCTAGTGAATCCTCTAAAACTGTTTCAAATCCAAAGGATGAGGAATGGTATAAGCAGGGTATTACTAGAGTGCGCCTAAATTATGGTGGGGCTTATAAAAATGCAAATGGTGATTCCGTTATAAGTGCGTCAGGCATTCTTAATGATGGAAGCGACGAACTTAAAGTTTTTGCAGCAGATGTGACATTGGATCAGATTAGTATTATCGTTAATTCTGGTGTAAAAATGGATCAGGCGACTTCCTTCCTTATTGATTCTTTTGATGGCACTATATTGGCTCATAGAGATGCCTCAAGAATATTTACAGTTCTTAAGGAGGATGATTCTGATAAGCTTATGGCAGGTATAGCCAAAAAGTTTGCAGAACGTGATTACGCAACCACAGAAATAGAAGGCTATCAGGTAGCATTTAGAAATATTGCTGGAACAGAATGGTATCTTGTTTCTTATATCAGCAATAGTGTGATTCTGCAGGATGTAAATAAATTGATACAGCTTTTGGCAATAATTGGCGTGATAGCTATTATCATCATTGTCATTCTTATCAACGTCCTTGTAAGTAGAGTAATCGCACCTATAGGAAATATTACAAAGCATATTTCTGATATGTCTGCTGGTGATTTTACAATTAAGGTTAAACAGGAGAGCAATGATGAAATCGGACTTATGGGCCGGAAGGTAAGTGAGTTTGTAGAGTCGATGCGAGGAATGCTATCTGAGATTAATAATGAGTCTGAAAGATTAAAAGAGCAGTCGGATAATTCGGATAGAGTATCAAAGGATATGTTTGATGCATCTCGTTCTCAGGCGGATGCTATGCAGAATCTGAATGCTACAGTAGATCAGCTGGCTATAGCTGTTAATGAAATCGCTGAAAATGCAACTACTCTTGCTATGGTAGTAGCAGACACAAGAGATAATTCAAATGAGGCTAATGTCAGCATGAAAGAGACTGTAGAGATAAGTAAGAAAGGTAAGGCTGACATGGAACAGCTTTCAGCTGCCATGGAAGAAATCAAGAGCAGTAATGATCAGCTGGTAGAATCAATCAATGAGGTTGGAAAGGTTTCTGAGGAAATCACAAAGATTGTCAGCCTGATTAAGGATATTGCTGATGAAACTAATCTGCTTTCTCTTAACGCTTCCATTGAGGCTGCAAGAGCCGGTGAGGCAGGAAAGGGATTTGCAGTTGTTGCAACAGAAATCGGAAAGCTTGCTCAAAATTCTGCGTCTAGTGCCGAGAATATTTCGAACCTTATCAATGAGGTAAGTAGAGCGATAGACAGTGTTGTAGAGCAGGCTCAGACAAGTGCAGAAGAAATTGAACAAAACTCAGAGAGAATTGGTACAGCACTTGAAACCTTTGATCAGATTTATCTTAACATAGAAAAATCTAATGAACTGATTGAATTGATGCTTGATAATATTCAGAAGGTTGATGATGTTGCAAACAATGTTGCTGCAATATCTGAGGAGCAGGCAGCTAGTGCTGATGAGATTCTTGAAACATCACAGAATATGGTTGAACAGGCCAATAGCATTAGTCAGAGCAGTCAGGATGTAGCAGACAATTCTCACGAGTTGGCAAATACATCTCAGAAGCTTACAGATTATGTTCAGAAATTTAAGATTGATGAGGAGGTAAGTGATTATGAAGGTTAACAGACAATGTAGAAACCTTACGGTACTTCTTCTTACAATTATAATGTCACTAGGATTGGTTTTATCGGGTTGCGGCAGTTCAGGAAGTTCAGGTAACACAGCTAGTTCCGGAGGAATTAAAGTAATTTATTCGGGTCCTGGTACAGATACCTTTAAGCAGATGCTGATGGATAAGCTTGCAGAATATGCCCCAAGTGAAGGTATAGATCTTACAATTGGAGAGGCATGTGCTTCTACAAATGATCAGGTGGCACAGATTCAAAAGGCAGTAGCTGATGGATATGATGCAATTATTTGTTTACCGGTTGATAGAGCCACTGCATTACAGCTTGAAATTGCAGCAGGGGATAAACCTATAATCTACGTTAATGCTTGCCCAGATGAGCAATTCCTAAAGCCAAATAAATATATGGCAGTTAGTAGCTTTGAGGAGAATGCTGGAGAATATCAGGCTGAGTATGTTTATAACAAGCTGGGTAAGCCAAGCTCAATGAACATTATTATTTTCCGTGGAGAGGCTACTCACAATGCAGCAGTGGCACGTTCTGTATCAGTGAAAAACTGGTTGAGAAGCCAAGGGGTTGCAGTTAATGTCGTTTTTGATGATACTGCGAATTGGAATCCTGATCAGGCAAAGGATTTGTTCCGTATTTTCCAGAAAACAAATCAAAGCTTCGATGCTATTTTCTGTAATAATGATGATATGGCACTTGGTGCCGTAGAAGCTCTAAAAGAAGCTGGTTATGACTTGGATAAATACCCTGTAGTAGGTGTAGATGCAACTGTTGCAGGATGCGAATCTATTGCAAAGGGCGAGATGCAGTTTACAGTTTATCAGTCAGCAGATGGCCAGGCTCAAAAGGCTATTCAGTTAACAAAGGCATTGGCAAGTGGTGGTACAGCAGATGGAATAGAAGGTTTATCAGAAGATGGATTTTACATTTGGGTTCCATTTGAAAGAGTCGATGCTAGTAATGTAAAAGATTATATGAAATAAATTTGAGAGCCCCTCGGGGCTCTCTTAATTTTTAAATCATATTAGAATTGTGGTAGTTTTTATCGTTGGTAACATCTTCTCCAAACCATTCTGGTGGGACAAAGCTATTGGCTTCTTCTACACTAGGGAATTCTACTTCTGCCATATTCAGCCCCTTTTTATGTCCCTCGAAAACATCAAGCTCGATGGTATAAGGCTCAAATGGGATAAGATAGCGTCTCTTTGTAATGGCATGACCATCTATCTTTTCACGGAGATGCTCGTAGGCTTCCTTTGTAAGCTCAGCCTCGATTTCCTCACGGGCCATAAGTCCGCTACCCTTATAGGTAAGAATATATTTATTATTCTTTTTTCTGATGCGGACAACAGGATGAGTGCAGAGATATCCCTGCTCAATATCCACATAATCATATTTAGATAAATCTGGTAGTTCTTTAATTAAGAATTTGCGTTCAATTTCCATAGTTTTTGCTCCTTTTACGACATAGTAACATAGGTGTGAAATATATAAATGTCTTGAAATTCTTGCGCTTCTGAGGTAAAATACTGTATACGAGTGTGGCCTAGAGCCAATTGAGTTAGTATTAAATGTGCGAAAGGATGTTGTTTCGCACCTGTTAAGGAGGATTTTATAATGATTACAGCCGGTGATTTTAGAAACGGTATGACTATCGAGATGGATAACAAGGTTTATCAGGTTATCGAATTCCAGCACGTAAAGCCAGGAAAGGGCGCAGCTTTCGTTCGTACAAAGCTTAAGGATATCAAGGGTGGCGGTGTTACAGAGACATCTTTCCGTCCTACAGAGAAGTTCCCAGCTGCACGTATCGATCGTAAGGATATGCAGTACCTTTACAACGATGGTGAGCTTTACAATTTCATGGATGTTGAGACATATGATCAGGTTGCTCTTACAGCAGATCAGATTGGTGATGCTCTTAAGTTCGTTAAGGAAAACGAGATTGTTAAGATGCTCTCACACAACGGTTCAATCTTCTCAGTTGAGCCACCTATGTTCGTAGAGCTTCAGATTACAGATACAGAGCCAGGTTTCAAGGGTGATACAGCTACAGGTGCTACAAAGCCAGCTACTGTTGAGACAGGCGCACTTGTTTACGTTCCACTTTTCGTTGAGAACGGCGAGACAATCAAGATTGATACAAGAACAGGTGAGTACCTTTCACGTGTTTAATATTGAGACAGTTATTTAGTTAGGACGATTTATGGATTACAGAGAATTTCCGCTTTCACAGCTTTTACAGAACAGAAAAATATTTGCTGTATTTGATGAAGAATTCCAAAAAGGTACATGGCTTGATGCCACAGCTCTTCTTGGAAGTGACAGCACAATAAATCAGTTGTATCGTGACGGTACAGTGCCTCGCGAGACACTTGATACAATTGTTGAGAGACTCTCTGGAAAATAAATAATTGAATCTTTTAAGAACCTTGGTTTTTCCAAGGTTCTTTTTTATACCCGAATTTGCTATTATATAGATAAGTTCAGAAGGAGGGTTAATCATGCATATTTCAGATTCAATTAAGTACATTGGTTGCAATGACAAGACAATCGATTTATTCGAGAGTCAGTATCCAGTTCCAAATGGAGTATCTTATAATTCATATTTAATATTAGATGAAAAGGTGGCTGTCATGGATACAGCTGATCCAAGAGTTACAGATGAGTGGCTTGGAAACTTGGATAGAGAGCTTGATGGTCGCAAGCCAGATTATCTTGTAGTATCTCACATGGAGCCAGATCATGCTGGTTCTATCAAGGCATTTCTTGAGAAATATCCAGACACAACAGTAGTAGGAAATGCCAAGACATTTACTATGATGGGACAGTTCATGGACGCTGCTCTTTTCGAAAATAGAAAGCATGTTGTGGCTGAGGGTGATACACTTTCACTTGGTAGCCATGAGCTTACATTTGTATTTGCACCTATGGTTCACTGGCCAGAGGTAATGGTAGAGTATGAATCTACAGAGAAGATTCTTTTCTCAGCAGACGGCTTTGGAAAGTTTGGAGCGCTTGATTGCGATGAGCCTTGGATTGATGAAGCTCGTAGATATTATCTTAATATTGTGGGTAAGTATGGATTGCAGGTGCAGGCATTGTTGAAAAAGGCAGCTACTCTTGATATCAAGACTATCTGTCCACTTCATGGACCAATTCTTACAGAAAATCTTGGCTACTATATTGATTTGTATGACAAGTGGAGTAGCTATAAGCCTGAGGAAGAGGGTGTGTTAATCACATGCGCATCTATCCATGGTAATACAAAGAAAGCTGCTCTCAAGCTTCAGGAAAAGTTAGAAGCAGCTGGTAAGAAGACTATGTTTATAGACTTGACTCGCGATAGCATGTCTGAGGCTGTGGCACGAGCATTCTACTATGACAAGATGGTTTGCTGTGCATGTACTTATGATGGAGGTCTTTTCCCTCCTATGCAGGATTTCTTACATCATCTGACAGCAAAGGCTTATCAGAATCGTAAGGTAGCCTTCGTAGAAAATGGTACCTGGGCACCTCAGGCCGCTGGTAAGATGAAAGCAATCTTAGAGGGCAGCAAGAACATAGAACTTGTAGAGCCAGTCGTATCCATTAAGTCTACGCTTAATGCAGCGTCTGAAGCAGTAATGGATGAACTAGTTAAAAATTTGTAGATGTATAAAAATAGCTGGTAGCTATCAGAGTGTAACCAGCGAGATTAAGTCTAGTGATTGTTTCTGTATTCACTAGGTGAGACACCCTTGAATCTTTTAAAGGCCTTTGAGAATGTAAAGGCATCAGAATAACCTACAATTAACGCTATGCTACTGACACTTTCGGTACTTTCCAAAAGAAGCTCAGTAGCTTTTTTTATGCGGTAGGTACCGAGATAAGCCTGTGGGGTGTAGCCGGTGGCGTGTTTGAAAAGTCTGGTAAGGTAGCTACGGTTCAGGCAGCAGGCAGCCGCTATATCCTCTACAGTGATAGGCTCGGAATATTTTAAACGTATAAAATTGATGGCACTTTTTACATATGCCAGACGAGGATCCACATCATGGAAAATACGATTTTTTGATTGAGAAATAATGGTATCAAAAAATTCGTAGACCTTGGCGTAGCAATAGCATTCGCTGTTGCTGTGGTCGTAAATGTCGTGGATTATATCAAGGATTTTTGAAGAATCTCCATTTGGGTAAAAAATAGGCGATTCTGCTGTTATTCCAGCGCTTGCAAATAACTCCATAGTACGAGGACCATCCACGTGAATCCATGCATATTCCCAAGGATCATTTTCATCAGCTTCATAATACGCTTTGATTTTTGAAGGAATTAAAAAGCCCTGTCCAGGGCCCAAGTCATATCGTTTATCATTTAGAATAAAATGGCCGTGGCCAGAAACTACATAGTGAAAAATGGTTCTGGTTCTAACGATTGGACCGTAGCTGTAGCCAGGCTTACATTTGCATTCTCCAATTTCAAATAAGTAAAAATCATTAGACTTTGTAAGGTCAATGAATTTGACCCTGTCTACTCCAGATACTTCCATTAAAATACTCTCCCAAATTAATGCCCCTCGCCGGGGTGGCATATGACATTTTGCATCATTAGCATTCGCAAAATATCATATCAGTCACATTTTGACATTTAATACATCAATAAAAACATCTACAAAAAATGTATAACATAATATAATTCATTCTAACGTATGAAAATTAGAGTTTCAATGGAGGAATTATGGCAGTTAAAGTATTTGAAAAGGAAAAACAATTTCATTTATATAATTCAAAGGTGAGCTATGTTATTGGCGAATGCCGCGATGGAGAAATCGGTCAGCTTTACTTCGGAAAAAGGATAAATGAAAACCAGATTATATATGGTTATCAGACTCTCGCAGGCAGACCTCTTTGTTGCCCAGTGACAGATGATGAGAATTATACTAAGGAGCTGGCAAGCCTTGAATATCCAGCTTTTGGTAATGGTGATTTCAGAGGACCAGCATATGAAATCAGACAGGCAAATGGCTCTAGAGTAACCAATCTTGTTTATGATAGATATGAAATATATCAGGGCAAGAAACCAATTCCTGGTCTTCCAGCCAGCTACGTAAATACGGATTCAGAAGCGACAACCCTTGAGATTGTTTGCAAAGATGAATTGATAAATGTAGAGGTAACTCTTTATTACACAATCTATGAAAACTACAATATCATCACTCGTCATACAAGCTTTAGAAATCTTGGCTCTGAGGAAGTTAAGCTTACAAAGGCTTATAGTGTTTGCTTAGATTTGCCTGATTATGAGTATGACTGGATGCAGTTTGAGGGAGCGTGGGGAAGAGAGCGTTATCCACATGTTCGCTCAGTAGAAAAGGGCATTATTTCCATCGAAAGCATGCGTGGACATTCAAGTGCCAACTTCAACCCATTTGTAATTTTGAAGCGTAAAAATACAGATGAATTTCAGGGCGAAGCAATCGGTGTAAATCTTGTCTACAGTGGTAACTTTAGAGCGGCAGCAGAGGTGGATAACTTTGGTAAGCTTCGCTTCACAATGGGTATAAATCCAAACTGGTTTGTATGGCCTCTTAATTCAGGGGAAGTGTTTGATACACCTGAGGTTATCATTTCATATACCAAGGAAGGTCTTAATGATTTAAGCCAGAACATTCATAAATTTATGAACAACAACCTAGTTCGTTCACCATACAAGAACAAGCCAAGACCAATTCTTCTCAACAACTGGGAAGCTACAGAGATGGAATTTGATGAGGAGAAAATCCTTAAGATTGCCAAGAAGGGACAGGAAGCTGGAGTGGAGCTTTTTGTACTTGATGATGGATGGTTTGGAAAGCGTGATGACGATTATGCAGGACTTGGAGATTGGTTCGTAAATACGAATAAGCTTCCAGATGGAATTACAGGACTTGCTAAAAAAGTAAACGAGCTTGGTCTTGATTTTGGTCTTTGGATTGAGCCAGAAATGGTAAATCCAGATTCTGATTTATATCGTGCACATCCTGATTGGGTACTTGCCGCACCAGAACGCAGAAGAACTCTTGGACGTCACCAAATGGTACTTGATTATTCAAAGCCAGAGGTTGTAGACAACATTTATCATCAGCTCTACGATGTAATCTCAAAGGCAAATATTAGCTATATCAAGTGGGATATGAACCGCTCAATTACAGAGTGCTTCAGCCAGGGAATAGAGCCTGAAAAGCAAGGCATGGTTTATCACAAATATATCCTTGGAGTATACTCACTTTACGAGAGACTCATTAAGGATTTCCCACACATCTTGTTTGAGTCATGCGCTAGTGGCGGTGGTAGATTTGATGCTGGACTTTTATATTATGCTCCACAGGCATGGACATCAGATGATACAGATGGACATGAGCGTGTGAAGATTCAGTATGGTACAAGCTACGGATATCCAATTGCATCTATGGGTGCTCACGTTTCTAAATCACCTAACAACCAGACTGGACGTATCATGCACGTAGATGACAGAGCAAATATTGCATGCTTCGGAACCTTTGGCTACGAGCTGGATCTTAACGATGTGGATGAGGAAGAATTCGAAGCAGTTAAGCGCCAAATTGTATTTATGAAGGAATACAGAGGACTTTTCCAGTACGGAACACTTTACAGATTGCAGTCTCCATTTGAGAAGAATATTGCAAGCTGGATGGTTGTTTCAGATGATAAGAAGAAGGCGGTCGTAGTTATGTACAAGACCCACAAGACTCCAAACATCGGAATGGAGACAATTAAACTTCAGGGTCTCGACGAAAACCTTATTTACAATATTAACAACAAGGAAAAATTATACGGAGATTTCCTTATGGAACGTGGACTTGGCACAATGGGTGCTGACGAACCATGGTATCATGCCGACAAGGATTTTACATCTCGTATGTTTATACTTGAAGCAGAGTAAGCTTAGAAAGCAGGTTTTGCATATTGCAAAATCTGCTTTCTTTTATTTTGGAAATAGTATTGTCGAAGTATGTCACATTTAGACATTTAATAGTGTGATTATTCCATGCTAATAAGGGGACAGATTAGCTAAGATGTGTATATGTTCGAAGGAACGGACAATGAAGAAAAAAGGGAAATATGGGAGGTAAGATTTTATGAAGGCTAAAAAATTAGCTGCAATGGTTTTGAGCGCATTTATGGCAATGTCCATGATGGCTTGCGGTGGTGCTGCTGATACAGGCACTACAGGAGATACTGCAGGTGGGGAAGCGTCAGAAGCTCCAGAGGCTATGAAGGGTAGCGTAGAAGGCGAGCTTACAGTATCTATCTGGGATGAGAACCAGAGACCAGGACTCCAGAAGATTATCGATGAGTGGTCAGCACAGTCTGGGGTAAAGGCTACTATTCAGGTAGTTGGCTGGGATGACTATTGGACACTTCTTGAGGCAGGCGCTTCAGGCGGAGAGCTTCCAGATGTATTCTGGATGCACTCAAATCAGGCACAGAAGTACATGGAAAACGATATGCTTATGGATTTGACAGATAAGATTGCTTCAAGCGACAAGATTGACATGAGCAACTACTATGAGGGAATTGTAAACCTCTATCAGTCAAATGGTAAGCAGTACGCTGTTCCAAAGGATATCGATACAATCGCTCTTTGGTATAACAAGACAATCTTTGATGAGATGGGTGTAGCTTATCCAGATGACACATGGACATGGGATGATTTTGCAGATGCTGCAAAGAAGCTCACAAATGATGATCACTGGGGATATGCAATTGCTCCATCAAACAATCAGGATTCATTCTACAACGCAGTATATTCTATGGGCGGAGAAATCATCAGTGAAGACAAGAAGTCTTCTGGTTATGATAAGCCAGAGACACAGAAGGCTATTCAGCTTTTCGTAGATATGGTTCAGGATGGTTCTTGCCCAGATCTTAATACAATTTCTGAGTCAGGTGCAGATGTACTCTTTGAGTCAGGTAAGGTTGCAATGGTTACACAGGGCTCTTGGATGGTAGCTGCCTTCAAGGACAACGAGTATACAGCGGAGAACTGTGATGTAGCTGTTCTTCCAAAGGATGCAAAGACAGGTAAGAGAGTTTCTATTTACAATGGTCTTGGTTGGGCTGCTTCAGCTAACACAAAGAATCCAGATGCTGCTTGGTCACTTATCGAGTGGTTCGGTTCTAAGGAGATGCAGGAAAAGCAGGCTGAGCTTGGTGTAACAATGTCAGCTTACGAAGGATGCTCAGATCTTTGGGTAAACTGCACAGATAAGTTTGATCTTAATGGTCATATGAAGATGCTTGATGCTGACCTTGTATTTAGACCATATTCTAAGTACACAACAACATGGGAAGATATGCAGACAGAGAAGCTCAAGGAAGCTTGGACTGGCGATAAGGATGTTAAGACAGTTTGCCAGGAAATCTGCGATAGCATGAATAAGACTCTTAGTGAGGAGTAATTCTTTTTCTTCTTTTTCATAGGTATAATAAATATTGGGGATGAGGGCGCAGTGCTTTTGGGCTGTGCCCTTTAACCGTTTTTAGTTAGGAGATTAGTGTTATGAATAAAAAGGGAAAAACAACTCATAGAGAACGAAGCGAGTTCATTTGGGGCTGGCTGTTTATTTTGCCAACAATGGTTGGTTTGATTGTTCTCAATATCATTCCAATCTTTCAAACGATTTATCAGAGCTTTTTTAAGACAGGTGATTTTGGAAGAGGAAATATTTTTGTAGGCTTTGCTAATTATCAAAAGGTTTTTGCAGATAAAGAGGTTTGGCAGGCACTTTTTAACACCTTAAAATACGCAGTTGTGGAGGTGCCACTTTCAATTATTATTGCGTTGGTTTTAGCAGTATTTTTAAATGGGAAAATAAAAGGTAAAAGTACCTTTAGAACTATATTCTTCCTTCCAATGGTTGCAGCACCAGCTGCTATAGCTATGGTTTGGAAATGGCTTTATAATTCAGAATTTGGATTACTAAATCATATTCTTCCAGGTAAAACAAACTGGATTTCAAATCCAAAGATTGCTATCTACTCAATAGCGATAATTGGTATCTGGTCGATTATTGGATACAACATGGTATTGTTTTTGGCAGGTCTTCAGGAGGTCCCAAAGGATTATTATGAGGCGGCTGCAATTGATGGGGCTACCGGTGTGCAGCAGTTTTTCAGCATTACAATTCCGTTGGTTTCACCTACAATTTTCTTTGTAATGGTTACACGAATTATTGCAGCCATGCAGGTATTCGATGTTATCTACATGGTTATTGATAATAACAACCCGGCTCTTTTCAAGACTCAGTCATTGGTTTGCTTATTCTATAAGTATTCATTCCAGCAGAGCAATAAGGGCTATGGAGCTACAGTTGTAGTTGTACTTTTGGTTGTAATTATGATTTTCACAGTCCTTCAGATGATAGGACAGAAGAAGTGGGTACACTATACGTAATAAGGAGGGAACCTTCTTACATAGAAGGGATAGGAAAGCTATGAACAAAAATAAAACCATAATATATATAGTACTAGTGATTATGTCCTTCGTTATGCTGGTTCCTTTTGCATGGATGGTTCTTACAGCATTCAAGACAGTTGGTGAGTCTACACAGATGGATCCATTTGTTATTTTCCCATCTCATTTTAGACTTAGCAACTTTAACGAAGTTCTTCATAATGTAAATTTTGGAAGATTGTATTTTAATACGGTTATGATGATTGTACTTCGCGTTTTATGCGCTGTGCTTACATCAACAATTGCAGGCTATGCATTTGCCAGACTAAATTTCAGGGGAAAGAATCTGATGTTTGGTCTTGTGCTTTTTCAGATGATGATACCGTCACAGATTTTCATCATTCCACAGTATGTCATGGTAAGTAAGCTAGGCTGGACAAATTCCATGATGGGCTTGTTATTCCCAGGTCTGGTATCAGCATTTGGAACCTTCCTTTTGAGACAGGCATACATGGGACTTCCAAAGGAGCTGGAGGAAGCAGCAAGATTAGATGGCTGCAATATTGGTCAGACATTTTTATTTATCATGGCACCACTGACAAAATCATCAATGGTAGCACTGGGTATCTTCACTGCAGTGTTTGCCTATAAGGATTTGATGTGGCCAATGATTGTATGTCCAGATACAAATCAGACTACACTTGCCAGCGCACTTTCAAAGATGCAGGGGCAGTTCTCTTCTAATTATCCAGAGCTGATGGCAGCAGCACTTATTGCTTGTCTTCCAATGATTGTTATTTATGTAATATTCCAGAGACAGTTTATTGAGGGTATCGCAACATCAGGAGGAAAACTTTAATACGTATATACGATATTGTTGATTACAGGAATCAGTGTAATGCTGATTCCTGTTTTTTTTCTTTACGAGGAAATTACTATTCCTTATAAAATTAAATCACATTTTGACATGCTTAGATGCTGTTTTAGACATAAACAGAAGGCGGGATAATTCATATAATCAAATCATATTAGCGCTGTGGTATATGCCACAGTACACACATTAAAAGAGGAGGATATATATGAAGAACAAATTGGTTAAGCAGACATTTGCTGTTGCATTAGCCACCCAAATGTTGCTTACGGGGGTACCTGTTGAAGCGGCTGTTTTAAAGGAGGATACAGCTACAGCTTCTGTGGATGATGGGGTAAAAGCAGAAGACGAGAAGGATACTTCAGAGGATGAAAAGGAAAACACTGAAGAGAAAAAAGATACTTCAGAGGAAGTGACAGAGGAAGACGAGAAAGCTGATAAGGCTGCTGAGACTGGCGAATCTGAGAACAAGGAATCTGAAGAGAAGAAAACAAAGGAGAAAAAATCTAAGGCAAAGAAATCAGACGCCGACGAGTCTATGGATGATGAAAAAAATGACGAGAAGTCCGATGAAGATAACCTAGAGGAGGAAGAAAAAGAAGAAGAGGAAGAGGACGATGAAATTCCAACTCCAGTCTACAGCTATGATTTTGAAGATGAGTCTTCTGTAAAGGATCTTCTAAGAGATGATGCAAAGGTTAAGAAGGATTCCTTAAAGGGAAATAAAGTTCTTACTCTTCCAGGCAAGGGTTCCATGGATTTGCCAGAGGATTTATTTGCAAAGATTGGTGAGGCTGGTAATGAAGCCTTTACAATTTCAATGTGGGTTAATCCAAGTCAGGATGCACAGAACTATTCAAAGTTCTTTGATGCATCAAATAGTCCTATCGGAGCTACAAATAGCGGAGTAAACTGGTGGAATGATCCTGATTTTGCATTTGCAGCAGGTGGCGGTGCCTACGATATGACACTCTATGTAGGTGATGCTAATAAGAGCACAGATGTAAAAACAAAGGTTACATTTAACAAGCCATTACAGAGAGATAAATGGCAGTATCTCACTGTTACCTTTAAGGCAGATGAGTACAAGGTATACATCAATGGCGAGGATGCCGGATTTACAGACCAGTGTGATGGCACAAAAAAGGTTACAGAGGTCTTACCAGAGCTTCTAAAGAAGGACTATCTCAAGAGCCTAAAATACGCATCTCTTGGAAAATCTTACTATACCTCTGATAATGATTTTAAGGGCTCTTTGGATGATGTAGCCTTCTATGATGATGCATTGACAGCTGATCAGGTAAAGGAGCTTTATGACAGCTTCCCAGAAATTCAAAAGCCTGATTACTCTGGTATTTTGAATGTAGATATGGGAAAGAAGACAGGAGCGGTAAAGCATGGTGCTACAGGCTATCTTTACGGTGTGGGTGAGGATAATGTACCAAGCGCTATCCTTCAGACAGCCATCAAGCCATATATGTGTGAGCAGAAGCCAGCAGAGGGCTTACAGCATCCAAATGGTGATATCAACGTTATGGCTAAGACATTCCTTGAGGCAGGAGGAGATTCAATCCAGATTGCATGTCCAGATATCTATGCTAATTGGCCATATGAGTACGAGGGAATGGATGAGTACTGTGAGAAGCTTAAAACAATGGTAAGACAGACAAAGGAAGCTGGACTTACAGATGCTGCAGTATATGTTCTGTTCAACGAGCCAGAGGGTAACTGGTTCAATGAAATCTGGAGCAATGACATGAGCAAGTTCAACGCAGCATGGAAGCAGGCTTACGATGCAGTTAAGTCAGTGGATAAGGATGCGAAGACTGCTGGTCCAAACTTCTGCTGCTATCAGGCAAGACAGCTTGAGCAGTTCATGATTTTCTGTGCTGAAAATGATTGTATTCCAACACAGATTTCATGGCATGTATTAAATAACGACCTTTACAACAATTTCCCAAACAATGTAGCTGACTACAGAAGACTTGAGGAGAAGTATTGGTTGGAGCCAGGGCTTATTACAGAGAAGAGAGAAATCGTTATTAACGAGTATGCAGATTTCACACACCTTGGAGTACCTGGAAGTCTTTCAAGATGGATTGGTTTATTCGAGGATGAGAAGGTTACAGCATGTCTGGCATACTGGCACATCTCAAATAACCTTGCTGACCTGGCAGCATCTAATAACGAGCCAAACGGTGCATGGTGGTTATACAAGTGGTATGCAGAGATGTCAGGTGAGACAGTTAGCATCGATGCGGATGGTCTTCCAAAGACTCAGTTCTACGGAGTAGCTTCTGTTGATGATACAAAGAAATCTTCAAACATCATTTTTGGTGGTTCCGAGAAGGCAGTAATTAATCTTTCTAATATTGATAAGAATGTATTTGGTGACAAAATTGAGGTTAAATTTGAGCGCACAGACTGGACAGGTATTAATGGTGCAGCAGAGGCTCCTTCATTTATGAAGAAGGAAGTTTTCGATGTTGAAGAAGATGGAAGCTGCACAATCAAGATGTCTGACCTTGTAGCAGCTGCAGCTTACAATCTTACAATTACACCAGCTGACTCATCTGTTGAGGCTGGCGTTGTAGAGGTGGGCCCTTGGAAGAAGACCTTTGAAGGTGAGGAAGCTCAGCTTTCAGGTGGCGCCAGAGGAGCAGGCAAGAATCCAAACTTTGCATGTTCAGGTTCCGGCCAGGCACAGGGATTAGATAATGAGGAGGCAAAGGCAACATTTAAGGTAGAGGCTCCAGAGGATGGCTTCTATAGATTTGATATGGTATATGGAGCAGGTAGTGGAAACAACACTCAGAGACCTGAGTTAAATGATCCAAAGAATGCTATTCAGAAGCTCTATGTTGATGATGCTCTTGCAGCAGAGATGTATTTAGAGAATACACTTACATTCTACATGTCAGGTTTACATACAGAGTATGTATATCTTACTAAGGGCAGCCATACTCTTTCAGTTACAGGTACGGACAGCGAAGGAAAGGCATCTATCGACTGTGTTTATCTAACATTTGTTGGTGATGAAAACGCGGTTGATTCAGATAAGACAACAAAGACCTATGAGGCAGAGCTTAGCGATTACAATATTCTTGGCTCACAGACATCTACAAGTGTCTATACAGCATCTGATGTAGCAGGCTTCACTGGTGCAGGTTATGCTGTTGGATTAGACAAGTCTGTTAAAGATGGCGGTGGAATCAGATTTGTAGTATTTGCTAAGAATAATGGAACACACCAGCTTTCTATCAGATATAATTCAGCATCTGATGAAAAGATTAATGTATTCGTCAACAATACAAATAAGACATTAACAAATCATGTAAGAACAGTTAAGGTAGCCGCTACTGCAGATGCATGGAGCGATGCAGTGGCAGAAGTATTCCTTGAGAAGGGAATAAATATCATTGATTTAGATGCAAGCTCAGCAGCTCTTGCAGTTGATAAGCTCACAGTTGCAAAGGTAGATGACAAGAACATTGACACTGTTGAAGCTGAGGATGGAAAGCTTATCGGAAATGTTGAAATCGGCACAAATGATGTAGCTTCTAATGGTAAATATGTAAAGGAAATTCTTGCATCTGAGGATGCTGAGAACGCCCTTGAAATCACATATGATGCACCAGTGGCAGGTGTATATGATATGGTTGTTTATCAGTCAAATAAGGAGCTATTTGGTAGCCATTCTTACAATGCTCAGATGGTTGACCGATTCGTTACATTAAATGTAAATGGAGGTAAGAATCAGACAGTATACTTCAGAAACACATATAGTGTAGATTCCTTCAGAACACAGTGCGTAAAGGTAGTATTAAAGAAAGGTGAGAATACTCTTAGATTCTATAACAATGATTACCGCGCTCATAAGAATGGTGTGGGTGGAGTAAATACATGCGTAAACTATACTCCAAATCTAGATAGATTTGATTTTGCACTGGTAGTAGCTGATGAGTCAGCAGCAGAGCCAACACCTGCTCCAATCCCAGTACCAACACCTGCACCTACAACAGCTCCAGCAAATCCATCAGCTGGTACAAGCTCTGGATCTTCAAGCTCATCAAGAAGTTCTTCTAGTGCAAGCTCAAGCAGAACTACAGCACCAGCACAGAATCAGACTATAGCTGATGCAGGTGTTCCAGCGGCAGGTCCTGCAATTACACAGACTGCAAGTGCTAATACTACAAAGACAACAAAGACAACAAAGACAACAAAGAAGAACACAACTAATGTTGTTGCTGCAGATAGCAATTCTGAGGATGAAGCAGCGGAGTCTGATGAGACAGAAGAGACTATTGAGGAGCCAGAGGTTCCGCTTGTAGGAGACACTGCAGAAGAAAGTGAAACAGCCACAGAAGACAATACATCTGATGAGAATTTATCAGATATTGAGGCATCTGCAGCTGTTGAATCTTCAAATATGGGCGGAATAGTTGCAATTATCGTTGCACTTGGAGTAGTTCTCATAGGTGCCGTTGCAATATTCTTTAAGAAAGGGAAAAAGCCATTCTAAATAAAATGTTTTAATCAAGATAAGTGTCCCTAATGACGCGAATTTGGTTAAAGCATTCAATAAAAGCATCAACCACGCGAGGAGAGAATTGCTCTCCTCGCTGTTTTATTATCTCGTTATATGCTTCTTCGTTTGACCATGCTCTCTTATATGAACGCTCACTTGTGAGCGCATCAAAAACGTCTGCTACAGCCACAATCTGAGCATAAATTGAAATTCCATTACCACTGAGACCGATAGGATATCCCTGACCATTCCAATACTCATGATGTTGTACGGCTATGATACGCGCCATCTTTATCAACTCGCCATCAGAATTAGAAAGAATATCCCAGCCATACTGAGTGTGCTGTTTTACGATGTCATATTCAGCTGGTGTGAGCTTTGCAGGTTTTTCAATAATCTCTTTGCTAATCATCAGCTTGCCTAAGTCATGCATCATGGCTGCAATTTTCAGGTTTTCAACCTCTTCGTATCCAAGTCCAAGCTTAGTTCCAAGAAGCTTGCTATATTCTGCTACGCGTCTAACATGCTGACCAGTCTCGCCAGATTTTGCTTCTGACATTTCAGCGAGAGTTGTAATAATGTCTTCCTGAGATTTTTGAAGTCTTTCAAAATATTCTATCTTTCCATCATGTTCCTTTGACTCTGAAATAGAAATATTGATATAACCAGATACAAAGCAACAAGTAATAAGGGCCATTGTATCCAGCCAAAATAGATTCTGAAAATTAACAACATTTGTTCCAAGTTCTGGAAATAGTAGGTATGCAGAATATAACAGATCCAAAATATAGAACAGACCTGTCAGATATACAAATATACTTTTCCATTTCAAAGAGGTTGCCTTGAACAGGTAATCCAACTTTTTGCGCATCAGGGCAAAAAGTGAAAACTGGAAGAAAATATATAAAAGAATGTAGTTAGTGTAGTTTGTAGCTACAACAAGACACAGTCGCTCCAAGCAAACATATTCCATGTAAATGCTGGCGCCTATATAGTTCTTTTGTCCAGTGAAATGGCTAAATAGATTTCCACCTATAAAAATAAATAGTGCATCAAAAAATATGCTTATGGCTATGAAAAAGAAATTATATTTGTCGATAAGTAAACCATTGTCGATAAGAATATTATAAAGAGAAACGCCAACAATTTCTGCAATAATAGACATAAACGCGCTTGAGACAAAGAATCCCACTATAAATCTTTCTATAATATAGCGGCGCTCGTTCAGATAAACCCAAACTAATAATAAGTTAAATATTGAGAACCAAGCAGCAAAAATAAGTTTTGGCCAATTGTAAAAGAAATAATCTAGAATTGCCATCGATAAAACCTCTGTTAATTCTAAAAAAACACACAATACTACATTATGAAAAAAGCATAGCATTAAAATATGTCAAAACTATGTAACCTAAGTGCAAATAAAAAAAATCGTTGGAATAGTTAAAACTTTATTTATAAATTGCAAAAAATATGTGAAAATCAACAATTTGATTGTCTGCTTGCAATATAATAAGCGTGTGGTGGTGTGTGGATTAATACTCATGGAAATCATAAGGCTGGCATATTATATTGGAGGTTAATTTTATGAGGTCTAAAAATGCAAATGACAAGAGAACTATTGCAGGTGCGTTGAGATACTTTTCTGGTTTCTCTATTCAGATGTTCTTAACCAGCGCCATCGTAATGGGTATTTTTCTGGCTGTTATCTTTGTGAATGTTTATAACTTTTACAATGTTCAGTTCGTAACAGAAAAGTACCAGATGGAAATTCGTAAGGACGTACAGACAATCAACAAGCGTCTGTTATTTGCTGTAGCATCAGGTGATGAATCAGTTACTGCTGCACAGAAGGAAGATTTGGAAAAGCGTTTTCCTAAGATTGAGGGATATTTTTCAATCATTTCTAAGAATCTTAATAATGAAGAATTAGGTTCCAGACTTACAACAAACTGGAAGGCATTTGAGACTACATCTTATGAGATGCTTGCCATGGTGGAAGCAGGTCAGAATAAGGAAGCAGTTGAATATTTTAACTCAACATTAAATGAAGTGGCGGAGACTCTTGCTGATTCATTGGATGAAACAGGAGAGTTGGCAGAGGCTGCTGCAGCAAATAAGTATCACACAATCATAATTATTACAATGATTGCCATTGCGATGCTTTTTGTAGCACTCTTGATTATAGCCACAAAAAGTAAGAAGACAGCTAAAGATTTGGTAACACAGATTGACGCAGATTTGGCAATTCTTGGAAATGCTGCAGAAGAGCTTTCTAATGGTAATGTTCACGTGAACATTGATTTTGATGTGGACAATGAGATTGGAAAGGTTATTCAGAATCTTAAGAGTGCTATTGATTCCCTTGCATTTTGTATAGATGATATTGAGAATAAGATGTCTACAATGGCATCTGGAAACTTCAATATAAATTTCGAGAGAGAATACCGTGGTGATTTTAGAGCTATTCAGGATTCTATAGATGAATTCTCTAGAAAGATTTCGGATTCCATGACAGAAATTATGGAAGTATCAGAAATGGTTTCAGACGGTGCAAATCAGATCGCGGGTGCAGGTGAAAACCTTGCAGATACAGTTACATCACAGGCTAATATTGTTGATGACCTTTCTGTAACAGTTAAGGATATTACAGAACAGATTTCAAGTAACTCTACTGATGCAACTTCTATTTCTAAAGAGGTTGAAGTTGTTGCTGAGAATATCGTAGAAGGTAACCAGCGAATGCAGGATGTAGTTAAGGCTATGGATGCTATTTCTGAGTCATCTCAGGAAATATCAAAGATTATCGATACTATCAATGCTATTGCCGATCAGACTAACCTTCTTTCACTTAATGCTTCTATTGAGGCAGCCCGTGCTGGCGAAGCTGGTAAGGGCTTCGCAGTTGTAGCTACTGAGGTATCTCAGCTTGCAGGACAGACTGTTGAGGCAGCTCAGAATACAGCAGGACTTATTGGAGCATCGCTTAAGAGCGTAGAAGAAGGTATCGCTATTGCCAATGATACAGCTGAGAAGCTTAATGGCATGGTAGCTCAGGTTCAGGGAATTGCTGAGAAGGTTAAGAGCATTGCCGAGGCTTCAAATACTCAGGCAGTATCTGTAAAGGAGATGTCAAATAACATTGGCGAGATTTCTTCTGTAGGTCAGAATAATGCGGCTACATCAGAAGAATCACTGGCTCTCAGCCACGAGATGAATGAGCATGCAAATTCGTTGAAAGAGCTTGTTGAGAAGTTTGAGCTTAAGAGATAAACAAAGAAAACTTATTGAGCCTCCCTTAGGGGAGGCGTTTTTTATTATGGAGGCTTGTATAAAATACGAAAATATCGTATTATAAAATTACGAAAATATCGTAGGAGGATATATGACAGATAATAGTGAATTAAATACAAATATTATTGTTTCAAATAATCTAAAATACTTATTAAAAGCGCAAGGAGTATCTAGAAAAAAAGTATGTAATGATCTGGGAATAAAATATACTACCTTTTGTGACTGGGTTAATGGGCGTATTATTCCAAAATATCAGAATCTAGAAAAATTGGGCGAATATTTTGGGATAGAAACAACTGAGTTTTTTGGTCCTCTTGATGAGGAAGGAAAGTTGTCAGCTGCAAATAGAATACTAACCTATACTAGTGAAATAGTAAGAAAGGGAAAGGTACTTGATATGAATGTAGTTAAGGAAATGTCCGATGAGCAAGTGAGAGAATTACTGAATGCAGGGTTTACTTTTAAACATAAGTCCTATGAAGAAAGATTAGCCGAGTGCGGTGGGTTATCACAAACTTATAAATTTGATTGGGGAGAACCAAAGGGAAGAGAGATGTTTTAATGAAAGAATTTTATCAGGGAGACATTATAAAGATTAATGGATTTGGAAATGTATTTTTAATTGTAAGTAAGAATGCATTTATCAAAGAAAGAAAAATGTTTCATGTTAGTCCGATTGTTAATACTGATTTGATAAATCCTATGAACATCCCTATTAATGGTGTTGAAGGGACTGAAGGGACAGTTATTTGTGAGGAAATAAAGCTCATAGATCCTGTTGCAAGAGTATGTAATAAAGTGGATAGAATCAATTACTGGAGTATCATTAATATATCTGATGCTATTCAAGGAATGTTTGAATATGACTAAAGATTATTAGCAGAAAGAATAATAGAGATTAAAAAAAGTATCTGTAGCTTCGATGAGCATAACAGATACTTTTTTATTTAGAAATTGATAGTCTTTGGTGCTTCTGTGAAAGATGAGAATGTAGCAGTTGCATTTTTGAAGTAGAGTACCTCTGTGTTGTCATCTTCTGCAGAATACATATTTTGAAGTGAAGGGTATGCGTCAAGCATGCTCTTTTTTGCTTCAATGCGGTCGTCGCGAACAAGCTCACCAGCTACGCGAACCCATTTACCCTGAGCGAATCCACAAAGCTCAACCTTAGGATTCTTCTGAATCTGCTTTGAAACATCCTTTGATTTTCCTGTCTGGATATAAAGCTTATCCTCGAAAATATGAATTGTTCCGAAAGGACGAACTCTTGGCTGGTCGCCATCTACTGTAGCTAAATAATATGTACCACAAGTCTTGAGAAATTCTAATACTTCTTGCATTTTTTATCCTCCTCCGTATGTATTAATTGTATGCAACTAATTATAAAACTCATTAGGGAATAATACAACAGCTGAGTAAATACTTAAAAATATTTAACTAATACCTTGACATAGTAAAAAAGATGGGTATTATATTGGTTAGTTAGTTAAAAAAATTTAACTAAATACTTTTAAACAATGAGAATAATTATCAACAGAGAAGGAGAATGATTATGGTAGAAGTAGCAATGTTTGATGTGGTAAAGGAAGTTATTATTGATACTCTTAGCTGCGCAGCAGAGAAGGTAACAATGGAGGCTAATCTTTTCGAGGATCTCGGCGCTGATTCACTTGATGCTGTAGAGCTTTCACTTGCAGTAGAGGAGAAGACAGGTATCACAATCGATGAGGATGCTATGGCTGAGATTAAGACAGTTGCAGATATCGTAAATTATCTTGAGGCACATAAATAACTATGGATACAAAAGAAATTAAGGAGCTGCTTAAGGCTTTCGATGAAAGCGGCAGCTCATATTTTCAAATTAAACAGGATGGCGTAGAAATCAAATTCAAAAAGCCATCTGAGGCACAGACTATTATGGTGTCTCAGGACGTGGCACCAAAGAGTAACATCGTAGAGATGCCACTTCCAAAAACAGCTGTCAGCATAGATGAGCAGGAGCAGGAAGAGCCAGATGGCGAACTTGTTCTTGCACCTCTTGTAGGAGTGTTCTACTCAGCACCATCACCAGATGACAAGCCATATGTTCAGGTGGGAGATAAGGTAAAGTCAGGTCAGGTTTTATGTCTCATCGAGGCTATGAAGATGATGAGCGAAATCACTGCTCCAAGAGATGGTGTGATTAAAAGCATCTACGCTAAGAATCAGGATGTGGTTGGTTTTGAGGATCAGCTGTTTCTCATAGGAGATTAGTAGTTATGTTTAATAGAATTTTGGTAGCTAATCGCGGGGAAATTGCAATCAGAATAATCAGAGCCTGCATGGAGATGAATATCGAAAGCGTGGCTGTTTATTCCACAGCTGATAAGGAATCTCTTCACGTAAAGCTGGCTACAAAAAGCATTTGTATAGGCTCAGGCAGAGCTGCAGACAGCTATCTGAACATGGATGCTATTATCACTGCAGCCCAGGTTACTGGATGTGATGCCCTTCACCCTGGTTTTGGATTCCTATCAGAAAATTCTGAGTTTGTTCGTAAATGCGAAGCAGCAGGAATCACTTTCATAGGACCATCAGCAGATGCCATGGATGCACTTGGAAATAAATCCACTGCCAGAAGAATGATGATGAAGGCAGGAGTTCCAGTTGTTCCAGGTAGCGAAGGTCCTGTGGAGGATTACAAAAAGCTTGAAAAGATTGCAAAGAAAATCGGCTATCCGGTACTTATTAAGGCAAGTGCCGGTGGCGGAGGCCGAGGAATGCGCCGTGTCTACAAGCCAGAAGATTTGCAGAAGCTTTATGAGGAAGCAAAGGCAGAAACAAGAGCATGCTTTAATGATGATGAAATGTATGTGGAAAAGCTTGTTTTGAATCCACGTCATATTGAGTTTCAGATTCTGGCAGATGAGTATGGAAATGTTATTCATCTTGGTGAGCGTGATTGCTCAATCCAGAGAAAGAATCAGAAGCTTATAGAGGAAAGCCCATGCATGTTCATAGATGAAGATTTGCGTAAGGCTATGGGTAAGGCAGCTGTCACAGCAGCAAAGGCTGCTGGTTACAACAATGCAGGTACAGTTGAATTTGTTCTTGATGAAAAGAATCATTACTACTTCATTGAGATGAATACACGAATTCAGGTAGAGCATGGAGTAACAGAAGCAGTTACAGGAATTGATTTGATTAAGTGGCAAATCAGAATAGCTTTTGGTGAGCCTTTGAATTTAAAACAGAAGGATGTGAGACTTAAAGGTCATGCCATTGAATGCAGAATTAACGCAGAGGACCCAGCAAAGGGATTTATGGCAAACACCGGAAAAATCACATTCCTAAATATACCAGGTGGTCCAGGAGTAAGAGTAGATACACTTCTCTACAACGGCTACGAGACAAGCCCTTTTTACGATTCTATGATGGCAAAGATTATCGTTCATGCTCAGACAAGACTTGAAGCAATCAGGCGAATGCGCCGTGCACTGCTAGAGCTTGTCACAGAGGGAATTATCACAAACGGTGATTTTGATTATCTTCTTTTGCATCATCCAGATTTCGTAAAGGGCAATTATAACGTGGGCTTCATAGAGGAGCACATGGATGAGATTTTGGCATGGGATAAGGCGGTAGACGAATGAATGTAGTCGATGAGAGAAAAGAAAAATTTAATCGCTATAAGGAACTTCGCGAGAATCCAGAAGAGGTTTTGTCTCCAGCTATTAAGCCCGTTGCTGAATACACTATTTTCGACAGAGTAAAAGATATTACAGATGTCGGTACCTTCAAAGAATTCCATTTTGATTATCCAGAAACAAACCCCTTGGACTTTGAAGGATATGTGGAAAAGAAGGAAGAGCTTCGAGCAGAATGTGGATGTCATGATGGAATAATCGCTGGAAAGTGCAAGATAGGTGGATATCCTGTGGTACTGGCTGTGATGAATAAGAAATTCATGATGGCTTCCATGGGAATAGAGCTTGGTGAGACAGTTTGTAAAAGTGCAGAGTATGCAATGGAACACAAGCTTCCACTTATTATTTTTACAGCAAGCGGCGGTGCCAGAATGCAGGAGGGAATCCTTTCACTTATGCAGATGGCAAAGACCAGTGCTGTTATTGAGAAGTTCAAAAACAATGGTGGCTTGTATATCACAGTGCTCACTCATCCTACCACAGGCGGTGTCAGCGCAAGCTTCGCTACTCTTGGTGATATCACACTTGCAGAGCCGGGAGCACTTATAGGCTTTGCTGGCCCACGAGTAATCGAGCAGACCATAGGCCAGACTCTTCCAGAGGGCTTCCAGAGAGCCGAGTTTTTAGAGGAGCATGGTTTCGTGGATCAGGTGGTGAAGCGTGAAGATATGAAGCAAACTCTTACAAGGATTTTAATGCTCCATCAGGAGGTGCTCGTATGAAAGCAATAGACAGAGTTTTGGCAGCCCGTGAAAAGGACCGCCCGAAAATTACTGATTACATGGATAACGTATTTACGGATTTCTTTGAGCAAAAGGGAGATATGCTTGGAAAAGAGGATGCCAGCATCTACGGTGGTATCGCACTTTTTCAGGGACGTCCAGTTACAGTAATCGGACACCGAAAGGGTAACGATGTAAATGAAAATATAACCTGCAATTTCGGAATGCCAGGGCCAGAAGGCTACAGAAAGGCACTTCGCCTTATGAAGCAGGCAGAAAAATTTAATCGCCCTATCATCTCCTTTGTTGATACACCGGGAGCATATCCTGGATTAGAGGCGGAGGCCTATGGAATATCTCAGGCTATCTCAGGAAATCTTGCAGCAATGAGTTCTCTGAAGGTTCCTGTAATCACTATTGTTACAGGTGAGGGTAGCAGTGGTGGCGCACTTGGACTTGCTGTGGCAAACAGAGTCTACATGCTGGAAAATGCTGTGTATTCAGTCCTTTCTCCAGAAGGATTTGCATCTATTTTATGGAGTGACAGCAGCAGACGTGATGAGGCAGCTGAGGCTATGAAGCTTACTGCTCAGGACTTGTTTGATTTTGGCGTTATCGACGGAATTATTCCTGAGAGAGGTTTGTATATCAGGGTTTCAAATGTGATTGCCAGCGCCCTGAAGGAACTAGATGAAATGTCAGGGGAAGAACTGGCTCAGGAGAGATTTGAAAAATTTAGAAGCTTTGACGAGGGATTCTTGCAGACAGGGACCTCGGCTAGAATGGAAAATGTGTAAATGACTGGAATAAGAATTATAGCTACAGGAGCACAGGCTCCTAAGAAGATAGTTACAAACAACGATTTGGCGAAGATAGTTGATACCAGTGATGAGTGGATTAGCCAACGCACAGGAATGTCTGAAAGACATCATGTGGAAGGTGACGAGAATCACACATGGCTAGCTGAGATGGCTGCAAAACAGGCGATTGAGCGTGCTGGTATCCCAAAAGAAAAGATTGGAGTGGTACTTGTTTGTACCGTTTCAGCAGATTATTTTTCACCATCCTGCGCATGCATTATTCAGGGCAGACTTGGTCTTTCAAACGACATAATTGCCATGGACATAGGAGCAGGATGCTCCGGATTTATATTTGGACTTGAAACAATAAGAGCACTGATGATGGCGCGAAATGCTCAATATGGACTGATAGTTGGCGCCGAGGTTCTTTCCAAGAAAATGGATATGACCGACAGAGGCACCTGCGTGTTATTCGGTGATGGTGCGGCAGCTGCAGTTGTGGAGCTTGCAGATAACAGCTATACATCAGTGATTGGCGTAAGCGGGGATGAGGAGATGATCAACATCAAATCCCCAGATGGATTTATTCATATGGATGGTCAGGGCACATATAAATTTGCCGTTGCCACAGTGCCAAAGGTTATTGAGCAGGTGGTTGAAAAGGCAGGTCTTACATATGATGAAATTGACCATTTTGTATTACATCAGGCAAATCTTCGAATCATTGAATCCATCGCCAAAAAAGTAAAACAGCCGATGGATAAATTCGTTGTAAATATAGAGAAATACGGCAACACATCAGCGGCCAGTGTAGGACTTGCACTTGACGAAGCTATAGCTGATGGACGAATTCGTAAATACGATAAAGTGCTAATGTGTGCCTTCGGTGCAGGAAAGACCTGGGGCGCCGTGGTTATGGAGATTTAGATTATGAAATTAAATGATTTAACAGGAACAAAATATCCTATTATTCAGGGCGGTATGGCTAACATCGCTACAGGTGAATTTGCAGCAGCAGTTTCCAATGCAGGAGCACTTGGTCTGGTGGCATCTGGTGGTATGAATGCTGAGCAGCTTCGTGAGCAGATAAAGATTTGCAAATCATTAACCAACAAGCCATTTGGTGTAAATCTTATGCTGATGAATCCTGATGTGGACAACATTGCAAAAATGCTCATCGAGGAAAAGGTCCAGTTTATCACAACTGGTGCTGGAAATCCTGGAAAGTACATGGAAGGCTGGAAGTCTATGGGAGCAAAAGTATTTCCTGTAGTGGCTTCTGTAGCACTTGCAAAGATGATGGTAAGAGCAGGAGCTGATGCAATCATTGCAGAGGGCGGCGAGTCAGGTGGACACGTTGGTGATATGACAACTATGACCCTGCTTCCTCAGGTGGTAGCAGCAGTGGATGTTCCTGTTATCGCAGCAGGTGGAATCGCAAACGGAAAGCAGATGGCTGCAGCCCTTCTTATGGGAGCATGCGGTGTACAGATTGGAACATGTCTTTTGGTTTCAGAGGAGTGCCCTATTCACGAGAATTACAAGCAGGCTCTTATAAAGGCAAAGGATAATTCCACAACTGTAACTGGACGCAGTCAGGGCGCGCCAGTACGTGTCATCAAAAATGAGATGGCTCGCGAGTATCTCAAGCTTGAGGCTGAAGGTGCTGGACGAGAAGACCTGGAGCGTATGACTCTAGGCAGTCTTCGCAAAGCCGTAGTAGAAGGAGACACAGTTCATGGCTCACTTATGGCAGGTCAGACTTGTGGACAGCTCACAGCCATCCGTCCAGCGGTGGAAATACTAGATGAAATCTATGTGGGGGCTAAAAAAACGCTACATAGTGCAGCAAATATAGCTATTTAGAGGAGATTTTATGAAATTAGGAATAGTGTATGCAGGGCAAGGCTCCCAGCGCGTAGGTATGGGCCTAGATTTTTATGAAAAGTACGAGGAGTACAGAGAGACCATAGATAACGCCACAAATGCAGTTAAGGGTGTAACCGACATGGATGTGGCGGAATTAAGCTTCAATGGTCCATTGGAGCAGCTTTCAGATACTAGATATACCCAGCCAGCCATGGTTGCATTCGCCATCGGAGTAACAAAGCTTCTTCACAAGAAGGGAATCAAGGCAGAATATACCTGTGGGCTTAGCCTCGGTGAATATTCAGCTCTCTACGAAGCAGGAGTATTGGACGAGTCTACCATACTTGAACTTATTGCAAAAAGAGGAAAGTTTATGGCTGAGGCATCAGGGGATAGACTTGTAAAGATGTGCGCAGTACTTGGAGCAGATAGAGAGACAGTCAAAGAAGCCTGTGATTATGCTAACAACTATTTCTGTAATGAGCGTGTTGTTCAGGCAGCTAATTTTAATTGCCCGGGACAGATTGTTATTTCGGGAGATGCAGCAGCAGTAGATCAGGCTAGTGTGTTTTTAAAGGACGCAGGTGTTAAAAGAATTTTACCGCTAAAGGTAAGTGGTCCTTTCCACACAAAGCTTATGAAGCCAGCTGGAGACAAGCTGGCTGCTGAGTTTGAAAAAGTAGATTTCAAGGAGGGAAGCTCAAAGGTTATTTACAACTGCCTTGGCAGGGAAAAAAATGATGATGAGCAGGTTCCAAAGCTTTTGGAAAAGCAGGTTCAGTCATCTGTTTACCTTGAGGACTCCATTAAATATATGGCTGAAGCTGGAGTAGACACAATTATCGAGATTGGTCCAGGAAAGGCTATCAGCAAATTTATAAGTAAAACTGTTGATAACGTGAAGGTTTATTCAATAGATACTGTTGAGGATTTTGAAAATACATTGGAGGAGTTGGCATGAGTGTAGCTTTAGTTACTGGTGGTAGCAGAGGTATCGGCAGAGTGATTTCAGAAAAGCTGGCAAGACAGGGTTTTAACGTAGCCATATGTTATTCTGGAAATGAATCTGCGGCACAGGATACTATATCTGAGTGCAAAAAATACGGAGTTCAGGCAATGTTTATAAAGGCTGATGTAAGTAATGAAGCTGATGTAAAAAACATGTTTGATGAAGTAAAGGACCTTATGGGACCTGTAGAAGTTCTCGTAAATAACGCAGGTATCACTAAGGATGGACTTCTTCTTCGCATGAGTGAGGAGGATTATGATGCTGTTGTAGATACTAATCTTAAGGGCACCTTCCTTTGTACAAAGGCTGCAATCAAAGACATGATGAAGGCCAGAAAAGGAAAGATTGTCAATATTACTTCAATTGTAGGCGTAAATGGAAATGCTGGTCAGTCAAATTATGCTGCCAGCAAGGCTGGAATTATCGGATTTACGAAGTCAGTGGCAAGAGAATATGGCAGTAAAGGTATTACCGTAAATGCGGTTGCCCCTGGATTTATTCAGACAGCCATGACAGATAAGCTTCCTGAAAATGTGAAGGAGGATTATTTAAAGCAGATTCCTGTAGGACGCTTTGGAAGTCCTGAGGATGTGGCTAATGTGGTTGAATTTTTGGCGTCAGAGAGATCTGACTATGTAACAGGACAGGTTATAGAAGTTACCGGAGGAATGTAATGAGAAGAGTTGTAATTACTGGAATGGGCACAGTTAATCCACTTGGAAATGACGTTCAGTCAACATGGGAAGCTGTGAAAAACGGAAAATGTGGAATCGGTCAGATTACCCATTTTGACACCACTGATTTCAAGGTAAAGCTGGCAGGTGAGGTTAAGAATTTTGATGCAGCCGAGATACTTGGCGCAAAGGAATCAAGACGTATGGATGTGTATACGCAGTACGCTTGTGCAGCTGCCAAGGAAGCTATGGAGGATGCAGCCTTCGATTTGGAAAAGGAAGATCACGACAGAATGGGCTGTATCATGTCATCAGGAATCGGCGGTCTTTCAACAATCGCTGAGGAACATGGAAAGGGTGAGACAAAGGGCTATAACAAGATTTCACCTTATTTTATCCCAATGTCTATCAGCAACATGGCTGCAGGTCAGATTGCTATCACATATGGATTAAAGGGTATGTGCACATCAGTAGTTACAGCCTGTGCCAGCTCAAATAATGCCATTGGAGATTCCTTCCACAGAATTCGTGATGGTTATGAGGATGTTATGGTATGCGGTGGTGCAGAAGGTACAGTTATTCCTCTTGGAATCGGTGGATTCCAGGCTATGAAGGCTCTTTGCACAAGCGAGGATCCTAATCGCGCTTCAATCCCATTTGATAAGGAGCGTCATGGCTTTGTTATGGGCGAGGGTGCCGGTATCCTTGTACTTGAGGAATTAGAGCATGCTCTAAATCGTGGCGCAAAGATTTATGGTGAGATTGTAGGATATGGTTCAAACTGTGATGCTTATCATGTTACTGCACCAAACCCAGAGGGCGAGGGTGGTGCTAAATGTATGGCACTTGCAGTAAAAGACGCTGGACTTGAAATGGATGATGTTGATTACATCAACGCCCATGGAACAAGCACAAGCCTTAATGATGCAGGTGAGACACTTGCTATAAAAAAGGCATTTGGAGACCATGCATATAAGCTCAAGGTAAGCTCTACAAAATCTATGACAGGACATCTTTTAGGTGCTGCAGGAGCTGTAGAGGCAATCTTTACAACACTTGCACTTCGTGATGGATTTGTGCCTGCTACAATCAATTACCGTGAAAAGGATGAGGCATGTGATCTTGATATAGTGCCAAACGTTGGTCGTAACGAAAAAATCAACGTGGCACTTTCAAATGCTTTAGGCTTTGGTGGTCACAACGCATCTCTTGTATTTAGGAGGTACGCATGAGGCTAAATTCATCACAGATTCAGGAAATATTACCACATCGATATCCATTTCTTCTAGTGGATAGAATTGAGGAGTGCGAGCCTGGCAATTATGCCAAGGGTATTAAGTGTGTAACAGCTAATGAAATGCATTTTCTGGGACATTTTCCAGGACATCCAGTTATGCCGGGAGTTCTTATTATAGAAGCACTGGCACAGGTAGGTGCTGTGGCGCTTTTGACAGAAGAGGAAAACAAAGGGAAACTGGCCTTTTTCGGTGGAATCAAAAATGCTAGATTCAAAAAACAGGTAGAACCTGGAGATGTTTTGGAACTGGAGTGTAAGCTTACATCAAGGAAAGGACCAGTAGGTTTTGGTGAGGCAGTGGCATATGTTGACGGCCAGATTGCAGCCAAGGCTGAAATTTCCTTTGCCATAGGAGAGTAATTTGAGTATCATGTTGCTTGGGGAGATAAATAACAAAAAGGAACAGGTACTAGAAATGTTAGAACAGACACTTTCCGAGGTGTACACCAAATTCAAAATTCACTTTTATCAGGAGATGTTCAAGAAGTTAAATTCTCGTGAGACATCACTGACTACTGTAGAGCTTTTTTGTGTGGAGATAATTCACGCTCTTAAGAACCCTACGGTTGCAGAGTTTGCTAATTTTATTAATGTATCATCACCTAATGCAGCATATAAGGTAAACAGCCTTATTCAGAAGGGTTACATTGAAAAGGTTCAGTCAGAGACTGATCGTCGCGAGTATCACCTTCACGTAACTGATAAGTATTACAATTATTTCAATCTTTCTCAGAAGTATGTTAGTACTGTAGTTGAGCGTGCGCAGGAGCATTTTTCCGCTGAACAGATAGAGATATTGGATGGTATCCTCAGGGATATGTCCTTAGAGCTTATGCATGAGGTGGTAATTCCTCCTGTTGAAGTTAATTAATAATAGTTTTATAATTCAGAGGTTTGAGACTTTTGTAAGGTTTCAAGCCTTTTTTGTTAACATTTACCATGCGTTATACGGTATAATGTTTTCAGATAAAACAATGGGAGTATATATGAAACTATCACAGTTATTAGAGTACAATAATATAATAGTTCAGTGTCATAACACGCCTGATGCTGACGCCATTGCTTCAGGAATGGCTCTCACACAGTATCTGAGGGATAATGATAAGACTGTTGCCTTCGTGTATGGAGGAAATTTTGAAATCACCAAGAGCAATCTTAAGCTGATGATTTCCGACCTTGGCGTAGACATTCACTATGTGCGTCATCAGGTTCAGCTTTCCCAGCTCCTTGGCATTCGTGAGCAAGAGATTCCAGAGCTTATTGTTACTGTAGATTGCCAGTATGGTGAGGGAAATGTTCGCACCTTTAAGGCTAGACAGATTGCTGTCATAGACCATCACCAGATTTCTAATCCATTACCTGAGCTTTCAGAGATTCGTTCATATCTTGCCAGCTGTTCCACTATTCTTTGGGACATGCTCAAAGAAGAAGGATATCCAGTTGAAAAGGATAAAAAGCTGTCCACAGCGCTTTATTATGGTCTTATGACAGATAGTAATAATTTCTCAGAAGTCCAGCATCCTCTGGACATGGATATGAGAGATTATCTTAAATACAGTAATTCTGCTATCACAAAGTTTAAAAATTCTAATATTTCTCAGGAAGAGCTTCGCATTGCGGGAATTGCACTTCTCGGCTCAGAATATTATCACGAGAATCATTATTCTATAGTAAAGACTGATCCTTGCGACCCGAACATATTGGGAATTATTTCAGATATGATGCTTCAGGTTGAGGACGTTGAATGCTGTCTTGTTTATTCTATTCACGAAGGTGGCATAAAGATTTCTGTTCGTAGCTGCGTAAAAGAGGTTAAAGCAGACGAGCTTGCTAAGTTTATTTGTCAGGGCGTAGGAGATGGAGGCGGTCATCTTATAAAGGCAGGCGGTTCTATCGTTCGTTCACTTCTTGAAAAGCAGGAGCTTGATTATAATCCATCTGCAATTCAGCATTTCTTCAGAGGGCGTATGGAAGAATATTTCATGAACAATGAGATTATCTATGCTGGAGAATATACAGCTGATATCAGCAGCATGAACGTATATAAGAGTAAGCATGTTACTATCGGATATGTTAAGGGCACTGAGATTTACCCAGTTGGTACTAAGGCGGTTATCCGTGCTATGGAAGGTGACCACGAGCTTGAAATAAAAGAAGATACAATCATTGCGGTTGGCGTTCGTGGAGAAGTATACATCACAAAGACTGAGCTTTTTGATAAGTACTACGAGATTAGTGATAAGAAATACGAGTTCCCAGGAGAATATGCTCCATCCATTAGAAAGCTCAAAGAAAGAAACGCAAAGGGGTTATTGCCACTTGTGCACTCATGTACTTTTGTGGGTTATGGCAATATATATGCTAAGGAACTAATATGTCGTACAAAGGTATTCACAAAATGGGAGCCGGAGAATTATAAGCTAGGACGCCCAGGTGATTACATGGTAGTTACTCAGGACGATCCTTCAGCTGTATATGTTGTTGATAAGGAATTATTCGAAAAAACATACGCACCAGTAGAGTAGAATACTCAATTGTACTTGATTAGTTTTTTAAGGTGTAGTATAGTTGCAATAGTTAAATAAATAGGAAATCTTCAGGGCAAGGTGCGAAAGCGTAGGCTTTCAATTCCTGACCGGCGGTGACAGTCCGCGAGTCTTTAATAAGACTGAACTGGTGTGATTCCAGTACCGACAGTATAGTCTGGATGGAAGAAGATGTGCAAAGTTTTATTTGTGTACGTACAGCCCTGAGTTTATCTCAGGGCTTTCTTTTTATACAGAAGACTTCCTAGTTAAATAAATGTATTTTCAAGGAGGTTCAAAAATGGATACAACAAATTTTACAGGAACAAATGTGGAGACAAGAACAGTGAAAAAGGTTAACGTAAGAAGCATGACAGTGACAGCAATGCTTTCAGCAATCGCTTTTGTGCTTATGTTTTTAGACACAGCAGTGCCAATCATGCCAAGCTTCATCAAGCTTGATGTTTCAGAGCTACCAGCGCTTATGGCATCATTTGCATTGGGACCAGTTTATGGTGTTATTGTTTGCTTGATTAAAAATCTTCTACATCTTCTTATGACTACAACTGGTGGCGTTGGCGAGCTTTCAAACTTCATTCTTGGCGTAGGCTTTGTACTTCCAGCAGGTCTTATTTATCATCATAAGAAGACAAAGAAAAATGCAATCCTTGGTGCAGTTGTAGGTGCATTTATTATGGCAGCAATCAGCTTCCCATCAAATCTTTATATCGTATATCCGGTATACTACAATTTCATGCCAAAGGAAGTTATCGTAGAGGCTTATCAGGCAGTAGCGCCATTTGCAAAGATTGATTCAATCGAAAAATGCCTGCTCATGTTCAACGTACCATTCACATTCGTAAAGGGTATGATTTCAGCAATTATCACAGTGCTTATTTATCAGCCACTTCGACCATTACTTAAGGGAAATAACTAAATAGTAATTCGTAATATGTCTAGGCACTGTGCCTAGGCATATTTTTTTATTTCTTTATCTTTATTTATATATTAGAAACAGTTAGAATAAAAACGTTACCAAACCCCGTAAAATGGGGCAAAAATGGTATGTAAAAGGGTTTTTACATCCGTATTTTTGGCTAATGTAAAAGCCTTTTGATGGAAGAAGCATCGCCCTTTGGGTAGTATTTAGACAACAAGGAGAAAGCAAATGGAACTTGGAAAAAGAATAAAGGATTTAAGAAGCGCACACAATTGGAATCAGGATGAGTTAGCTGAGAAGATGTTCGTATCTAGACAAACAATTTCTAATTGGGAAAACGAGAAAAGCTATCCAGATATCCAAAGCATTCTTTTACTAAGTAATATTTTTGAAATTTCTCTAGATCAACTAGTCAAAGGAGATGTAGAACAAATGCAAGAGATTATTAATGATCAAGATGTAAAACAAATGAAGTTTTACGGAAAAATGATGCTAGCATGCATAGGAATCTTGATTGTAACGTTTGGTCCGCTATATCTTCTTATTGGTATGTGGTCATTAATCCCAGAGGGTATTCTAGCTATGTTGGAGTTATATTTTTCAAAAAAGCTGAATATCATTGAAAAAGAAAATGACCTGGTTACCTATAAGGAAATAGTGACATTTATGAATGGAAACAGTCTGGATGAGAAAAGCAAGCAGCAGGAAATCGGAAAACGTCCATATCAGACTGTATTAGTTATGATAACGGCTGGATTAATTTCCGGGATATTAAGTTTTACAGTGGTTTATATTTGTAAACACGTAATTGGTTTATAAGATAATTTTAAATTTAGGAGGATAATGATTATGTTAAGTCAGAATTTTTTAGCAGTAATGGGTGTTGTAGCAGGAGTTTTAGTTTTAGCATGGGCAATTTGGATGATATATATCGGAGTAAAATATAAAGCTAATCAGGATGCCGAAACCAAATTAATAATCACAAAGGCAAAGGCTTGTTCAGCGAATGTTTTGTGGTTTATGGTTGTTGTGTGGGGATTAGTTTCTTCATATATAGGTGCACAAACTACTCTTACTGTAGGTCAGGTTCAGTTTTTCATTATGCTTTTATTAGGTATTCAGTGTGTTATAGAAATGTTTGCATTCGTTTATTACAAAGACGAATTGAAGAAAAAGACAGATGCATTAACAGAGTAATTATTAAAGCCTTATCTTTATGATAGTTGCAGGTCTTAAATAATCTAAAGGAGCAATTTCTGTGTAGAAATATGCTCCTTATTTTATTATACTAATAAGCAAATGAGAGTAATTATACTCAATCGAAAAGGAGGTATTGTTATGCCAGTATTAATTACAATTTTGGTCATTATCCTGATTGCCATAGCATTTGGTATCAGAATCGTACCACAGGGATACGTATATGTAATCGAATTCCTTGGAAAGTATCATGCTACATGGCAGGCAGGTATCCATGTGATGATTCCATTCCTTCAGAGAGTTTCAAAGAAGGTTTCTTTGAAGGAGCAGGTGGCAGATTTCCCACCACAGGACGTTATCACAAAGGATAATGTTATTATGAAAATCGACACTGTAGTTTATTTCAAGGTACAGGATCCAAAGCTTTACGCTTATGGTGCAGAGCGTCCAATTCTTGCTCTTGAAAATCTTACTGCTACAACTTTGCGTAACCTTGTTGGTGAGCTGGAGCTTGACCAGACACTTACATCAAGAGACAACATCAACTCTAAGATGCGTGTAATTCTTGATGAGGCTACTGATCCTTGGGGAATCAAGGTAGGCCGTGTAGAGCTTAAGAACATCATCCCACCAGAAGAGATTCAGCGTTCAATGGAGAAGCAGATGAAGGCTGAGCGTGATCGTCGAGAGACTCTTCTTGAGGCAGAAGGTCACAAGCAGGCTTCTATCACAAGAGCAGAAGGTGATAAGCAGGCTCTCGTTCTTAAGGCTGAGGCTGAAAGAGATGCACAGATTGCTCGTGCAACAGGTCAGGCTGAGTCTATCCGCCTTGTATATGAGGCTGAGGCTCGTGGTATTGAAATGCTCAAGTCTGCAAATATGGACGAGAGAGTTCTTCTTATCAAGAAGCTTGAAGCATTAGAGAAGATGGGTGATGGTAGAGCAACAAAGATTGTAGTTCCTACAGACCTTGCTTCTGCAGCAGCTGATCTTACATTTAAGACAGAGATGCTTGGATTCGGTGAGAGTACACCAATCGACAAATCAGCTCCAAAGAAGGAGACACCAAAGAAAGAAGACCCATGCTGTAGCGACGCAGAAAAAAGTGCAACTACACGTAGTCTTGCAGAGGCATAATAAAAAAGTGGCGCTGGGAACCATCTAAACTGGGTGGTCCAGCGCCATCTATTATATCAGCGTACATAAGTACGCAGTTTACTTCGATATTAAGTTTTAGAATGACACGATATTAAATCCATCTTTGAGGCCTGGCACCTGAAGATAAGATTTAACATCACATACTCTCTTGGTCAGCTTATGACCTGTCTGGGTAAATCCATCAGATTCCACTTCATTGAAAATAATATCATTTCCATCTTCAATTCCGCGGCGGTCTGTGATGTGATATTTCACTACGCCACTGGCAATTCTTGCAAATTCAGCCTTTGAAACAAGAACACTTACTTCAACATTTCCTCCAGCTGCACCAGTTTTAAGTGTGTTGGTATCTGCAAAGAATTGACGACCAAGCTCGTCTTCCTTGCCACCATTCATTGCCTGATTGAGTCCTTTGATAAGATCTGCTCTGCTATCTGACATAAACGACTCCTTCTTTCAAACGACATTTTGTACTGTAATATTAGAATACAATGTATTTTTGAAAAAATGGTGTAGAAAGTTTGAAATGTGTTAAAATATCTTTCAGCTAAATTTATTAGACAGGAGAACATTTTTATGGCAAAGGAATTAGTAAGCCGCGACCAGGTTCGTGTTGAGGATACATGGGACCTTAGCGCAATGTATGAGAGTAAGGATGCTTGGGAAGCTGACATTAAGTTTATAGAGGAGAAGCTTGCTGAGATTAGTAAATATCAAGGAAAGGTATGTGAGAGCGCTGAGAATCTTCTTTCAGTTCTTGAAACAAGCGCTATTACTGAGGAGAAGTTCGAGCTTGCATTTAACTATGCTGAGCGTATCTTTGATCAGGACCAGGGAAACACAGAGCATCAGTCTATGTCACAGAGAATGTTCGCTCTTTATGCAAAGATTAGTGCAGCAACAGCATTTGTTTCACCAGAGATTCTTGCCTGCGACGCAGCAGTAATTGATGGTTTTATCGCTTCTAAGCCAGAGCTTGAGCTTTACAGACTTCAGATTAAGGAAATCCAGAGATTAAAGGCACACACACTTTCAGCAGAGATGGAGAAGGTTGTTGCCATGACTCAGGAGATGGCCAACACACCATCTGAAGTTTACAGTGCATTTAAGAATGTTGATATGACATTCCCTGCAATCAAGGATGAGAACGGCGAAGAAGTAGTTCTTACAGATGGCCGTTTTGTACCAATGCTTATGTCTGCAGATAGAAGAGTTCGTGAGGATGCATTCAAGGCATATTATGGTGTTTATGAGAAGTATTTAAATACAATGGCTTCCATCTATAACGGTGAAGTTAAGCAGCACATTTTTAATTCACGTGTCCGCAACTACAGCTCAAATCTTGAAGCAGCTGTTGATGCAAACAACGTGTCACCACAGGTTTACGACAACCTTGTTAAGACAGTAAATGCTAATCTTGATAAGTTGCATGCTTACGTTTCACTTCGTAAGAAGTGCCTCGGAGTAGATGAGCTTCATATGTATGATATCTACACATCAATGATTCCTGATGCAGCAAAGACTGTTAAGTATGAGGAAGCGCAGAAGACAATCTGCGAAGCACTTGCAGTTCTCGGTGATGATTATGTGGATCTTCTTAAGGAAGGTTTTGCTAATCGTTGGATCGATGTATATGAGAATAAGGGAAAGCGCGGTGGTGCTTATTCAGCTACAGCTTACGGCGTTCACCCATACATGCTTTTAAATTACACAGATACATTTGATGACATGTTTACAACAGCTCATGAGATGGGCCACTCAATGCACAGCTACTACTCAAATCAGGCACAGCCATACATCTACAGTGGCTATAAGATTTTCGTAGCTGAGGTTGCATCTACATGTAATGAGATTCTTCTTTTAGAGTACCTTCTTAAGAACTGCACAGATAAGAAGGAGAAGGCATATCTTCTCAATCATTATCTTGACAGCTTCAAGGGTACAGTATTCCGTCAGACACAGTTTGCTGAGTTTGAGAAGACTACAAATGAGATGGTAGAGGCTGGCGAGAATCTCAACTCTGAGAATCTTTGCAAGCTTTATAAGGAAATCAACGAGAAGTACTATGGTCCAGATATGATTTCAGATGATGAAATTGCATATGAGTGGGCTCGTATTCCACACTTCTACTACAACTTCTACGTATATCAGTATGCTACAAGCTTCTGCGCAGCAGTTGCTATTGCTGATATGATTTTAAAGGAAGGCGCACCAGCAGTAGAGCGCTACAAGAAGTTCTTATCTTCAGGTTGCACAGATGCTCCTGTTGAGCTTCTTAAGATTGCCGGCGTAGACCTCACCACACCAGCTCCAATCGAGGCAGCTCTTGCTAAGATGGGAGAAATTATTAAGGAACTTGAAAAAATAATATAAATCAAGTTAAAAAAAATTTTATCTTAGGGAGCATTCCTGTTAGGGTAAAAATATCAGGTTTGTAAAAAATGAGTGCCTCTCATAGAATAATGATTGTTAACTTGCCGGTTAATAAAAATC
>NZ_FQYQ01000039.1 GCF_900141825.1 Pseudobutyrivibrio xylanivorans DSM 14809 | reverse complement strand
TGATTTTAAAGCCATATTTGATGAGGAAACCATTTGATAATAAGTAAAATCATCACGTAAAGTATAACATACATCGATTTGCAGAACTTAATGCAATATTTGTAAATACGTTGGCATTTAGCATTAAGTCCTGGAAACCTTGTGTTAAAGGCCTTTTTGGCATGTCGTTTTTTAATGACAGAGCTTTAAAAATCACATATAATTAGGGATGTCAAGCGAACTAAATAAAAAAGAGCTACTGCATAATTTGCAGTAACTCTTGGAAAATCAAGCTTTATTCAAAAGTTTGCATTTAGTTCTAGAAATTATAGGCATAATTAAAGGAGCTAAACCAGCTCCTTATAATATGTTTATTTAGTTAAACAAATTTGAATTTGTGCGATTAACTTCCGGTTTTTTCTTCAATCAAGGATTATGTATTACATTTCTCTTTCCACTATTGGCAGTTCCTCTTACTTCTTCGTGGTAAAAGTAATCTACGATTGTTGGATGTCCTTTCTCTACTCTCTCATACGGAGTTTCATTATCAACAAACCTGCAATCATACTTTTTAGCCAGCTCTTCTGCTTTCTTTTCCAGTGCTTCAAAATAGCTGCGGTTCTTTTTGTTATAAATTTCGTCATACAGCGGCACCAAATCCGGATGTTTATCGGAAATGTATTTCATGATATCTGCCTTAAAACCTCCGCGAAGATTCAGATTCTCAAGCCATACAAGGTCACACTGATCTTTTGTCCTGTCTATGATTGCTTCTATATCGGTAATCCCTGGGAACACGGGTGAAATGAAGCAAATTGTACGAATGCCTGCCGCATATACCTCTTTCATTGCAGCAAGCCTTCTTTCTACGCTTACTGCCGCATCCATATCATCTTTAAACTCTTCATCGAGAGTATTGATTGACCATGATACTGTAAGTCTGCTATTTTCATTGATCTTTTTTAGCAGATCCAGATCTCTTAGTACAAGGTCTGACTTTGTACAGATAAGTATGTCCGCACCACTGTCCTTTAGTTCTTCCAGAAGTCTTCTTGTATTTTTATATGTTTTCTCAAGCGGATTATAACCATCCGTAACTGTTCCAATGATCACCTTCTGGCCGGCATACTTCTTTGGATTCTTTATTTTAGGCCAGTCTTTCACATCCATGAAAGTTCCCCATTCCTCCGTATGCCCTGTAAAGCGTTTCATAAAAGATGCGTAGCAGTATTTACAGGCATGGGGACACCCCACATAGGGATTCACCGAATATCCTCCAATAGGAGTATTCGATTTTGTCATTACACTTTTTGTTTCTATATGATTTACTTTGATTTCTGTTTGTTCCATATTCTCTGTTCCTCCAGCACTTTGTTAAAAGCATCCGGCATTTCCTGTATCATTTCTTCTCCCATAATCGGAACAAGATCTTCTTTCCAGAATACAGGAATGTTCAGTTCATGAGCCTGTTCTGTCAATGAATAAACCCACCCGGAATCTGTTTTAACAGTCCTGCTCTTTGCACCTGTCATAGTTCCCACCACAATCCAGTCAATGCCTGTAAGATCAACCTTACCCGGATCATCGAACAAAGGCTCAAAGGTAACATGATATTTTTTTGCCTTCACATTGCTCCGCAGTGCATCAATACGCCATAACTCAGATTTTCTTGTAACTGTAACGCCAAACCATGCATTATCAAGATCTGTTTCAAAAGACAGAAGATCCGGTCGTTTGGTAAGAAAAAGAAACTGGTGCTGAGGATTCTCTGCTATCTTTTTAAAGACTTCCTCTCTCCATTCTTCATGCCAGCCCGAGAGATCGCTCATACCGGTCAGCAGAAAATTCTGCGGCTTTTTCTTTTCCATCATACGAAGCTTGCCTTGAAAAAACTGTGGCTTTTCAAAATCATCTATGATGTGATAACGCCTCGTATTGTTTCTGGCATAGCAGTACGGACATCCAACAGTGCACCCTATAACAAGATTCATGTTCTGAATCTGATCTTTAATACAAATACTCATAGCTCTCCACATAAAAAGTTATGGACATCTGCTTGCAGAAATGCCCATAACTTTAAAACTCATACTTACTCGATTACTGCATCGTCGGCGGTATACGCTTCAAGAGAACCTGCCTTCACCTGGATACAGGCATAGCTGATCTCAGAATCATCTGCCGCGAAGAACTGTCTTTTCCCATCCGGCGCAATATGCACGATATCACCGGCAGAAAGCTCTATATCCTCACCGTCAACTACCGCTTTTCCCTTGCCGGAAAGAATGATGTAAATCTCTTCATTGGTCTTATGATAATGAACAAAAGGAACACTCGCACCTGCCGGAAGATGGTTGATGCTGATCTCAGCCCCTGTAAGTCCCAGCTGATCATGTAGTTCAGTTCTCGGATTGCTTGCAACACTTACCTTACTATAGTTAGACATTTCTGATACCTCCATTTGTTGTGATATTGATTGATACAACAGAAGTGTACCACCACCACGTTGTGACGTCAAGTGTTACAACAAAACTTTTTAAAATTCTATCAGCTTGTTCGCATCCGCCATTACATCAGCTATGGTTATTCGCCGCATTTTATCTTCCATGGCATTCTGTATTTCTTCAAGCCTGTGATCCATGATCCTGTGAATGTTCCGTCCCACAGGGCATAACTCATTCGGATTCTCATGGAAATGAAACAACTGTCCATTTTCGACAGGCTCCACAGCATTGTAAACATCCAGAAGCGTTATCTCCGTCAAGGATTTCTCTATATCGGCACCGCCGCTTCCCCGCTTCACTGTTACAATCTCCGCCTTCTTCAGCTGCTGCAAGAGTCTTCTGATTACCGTCGGATTTACATTTGCGCTGGACGCAAGAAATTCACTGGTGATTTTATGGTCATTCTTAAATGTTTCAATTGCTATAAGCACATGAACCGCTATTGTAAATCTGCTTGAAATCTGCATTCTGACACCTCCATCGACTCTATCTTAAATCATTTTCGTTGTAGTTACAATAGTCACAACAAGATACTATTTTTCCGTTCCTGTCAACTAAAAAAGGCTACCACATTTTTTGCAGTAACCTTTGTAAAATCATGGTATATAGGATTTTTTGCATTTACCTCTGGAAGTGACGGTTCGCAATGTCTTGCCTATAGTTGTTGTGCTTAAGCACTATCCACATTCACTTTAGATTCTCTTTTGGTTGCGTTAACTATGTCAAATCTTATAAAAGTTTCCCTCGCATAAAGAACCAGGTCATAAATGCCATAGAAATAAGAAAAAAACCGGCAGGTTCAAGAATACTTCCTTGGACACATCGTCTAGGATTCTCTCCATTAATTCTAATCATAAAACGCTCACTTTCATGATTAAAATATCTTCTTTTCTCAAGAAAATACAATCTTCTTTGAGAGCTAGACGTATAATTTATTCCTTCATATTCATAAGTAAAAACAGGATAATACATATAATGTTTATAACGATCATTTGGACTATCCACTTTATCTATATATCTTAGAACCGCTTCTACTTTTACATTACATTCACGTAATGTAGCTAAACCTTTTGCAAATTCTACTGCTAAATCAAAGCAAAATGCAGCTAGACACATGGCTGCCAGCAACATAAAAACTATATTATCGTCAATCATAACTAAATCTTTCCTTTTCCTGCAATAAAAAAGCCAGCTCCATCGATTTTTCTTTGAAAAATCGATAAAACCAGCGAAAATACGCACATTTTTGCCATTTACGTATTTCTTGTATTTTAGTGATGTAGGCGACTCCACGCCTGCATCTGCAAGGCTATTCTAAAAATTTGTGTATTATCTGATAAGATGGTTGAAATTTCTTATAACTTAAACTCAACATGAGTTGTCACATCAACAAATGGAACAACCACTTCCTTGGTAACTTCTAATCGAAGCTCGTTCTGTTTATATGACTTAACTGCTTCCTCATTATCGAAGACTGCCTCCATAGCAACATCTCCATTTGATGAACTCAAGCAATCGGTATGAACTACTATACTTTGTACTCCTGGAATCTTTCCGTTTAGATCCTCAAGTCTTGTCTTCATATTAGTCTTAATGGAATCTATGTTAGGACCAAAGCATTTATCCTGCAACTTCCATATAATAATATGCTTTACCATATCGTACTACTCACTCCCAAAAATCGTTCCACTTATATTAACAGAAAAAAGCTTTTTCAACAATAACATTGCCTTTTGAAAAATCTTTCGTGAAATGAAGCTAACATCACGCAAAGTTTTTCCATTCACATATGCTACAATAGCTCTATTATAAAAAATCAATAATTTATTCAAAATAAACTTTGAGCTTATCAAAATATTTTGCGCTATCCTCATCTGCGTCACTGAAATCATTTGAATAGGATTCAAGATTTCCAGTTGGATCAAGAGCGCAATTAACTAACTCATAATAAGCATCATAGAAATCCATAAACGCATCGTGCATCTGAGAACATCCCTTTGGAGGATTTTGAAGTTCTCTCATTTCGTCATTTACCTCTTCTAGATTATCATTTATCTCTCTCAAATCATTCAAAAAATCCTCATCTTCAAAGAGACTATCTAATGCATCATTAAAATCTTCGTAAAAGAAGCCGCCCTCATCGGTAGTATATTTATCAGTTTCAATGTCTTGCGTTTTCCATATAGAATTACTCCAGACTGAAACAATTATATTACAAGCAGTTTCTGCATTAGCAGCTCCTTCAATCATGGTATACGCACAGTCTTCCATTCTGACTTTGTAATTTACCCTGGCAAAATAATCATAAACATATTTACCAACTGCTAGAATAACTACAGCCAAGATAATCGCTATTATGATTATCTTTACCTGTTTTGATGAATTATTTTCGTAGCCAGAAAAATTATAACCACAGTTAGGACAAAACTGATCTGTCTCATTTACTTCGACATTGCATTTAGGACATATTTGCATAGGCCTTCCTCCTATTTTTTAGCATATCATCAGCCTGTGATTAATCCGTTAAAAACTGTCTTACTCCCTTGTGGCGTTGTGATGTTGGTCGGAGGGATAGCGTCCCATATTTTATTTGACTCGAAAGAGTTAATAAAATGAAAGGGGATGAGTACCGTGTTATCACAAATTAGAGAAATCGCAACTACCGTTTATAGTATCAGTATGGCGGGCTCGGCTATTGTCTCTTTGTATTGTGCCATAAGAAATCTATTTTCAAGAAAATAGATTGAGCGCGAAGAGAGTCCACCCATATGGACTCTCTTCATTTTTCTCAATATCCACAACCTCCACCAAATAAATCATACGTCAAATTAGTTAAGAAATTGTCATCGGAACTGCCCCGATTTTTTAGGTTTCCATACAAAAAAATACAAGAGCCAGGGACACCTCCTCAGCTCTTGTAAATACTGAAAAATTTTATATAACGTTTTTGATTTTCAACAAGTGCACTTCACAAAATGCCGCTGAATATTCGGTGATAATTTCACCCAGCGGATAATCTTACGGGTCCCAAAACAGCCCCCAGTAAAGATTACTTCTTCAATTGCAGCTTGTAACTCGCCATTTCCTTGTTCACACGCGAAGCGCATTTATTTAGCGAGTGAGCTGGAACTATTTCCAGCATTTTTCCACGAGCGCTGCCCTCCACATATTGTTTTTTCTATCGCCATTAAAGGCGAATTGAATGCAAGCCCGCTCACCGAAGTTCGCTGCATTCATTTTCTGACGCGGATACGCTAATATGAATGCTGACCGTACGCCCCGATTGGGCGCAGCATTCTTGGCAAGCAGGGCAAGTGGCTAGCCATTTGCCTATTTTTGCAAAATCTCGAGTAGTCGAGACTTCACAAAAATGCTTGTTAGGGGGTTCCCTAATACCCCTAATCCAAATTATAAAATTTATAAATTTGGAGCAACGCCCTATAGGCTTCTTTTAAGAATATAACAATTATCTGCTTCGCTCAAAGTCGTCCTTTCTGTATGAATCCTGATTTATCTCATTGTCCTTTTCAAGAATATAATCAATATTCTTCTTGGCTACTGCAAGCTCCACATAAACTCTTTTACTCTTGTTGTATTCCTTATACAGTTCTGCTTTTTCTTCTTTCAATATAGCATATTGCTCTTTTAATTCTTTAATTCTTGGAACCTTACCCCCCTCATAATTATTGAAATGTTTTCTGGCTTCTTGATGCGCTGTAATCTCATCTAAATACTGTTCTTTAACTTTTTTGTTATACCCTGATTTCTTATATTTTTGATAAGCATCATTTGTTTTTATATAAGTAATAATAGTTCCCTGAAGGACTCTTATATCCTCCATCTTTGCATCATATTCCTTTATTTTTAATCGCAGAGCCTCATAGTGATTATATAAATCATTATGTTTTTCAGAGAGCTCTTCATAAGAATTAATTCCATTATCTGCCAAGAAACTTAAGGTCTTGGCTGTCTGTTTCATATTAAATTTTCTAGCCCATTTTTCATATCCTATTCCCTTTCCTTCTTTAATCTTCTGTTGAATATCAATTAATAATCCAAGCTTTTCTTCCTTAGTTTGAGTCCTGTTTTTTTCAGTTTTAGGGGTTTTCTCTTTATAATCTCCAGTAATCTTTTTCTCGATTTCTTCCTTGTCATATCCAGCTCCTAGTGAATTTATTCGGGAAAAATTTTTCTGTCCTTCTGCCTTGAATTTGATATATTTACCACTATCATCAACTTCAACATTGTATTTTTCCTGAAGTATTTTTAGCATTTCTTTAAAGTCTTTTGGTTTATCTTCTATGGCTCTGTCTATGGCTAATTTTATATAATCTCTGTTTCCGGGCTTCCTATGATTACCTAGCCATTTTCCATATGTGTGATTTCCACGCTTTGGATTTTTGATAACAGAAAGATTATTCTCTACAAATAAAAGGAGCTGGGATATTTAACATCTCCAACACCCATGCTATTTGCGCAATCCTCTTGATTCATACCTTCCGCAGCAAAATATGATGATTTTTCATCATATTTTTTATGCCATTTTTTATTCATGGAGCTCTAAAGGTAATCCATCTGGATCAAAGAAGAACGTCATTTTCTTATTTGTAAATTCATCGGTTCTGATTGGTTCGCATTCGATGCCAAGTTCATTCAGTTCTGTTACTACTCTCTCTATTTTAGCTACTTTAAAAGCTAGATGTCTAAGTCCACAAGCTTCTGGAAAAGAAGGTCTTTTTGGCGGATTTTGGGGAGCGAAAATCTCAAGCTCTGTTGTATCGTTTACTTTTAGATCAAGCTTCCAATCTCCCTTTTGAGGCCTGTAGTTTTCACGTATTACTTCAAAGCTAAGCTTATTAACGTAGAAATCTTTTGATTTTTCATAATCAGATACGATGATAGCTATGTGATGAATTGTAGATAGATTCATATGTTATTCCTCGTTGTTTAAGTTATTTATTAATGCTGCAAAGTCTTCGAAATACCAGTCTTTAGTTGGTTTTTCACCACCAGCTTTCTTAAAAAAGCAACTTGGAATTTCTCGCTGTGATAGATTTTTTGCTATGCATAGAGTACATCCTTTGTCGTGATTTGATGGATGGCACGGACATGCGGTGTCTGTGCAAGTACAAAATGATACGCTCGTTGTTTCCATTTATATACTCTCCTATAATTCTCTATTGCGATTAGTTTAGCACTTGTGGTTGTTTTTTACCAATAATAATGTAGACATAAAAATTTTACTATTGAGACTTTGACAACTATAGTAGCATAAATAAAATTATAAATAATAGCTACCCCATTTAAAAAAGAAGGCAGCTATATTAGTTCTATCGTTCTAAATTTTTTCTTTATTTTTTATAATTTCTTCTCCATCAAATCAAAACGTCCCTTTCTCCAATCGGCATAACCCCTGGTCTCATAGCCATTATGACGATATAATCTCTGGGCAAATGGATTTTCAGTAAAGGTGTCTAATCTTATCGATTCATACCCCATATCCTTAATCTGTTCTTCGATATGGTTTAAAACCATCTTTCCCATCCCCTTATTTTGATGATTAGGTGAAACACAGAATCTGTGCAAGATATATGCCGAGTTACCATCATTCTCCCACTTGGCATTTTCGTACTGTTCATCATATTCTGCGCTTATCACATACATTGCCACCAAATCATCCTCATCTATAGCCAAGTAAAGTGTGTTCTTTTCAATATCCTTTGCAAAATCTTCTCGCATAGGGTAAAGCTCATCCCACTGATAAATGCCGTGGCTTTCCATCTCTGAAATGGCCTGCTTTATCAATGAACAAATATCATCCAAGTCATTATATGTACCTAATCTGTATTGCATTTCATTATCCTCCACTATAAGCATTTATTTAAATTTAGTTGACATCCATTCCATCAAGTTGATATTGTTTCGGGAGATATTTATCAAGTTTCATCTCTAATTTTCCTGGAAAAACAACTTCTACATATGTAATTGAAGTACTATCTGAATCAGGAGTTAAGGCATAGATAAATCCCCAATCATTACTTGTTTCCATAGCTAAAACAGAATAATTCTTAGGCTCTCCTGAGACGCTATATAGACCTTCATACTTATCATGTCTTTTTCCAGAAAGTCTTTCTAACTCATTATCATATTCATCCTGCGAATATGTTACTGTAAGATAACCAACATATTCAGCATCCCAAGGATTATAGTATGTGAAACTAAACTCATCTATCTGCATTGAATCACTGATTTTGTCAGGGAATATGCTTTCATCCATTCCCCATTTACTAGAATATTCAGCTACAGCATTTTCTCCAATATAATTTGAATAGTTTTCAATATCAGTATGTGTTTGTATTCTTGAGAAAAATATATCCCCAGCAAAGATAAGCATTGCAAAAAAGAAGCATCCTACATAAAACAGAATAACCAAAGTTACTATTGCCAAACTTGCAATTGTTATAATTTTTATTCCTAACATTAGAAGCTTATTCTTAACAAGTTTCTCTAGCAGACCAGTCACATACAGTGTTATAACTGCCATTATTCCAAGAATAATAAATGATATAAATATAGATAATTTAAATTCGTAAGTATCCGTGCTTGAAGATACAAAAAATTGCCAACCAATTGATAGTATTGAAATTATTACACCGACAAAACTGGTAATTTGAATTCGCTTTAATAATGTCCCCTTTTCTTCATCAGCATAGTCAGCCATCTTAGTGGCCACTTCCCTTACTTCTTCATCCATCATCTCGCTTTTCCTTTCTCCTTCAATGAGCTCGCGTACATCAACATCAAAGAAGTCTGCAATTTCAACTAGAAGAGAAATATCTGGCATATTGCTACCGGTCTCCCATCGTGAAACAGTTCTTCCAGATACTTTTAATCTTTCCGCAAGCTTTTCTTGAGTTATTCCTTTTTCTTTCCGCAATTCTTTTATGAATTGCCCAATCTTTTTCTGGTCCATTTAGGTTCCCCCTTCACTCACTAGCTTAGTAAACCATGCAAACAATGAACACGACACAAAGCGAGAAATGCCGTATTTTCAATGGTAGACAGTGTTGTCTAGTGGCAGATTCCCATTATATCGTATCAATTAGGGTAAAACAACATATAGTCCAGTTAGTACATATAAAAAGTCCTGTAACAGTATTGCTACAGGACCTAATATAATATTCATTAATAATATCCCCCAGAAATTTTTAGAACAATCCCAAGAATTTCTTTTTATAGGGCTCTAAACTTACTGATTGTACTGTGTAGCCCGTTTCTCCAATAGCAGCTACAAGTATATCCTCTTTCATAGCTTATTACTCTTGCTCCAACAAAGCTGTTTGTTTTATATTTCTATGAATATCATTTTTTGTCATATCCTCTATATAATATTATTCAATCAATTCACATAAACAGCCGAAGAATTCTGGAAAAGATTGCTTCAATCGAATTGGTTTTCCTTCAATGTCCAGAAATGCATGTGATGATGTACCAGTAAACACTACAACGCCATCTTTATTTTTCATTTCATAAGATAGTTTGAGTTTTACTCCCTTGAATTCTATTACTCTAACGGTGATTTCAATTGCATCTGCAAAAGTAGTTGTTTTCTTAAAGTCACAGTCTACATTTATTACTGGGGAAACAATTCCAAGAGATTCTAATTTATTATATGGCCATCCTATTTGTGATAAGAAGTCAATTCTAGCTTCTTCCATCCATCTTATATAGTTTGAGTGATGTGTTATTCCCATCCTGTCTGTTTCGTAATATTGTACAGTATGATTATATGCCATATTGATCCTCCTACTATCGTGATATTTTTATTGATATTACTGAATATTTTGAATGTTTTTATTATTTCTCTAAGTATTGACGTGTGTGTATTTGAATGATAATATTAATCTCGTTGCGTGAGACATCACGCTATGCGGAAGTGTCGGAACTGGCAGACGAGCAAGACTAAGGATCTTGTGCTCATTGCGAGCGTGCGGGTTCAAGTCCCGCCTTCCGCAGCAAAAGATGATGAGTTTTCATCATCTTTTTTTATGCCTTTTTTAAGTTCTGCCAAATTATCAACTTTGAGGTCAAGCTTCCAGTCTTCTTTTTGAGGTCTGTAATTTTCACGTATTACTTCAAATAACAAAGTCATTTCAAAAATAGAACAAGAAAATTTAATAATTTGTTCGGTTTACAAATCTACTCCTCGGGTATATTATATACACACAAACGTTCGAGAACACGTGTTCAACTTTTAAAAGGAGGGCGCCTATGGATTATAAGATTATAGCCGTAGATTTTGATGGTACTTTATGCTATAGCAATTGGCCTGCACTTGGTGAACCAAATAGGCCTCTTATTGATTACCTAATTAAAGAACAGGCTGCTGGTAACAAACTAATACTATGGACTTGCAGAGCCGGACAGGCTTTAACTGATGCTTTAAAATGGTGTAATGAGCAAGGTCTTACTTTTGATGCAATCAATGATAATCTTCCTGAGATAGTGGAGCTCTATGGTAATAATTCAAGAAAAATTACATGTGATATGTACATAGACGATAGGAATGTTTCTTTGGAGGCTTTTGCTATATAATATACCCTATAAATCAAATAATGAGTAATAAAGTTGCAAATTCCCCATTTTTGCTTATAATAATTCATAAGTAACTAATAACACACAGTTAACCTTGGGGAGGTTTATCATGGCAGTTAAGAAAACAGGTACAAGAAAAAAATCCACTAGTAGTAAAAAAGCAGTAAAATCATCAGCAGTGGTTCAGTATGGTAATATTGAATTCAGCGAAGCCGCTTGCTTAAAGAAAGCACAGTCAGGATTTAAAAAACAGTTCAAAGGACAGGAACTAGAATCCATCAATATCTACATCAAACCAGAAGAAAACAAAATTTACTTCGTTGCTAATACAGACTGTGTAGGCTCTGTAGATTTATAAAAACATATAGATTAAGCCTTATTACTGAGGATCCGGATATGTATCCTTCTCTCCCTTGTAATAAGGCTTATTTTTATTCCTCTTCCCAATGCTCTAATTCATCTTCAGGATATGCATCTGTCCAGTGAAATGGCTGGAGTTTTGCTAATTCAATAAACTTAAGATCATTATCCTTTGTGGTAACAGCCACTTGAACATCGGTGCCCCAATATCTAAGTCTCTCTTGGCATATGCCACATGGTGATAGCACTCTAAACTCTGAATTTTCATCATCTCTTACTAAGCACATACAATGTGTTACTTTCTCATTATATTTATGTGCCTCAAGCATCGCCCCTGTTTCTATACATAAACATGCTGATGAATTAGCTGTATCATTTGACACACTGGTATAATAGTGATTTGCTGATGTATGGACAACACCAGCACCGCCCCAGCCTTCTGGGTACCTTTTCTCAATTAGTTCAACGGCCAAACGGTACATTTCTTGTTCTATAATTATATTTCTCATTTTGTATCTCCTTAATTAATTAGTTGTATTTTTATATGTCATATACCTAAAAAATTAAGGTGTGCACACTATTTAGCACCTCTTAGTTCTATATTTTTCATAAACTAAATTCCACCCTTTCTAAAATTAGTGATGTCAAAAAACACTGTACCCATTATATACGTGTTGTGTAGTTATTTCAATTGTTGCAAAGAAGTTTTGATGGGTGTATAGTATCTATACCGAACAAATTTTCGTATATTTGAAAGGAGGACTGCTGTGGAAAAGAAAAGAAGTTACATAGCTATTGATTTAAAATCATTCTATGCATCTTGTGAGCTTCAGGACAGAGGACTTAATCCACTTACTACTAATCTTGTAGTGGCAGATCCTTCCCGAACTGAAAAAACTATCTGTCTTGCAGTAAGTCCATCACTAAAAGCATACGGGATTCCTGGCAGAGCCAGATTATTTGAAGTCGTCCAAAAAGTAAAGGAAATAAATGCTTTGAGATTAGAAAAGGCAAAATCTCTTGGCGTTCTTCAAAAAGATTCTGAAAGTGGAGAATATAAATTTTCAGGCTCATCAGAAGATGCAATTGAATTAGAAAATGATCCTTCTTTAGCGCTAACATATATTGTTGCTCCGCCTAGGATGAAGAGGTATGAGGATGTGTCTACGGAAGTATTTTCTGTCTATCTACGATACGTTTCTGATGAAGATATTCATGTATATTCTATTGATGAGTGTTTTATTGATGTAACAGCTTATCTGAATATATATTCTTGTAGTGCCTATGATTTGGCGATGAAGATGATACATGATGTTTTTCTCAAAACAGGAATCACAGCTACAGCAGGGATTGGAACAAACTTGTATTTATCTAAGGTTGCCATGGATGTTGTAGCAAAACATGTACCTGCAGATGAACATGGTGTTAGAATAGCTGAGCTTGATGAAAAAAGCTATCGTGAACTTCTATGGTGTCACCAACCATTAACCGACTTTTGGCGTGTAGGTACAGGTATAAGCAAACGTCTTGCCAAACTTGGGATTTACACTATGGGAGACATTGCAAAGACTAGTATAAATAATGAGGATTTACTATACCGTGAATTAGGTATAAATGCAGAACTTTTAATAGATCATGCTTGGGGATGGGAACCAACTGAGATTTCTACAATAAAAAAATATAAACCTCAAACAAATAGTATTTCAAGTGGTCAGGTTCTGATGGAGCCGTATACTACAGATAAAGCCAGGCTTATTGTAAAAGAGATGACTGAACTACTATCACTAGATCTAGTTAGAAAAGATTTAGTTACTAAAAAAGTCGAGCTTACCATTGGATATGATAGAGAAAGTCTAGAATATGGTCATAAAGGAAGAACTATTAAAGATTCTACTTTTATAATCGCTGGAACAAAGAAAAGATATAATGGAGAAGTTACAACAGATCATTTTGGTAGACCGTTGCCATGTCATGCACATGGAACTAGAAATCTAGATAAATGGACTAGTTCAACATCTCGTATAATGGATGCGATGACTAAGCTTTATGATGGAATTATAGACAATGATCTTCTTGTTCGAAGGATTAACGTAGTAGCGTGTAATCTGATTCCAACTGACAAAATTCCGCCTGATGAACCATTTCAAATGGATCTATTTACAGATTATGATACTTTAGAAAAAGAAAATACTGCAGAAAATATCGCTTTAGAAAAAGAAAAAATGCTTCAAAAGGCAACTCTTGCTATACATGATAGATTTGGAAAAAATGCTGTCTTAAAAGGTATGAATTTACAGGACGGTGCCATGACTATGAAGAGAAACAAACAAGTCGGAGGACATTCTTCAGGAGAATAATTTAGGAGTAGACATTTTGAGTAATAAAATGATTAATAATAAACATGATGCTAGAATAATATATGGGGATATTATAGATATGCCACACCATATATCAAAAACTCATCCACATATGAGCCTATACGACAGAGCTGCACAATTTGCTCCTTTTGCAGCACTTACTGGCTATGAAGACATGATTAATGAGGAGGCTAGAATTACTGATTCTGCAAAAATATTAGAAGAATCTATGAAAGAGGTCCTTTCTCAGAAATTAAACGTTCTTTCAGATACTATCAAAAACGGTACATTTCCTTCAGTCTCTATAACATACTTTGTCTCAGATACAAGTAAAGCGGGGGGAAAATATGTGACTGTAAATGAACAAATAAAAAAAATCGATTCCGTTCACCAGAAAATCATCTTGATGAAAAAAACAGGAATCGGTCAAATAAATGAAACAATTGATTTCGCGGATATTACAGATATCCAATAAAAAAGCGGGTGATGGGAATCGAACCCACGTATTCAGCTTGGAAGGCTGATGTTCTACCATTGAACCACACCCGCATATGTATATTCAATTTGAAGTCGGGGTGACAGGATTCGAACCTGCGACCCCCTGGTCCCAAACCAGGTGCTCTAGCCAAACTGAGCCACACCCCGATAA
>NZ_FQYQ01000006.1 GCF_900141825.1 Pseudobutyrivibrio xylanivorans DSM 14809 | reverse complement strand
ACTTCGATATGCATTAATAAATTGTTGCTTGCCATTGATTAGATTTGATATGACATTTGCAACCTACTATGCCAAAAAAAGAGCCGAAGGAAAGCCTCATCGAGTAGCTATAACTCATGTCGCTAAAAAGCTTGTTAGAGTTATTTTTGCTTTAGAAAAGCAAGACATCGATTTTAATCCTTCAAAAGTACGATAAATAAAGCCAATAACCTTCATGTATGTACCATCTGATATACAAAATTCAGATGGCTTACTAATTTTATGCTTTTTTTGAGATTCTAATAAAACATCATTTATCTATTGACTTCTTATAGTTTGTCACCTCAAAACTTAATTTTACAGAAGAATATGATAAGTCATAAATGTGATAAAAAAAAGTACTAAATAGAAAACATAAAAATGACAATTTTATATATCTACAAAATCAAAAAAATGAGCACTTATTAGAAGTGATTTGATATAATTTGGTTATCTAGTAAACAGATTGATTGAAGGAGAATGGTATGTCGAGTGTAAAGATTACATCAAGTTTTTGGGGGAGATACAGGGATCTTGTTCGTAGAGAAATGATCCCTTATCAGTGGCAGGTTTTGAATGATATTGCAGGCATCACTATTGAAAAAGAGAGAGATGATGCCAATATTCCTAGTGAGAAAAGTCATGCTATTGAAAATTTTAAGGTCGCTGCAGGAAGGGTTCAGGGTACTCATTATGGCTGGACATTCCAGGATAGTGACGTATATAAATGGCTTGAGGCAGTAGCATATTCTCTAAGAGAGAAGATGGATCCAGAGTTGGAGAAAAATGCCCTTGCAGTTATAGATCTGATTGAAGCAGCTCAGGAGCCAGATGGCTACCTTGATACTTATTTTTCAATTCTTGGAATAGAGTATAGATATCAGAGCCTGGCAGGAAGCCATGAGCTTTATTGTATGGGGCATTTTATTGAGGCTGCAGTGGCTTATTATACGACTACAGGCAATGAAAAAGTCCTTAATATTGCAAAAAAATGTGCTGATAATATAGACGAAAATTTCGGCCCAGAGGAAGGAAAAATTCACGGTTATGATGGACACGAAGAGATAGAGATTGGATTACTTAGACTCTACCATATTACTGGCGAGGACCGATATTTGAATCTGGCAAAATACTTCCTTACAGAAAGAGGTAAACATCCTGATTTCTTTAGGGAACAGGCTAGAAAATACAAAGGACCAAATGCATTAAACTGGGTGGCAAATGCGCCTAACACATATTTTCAGAATCATGCTCCTATATCTGAGCAGAAGACAGCAGAAGGACATGCTGTACGTGTGGTTTATTTATGTACTGCTCTTGCGGATTTGGCTGCAACAACTGGTGATGAGGAGATTATAAAGATATGCAGAACCTTGTGGGACAACATTGTTGATTGCAGAATGTTTATTACAGGTGGCATAGGCTCAACTGTAAATGGTGAAGCATTTACTTTGGATTATGATCTACCAAATGACACCATGTATTGTGAGACATGTGCAGCAATTGGGCTTATGTTTTTTGCCCGTCAGATGCTAAGAATTGATCCAAATGGAGAATATGCAGATGTGATGGAGCGAGCATTATACAATTGTGCGCTGGCTGGAATGGCCCTTGATGGTAAGCATTTCTTCTATGTAAATCCATTGGAGGTAAATCCATTAAAATCTAAAAAGGATCCAGCTAAGAGTCATGTTAAACCTGTAAGACCATCATGGCTTGGATGTGCATGCTGTCCTCCTAATTTGGCCAGAATGATAGCATCACTTGACGATTTCGTATATACGATAAATGATAATACTATTTTAGTTAATCAGTACATGGACTCTGACTCATTACTGGATGTGGGAGATGGAGTAGTTTTGATAAAACAGACTACAGGGTTCCCTTGGGATGAACAGGCTGGTCTTTACGTTAGTAATAATTCGGGCGTTGATGTAAAAATTGGGGTTAGAATTCCATCCTGGTCTGAAAATTTCAGAATAAGAGTAGGCGGTAATCTTGTAGAAATTGATTCAAAGAAAGGTTATCACTATATCGAAGTGGCACCAGGTTCGTCGGTGGTAATTGGTGTTAATTTTGATATGTCTGTGACTAGAAACTACGCCAATCCACATGTTTCTGAGGATGTTGGAAGGGTGGCAGTTTCCAGAGGTCCATTAATTTATTGTTTGGAAGGTGTTGATAATGGGGATGATTTAAATTGTCTTATCTTGCCATTAAACGCACATTTTGAATACAGATTTGATAATAATCTTCTTAATGGTGTTGGACTTTTAACAACAACAGGAAAGAGGGTTCATGCTAGAAGTAAATCAAGTCTATACACAAAAGAAAGACCTTCGCTTAAGGACGTAAAACTTACTTTCATTCCATATTATGCATGGGCAAATCGTGGAGAAAATGAAATGCAGGTTTGGATTAGGGAATAATTATTGTAATTTAGCTCTTTAAATCACTAAAGAATTAGGTTACAATAGATGAAATATTATTTTGACATCAGGAGGAATTATGGGTAAGGTATTTCGATTTAACAAAGATGTAGATACTGACCAGATTATCGCTTCCCAGTATCTGCTATTCCCTACAATAGACGAAATGAAGGTGCATACTTTTGAGTCCCTAAATTCGGATTTTGCATCTCAGGTAAAGCCAGGAGATTTTGTTGTAGCCGATGAGAATTTTGGCTGTGGCTCTTCTCGTGAGCAGGCACCTAGTGTGCTCAAAGCTCTAGGAGTGAAGGCTGTTATCGCAAAGTCCTTTGCCCGTATTTTCTATCGTAATTCTATTAATATTGGTATGCCTGTAATAGTCAGCAAAGAACTTTACGATGCTGTAAAAGATGGCGATGACATGGAACTGGATTTGCAGGCCGGAGTCATCACTGTAGGCGACAAGCAATTCGCATGTACGAAGTTGCCTGCTAAAATGCAGGAAATTTTGGATCAGGGTGGACTTATTGCATCGTTAAATAAGTAAAAGGAGAGAAATATTATGGGCATGACTATGGCAGAAAAGATTATCGCATTTGCGGCGGGGAAAGAGAGCTGCAAGGCAGGCGATATAGAGACAGTTACTTTAGACAGACTTATGAGTAATGATGGTACAACACATCTTACTATTGATATGTATAACAACTTGAAAAAGCAGAGAATTGCTGATAAGGATAAGCTGGTATGGATTATTGATCACAATATTCCTGCTGATAGTCCTAAGACAGCAGCCAGTCACAAAAAGATGCGTGATTTTGCAAAAGAGCATGGTATCACATTTTATGAAGGAGAAGGTGTGTGCCATCAGATAATGATGGAAAAGCACGTTCGTCCGGGTGAGCTTATTTTTGGTGCAGATTCACATACCTGTGCATATGGAGCTCTTGGCGCATTTGGTACAGGTGTTGGTTGTACAGACTATCTTTATGCAATGGTTACAGGAACCTCGTGGCTTCTTGTTCCAGAGACAATTAGATTTAATCTTCATGGTTCCTTAAAGAAAGGTGTTTATGCCCGTGATTTAATTCTTACTATTATTGGTCGAATCTCTGCAAACGGCGCTAATTATAAAGCTATGGAGTTTGCAGGAGAGGGACTAAAAGGTCTTTCTATTGCAGACAGAATTTCTATTTGTAATCTTTGTGTTGAGGCAGGTGCCAAGACTGCGCTTATGGAAGTAGATGATGTGGCTCTTGATTATCTTAAAGCTCATGGCCGAGAGCCAAAGGCTATTTTCAAATCAGATGATGATGCTGTATTTTCAGAGGTTTTTGATATTGATTTATCTGAAATTGAGCCTATCGTTGCAAAGCCGCATTTTGTGGATAATATCGTTCCGGTTTCAGAATGTGAAGGTACTAAAATTGACGAGGCTTTCCTTGGTAGCTGTAACAATGGACGTATAGAAGATCTTCGAGTTGGTGCTGAAGTAATCAAAGGAAAGCATGTAGCTGAGAAGGTTAGATTTCTTGTGGTTCCTGCCAGTCGAGAGGTGTACAAGCAGGCACTTAAAGAAGGATTGCTTGATATATTTATGAGTGCAGGAGCAATGGTTATGAATCCTAACTGCTCTGTATGTTGGGGGGCATGCCAGGGTGTCATCGGAGAGGGTGAGACTCTGATTTCTACGGGCACACGTAACTTTAAAGGTCGCGCAGGACATAAGGATTCCTTCGTATATCTTGCATCAGCGGCTACTGTAACAGCATCGGCTATCAAAGGCTACATCACATCAGCGGAGGTACTGTAATGAGTAAAATCTGGAAACTGGACAACGACATAGATACAGACATCATCTTACCTACAGAGTATCTCGCTTTTGAGACTGTGCAGGAGATGAAGCCTTATGCATTTTCTCCACTGAGACCCGAACTTGCAGCCCAGATTCAGCCAGGAGATATGATTGTGGCAGGAAATAATTTCGGTTGTGGCTCATCAAGAGAGCAGGCACCAGAGGTTGTAAAAGCTCTTGGTATTTCTTGCATTGTTGCAAAATCATTTGCAAGAATCTTCTTCAGAAATGCTATTAACAATGGATTGCTTCTCATCGAGCAGCCTGATTTATATGACGAGGTAAATGAAGGTGATGAGGCAGAGGTGATTCCTGGAAAGGAAATCATTGTTAATGGCAAATCCTATCCAATAGCAAGTCTCCCAGAAAACCTTACTGAAATTCTGGAGGCAGGAGGTCTTGTAAAGGCTATGAGAAAGCGTAATGGATTAGATTGATTGGGAGAAATAAATGGGACATACACTTGTTGAAAAAATAATTGGAAATAAGGTTGGACATGAAGTCAAACCTGGAGATATTGTTACTGTAGATGTAGATTGGTGCATGATTGATGATATCATGGTACCTTTTGCTGTGCAGAAATATGAGGAGATGGGATTTAAGAAGGTGGCAAAGCCAGATGGCGTGGTGCTGATTTATGATCATTTTCTTCCAGCTACACAGGTAGATGACAGCAGACATTTCAGAGTTGGAGATGAGTTTGCTGATAAATATGGTATAAAGAATGTTCATCGAACAGATGGAATCTGCCATCAGCTTATGACAGAGGCTGGTTATGTAAAGCCAGGAGATATTGCGTTTGGTACAGATAGTCACACAGTTACATATGGTTGTGTCGGTGCATTTTCTACTGGCATCGGATATACCGAGATGGCAGGAATTCTTGGTACAGGTCAGCTTTGGATTAAGGTTCCTGAAACTATAAAGGTAGAAATTGAAGGTACTTTGCAGGGCAATGTCACCTCAAAGGATATTATTCTCAGAATCATTGGTGATTTAACTGCTTCTGGTGCTACATATCAGGCAATTGAATTTACAGGAAGTACTGTGGATGCCATGAGTGTTGCCAGTCGTATGACTATGTCAAACATGTCCGTTGAAGCTGGAGCGAAATGTGGTCTTTTTGCACCCGACGAAAAGACATGTGATTATTGTAAGATTCCTTATGATGACAGTATTAAGGCGCTTTGCTCAGATAATGATGCTCAGTATTCGAAAATTCTTAGATATAAGGCGGAGGAGTTCGAACCAGTATGTGCTTGTCCATCACTTGTAGATAGAATTAAGCCTGTAAAGGAACTTAAAGGAACAAAGGTAAATCAGGTATTTATTGGTTCCTGCACAAATGGAAGATTAGAAGATCTTAGGGCTGCTGCCACAATTCTTAAGGGAAAGCGTGTAGCACCATTTGTAAAACTTATTGTTACACCTGCAAGCCGAAAGATTTATCGTGAGGCATTAGCAGATGGAACATTAGAGATTCTCTCAGATGCAGGTGCTATCATTACCACACCGGGCTGCGGACTTTGCTGTGGTCGTGGAGGTGGAATTCTTTCGGATGACGAGGTTGTAGTTGCCACAAACAATAGAAACTTCCTTGGCAGAATGGGGACAAGTAAAGTGCAGATTTATCTTGCTAGCCCTGTTACTGCAGCTGCTACCGCAATAGCTGGTGAGATTGTAGAAGGCTAAATGTGAACATTCTGTGATACATACACAACTGAGTATTTATGGTATTGTTATAATTTCCATATGATTGTATTATAACACTCGTTTGTTTTTAAAAAGAGAGGTAGAATTATAATGCAAATCAAAGATATTATTGAAAAACTTAGTCAGTATGATCAGAATTTAGAATTAGTAATTGGTGTTGATGGAGAATTCTTCTCACCTAATTTTAAGCGAGATATTGTTCCATTTAAGCATGCTTTTAATGGAGTAGCATATAAAGATGAGGCTGTTATCTTATCTAATCAATAAATATTGCTGAGTAGATTTTGAGGACCTGAGGGTCCTCTTTTTTTGTCCATAAATTATGAAAATGTTGCGCAGAATTGCGCAAATTTAAAAAAATTTATACAAAATGACTAATCAATATTTGTAATTGTTTCCGAAAATGGTAAATAATATTGACACAGGTGTGTATTATCAGCTATTTTTAATATCAACATGAGCTGGAAACGTTTCCAAAAAACCGGTTAAAGCGGAACCGTTTGCGCAAATGCAAAGAAGGGGATCCCATTTATTTAATGTATGAAAAAATGGAGGATAAGAATGTTAAACAAAAGAATGGGCCATTGTGTATTGTCACTTTTATTGGCTTCTGGATTAGTATTTAGTGGTTTTAGTTTTAATGCTGGTACTGTAGAGGCTGCACAAACCGGTGCTTACGGTCTTCAGTCAAATATTAAAGATGGCAATATTTTACATTGCTTTGACTGGACTTATCAGCAGATTATTGATGAACTTCCAAACATTGCAAAGGCAGGTTTTTCTACAGTTCAGACTTCACCAGCACAGGCAGCAAGCTGCTCAAGAGGTGGAATCTGGTACATGCTTTACCAGCCAAATGGTTTTTATGTTGGCGATGCAGGTCTTGGTTCAGAAAGTGACTTAAGAAGACTTTGTCAGGAAGCAGACAAATATGGAATCAAGGTTGTAGTCGACGTAGTAGCAAATCACCTTGCTGGCGATCACGCAAACATCGATGGTAGCCTTAAGGATTCAAGTCACTGGCATAACGAGTGGGGCGGTATTGATTACAACAATCGTCATCAGATTACTCACAGAGATATCGGTATGCCAGATATTAATTCAGAGGATCCTTATGTTCAGAATAAAGTAAAGAATTACATCTCTCAGCTTAAGTCTGATGGAGTTGATGGAATCAGATGGGATGCTGCAAAGCACATTTCTGTTCCATCAGAAAATTGCAGCTTCTGGAGAAATGTAATTGATAACTCAATTTTCAATTATGGTGAGATTCTTGATCAGCCTGTAGTCGGTAATGACTCATACGCACAAAGACTTATGAGCGAGTATACAGATTATATGTCTGTAACTGATTCAGTTTATAGTGCTACAGTAATGCAGGCTTTAAATCAGGGCTCTGTTCCATACAGCTATGGTTATTGGACAACAGCAAATGGTATCGAGGACAATGAGGTGATTTACTTCGCTGAAAGTCACGATACATATTCTAATCATTCGCAAGGGGAGGGCGGCTGGACTAAGTATATTGACCAGAACAAAGTTGACAGAGCATATGCAATCCTTGGTTCAAAAGCAAATTCATCAGCACTTTACTTCTCAAGACCATATGCTAAAGAAAAGACAGCAATCAAGGTTGGCGAAAAGGGAAGCACACACTTTACAAGCCCTGAAGTTGCTGCAGTAAATAAGCTTCATAACCAGTGTGCAGGCGAGAAGGAATATTATTCTACATATGGAAATGTAGCTATCGTAGCAAGACAGTCAGGTGCTACACTTGTTTTAGGCTCAGGTTCAAATTGGGATGTAAGTGTTTCAAATCCAGGAAGTACACTTAGAAGTGGTACATATAAGGATCTTGTAAGTGGAAGCACATTTACAGTAGATGGATCAAATATCAGAGGTCACGTTGGATCAACAGGTATTGCAGTTCTACTTAAAGATGTTGGCCCAACTCCAACACCTACACCAACCCCAACACCTACACCAACCCCAACACCTACACCAACTCCAACACCTACACCAACCCCAACGCCTACACCAACTCCATCTCCAACTCCAACACCACCAATCGAGAATGAAATTACAGTGTACTTCTCAAATAATGCTAACTGGAGCAATGTATATGTATATACATGGGGCGGAAGTGATACAACAGGATGGCCAGGAAAAGCTGCAACATATGTAAAGAAGAATGAGTACAATGAATCTGTTTATTCAGCTAAGATTCCAAAGGATATTAAAGGTTTGATTTTCTCAGATGGTAATGGAAGACAGACGGTAGATATTAATTCAGGCTTTGTAGACGGATTAGGTTATTACATTTCAGGAAATTCTGGCAACAAGAGTACAGTTGGTACCTACACTTTTTCTAATTAATATTCCTTAAACGAAAGAGGGATTCGCATATGCGAATCCTTCTTTTACTAAGTGCGCCTAGCGGCGCACGTTTCTAACGGGTTAAAGTCCCGAATCCGCCCGGTAGTGGGAAGGATATAGCCGAAAGCAAGGGTGTCCGTCGTGAGGCGGAATCTGAAGGAAGCTGGATGTGAGGAACATACTAACTCATGGGCAAATCTCTGGTCTGACGTACAGAAATCTCATACGAGGTTATGCATGAGGGTAAGGCTGCATTACAAGTCGAAGCCCAATAACTACACGGAATCATGCATGATAAATGAGGCAGATGGATGGAGAGGAAGAAACGTGTGGTACCTAGGGAGGTCTGTGTGAAACGCTCTGAAAGGAGTAACCACCGTACAAGGAAACGAGGCGGTGCTGAACACGCAGAAGTCAGCAGAGGTCATAGTAGGGATATGGACATGGAAACATGGACATGCTAACCGAAGGACCGAATCAGTAGGAGTCTTAAGTATGACCGAGAAAGGAGGAATGACCGTTAATGGCAGAAAACATAGACAATAATGGCTGTTCGCAAAGAGATAGTGCGGAACACGAAGGGTATGCGAAAGCGCTTAGGTCATTCAATCGGATATGGAAAGAAAGAGACAGTGCACAGCCAAAGCTCTTGGAATCAATACTGTATAAGGATAACTTTAACAGAGCGTATAAGAGAGTTAAGGCTAACAAGGGAGCGCCAGGTATTGATGGAATGACTATCCAAGAGGCACTTCCGTATCTTAAGGAACATCAGCAGGAGTTAACTGACCGCATATACCGTGGAAAGTATACCCCATCGCCAGTCAGGCGAGTTGAGATTCCAAAACCAGATGGAGGTGTGCGTAAGCTTGGCATACCCACCGTGATAGACCGAACACTTCAACAGGCAATAACTCAACAGTTAGTGCCAATCTATGAACCGTTGTTTGCGGATGGAAGCTACGGCTATCGTCCTAACAGAAGCGCAAAGGATGCCATACAGAGGGTAAAGGAATACGCAGAACAAGGCTACACATTTGCGGTAGTCCTAGATTTATCAAAATATTTCGATACCTTAAATCACGAAATCCTAATCAATCTCCTCAGGAAGAATGTAAAGGACGAGCGCGTAGTTCAGCTCATAAAGCGCTATCTGAAAAGCGGAGTAATGGAAAATGGAGTGGTCATTGATACAGAGGAAGAGTCACCGCAGGGAGGAAATTTATCACCACTACTTGCGAACATCTACCTTAATGAGTTTGACCAAGAGTTTCTGAAAAGGGGCGTACCTTGCATAAGATATGCAGATGACATCGTTCTTCTAGCGAAAAGCAAAAGAGCATCAGAGAGACTCTTGGAAAGCAGTACTAAATATCTCGAAGAGAAACTGAAGTTAACAGTAAATCGAGAGAAAAGTCGTACGGTCAGCGTGTTTGCAATCCGAAATTTTAAATTCCTTGGCTTTGCATTGGGAAGGAACGGAAGTGGCATTCTTGTCAGAGTTCATCCAAAGTCATGGAAGAAGTTCAAGTCAAAACTGAAAGATTTATCTTCCCGTAAGTCTATGCAGTCCATCAAGCCAAGCCTTGAGAAAATCAAGGTATATGCTAGAGGATGGCTCAACTACTACGGTATAGCAAGCATGAAGAAAAACATAGACGAAATCAATAAATGGCTCTATCACAGAATACGTATGTGTATATGGAAACAATGGAAGAAGCCCAAGACAAAGGTGCGAAATCTGATTAAGATGGGTGTACCCGAGGACTTGGCGTACATGGCTGGTAACAGTCGGCGCGGTCATTGGTTTACCACGCATACAGTCGCAGTCAATATGGCTATGACAAAAGAAAGACTGATAAACAGTGGCTTTTATGATTTAGCCACGGCCTATCAGTCTGTGCACGTCAACTATTGAAAGCGCCGTATACCGAACGGTATGTACGGTGCTGTGAGAGGACGGCGGTTAGTCACCGCCTCCTACTCGATTATTGGTGGTTGTATGTTATTTTGCTTCAAAAAAATCTTTTACTTTTTCTTCATTGATTTCTTCACCGATAATAATGAAGACCTCCTGACCAACAGGCATTTGATTTAGTTCAAAATCTTCTTTAGTGGCGTTGAATTGATACCATACCTCATTATCCTTGAAGAACCCTTTTGCTCTGAATATTTTGCCGAAGGCTGGGTCAGACATAAGTGCATCGATTTTTTCTTTAAGTCCGTCCTTTTTCATAGGAAGTTCCAGGAAGTAAAGAGTCTTGTAACCTGCATCATCTGTGCCAAGCTTCTTTATATATGAATGGGTACTGTAACCACTGCCTGAGATTTTAGTGAAATCCTCTTCAGATAATTCATTCCAATCCTTAGAAAAGACAATTGATTCAATATCTTTATCAAGCTTTGCTTTTTCAGCAGCTCTTTTAAGATGGGAGATAGTGGCTGAGATATGTTTTTCATCTGTCAGCTGGCTTCGGCTTAGAACAATTACTCCTGCATTTGCAATTTGAGAAGCCAAAAAGAAATCTGAATCCTCTGAAAGATTTTCATCAAGCTTGGCATCTACGATAGTGATTACATTGCCGATTTCGTACCATCTATCAAGTGGTTCATCCCTTAAGGAATCGAAGAATTCATCAACATCAAAGATTCCAGATGGCTCTATAATGACTCTATCATAGCCGCTCATTCCCATTGAAATAAGCTTAGTTTTGAAACGTCGTCTATGGCAGTCGGCATCGCATCCGCCTGCGACCATCTCCAGCTCACAATTATCACCGCGAAGCTCATTTAACAAAAGCATATCCACATTTACAGCGCCGTAATCATTTTCAAGAATGCCGATATGCTGCCCCTTGTCCATAAAATATTTTGCATATTTTTTAAGGAAGGTAGTTTTTCCGCTACCGAGAAATCCTGTGATAAGGTCAACTTTTATCATAAAAATACCTCTAAGAAAAATTTTTTAACACAATTATTTGATATTATAGCATGTAGTGTTATAATCAAAAATACTATTTTTAAAAGGAGTATAGATTTCATGGGAATTGTAGTTTTAGGAGCAGTATTTATTGATATCAAAGGGCACTCTACAGCAAGTTATATCCCTGCTGGTAGAAATGTAGGTACTGTGGAAGAAGTACATGGTGGCGTTAGTAGAAACGTAGTTGAGGATATTGCAAATGTAGAGCTTAGACCTACATTCGTAAGCCTTGTTGATGATAGCGGTATTGGTACAGGTGTATTAGACAAGCTTAACAATCATAAGGTAGATACAAGATTTGTTCGCCGTACACCTGATGGAATGGGCAAGTGGCTTGCTGTATTTGATAATCATGGTGATGTGGTTGCATCCATTTCAAAACGTCCAGATCTTTCAGAAATCAATAATATTCTTGATGAGCAGGGTGATGAGATTTTTAAGGATGCAGACAGCATTGCCCTTGAGATTGATATGGAAAAGGACACAATTAAGCGTGTGTTCAAGTATGCTGAAAAGTATAATCTTAAGGTTTATGCAGCCGTTTCAAATATGAGTATTGCAGTTGAACGCCGTGATTTCCTTAAGAATGTTGAATGCTTCGTATGTAATCAGCAGGAAGCAGGCATTTTATTTATGGATGATTATTCTGAGAAGACTCCAGAGGAAATGCAGGATATTCTTTCAAAGAAGATTCAGGGAGCTCAGATTAAGAAGATGATAGTTACCCTTGGTGGACAGGGTGCTGTATATGCTGATATTGATGGAAATACAGGTTTTGTTCCAGCAAGAAAGGTAGACGTTAAGGATACAACAGGTGCAGGAGACTCATTCTTTGCAGGCGTTACTATTGGCCTTACTTATGGAAAGACTATGGAAGAGGCATGTGAAATTGGCTCAACACTTGCTGCATCAGTTATTGTTACATCTGACAATGTTTGCCCAAGATTTTTACCAAGTGAGTTTGGAATTGAGATAGATAAATAGCAACTATTACTGGCGATAAAATGTTTGCAACGGTCTTACAATATGCTTATAATGGTGACTTGAAAGGATTTCAAAGACTGTATGACAGATAGGGAGAACATCAATTACAGACAGTTGTATTTTGATAAAGATGGCACAATCAAACAGGAGACATATGTGTTCCACAGAGAGATGACTGCTGAGGAACAGGAAAAGTATGACTCATTAGTATCTGATTCCAATCAGATGACAATATTTGATTTTTTAAAGGCATAGGACTCCAAGGCTTTGAGGATTCAAAGCTTTGGAGTTTTGTTTATATATTTATAAAGGATAGGAGAGAAATATATTATGGATTTAATTAACTCGAGCGTTTCTGAATTTACGGAGCTTCTTGCCTCTAAGACTTCTGTTCCGGGTGGCGGTGGTGCCAGTGCTCTTGTCGCTTCAATAGGTATTGCTCTTGGGGATATGGTTGGTGAATTCACAGTTGGTAAGAAGAAATATGCTGATGTAGAACCAGAAATATTAAAGCTGATGGAAAAGTCTCAGAAACTTAGAGTTGATTTATTACAATGTATTGAAGATGATGCTGTTGCATTTGAACCTCTCTCAAAAGCATATTCTCTACCAAAAGAGGCTGAGGTCAGAGATGATATTATGGAAAAATGTCTTAGGGATGCTGCATCAGTTCCTATGCATATATTGGAGCTTGCCTGTGAAGCGGTGGATTTGCAGCGAGAATTTGCTGATAAAGGTTCAGTGATTATGATTAGTGATGCTGCAACGGGTGTCGCTATGCTTCAGGGAGCTATAAAAGGAGCTGCAGTTAATGTGAAAATTAACACAAAATCAATGAAGGACAGAGCATATGCCAATGATTTGGATGGACGTGTAGATACCCTTGTTAAAGAATATGTAGATAGAGCTGATTCGATTTACAATGATGTTTGGAATAGATTATAGGAAGGTTAGATAGATGGCTAAGTTATTAAAGGGAAAAGATGTTGTTGAAGCATTAAATGAAAAGCTTTCAAAGGATGTTGAGGAATTAAAGGCAAAAGGGATTACACCTACTCTTGGAATTCTTAGAGTGGGAGAACGTCCAGATGATTTATCATACGAGCGTGGAGCGTTAAAGCGATGTGAGCAGGTTGGCGTAGAGGTAAAGGTATTTGCTCTTCCAGAAGATGTATCAGAAGAAGACTTTTTTGACACATTAGATAAATTAAATAATGATATAACAATACATGGAATCCTTATGTTCAGGCCTCTTCCAAAGCATATCGATGGAGAGAAAGCCAGAAAGCTTTTATGTGCCGATAAGGATGTAGATGGTTGTACAGATTTATCTCTTGCTGGAGTATTTACTAATACTAATCTTGGTTTTGCTCCTTGTACAGCTGAGGCAGCAATGGAGATTTTAAAGTTTTATGATGTCGCTCTTTCTGGAAAGAAGGTGGCTGTAATTGGTCGTTCCCTGGTAATAGGTCGTCCAGTTGCGATGATGCTCATGCATGAGAATGCTACAGTAACTATTTGCCATACAAAGACAGTTGATGTTTCAACTATTACAAAAGATGCCGATATAGTAGTTGTAGCATCAGGACAGATGGAAAGCGTAGGAGCAGATTATCTTAAAGAAGGGCAGACTGTTATCGATGTGGGTATCAGCTGGAATGATAAGAAGAACAAATTGTGTGGTGATGTGATTTTTGATGAGGCAGAGCCAATTGTTGATGCAATAACACCTGTTCCAGGTGGTGTTGGCGGAGTTACCACAAGTATTCTTGTGAAGCATGTGGTTGAATCTGCACAGCGCGTTCATATATAATATATACAAAGATTTGAATTTGGGGAGAATACAATGAAACTTCAACAGCTTGAGGCTGGTCAGGTTGTAACACTTGAAATCCTGGTTGGTGACTCATCTTTTGAATTGAAAACTGAGGTAGTTGGAACCAACGCTGGAACAGGAGCGTTGGTTAAGCCTTATGTATACAATGACACGGTTGTGGATTTTACTCAGGGGTCTCCTAAGAGTATGTCGTTTTCGTTGCACTGTATTGATCCAAAAACTGGTGGTAGGGTAGTTTGGAAAAATGTTGCAGTTCATCTTGTTAAATTCAAAGGCGTTGATTATTACGCTATAGATTCCAGTGATTTCGGAACAATAGCTGCATCCAGCGAAAGACGTGAGGATGTGAGAGTCATGGTTAAGAAGCCTGGCTCAGCCATGATGGAAGATGGTAGAAGATTTGCTGTCACAGTTTTGGATGTCAGTGATAGAGGCGTGTCATTTGTGGGAAATGCCAATAGGGTTACTATTGGAGATAAAGTTGAGATTAATTTTGCTGACGTTGCACACAAAATTGATATCAGTCTTGGAATTATGGTTCAGATAGTTCGTGCCGAGGTACATAAGGACGGTATTCTTTATGCAGGAAAGGTCCTCGAAAGGGATAATAAACTTCTTGCATATTTATGTTTTAAGGGAATGGATCGTAAAGCAAACAACTAAGCATAAAGGTGACGTTGATGGCGGACGACAACAAACTAAAACAAGAATTATTGTATATGGCCAGCATTACTTCCAAATACGATTTTACAAGAATGGAAGTTGTTGAGGGGATATTGAGGCTAGAAAACGAACGACGAATTCTAGACTCTGTTTTTGGTCGTCGTTTTAAGACTCGTATATTCGATATAGCAGCTGGTGTTAAGATAGATGATACCTGTGTCCTTTGCGGGCAGCATGCAGATAATCGTGTTATATGTAATCACTGCATGGAGACTATACTTGGCAGTGATTATGCTAAAAATAAAATCAAGAATAAACAAACTAAGAGATTTAAATTGCCTACTATAGACTTTTCAAAATTTAAATTACCGGAGATAAAGCTTTCTAAGGTTAAGATACCGGAGATAAAGCTCCCTAAATTAGAATTCCTAAAGACCGAGGAAATTCCAGATAATAGAAAAAATTCAGTCAAAATATTTCAATACGCAGCGGTAATTTGTTTAACCTTGATTTTATTTATGCAAATATGGCTGTTAGCAATTGCGTTTTCACTTCCAAGTTATAATCCTACTGTAGAAGCTAAGGTTTCTGATAATGAGCCCGTTGCTGTTTCTGATATTGAAGCAGCCAAGTTGCAACTTCAAAAGGATTTTCCAGAGGATCAGGGGTATACCATTACTTTTGCTAGAGAGGACACAGATTACGCAGGTAGATTCTTGGTAGACAGGGGGGATTGTTGTCTGGAAGTGGAAGAACAGCTTTCCGATGAGGAAAGATACGACTACTTTTTTACCGAGCCAATATTTATTTTTTATATTTCTTATAACGAAGATGATGCTGGAAAAGTAGGCATGGCAGAGGTAAATCACACAGGCTCAATCCTTGTAATGGGCTCCTTTAACGATGGTAGAAGGACAGATAGTTTCTATAGATACAGATAATAATATAATCAGACAAAGCTTAAAATTTGGTCATTTGACCGTCACATCATAAACATATTTCTCTGATACAATCCTTAAGACTTCAGAGAGGTTAGTTTTATTTTTTGAGGTTTTTATGAGATTAAGAGCAGAGGAAGAAGCAAGATTGAATTCTATTCTTGCGCCTATTAAGAATGATGAACGTGTTCAGGATATGAAGAATTATACCCAACACGGAAGAATTACTACATATGATCATGTGGAAAGTGTAACGAGACTTAGTTATTGGATCAATAACAGATTCCATATCGGTTGTAACGAAAAGGTGCTTTCCATAGGAGCATTTTTACACGATTACTATTTATATGACTGGCATGAGACAGATGGAGGCCATGGTCTTCATGGTTTTTCTCATTCAAACACAGCCAAAGAAAATGCCAAAGCACATTTTGGAATTGGTGTACATACACAAAATGTAATTGAGAGTCATATGTGGCCTTTGAATATTACAAAATTGCCTAGATGTAGAGAGGCTTGGGTGGTTTGTTTGGCTGACAAGTATATATCTACTAAAGAAACACTATTGTGTAGATAAATATACAATATTTTACATTTATGGAGCATTGTTCTATTGCAATGCTCCTTTTTAAATGTTATAACTGTATTATCAGAACTAGAACAGTTGGTGCCTAGTTCTAGAAATTTTCTTGGGCGAAAGGAAATGTTATGAAGAAAAGAATAGTCATATTTCTTATTGTGGCAGCAATAGTAGCTGGCGGCGCTTTTGCTGTTCTAAAATCAGGTCTAATTGGCAGCGGTTCTGCTGTTTCGGATTCCTCATCTGAAATATATGTAATGTCATTATCTGAAATTATGGGTGAAAACAGCTCATATTCTTCGGATGTATTTATGGGGATTGTTGAGGGACAGGAATCTACATCTGTAACTAAGAGTTCTGAGCGAGAGCTTGACCAGGTCTTCGTTTCTGAGGGTGATACAGTTTCCGTAGGTACACCATTGTTCTCATACAAATCTGATAGTCTTGAAGCCGAAAATGTTCAGTATAATTTCTCAATTGAAAGTGAGAATATCAATATTAACGAGACAAACAGAAATATTGAGAAGCTTACAAATGATTTGGCAAAAATCAAAGGTCAGACTGACGAGGACAAGGAAAAGCGTGAGGACTTGGCAAATCAGATTGAAGGTTTAAAGCATGACATTGCCATTGCACAGAATTCTATTGCACAGACTCAGGCTAAGATTGAAGAGAATAATAAGAAGATTAAAAATGCTACAGTTTCTTCTACAGTCGATGGTGTTATCACAAAGATAGCAGACGATACTAATCCTTACACATCTGATGGTACTTTTATTACTATCCTTGCATCTAAGGAGATGAGAGTTAAGGGTCAGATTAACGAGCAGAATGTTTGGTCAATCAATGTTGATGAGCCCGTTACACTTCGTTCTAGAGTTGATAAGGAAAAGACCTGGAGTGGAACAATCACAAAGATTGATACTGAGTCAAAGCAGGAAAATAATACAGATAATTATACGGGCGGAGTTTCATCAGAAGATAGCTCTACTAAATATCCATTTTATGTTACATTGGATAATAGCGAAGGTCTCATGATGGGACAGCATCTATATATCGAGCTTGGTCAGACTAGTGCTCCAGAGATGGATTTTTCCGATGGAACATATTTATACGATTACTACATTGCTTATGATGAAGAGGGTAATCCTTTTGTTTGGGCAGATAAGAATGGCAAGCTTGTAAAACAGAGCATCGAGCTTGGCGATTATCACGAGGAGCAGATGGTATATTCGGTATCAGGTATTGATAAAGACACCAAGATTGCATATCCAATGGAAGATATGACAGAGGGTATGCGCACAGTTAGTACTGTTGAGGGAGAATAGTGATGATAGTAAAGCTTGAAAATATTAATAAAGTGTATGGTGAGTCGGGCAGTGAGACTTCCGTACCTGCTTTAAATAATGTTTCCCTTTCAGTAGACGAGGGGGAATATGTTGCTATAATGGGACCTTCTGGTTCTGGTAAAAGTACATTGATGAATGTTATTGGATGTTTGGATAAACCTACATCAGGCGTTTATTACTTCGGAGAAAAGGATGTCCTTAAGATGAAGGACAGACAGCTTTCAGATTTACGCCTTAACTCTATAGGCTTCGTATTCCAGAGTTTTTATCTTATGAATGAGGAAAATGCCATTGAAAATGTAGCTCTTCCACTTAGTTATGCTGGTGTTTCAAAGCGTGAGCGTGAGCGTAGAGCAGTTGAAGCCCTTACAAGAGTAGGACTTGCAGACAGAGTTAAATTCCGCCCTAATCAACTTTCAGGTGGTCAGAAGCAAAGAGTTGCCATAGCAAGAGCAATTGTTAATAATCCAAAGGTTCTTCTTGCTGATGAGCCTACAGGTGCTCTTGATCAGAAATCAGGTGCAGCTATTATGGAGCTTTTCCAAAAGCTTAATAACGAAGGTACAACAATTATTATGATTACCCATGACGCTAATATTGCCAGTCATGCAAAGAAGACTTATCGAATTGTTGACGGACAGTTATTTCATGGACTAGAGGAGGGCACTCATGAAGAAGACAATTAAAATACTCCTCATTCTTGTGGTGCTGGCAGCTTTAGTTACTGGAGGACTATACTTCGGATACAATTACAAGCAAGGTAAAAAGGTTGTTAAGGTCGCACCTTTATCTAATATGGGAACAGACTCATATTGGGGTGATGACATACAGAGCTTTGGTCAGGTAACAGCAGATAAATCTCAGATGGGATATCTTCCTACAAAGGCTGAGGTTTTAAGCGTTAACGTTAAAGAGGGAGATCATGTTGATGAGGGGGATGTTATTTTATCCGTAAAGAAGGAAACACAGGATATTAATAACAAAAAGCTTCAGATTGCAAAGGCTACCCATGACCTTAGTGTTGAGCAGCTTAAGCTTGATCGTCTTATGAAGACAGAGCCAGCTCCTGATTATGTGTACTGGCAGGATGTTTATGCAGATTATGAGTATGTAGAGGCAATAGAGTATAAGGCTTCTGGTAGTATAACACTTGGTAATGAAAACTATCAGGATGGAGATACAGTTGCTGAGGAAATCTTTGACATTCATGGCGATTCTTTGGGATTTAGCTATTTAGTATATAGCTGTGATGCTAGTGGTGCCCGAAGAAAAGATGAAAGTGGAAAAGATATCTATGAAACTAAATCTGCAGATGAAAGTACTGTTTCTGAAATAAAAAGTAAAGCTTCCAATGGTGACTTAACAGCTAAAGAAAGAAAAACTACTCAGAACTACCTGCGTAGTACAACATATTTTGACTATGATACAGGAAAGCTTGTCGGTGAAACAAGCTATGATATTGATGGAAAGGTTACTACCGAAAAGAAACCACCAGATGGGATGAAAGCAGATGAGCTTAATGCTGCTATAGCTGATGCACAGGATTCTATCAAGAAGCAGGATTTGGAGATTCGTAAGCTTCAGTATGAGCTTGAAACAATGGAAAATACTACCGACACAGGTGATGTTGTTGCTAAGGTTTCAGGTACTGTTTCTAAGGTTCAGGATATTAATAACTACAATACTTCACAGCCATTTTTTGTTGTAACAGCTACTGATGAGTATTATATCTCCGGAAGTATAGGCGAGTTTTACCTTGATCAGTTAAAGATAGGCGATACAGTTTCTATTTCTTGCTGGGATAATGGCGCTACTGCTGAAGCTAAAGTCATTTCTATAAGTGATACTCCTGCAACAGACGGAGGAAACTTCTGGTCTGAAGGCAATTCTAATAGTAGTAACTATGAGTTCAAGGCCAGCTTTGATAAGAACAGTGGCATTGAAATTGGGTCAGCCGTTGATATTTCCATTACACCTTCAGGACAGGAAGAAAAGGGCATTTACATTCCAGTTTACCTTATCAGAAAAGATTCAGGTGGAAGTTATGTAATGAGAATGAATGATTCTAACAGACTAGAAAAAGTATATGTTAAAGTTGGAAAGACTGTATGGGGTTATCAGACTCAGGTTAAGTCTGGATTAACAATGGATGACTATCTTGCATTCCCTTATGGTGATGGCGCTATTGAGGGTGTTCAGTGTGAGCAGGTAGAATATTTAGAAGATGATGGAGGCTTGGGATAATGTTTGAAAATATACGTTTAGCGTTTAGAGGTATATGGACTCATAAGCTCAGGTCTTTCCTGACAATGCTTGGTATTATTATTGGTATCGCGGCTATTATTGCCATAGTATCTACTATTGAAGGTACAAATCAGCAGATTAAGGAGAACCTTATTGGTTCTGGCTCAAATACTGTTGATATTCAGCTCTATCAGAATGATTGGCCTTATGAAATGAGCTATAATGCGCCACCTTACGGTGTTCCTCAGGTTTCAGATTCGCTTATGGATGATATCAAAGCAATTCCAGAGGTTAAATCAGCCAGCCGATATACCGTGCGAAATATTTATGATGGTGTATATTATCAGAATGCATCTATGAATGGTGGCTATGTAAAGGGTGTTGAGACGGACTATTTTAGTACAGCTAATTTAACAGTAAAACATGGTAGATTGTTTACTGATAAAGAAGTAAATTCGTATAAAAAGGTTTGTGTTATAGATGAAGCTATAGTTTCTACACTTCTTCAAAACGAAGATCCTATCGGAAAAGTAATCGAGATAGGTGGAGATTCCTATGTAGTTGTAGGTGTTGTTGCAGCTCGTTCTACATTTGAGCCTGTTATTAATACTATGGCTGATTATGAGACTTACAAGCAGGATGAATCTGGTGAAATTTATATACCAGTTAGTGATTGGCCAATAAGTTATCGCTATGATGAGCCTGAAAATGTTCTTGTAAGAGCTAATTCTACTGATGACATGACACAAGCAGGTAAAAAGACTGCTGATATCTTGAACGGCAATATTCATCCTGATGACAGCAGCATTAAATATCAGTCAAAGGATTTGCTTGAGCAGGCTACAAGATTACAGCAGCTTTCTTCATCAACTAATTCCATGCTTATTTGGATTGCCGCAATATCACTCTTAGTTGGTGGTATTGGTGTAATGAATATCATGCTTGTATCTGTTACAGAGCGTACTGCTGAGATTGGTTTGAAGAAGGCTATTGGTGCACGCAAAACTAAGATAATGTGGCAGTTCCTTACAGAAGCAGCTGTGCTTACTTCTATGGGTGGTGTACTTGGAGTTGTAAGTGGAATAGGTCTTGCAAAGATTATTTCTATTATGAGTGGAACTCCAATTGCTATTTCATGGCCAGCTGCTATGATTGCTGTTGTATTTTCGATGGTCATCGGAATTGTATTTGGAATCCTTCCAAGTCACCAGGCAGCAAATCTTAATCCTATAGATGCATTGAGGACAAATTAAGCCTTCCCCTTGAGGGGAAGGTGCCCCAGAGGGGCGGATGAGGTGTATTGTGAAATTTATATCATGGAACGTTAACGGACTTCGCGCCGTAATAGGTAAAAACTTTTGGGAATTTTTTGACAGCATTGATGCAGATATTATGGGCCTTCAAGAAATAAAGCTTTCTGAAGGTCAGATAGAGTGTGAGAAGGAAGGCTATCATGTGTACTGGAATTATGCCGAAAAGAAGGGGTATTCCGGAACCGCAATCTTCACAAAGAAGGAGCCTATTTCTGTAACCTATGGAATTGGCATAGAAGAGCATGACCATGAGGGCCGAGTTATTACTCTTGAGTTTGAAGATTATTACTTCATTACCTGTTATACTCCAAATTCCCAGAATGAGCTTAAGAGACTTGATTATCGTATGGTCTGGGAGGATGATTTCAGAGCATATTTGTGTGAATTAAATAAAAAGAAGGGTGTTATTCTCTGTGGTGATTTAAATGTTGCTCACGAGGAAATCGACCTTAAAAATCCAAAGACTAACAGAATGAATGCAGGCTTTACAGACCAGGAGCGTCAGAAGATGACAGAGCTACTGGAGGCTGGTTTTGTTGATAGCTTCAGACATTTCTATCCAGACCAGACAGATATTTACTCTTGGTGGTCATATCGCTTTAGGGCCAGAGAAAAGAATGCAGGATGGCGTATTGATTACTTTATCGTATCTGCGGATATGAAAGACAGAATGAAAGATGCCAAGATACATACTGATGTATTTGGTTCTGATCATTGTCCGATAGAATTAGATTTTGAATAAAAAAGGCGCGAAAGCGTCTTTTTTTGTTTCTCAGAAAGAATTTATCGTAAAACAATAAAAAGTTGTTGCAAAACAAAAGTTGTAGTGTTATAACATCTTTAGAAAGAGTTTTAGGAGGACTAGTGATTTTATGGACAACAAATTAAACAAATTCGTAAAGACGATACTGGATATATGCTTTTTCATTGGATTGATTATGGAAATAGCAGTTCCTTTTGGTCTTAAGTACGCAGTGAAGCTTGTTATGAAGTTTTGGGGTGAAACAACGGAGTATGCCCAGATATTAGAGCATTATCCATATGCGGTAGTTTCCATAATGCTTGTTGGAGCATCTACCCTTATGATTCTCTGGGAGCTTAGAAAGATGATGAAGACAGTCATTCGTGATGATTGCTTTGTTCAGGAAAATGTTAGCAGTCTGGTTCGTATGTCAATATATGCATTTGTCATTGGCGGACTAAAGCTTCTAAGATGCTTTGTTTATTTCACACCGGCGGCTGTTATTATTGCTGGAGTGTTCATTTTCGCAGGCTTGTTTAGCAGGGTGTTGGCTTGTGTTTTCGATAAGGCAGTTAGTTATAAGCAGGAAAATGATTTGACTATTTAGTTTGGATAGATTGGGAGCTACGATGATTGTTATAAATTTAGATGTCATGATGGCAAAAAGGAAAATAGGATTGACGGAGCTGGCTGGTAAGGTGGGCATTACCTTAGCGAATCTTTCAATCCTTAAAAATAATAAGGCTAAGGCAGTTCGTTTAGAAACCCTTGATGCAATTTGTAAGGCTTTGGATTGTCAGCCAGGAGACATTTTAGAATACATAGAAGATGATACAGAAGAGAACGCAGAGTCTTAAAGGAGGATGTTATGGCGGAGATTTACACAGGACCAAATTATTCAGAGTCAGAAATAAGGGATATGGTAAAGGAAATTAAACCTGCTGTTCAAAAGGTTGAGCTTGAGGAACAAAAGGGCAGTGCAGAGGTATTTCGTAAATACGGAATTATTTCTTTGATTTTTTCTATCGTTTATACTTTTTGCTTGTATAGAAATCATTCAGGAATTACATATCCAATTTTTATGTTGATAACATTGGTGTTACTACATTTGCTTAGAAAAAAGGATGGATTGTCTTTGATAAGATCTCGCAGTGGCAATAAAGTCCTTGGAATATTTCATGTAGTTTCTCTTATGCTTTTGTCGATTCATAAATGTATGACTACTAGTGGAGCATTATTGTTTTTAGATGCAGTAGCAATTTTCCTGCTTTTCTTTAGTTTTGTTTTATATCTCTATATAGATACCACAGGCTGGGATATAGCCTGCTGGTTTGGAGGAATTATAGTTTCTATATTTTTGCCATTTGCACATTTTCTTAATCCATTTTTTGACCTTGGACAGTGGTTTAAAGGCAGAGGTGGAGAGATTAATAATGAAAAGAAGCAGGTTATCTCGGCGATTGTTATTGGTATTATAGTTGCCATTCCAATGCTATTTATTGTTATATCACTATTAAGTTCAGCAGATATTGTTTTCAATCGCTTACTTGAAAAGATGGTAGAATCAATTCACCTGCCTGATAATTTTGGGGATATAGTAGGAATTATATGTACTTTATTACTAGCATTTTTAGCAGCTTACCTTATTCCATATGTCTTAGATAGGGGAGATGTGAAAATAAAGGCTCGTGGAGAAGGAAAAGAAAATCCTATTATAGCCATTACTTTTTCATCAATTATCGGAGTTGTATACCTGGTATTTTGTCTTATTCAAGTAGTGTTTTTATTCACTGGCTCTATGAAGCTTCCTTCCGGATACACATATGCTGAATATGCACATGAAGGTTTTTATCAGCTTCTCGCCGTGTGCTTGATTAATGTTGTTATGGTTTCTGTATGCACAAGAGAGTTTAAGAAATCAAAGGTACTAAATTGGGTGATGTTTTTCATTGGGGCCTGCACTTACATTATGATTGCATCAGCAGTTGTAAGAATGGTTATGTACATCCAGGTTTATAATCTTACATTCCTTAGACTATTTGTATTATGGTTTTTGGCAGTGCTTTGTGTATGGCTTGCATTCTTGATGGTGGCAGTTTTAAATAGAAGCTTTCCTGTATTTAAGGCTTGTATGATAGCTATTACAGTAGCTTACATATGTTTCGTATTTGCGAATCCAGATTATCAGATAGCAAAGTATGATCTTACTGTTGTTGAAAATCGTGCCTATGAAGATAAATATGCCAAGATTGATGAATATGGATCAGTTACTGACTATATTTTAAGTAGCCTTTCTACTGATGCAGCACCTGCTCTTGTAAACGATGAAAATCTTCTCCACAAGTTTGATTTACACATTACAAGCAGGGATAAATACGCTAAGAAAAACTATGAGGGCTTTAGAAAGTATAATTTCTCTTATGCAAGAGCACAAAAGTTGTTTGGAAAATAGAGGAGAATTCTCATGACTAAACGTAGAATAGTAATGATAGTAGTTCTTACTATGCTTGCATATTTCATATTGTTTATTTCCTTAAAATGGTTAATGCATATTCCAAGTTATTATTTTAGTTCAGGGTATTTAGATGGGACTCAATTAGCAAAGGCTATTTATCTTCTTGATTTAAAAGATGTCTATGTTACTGAATTATATAATGATTCAGGAGGGTTTCATGGAGATGGTATAGAGCTTTATTCTGTGGATTATGATGAAAAAAAGATTAATATAAGTACATGGAGTGAGATACCTGATGAAGAATATGAAAATCATATTAGATTTTGTTTATCAGAAGATAATAAAGATTTAAATGATTATCTTATTAATATCAGTACTGGAAAATAGTATCTTGCTGATATGAACCCAAATGATAATTATAGCGAGAATTATGTACTTGGAATATATGATGATAGACATGAGAAAATCTATATTTTAATAGTAAACACCTAAAAATTTAAAAAGTAATGCTTTATATAACGTAATATGTGCTATTATAATTTTAGAATCCATGGGAGGTGGTTGTGATGACAGACAAAAATAAAGAAGCAACTTTCGTAGTGCATATTAATAAATGTGAAAACGAAAGCTGGCAGGGCCAAGTTACATGGGCGGATCGCGATGAGAAGATTAACTTCCGTAGCGCAATGGAGCTCATGAACATTATGGATGCGGCTCTTGATAGTGAGGAATAATCGAAAAATTATAGTTTTACAAGAATTAAGAAACCCTAGTAGCTATCAAGCTCTTAGTGTTGCACAAGTGAAGCTTTCCTCAGCTGAACTGTGCAATATATAAGGCTTGAGAGCGTAACTAGGGTTTTATTGTTTATTTCATATTTTTATTTTCCTGTAACTTCATGGCACGAACCTTGAGTGGGAGTCCCCATAATGTGATAAATCCCTCTGCATCATGGTGATCATAAAGATCTCCAGTTGTAAAGCTTGCAAGGCTCTCAGAGTAGAGTGAGTAAGGTGATGTTGTACCAGCCTTAATGATATTTCCCTTGTAGAGCTTGAATTTAACTTCACCTGTAACATATTCCTGTGTAGACTTTACAAAAGCCTGAATAGCATCACAGAGTGGTGTAAACCATTTTCCTTCGTAGCAAACCTGAGCAAGCTTGTTGCCCATTTCTTTTTTCATTTCCATTGTCGCGCGGTCGAGACAAAGCTCTTCAAGCTGAGCGTGTGCCTCCATAAGGATAGTGCCGCCTGGTGTTTCATATACACCACGAGACTTCATACCTACAACACGGTTCTCTACAATATCAACGATTCCAATACCATTTCTTCCGCCAATTTCATTGAGCTCTTTAATGATATCAGATACCTTCATCTGTTTTCCATTTACAGAAGTTGGAACACCTTTTTCAAAAGTCATTGTTACATATTCAGCCTTATCGGGAGCTTTCTCCGGTGGAGTAGTAAGTACAAGAAGGTGATCATAGTTTGGCTCCTGTGAAGGATCTTCAAGCTCAAGACCTTCATGACTGATGTGCCAAAGGTTTCTGTCACGGCTGTAAGACTGATCTGTTGAGAATGGAAGGTCGATGCCGTGAGCCTTACAATAATCAATCTCATCCTGACGTGACTGAAGCTTCCATTTATCATTTCTCCAAGGAGCAATTACCTTAATATCTGGAGCAAGAGCCTTGATACCAAGCTCGAAACGAATCTGATCATTTCCTTTACCAGTAGCACCATGGCAGATTGCTACAGCACCTTCTTTTCTGGCAATCTCAACAAGCTTAGCAGCAATTCCTGGACGAGCCATAGCTGTACCAAGAAGATATTTATTCTCGTAAATAGCACCAGCCTGTACGCAAGGTACAATGTAGTTATCACAGAAGTCATCAACAATATCTTCTATATATAGTTTAGAAGCACCAGATGCCTTGGCTCTTTCTGAGAGACCATCTAATTCTTCACCCTGTCCGCAATCGATACAACAACAAATAACTTCATATCCATAATTCTCTTTGAGCCATGGAATGATAGCAGTGGTATCAAGACCACCTGAGTAAGCAAGTACAACTTTTTCCTGTGCCATAATAGTTCTCCTTTATTTATTGAATTATTTTTTATTCGTTTGAATTTGAACAAATCATACACCACTTAATTTGATATTTCAAGTGCAAATTTATGCATAATTCGAGAATAAAAATGAATTATGTTAAAATTATACTTGATTTGTTCGAAATATAGATGTATATTTATGCAAATTTATTTTATAAAATTTCACTGTAGTACTTTACTTTGTGAAAGTGAAGTACTACAATCATATTAAATTATTCCAAGTCGTTTTGGAAGTGAAAAATTACTCAAATTAAGAAAAGGAATGGACAGCTATGATTAAGGTGGGAATTATTGGTGCTACCGGTTATGCGGGAGCAGAAATTGTTAGGTTGTTGTACAGTCATCCAGAGGCCAAAATCGTTTGGTATGGTTCAAGATCATATGTAGATGAGCGATTTGCTTCTATATATAAGAATATGTTTACCTTGGTTGAGGATAAATGTTTTGATGATAACATAGTTGAACTATCAAAGCAGGTAGATGTTATTTTCACAGCTACACCGCAGGGATACTTAGCCGGAGTTCTTACAGAAGAGATTCTTAATAACTGTAAGGTCATAGATCTTTCAGCTGATTTTCGTATTAAGGATGTTGCTACATATGAAAAGTGGTATGGCATCGAACACAAGTCGCCTCAGTTTATTGAAGAAGCTGTTTATGGCCTTTGTGAGATTAATAGAGATAAGGAAAAGGGAGCAAGACTTATTGCTAATCCAGGTTGTTATACTACATGCTCGATTCTTACTGCATATCCTTTAGTGAAGGCAGGGCTTATTGATCCAACAACACTTATCGTAGATGCGAAGTCAGGTACATCAGGTGCAGGACGTGGAGCAAAGCTACCTAATCTTTATTGTGAGGTAAACGAAAGCATTAAGGCATATGGTGTTACATCACATCGTCATACACCTGAAATTGAAGAACAGCTTGGATATGCTTGTGGTCAGGAGATTATGATTAACTTCACACCACATCTTGTTCCTATGAATAGAGGAATTCTCGTTACAGAGTATGCAAGCCTTGTGAAGAAGGATGGAAAGCTTCCTACAAAGGAAGAGGTTATGAAGGTTTATCATGATGCCTATGATAACGAGTTCTTTGTTCGAGTTCTTGAGTATGGTGAGTGCCCAGAAACAAAGTGGGTAGAGGGAAGCAACTTCGTGGATGTTAGTTGCAAGATAGATGAGAGAACAGGCCGAATCGTTATGATGGGAGCACTTGATAATCTTGTTAAGGGTGCTGCGGGACAGGCTGTTCAGAATATGAATATTATTTTTGGATTTGATGAGAAGATGGGACTTGATTTTGCACCAATGTTCCCATAGGTGTTTTAGGTTAGGAGTTTTATTATGGTTACAACAAAAGAAAGCATTAATGTTTCATTAGATTTAGGGGTACATATGAACTACACGATTAGAACTATGGAAGAAAATGATTATGATGAGGTATACAAGCTTTGGACTACTATCCATGGTTTTGCAATGCGAAGTCTTGATGACTCTAGGGAGGGCGTAACCAGAGTGCTTAAGAGGAACCCTGGACTTTCCGTGATAGCAGTTTCAGATAATAAAATTGTAGGTTCTATTTTAGTAGGACATGATGGCAGACGTGCCTGCTTCTATCATGTATGTGTTCATGAGGATTATCGTAAACATGGTATTGGTAAAGCAATGGCTTCAGAGGCTATGCTTCGACTTAAGGAAGAGGGTATTAACAAAATCCAGCTTGTTGCTTTTAAAGAAAATAAGCTTGGTAATGGTTTTTGGCAGGCAGAACAGTGGATTATGCGCGATGATTTAAATGTTTATGATTTTGTATTAAACGAAGAGAATATTACAGCTTTTAACAAATAGGAGAAGAATATGAAAGAGATAAAAGGTGGTATTACCGCGGCGAAGGGCTTCAAGGCTGCTAGTTGCGCGGCAGGTATCAAGTATCAGGGACGCACTGATATGGCAATGGTTTACTCAGAGGTTCCATGTGTAAGTGCTGGTACATTTACAAGTAATGTAGTAAAGGCTGCATGTGTTCAGTGGGACATGAATATCGTAAAAGCGAATAAGCCAATGCAGGCTGTTGTAATTAATTCTGGTATAGCAAATGCCTGTACAGGTCAGGAGGGCTTTGATGCCTGCGAAGCTACAGCAAAGGGTGTTGAAAAAGCTCTAGGCGTAAGCTTTGATTCAGTAGCAGTTGCATCTACAGGAGTTATTGGAATGCAGCTTCCAGTAGATAAGCTGGTAGCTGGCGTTGTGGCTATGGCACCTGCACTTGATGATAGCATCGAAGCAGGAACAGCAGCATCAAAAGCTATTATGACAACAGACACAGTCAATAAAGAAATTGCTGTCGATTTTCAGGTGGGAGGAGTTACAGCCACTCTTGGTGGAATGAGCAAAGGCTCAGGAATGATTCATCCTAACATGTGCACCATGCTTGCGTTCCTTGGCACAGATGTGGCAATCGAAAAATCTCTTCTTCAGAAGGCAGTAAGTGAGGTGGTTGCTGATAGTTTTAACATGATTACTGTTGATGGAGATACATCTACAAATGATACATTACTTTGTATGGCAAATGGTCTGGCTGGAAATACGACAATTAGTAGCGAAGGTGCAGATTATGAAAGTTTCAAGGAAGCTCTTACATTTGTATGTACGAATCTTGCAAAGAGAATGGCGGCTGATGGCGAGGGAGCAAGCAAGCTTTTTGAGGCAAAGGTTGTAAATGCAAAATCAGTAGCTGATGCTAAGACTCTTGCAAGAGCTATTGTTGGTTCAAATCTTTCGAAGGCAGCTATCTTTGGATGTGATGCAAATTTTGGACGTTTCCTTTGTGCTATGGGTTATTCAGGAGCAGATTTTGACCAGAACGATGTGGAGCTGTTTTTCAAAAGTGTTAACGGTGAGTTGAAAGTTTTTGATAAAGGAACACCTATCGTATTTGATGAGGATAAGGCACTTGAAATTATGAAAGCTGATGCGGTTACAGTTTATGTTGATATGCATGAAGGTGATGCCGAGGCTACAGCATGGGGTTGTGACCTGACATATGACTACGTAAAGATTAATGCTGATTATAGATCATAGGAGGATAGGAAGATGGATAGCAGTATGCAGCCAATTTTGGATAAGGCCCAGGTTTTAATTGAAGCTTTGCCATATATTCAGAGATTTAATCGCAAGATTATGATTGTAAAATACGGCGGAAGTGCCATGGTGGACGAAGAGCTTAAAAAGCAGGTCATTCAGGATGTTACATTGCTTAAGCTTGTTGGGTTCAAGCCTATCATTGTTCATGGCGGTGGCAAGGAAATCAGCAAGTGGGTAGAAAAGAATGGTATCAAGCCTGAATTTATCAATGGTCTTAGAAAGACGGATGAAGCAACAATGGAAATTGCTGAAATGGTTTTGAATAAGGTTAATAAGTCACTTGTTCAGAATGTTCAGTCCCTTGGCGTAAATGCTATTGGTGTATCTGGAAAAGACGGCGGCCTTTTAAAGGTAGATAAGAAGCTTTCAGATGGACAGGATATTGGCTTTGTTGGAGAAATTAAAGAGGTTAATCCAAAGATTCTTTTGGACCTTCTTGAAAAAGATTTTCTTCCAATCGTATGTCCTATCGGAATGGATGACAATTTTGAGACCTACAATATAAATGCGGATGATGCGGCTTGTGCTATTGCCAAGGCTTTAAATGCCGAAAAGCTTGCCTTCCTTACAGATATCGAGGGCGTATATAAAGATAAGGACGACCCATCAACACTTATTTCTGAGATGACAGTTGATGAGGCGAGAGCACTTATCGGAGATGGATACATAGGTGGTGGCATGCTTCCTAAGCTTACCAATTGTATTGATGCCATCGAGCAGGGTGTAAACAGAGTGCATATTTTAGATGGAAGAATTGCTCATTGTCTGTTACTGGAATTCTTTACTAACAAAGGTATTGGAACAGCTATTATCGGAAATAAGGACACGAGGTATTACGATGAATAAGAAGGAATACATTGAAAAAGCAGAAAATAATTTACTACATGTCTATAATCGTTTTCCTGTAATTTTTGATTATGGCAAGGGCGTTCATTTATATGATGAACTGGATCAGGAATATCTTGATTTTGCATCTGGAATTGGTGTAATGGCATTTGGATATGGAAATGAAGATTATGAAGATGCACTTATCACACAGCTCAAGAGAATTACTCATACGTCAAATCTTTACTATCATATTCCAATGATTGAGGCTGCAGAAAAGCTTTCCAAGGCTTCAGGAATGGATAAGGTTTTCTTTACAAATTCAGGAGCAGAAGCAATCGAAGGCGCGCTTAAAACTGCAAAAAAATATGCTTATACAAGAAGAGGTGCAGGAGATTATGAGATAATTGCCATGGAAAATAGTTTTCATGGTCGTACAGTGGGTTCACTTTCAGTTACAGGAACTGACCATTACAGAGAGCCATTTTATCCATTGATGTCTGGTGTAAAATTCGCGACCTTCAATGATTTTGGCTCAGTTCTTGCTAATCTTTCTGATAATACCTGTGCTATTATTATGGAGACTGTCCAGGGAGAGGGCGGTTTGTATCCTGCAGATAAAGAATTTTTGCAGAAGGTTCGTCAGCTGTGTGATGATGAAGGAATCCTTCTTATCTTAGATGAGATTCAGTGTGGCATGGGACGCACCGGAAGCATGTACGCATTCCAGCAATATGGCATTAAACCAGATATTTTAACCACAGCAAAAGCGCTTGGTAATGGTGTGCCAGTTGGAGCCTTTTGTGTAACTGATAAAGTGGCTGAACAGTCATTGGTTCCAGGTGACCATGGTACCACCTATGGAGGAAATCCGCTTTGTGCTACAGCAGTCTCACAGGTGTTTGACATGTTCCAGGAATATAAGCTTACAGAACATGTTCAGGAGATAGCTGCTTATTTAGAAGATGTTTTGGATGTATTTGTAAATAAATACGATTTCGTAACTGAGAGAAGAGGTATGGGACTTATGCAGGGCTTGGTTCTTACCATTCCAGTTAAGGATGTTGTTTCCAAGGCGTTGTTGGAAGAGCATCTCGTTGTTTTATCGGCAGGAAAAGATGTTCTAAGACTTTTGCCTCCATTGGTAATCACAGAACAGGATGTTGATGTATTTAAAGAAAAACTTGAGAGAGTATTTGATTCTTTCCTTTAAATATAAGGAAAAACACGGCTGAGAAGAATGTTATGAAAAAATCTACCGAAATAATAACGTAAAACTATTGTAATAAATGAAGATATTGGCTACAATGTACAAGTGATACTGACATTTCCTATCTAATTATTTATTTAGAATAGGAGATAGAATGAAAAAATATTTATTACTTGTGCTTTGTAGTCTTTTGTTATTTACAGGTTGCGGGCACGAATCATATTTTCAATCCACAGAATTGATTAAGGAAGCAGAAGATACTATTGAAGAAACCTCTTCTGATATATCAGATGTGGTCCCACAGATTATATATGTTCAGGTTGCAGGAGCAGTTCAAAAACCTGGAGTATATGATTTGCCATTCAATTCGAGGGTCTATGCAGCTATTGATGCTGCAGGTGGTCTGTTAGATTCAGCTGACGATTCGGATATTAATCAAGCCGCTCTTCTTGAAGACGGGCAGAAGATTTATGTCTATTCCAAAGAGGAAAAGGAAGAGCTTTTATTATCGGAAGAGAACGCTGAGGACGATGGATTAATCAATATAAATACTGCCACTGAATCAGAACTTACATCTCTTCCAGGTATTGGTCAGGCAAAGGCATCACAAATAATTTCTTATAGAAATGCCAATGGTGATTTTAGTACCATAGAAGATATTAAAAATGTGTCTGGAATTGGTGATGGTATTTTCAATCAAATTAATTCACTAATAAAAATTTAGTAAATCGAGGATAATTATGGCTAAGAAAGTATTAGTTGTTGACGATGAAAAACTTATTGTCAAAGGAATCAGATTTTCGTTGGAGCAGGATGGTATGGAGGTTGACTGTGCATACGATGGACAGGAGGCATTGGATTTAGCTACAGCAAATCATTATGATATGATTTTGTTGGATGTTATGCTTCCAAAGCTTGATGGTTTTGAAGTATGCCAAAGCATTCGCGAATTTTCAACCGTTCCTATTGTTATGCTTACTGCTAAGGGCGATGACATGGATAAAATCCTTGGCCTTGAGTATGGTGCTGACGACTATATTACAAAGCCATTTAATATTCTTGAGGTTAAGGCCAGAATAAAAGCTATTATGCGAAGAGCATCTCTTGGTATGGCAGCTGCAGCTGAACATAAGAATGAGGAAAATATTATCGAGAATGGTGATTTAGTTCTTGATAAGAGCAATAGAAGACTTACAATCCTTGGAGTGGAATACAATCTTACTTCAAAGGAATTTGATATGCTTTTACTTTTAGTTACAAATCCTAAAAAGGTATTTTCTAGAGAGGATTTATTGCATACGATTTGGGGTACAGATTATCCTGGCGATGAGCGTACAGTTGATGTTCATGTGCGTCGTCTCAGAGAAAAAATCGAACCAAATCCAAAGGAGCCTAAGTACGTTCGTACTAAGTGGGGAGTAGGCTACTATTATCAATAAAATCCTTCGGAATAACTTGTAGAGAGAGTTTTTTAATGAAAAATAAAATTAGTTTTTCTGCTTTTCATAGCTTAGGATTTAAAATTGCACTTATAATATTATTAATAGGCATCATTCCATTTTTGGTTTGTGTGCCTATTTCTTTGAGAGCATACAAATCAGTTTCTATTCATACTGATGCCACAAATCTTATGGCCCAGGCTGCTCAGTACAATAGCCAAATCGTTACAAGTGGATATATACTCGGCGAGGAAAACTCAGAGCTAGACACTGAACTAAAGGCTATTGCCGACAGCTATAATGGTCGAATTCTTCTTGTTAATTCAGCATTAAAGGTAGTTAAAGATTCATATTCAGTTGATATTGGAAAGACAGTTATTTGGGAGAATATCATTCATTCCATGCAGGGGGATTCTCTGTATTTTTATGATGAGGAGACAAAATATCTTATTGTATCTGTCCCTTTATCTAATTCGGATAGTGAGATAGTTGGTACACTGGTTATTAACAAATCCATGGATTATATTGATCAGAATATTGATGCTTTTATTTCTTATTCATTAATCGCATCAGTTATTTTGGTATCTTTATCGATAATTATTGCTGTTTTTGCTGCAATCCATTTTTCCCGTCCAATGACCAAACTATCGGATTCACTTGATGCGATTATCAGAGAGTATTCAAACGAGCTTCCTGTTAACAAGTCATTTTTAGAGCTGGAGTTAATTTCTGGAAAGTTTAACGAGGTGTTTAAAAAGCTACAGGCAATTGACCAGTCTCGTCAGGAGTTCGTTTCCAACGTTTCCCATGAGCTTAAGACACCACTGACATCAATGAAGGTGTTGGCGGATTCTCTTAATGGTTCTGATGATGTACCTATTGAGATGTATAGAGAATTCATGGTTGATATAGGTGATGAAATTGACCGTGAAACTAAGATTATTAATGATCTTCTTAGTCTGGTTCGTATGGATAAGAGTGGGGCACAGCTTAATGTTTCTGCTGTAAATATTAACGAGCTCATCGAGCACATTTTAAAGCGACTTAAACCAATAGCTGAAAAAGCAGGAATAGAAGTAGTATTTGAATCTTTCAGACCAGTAGTAGCAGAGGTAGATGAGGTTAAATTTACACTTGTGGTTACTAATCTTGTAGAAAACGCCATTAAATATAATGATGAGGGCGGCTGGGTTCATATTTCACTTAACTCAGATCACCAGTTTTTCTATATCAAAGTAGAAGATAATGGACTTGGAATTCCTGAAGATTCCGTAGATTATATTTTCGAAAGATTTTACAGAGCGGATAAATCTCACTCTAGAGAAATCGGTGGAACAGGTCTTGGTCTGGCTATCACTAAAAGTGCCATTGCTATGCATAATGGCGAGGTAAAGGTACGTTCAAAAGTTGGTGAAGGCTCTACCTTTGACGTTCGTATTCCGCTTAATTACATTGAAAAGGAGGTGCACTAATGAAACGATTGTTAGGATTAATTCTTTCTTGTTCATTAATGCTTTCCTTATTTGGATGTGGTAAAGGAAGCGGAGAATATGATGCAAAAATTTACTATCTAAATACTGATAAAACAAGCATTACTGCAGTTGATTATGATATGCAGGCTACTGATTCTAAACACCAAATAGCTGAAGCAATTGAGATGCTTAGCAAAGATACGGGAGAGATTGAGTATATTACTACTATTCCTTCAGGTATTGAGCTTAAGCGCTGGGAACTTAATGATGGCACACTTGAGCTATATTTTGTTGGCGATTATGATTCTCTCGATGTTTATACAGAGGTACTTGTAAGAGCTGCGATTGTTAAGACATTGGTTCAGATAAAGACGGTTAAATCTGTTTTCTTCTACGTTAATAATGCGCCATTGGCAGATTCCAGTGGTGAGGCTGTAGGCGCCATGACGGCTGATACATTCATAGATGATTTTGGACAGGAGACAGATTCTCTATTATCTACTAATCTTACCCTTTATTTTGCCAGCGCTGATGGAATGTCCTTAGTAGCAGAAAACAGGCAGGTATATTACAGTCGTAATGTGTCCGTGGAGAAACTAGTTATGGAGCAGCTTCTTAAAGGACCGGATGATAGTCGACTTTTATCTGCGTTACCGGCAGGAACAAAGCTTAACTCTATTTCCGTATCGGATGATGGCGTTTGTATTGCCAATTTCGACGCTTCTTTAGAGACTGCTATAACAGGAGTAACTGAAAATGTTACTTTATATTCAATTGTAAATTCTCTTACTGAGTTGGATAGTATTAAGCAGGTGCAGATTCTGGTTAATGGTGAGACGCCACATTTATCTAATGTAGAAGCGGATTTGTCTACAGCAGTTCCACGGAATGATTCGATTATCAATTTTACTTCTTTGGATGAAGAGGAGACATATATTGAAGAAGATTATGTTTCTGAGGACGAAGAGGAACAAGAAGACGATACTACTCAAGAATAATAGGAGGTTATATGATACAAGGTCGTGTACTTTGTAGGATTTCCTTGTTGATTATTCTGTTGATTACAATTAGTGCATATGCCCCCTGGGATTTCCTGGGGGTATATGATAAAGCTGAAGCAGCTACTCTTCTTAAGGAGGGGCAAATTGCCAAGGCTGAAGGATATATATATCACAAGGAAATAAAGAAAGACAAAGTTCTTTATTATGTTAAAAATGCTTCTGTAACCACTGGAAGCGGATCACTTTCTAAAACATCTTTTATATTCAAATTAGATTCGGATGTAATTCCCAACTACTCAAAACTAAATATTGAAGGTAAAGTAAAACATTTTTCTTCGGCTACTAATGAAGGTTGTTTTGATATGAAGAAATACTACAATTCCCTGGGACTTTATTTTGAGCTGACTGATATAGGCATGTATGATTTTAGCTGTAATTGCTTTGTTGAAAAAGACCTGGCGTATAAAATCAGGCAAAGGATTTCGTTGGTTTATAACAGTTGTCTTCCAGGAGAAGAAGCAGGATTTTTATCTAGTGTAGTAATAGGAGAAAAGAGTGGATTAGACGGCGAGCTTAAGGCACTTTTTCAGAATGTTGGTATAGCTCATATACTGGCTGTATCAGGCTTGCATATTTCTGTAATATGTATGGCCGTTTATAGGTTCCTTCGTAAAAGAGGACGAGGATTTGTTGTATGCGGATTGTTAGCAGGCTCTATCGCGGTAATATATGGATTGCTCACTGGCGGCAGTGTTTCATCTATTAGAGCTATTGGAATGTTTTTAATATACCTTTTGGCACAGATTACAGGTGAGTCTTATGATATGCCAACAGCCATGGCAGTTATAGGGGATTTCCTGCTTCTTGGCAATCCTTTATTCATTAAAAATGGCAGTTTCATTTTTTCATTTGGAGCCGTCCTTGGTATATATTTTATTGTGCTGCCTTTAAATAACGCATTTACGAATTATTTTATTTATCTAAGACGTTCAAAAAAGCCTCATGATAAGTTTTATTCTGATGAGTCAATGATTCATAAGCTCATTCAATATATATGTAGCAGCCTGGTTTTTTCCTTTGGAATGTTTGTTGCTATGCTGCCTTTGGTTACACAGTTATATCATCAGACGCCTTTGTATTCTGTTTTTTTGAATCTTATAGTACTACCTTTTATGCCGGTGGTGCTTGGTGTAGGTTTAATAGCGGGATTTATAGGAGCTTGTGCTGGACTTGGTACGTCTGCCCTTATTGGGTGGAAAATGTTTCCGGCATTGCTTGTTAAGATTCTACTATTGATTTGTCATTTTATTATATATCAGTATGAGTTGCTTTCTGATTTTGTTCAGAGACTTCCTGGCTCAGCAATGGTTGTGGGATACCGAAGTATGTGGTCTGTTGTGATTTATTATTTGATATTACTGTTGATAGTTTATGGATTGGATTATATAGAAAAAAGTATTAATTCAGGTAAAAAAATAAATCAAAGAAATACAATATTGATTAAAGCAGGTGCACTTATTTTCATCGCTATATTATGGCTTTATCCCCCAAAGGGTGATTTTGAAATAGATATACTTGATGTGGGCCAAGGCGATGGAATATTCATTAACTCCGGTGATGGTGCTCGTTTCTTTATCGATGGTGGCAGTACATCCTCAGATGCCGTAGGCCAATATACGTTATTGCCATTTTTAAAATACAAAGGTGCAGGCTCCATTGATTACTGGTTTCTTTCTCATATGGATTTGGACCATGTGTCTGGAGTTCTGGAGTTACTAGAGCAGGGGTATCAGATTGATAATATTGTTTTGTCTGCCGAGATTCCAGAAGGAGAGACTTTATCCCAGTTGTTGGCACTGGCAGAACATAATGGCACTAATATTCTGTATATGAAACAGGGAGATGTATGTGGTACTAGGAATTTATCCTTTACCTGTGTCTATCCCTATCCAGAAATGGTTTCGGATGATGTTAATGATTTATCCCTATGTCTTCTTATGCAATATGAAAATCATGGAATATTAACTCGGGAAACCGATGGACAAGAGAACTTCTTGGCCTTCTTCGGTGGTGACATAGCAGCTGAGCAGGAGCACGCTATAGCATCATCAGGCTTGGTAGAACATGTGGATTTACTCAAGGTCAGCCACCACGGCAGCCGCTTTAGTTCGGACTTTTCATTTTTAGAGGTATTGTCACCGGATGTAGCTGTCATCAGCTGCGCCAAGATTAATCGATATGGTCACCCATCCGCTGAAGCGATAGAGCGACTGGAGGCTGCAGCAGGACATATTTATTATACGATGAATTCTGGACGCGTGAGGATGAACGCATCAGGAGTGGATGAATATATCTCTGAGAAATTATTTTAATAGCTCATTGTTGAGTTACTACCTGTTATTAAGAAGAATGATTGGGGAGGTAGTAACTTATTTTGAGGTTACTACCTAGGAAAAGAAAAATTGAATAGATAGTACCTTAGAGAGAAATTTATACTACCTAGATTAAGAAAAGTTATACAGGTAGTAATATAAAAGGTAAAGTTTACTACCTTTAAAAAGAAAGTCTCTACAGGTAGTAGCCGAAATAGAAAAGTCTACTACCTAAGATAAAAAAAACACCACAGGTAGTAGCCAAAATCATAATGTTTACTATCTGTGTAAAGATAAACCACCACAGGTAGTAAACACAACTAAGTAGATTACTACCTGTGAAACGTGGTCAATGATTAGGTAGTAATAATCGTAGTATGTTTGTGTAAATAATACTTATAGAGATATTGATATTTTAAAAGAGAGGTTTAAGTTGAAATGAATATAGGAATATTAGAAAAAGAACTCAATGAAATCGATGAATCGATAAAGAAATTAAGACTTAGGGAAAAAGAAGTGATAAAGTCTTCTAATTCTGTAGTTGTTAAGAAAGGAAATGGTGTGTACCAATATTACTATCGCGACGGATTAGGTAATCTGACGTACATACCGTCAAGAAATAATAATTATGCAAAAGAACTAGTACAACGAGATTACTACAACAAGTTAATGGATAAACTACAAGAACAAAAGAGTATTCTTGAAAAATTTATTAAAAGATATGAAGAAAACCCGATAGACGCAGTGTATGAAAAGTTTTGTAAGGGTAGACAGATACTAATAGAGCCTCTTCGTCCGATAGAACAAGAATTTGTTAACCAGTGGCTAGACGAGCATCCGGGTAATCAAAATCCATTTGAGAAAAGGGGCACATATCTAACTAATCGAGGGGAATATGTTAGATCAAAGTCAGAAAAGATATTAGCAGATTTATTTTATCAAATGGGAATTCCATATCAGTATGAAGCTTCTTATGTATTATATAATGGTAAGATATGTTATCCTGATTTTATTCTGCTAAATAAAAGAGATAGAAAAATATTTTATTGGGAACATTTTGGATTGGCTTCTGATAAGGATTATGCGGAAACAAATTTGGAAAAGCTATTAAAATATGAAAAGTCAGAGCTTGTTTTAGGAGATAATCTAATAGTTTCTTTTGAATCAAATGGAATAAGCTTTGACGTCAAACTTATCGAGGAGAAAATTAAGACTTATCTTTTGTAATGTATTAAAATAATAGTTGTTGTATATACTAGTTGAAAAGAGGCGAGATAATGGGTTCGAGAAGAACTAATGGTGGAAGGGAATACCGTCGAAAAGAAAGAAGGCGTAAAAGAAGGAAGAGATTCTTTGTGCTTATCTTGGAATTGTTAGTCCTGGGAGGCTTGACTTTCGGAGGTTACAAATACTTTTATCATAAAGACAGGCTTGAGATAGCGGAGAATTTAGAGATTCCTGATTGGATTGACGTGCAGTATATAGATGAAGGGAACCCATCACGAACAGGCTTGAGGCTTGATGGAGTCAACAATATTGTTGTTCATTATGTGGGAAATCCTGGTACTACGGCTCAGCAAAACAGAGATTTTTATAATCATGAAGATTCAGATGTTTGCTCACATTTTGTAGTTGGGATTGATGGAGAAATAATCAACTGTGTACCGCTTATAGAACGTTCTTCAGCAAGTAATCATCGAAATCATGATACTATTTCTATAGAAGTTTGCCATCCGGATGAATCAGGAAAGTTTACAGAGGCTTCCTATGCTTCCCTTGTTAAATTAACAGACTGGCTAATAAAGGAATTTGGTATGAATCCTGAGGATGTTATTAGACACTATGATGTTACAGGAAAAGAGTGTCCTAGGTATTATGTAAAGAATCCTGATGCCTGGGAGCAGTTCATTTCTGATTTATAAGAGAATAAATGGAAAGGAATACCAATGACACTTACAACTCTTTGCTATTTAATAAAAGATAACAAATATCTTATGCTTCACCGCACCAAGAAGGAGCACGATATTAATTCGGGAAAATATATTGGCGTAGGTGGTCATATCGAAGAGGGTGAATCTCCTTTTGATTGCATAAAACGTGAGGTGAAAGAGGAGACAGGTCTTACACTTAACAGTGCTAAAATACGTGGACATATCACATTTGTTATGGGGAAAGAGACTGAGTACGCGCATCTTTTTACCAGCGATGATTTTTCAGGAGAGCTAAATGAAAGCTGCAATGAGGGAGAACTGACCTGGGTTGATATTGATAAGGTGATGGATTTAAATCTCTGGGAAGGAGACAGAGCTTTCTTAAAGCTATTAGAAGATAGACAAGATTATTTTTCACTAAAGCTTGTTTATGATAAAGAAGACAATTTGATAGAGACAGTAATGGAGGAATAATTAATGAAAAAGAGACGAAGAAGACAAAGAAGAGCAATTTCAGTTGCGGTTATCGTAATTGCGATATTAATGATTATTGGATTAGCGGGATACTTATTCTTACAAAAGAATAATCATCAGGATGAGACAGCAGGGATTGATATTCCAGCAACTTCATCTACAGAAACAACAAAATCAGATGAAGCTGAGTCATCATCTGAAACATCAGAAAATACATATGAAAGCCTTATTAACGGTACAGGAAAGCTTAGCTTTGATTATTACAAAAAAAATGTATATATCGACAATGTATATCAGTCTTATCAAGATGAGTTTGTCAGCAAGCTTACAAAGGATGATTATACTATCTCTGAGCTTGTAGATGATATGAACGCAATCTTCAGCAACCCAGATAACTACTATGCCGAAGGAAAAGTTAAATCAGTAGAATACGCTTATCTAGATTGTGGAAATGATGGAAACCAGGAAATGGTTCTTAGATTCACTTGTCCAATAGTCGAGGAAGCTTCAAGCATAGAGTTTATTCTTAAGGAAATTGATAAAAAAATTCAGGTTGTATATTCATATTGTAGCTGGTCAAGAAGTGAAACATCAATTAATTATCAGGGCTTCATAAGTGGTGGTGGAAGCAATGGCGCCAGCAATCATGGCTATGACTGTGGAATAATAAATGCTGATGGTTCTTATACTTATGGATACTATGAGGAAGAAGAATCTGACTTATCGATGCTTGCATACAGATATGGAGTAGAAGATCTTGATACCACAAGTCTTCCAGGGAATATTGTAGTCTATTCACTTCAGACAGAAAAAAGTACAGCAGATAAAATGGCTCCTATCGTATTTTCGTATTTAGTATATGATGATAATTTTAGTGAAACTTTAGATATTCCAAATCTTTACACTGACAGTGAGTATCAGAACCTCATAAATACCATACCAGATGCTCAGTTCATTCCTTATGATGAATTTGAGGCAAAGATTAATGCTAAGCTTGATTCAATTGGAGCAACTCAGACGGTTATCGGTAGCAACCAGCTTCAATATAATAAAATCAACCTTTAATCTTGTGGAATTACTATATTTGTGGTAGGATATACCACAGAAAAGCGATGACAGAAACAGTAGTATTTGCGGAAGCTAAGAGAGAGGACGCCTAGGCTGGAAGCGTCTAGTGAAAGCTTATATGAACACCATTCTCGAGCTGAGCGCGAAAGCATTAGCGTAAGCGTCTCCGGGTAGTTCCGTTAAAGACAAAATGAGTGAAACACTAAGGTGGAACCGTGCTATTTCTTGATTTTCGCTCAGTATGAGTGAAAATCGAGAACATGACGAGCCCATTGCCGAAGGCAATCTTCAAATGGGCGAGTATCCTTTAATATAGCACCCTTAGGAAAGCTAGTAATAGTTTTTCTAGGGGTGTTTTTTATTTTAATAGCACCCTTAGTACCAGTAGTTATTTACAATTTTCATTCATTAGTAAAAGGAGAAAAACGATGGTTAATTTCAAAGAAGATGAGTCATTAAATACTCTAAATCACTCATGTGCTCACATGATGGCACAGGCTGTAAAGCATCTTTATCCAAATGCTAAGTTTTGGGTTGGTCCAGTAGTAGAGGAAGGCTTCTACTATGATATGGATCTTGGTGATACTATGCTTACAGACGAAGATGTTGCTGCAATTGAAAAAGAAATGAAGAAGGTAGCAAAGTCTGGCTGCAAGATTTACAGAAGAGAAATCTCTAAGGCCGAGGCTCTTGAGATGTTCAAGGATGACCCATACAAGATTGACTTAATTAATAATATGGATGAGGATACTCAGACTATTTCTTGCTACGACCAGGGCGATTTCACAGATCTTTGCCGTGGACCTCACGTAGATAATGTTAAGCTTTGCCGTTACTTCAAGCTTATCAAGCACTCTGGTGCTTATTGGAAGGGCGATGCTGAAAATCAGGTACTTAACCGTGTATACGGTGTTTGCTTCCCAACACAGGAGCAGCTTGATGAGCACCTTGCACTTCTTGAGGAGGCAAAGGAGCGTGACCACAGAAAGATTGGTAAGGATATGCAGCTTTTCATGGCTGATGATTTAATTGGTCGTGGACTTCCAATGTACCTTCCAAATGGTTACACAATCTGGACAGAGCTTGAAAACTACATCCGTAACAAGGAGCGTAAGCTTGGTTACCTTCATGTTATGACACCTTGCGTTGGTACAGTTCAGCTTTACCAGACATCTGGTCACTGGGATCACTACAAGGAGAACATGTTCCCAGCTATGGAGGTTGAAGGAGAGAACTTCGTTCTTCGTCCTATGAACTGCCCACACCACATGAGAATTTTTGCAAACCGTCCACATTCATACAAGGAGCTTCCTATTCGTATCGCTGAAATCGCACATGATTTCCGTTTTGAGTCTTCAGGAACTCTTAAGGGTATCGAAAGAGGACGTCACTTCTGCCAGAACGATTCACATATCTTCTGTACACAGGATCAGATTAAGTCTGAGGTTAAGAGCGTATGCGACCTTATCTTCAGCACATACGAGGATTTCGGCATCACAGATTACAGATGTGTTCTTTCACTTCGTGACCCAGCTGATACAAAGAAATATCATCAGGATGATGAGATGTGGAACACAGCTGAGCAGGCTCTTCGTGAGACTCTTACAGAAATCGGTATTGAGTTCACAGAGGAGATTGGCGAGGCTGCATTCTACGGACCAAAGCTTGATGTTAACGTTAAGCCAGCTATTGGTAATGAAATCACTCTTTCTACATGTCAGCTTGATTTCTGCTTACCAGCTAAGTTTGACCTTACATACACAGATGCTGATTCAAACAAGCAGACACCTGTAGTAATCCACAGAGCTATTCTTGGTTCACTTGATAGATTCATGGCTTACATCCTTGAGGAGACAAAGGGAAATCTTCCTCTTTGGCTTGCTCCAACACAAGTTAAAGTACTTCCTGTAAAGAATGATGATGATGATCTTAATGCATATTCACAGAAGCTTGTAGATGCACTTGCAGATGCAGATGTTCGTGTTGAGTTTGATACACGTTCAGAGAAGCTTGGTTACAAGATGCGTGAAGCTCAGATTCAGAAGGTTCCTTACCTTGCAGTTTTGGGTAAGAACGAGGAGGCTGAGGGTACTGTATCATACAGACTTCACGGTGAGCAGGGTACTACAACAGTTAAGTTTGATGAGTTTGTAGAGCTTATTGTAAACGAGATTAAGACAAAGGGTCGTAAATAAAAATGAATAAGAAATGTACGCTTTGCCCTAGAAAATGTGGGGTAGACCGTGATGAAGCACTAGGTGTTTGTCAGGTTTCATCCACTGTAAAGGTGGCAAGAGCTGCCCTTCACTTTTGGGAGGAGCCATGCATTTCTGGTGAAAATGGTAGTGGAGCGGTATTCTTCAGTGGATGTCCGCTCCACTGTGTTTTTTGTCAGAATGAAGAGATTAGCCATGGCAAGGTAGGTAAGGAAATAACAACTGAAGAATTGGCGAATATTTATTTGCATCTGCAAAAACAGGGAGCCAATAACATTAATCTTGTAACTGGCACACACTACATTCCAGAAATTGTGGAATCTGTAAACCATGCGAGAGAACAGGGGTTGTCTATTCCAATTATTTACAATACCAGCGGTTATGAAACAGTGGAAAGCCTAAAGCTACTTGAAGGTGTCGTAAATGTGTATTTGCCAGATTTTAAATACTGGGATGAAGCATTGGCTTCACAGTATTCTCATGCAAAAGATTATCCTGATGTGGTAAAATCTGCTATAGTAGAAATGGTGCGACAGGTTGGAGAGCCAGAGTTTAATGAAGAAGGATTTATTCAGTCTGGAGTTATAGTAAGACAGCTTCTGCTTCCAGGGCACACAAGGGATTCTAAAGCTATACTAAAATATCTTCATGAAACTTTTGAAAATCGTATATACGTTAGTTTGATGAGTCAGTATACTCCCATGCCTCATATAGCAGAAAAGTATCCTGAACTTAACAGAAGAGTAACAAAGCGTGAATACGAAGCAGTGGTGGGTTATGCTTTAGACCTTGGAATAGAAAATGCTTTTATTCAGGATAGAAAGGTTGCGAAGGAAAGCTTTATACCTAAATTTGGTAATGAAATTTTATAGTAAAGGTGGTAGGTGATGATTTTATTTAACAACATGACAATTAGAACAAAAAACAAAGTCTTAACTTATTCAGTACTTGCTTTATTATTAATACTGTTTATTATGCCAGTTTGCACAGTTAAAGCTGATGAGCTTGGACGCACTACACAGGAAACAGCTACGAATGAAGAGGTGTTGTTTGATGCAGCTTTTTATGCTACTCAGTATCCTGATGTAGTAGCCGTTCTTGGAAAAGATGAGCAGACCTTATATCAACACTACATTAATTATGGTAAGACAGAAGGAAGATTCCCAAATGCTGAGGAAGCTGCAAAAGCTGCTGCTGTTACTGTCCCTTCAACCGCACCTGTAGTAGGAACAGAGCCTTTGGCAGATGGCTCTTATGATATTCTTGCCATTGGAAATTCCATTACAGTGCACCCTATGTGCAGTTACTGGTGGGGACCATGGGGAATGGCAGCATCCAGCATTGATAAAGATTATATCCATCGTGTGCAGGCTGGTCTTATGCAGAAATATGATGTAGTTAATTTGGATATTGTTCCAGTTCAGAGCTGGGAAACAAGTACCGCTCGCTCAAAACAGCTTAAGAAGTTTGATGAAAAGCTTGCAAATACTTACGATCTTGTAATTATTCAGCTTGGAGAAAATGTTAGTGACACAAGCACTTTTAAGAAGGATTTTAACAGGCTTGTAGATTATGTAAAAGCAGCTCAGCCAGATGCCAAAATTGTTGTAATAGGCGATTTCTGGTACAGAAGCGGAAGAGATTCTGCTAAGAAAGATGTTGCTGCTAAGCAGGGATGCGAATATGTTGATTTATCTGAAATTAGAGGAGTGAAAAAATATCTTCCTGAAAAAGGCACAAAGATCCTTGGCTATGATGGAAAATATCATACTATTACAAAAGCCTCAGTGTTAAAGCATCCAAATGATTTAGGAATGGAATATATTGCAAATAAAATTTTAGAGAAGTTACAGATTTTAAATTAAAAATATTTAGAAAAGGAGAAATCATATGAGAAAAAAACTTATTAGTGGATTATTAACAGGAATTATGGCGTTGTCATTAGTTGCTTGTGGTGGCGACGCGAACACCGGTGCTTCTGATAATCAGTCAGTAGGTTCATCAGATAAAGTTTGGAAAATTGCGACAGATACTTCTTTCAAACCATTTGAGTACACAGATGACAATGGTGATTTCGTGGGTATCGATATGGATATCTTGGCCGCAGTTGCAGAGGATCAGGGCTTCAAATATGAAGTTCAGGTACTTGGCTGGGATGCTTCAATCGCAGCTTGTCAGGCTGGTCAGGCAGACGGAATGATTGCTGGAGCATCTATCACAGACGAGAGAAAAGAATCAGGCTGGATATTCTCTGATGGATACTATGATGCAAATCAGAGTATGGCAGTTGAAGCATCTTCTGATATTAAGGGCTTTGATGATTTGTCGGGAAAGTCTGTTGCTGTAAAGACTGGTACAATGTCAGCAACATATGCTGAGAGTCTTGCAGGAGATTACGGCTTCACAGTAACTTACTTTGAGGATTCACCTACAATGTATCAGGCGGTTGTAGGTGGTCAGGTTGCTGCTTGTTTTGATGATACCCCTATCATGGCATCTAATATTAAGGACACTGGCATTACTATGAAAATAGTTGATGGAACTGGAAATGACCCAGCATCTTATGGTTTTGCTATTTTCAATGCGGATAATCAGGAATTAGTTGATATGTTTAATGCTGGTCTTAAGAATATTAAGTCTAATGGAAAATATGATGAGATAATTGCTAAGTACCTTGGCGAGTAGACTTTGATTGTGGGTAGGGTATATAATAATGCCCTACCCATATTATTTTTATAGAAAGGTAAATTTTTATGATTAAAATTATTACAGTATACGGTCCTATGCTTTTAATCGCATTGGGACGCACACTGCTTTTGGCATTGCTTGGTTTATTTTTTGCCTGCATTATTGGAATGATTTTTGGAATAATGGGAGTGATAAAAAATAGAGCTTGCAATATCATCTCACAGATTTTTGTTGATGTTATTCGAGGAGTGCCTCTTATAGTTTTGGCATTTTTTATCTATTTTGGAATTCCTTACTTTTTTAACACCATCATAGGTGGATTCTCGATGAATCTTACAGCGCTTCAGGCTGGTACCGCCTGTCTTGCTCTTAATTGCGGTGCATATATGGCAGAGATTATTAGAGCAGGTATTCAGTCTGTTGATATTGGTCAGATGGAGGCTGCTCGTTCTTTAGGTCTCACATACGGGCAGGCTATGAGAAAGGTTGTACTTCCTCAGGCTATTAGAACAATGATTCCTACTTTTATTAATCAGTTTATTATTACTTTGAAAGATACATCTATTCTTTCAGTTATTGGATTCCCTGAACTTGTTAATACAGCTAAAAATGTTCAGGCTAACACATTTATGTCTTTCCAGACATGGGCAATCGTTGGAATTATGTATTTGATTGTCATCACAATCCTTTCACGCAGTGCAAAGGTTGTTGAAAGGAGGTTAAGCGTTGGTAGATAAGAATGAAGTAAAAATTAGTGTTAAAAATTTAAAAAAGACATTTGGAGATTTAGAAGTACTAAAGGATATCAGTACTGATGTTCATAAGGGTGAAGTACTTTGTATTATTGGACCTTCTGGTTCAGGTAAGTCTACGTTCTTAAGATGTCTTAATAAGCTTGAAAAGCCTACTGGAGGCAGCATTATAGTAAACGGAGAAGATATCGTTGATAAGAAGGTTAACATTAATAAGGTACGCGAGAATATCGGTATGGTATTCCAACATTTTAATCTTTTTAATAACCTTAATATTATTGATAATCTTACTTTAGCACCTGTGCAGTTAAAGAAGTGCTCAAAGGAAGAGGCTCAGGAGCGCGCTAAGAAAATGCTTGCAAGAGTAGGATTGGCAGAAAAAGCGAGTAGTTTTCCAAGTCAGCTTTCTGGTGGACAGAAGCAGCGTGTTGCTATTGCAAGAGCTCTTTGCATGCAGCCAGATATTATGCTTTTTGATGAGCCCACATCAGCTCTTGATCCAGAAATGGTAGGAGAGGTTCTTCAGGTTATGAAGGATTTGGCAGCGGAAGGCATGACAATGGTTATTGTTACCCATGAGATGGGATTTGCCAGAGAGGTTGCTGACAGAGTTATTTTCATGGATGGTGGTTACATTATCGAGGAAGGTACACCACAGGAGGTTCTCGGGGCGCCTAAGGAAGCTAGAACAATTGATTTCTTAAATAAAGTATTATAAAGGGATATGAGAAGGTATGAAAAATATAATTACAATTAGCCGCCAGTTTGGTGCTGGTGGTAGCACAATTGGTACGAGGGTTGCAGAGGAATTAGGCTACTACTACTGTGATAAGGATATGATTGTCAGAGCGGCAATAGAAAGTGGTAGTCTTACTCCAGATGAAGTTCGCTTTTACGATGAGAGAGTTCCTAAGCAGTTTGGTTTTGGTCAGAGTTTATTTGATTTTTATAATAAGCCTCTTGATGAAAAGCTTTTCAGAGCTCAATCTGAAGCTATTAGAAAAGTTGCTGAAAAGGGTAATTGTGTAATTGTTGGTAGAAATGCCAATATCATTTTAAAAGAGTTCGATAGAACTCTTCATGTATTCATTTCCGCATCTGAGCATTTCAGAATCAATAGAATGAAAGAAAAAATGCCGGATTTATCAGAGGAAAAGGTGATAGAACGAATTCATGCCGTTGATAAAGCGCGAAGGAAGTACTGCAAATATTATACAGATACAGAATTTGGTAATGCTGCATATTACGATTTATGCGTGAAAAGTTCTACTCTTGGAATTGATAATTGCGTGAAGTTGATTTGCGAGGCAGCAAAGAATTAATGAATACTTTTATGGATATTAATTTTAGGGTATACTTTTAGCTATGAGACGAATAGATGAAGACATATCAAATGGACAATTTCAAAATTTATATTTGCTTTATGGCGAGGAGGAATATCTTAAGCTTCAGTATAAAAATAAGTTGATTGCAGCTCTTGTAAATGATGGCGACAATATGAATTTTTCCAAGTATACTGATACAGGTATCAACGTAAACCAGGTTATTGACCAGGCAGAGACTATGCCATTTTTTGCGGAGCATCGTGTTATCCTTATAGAAAACAGTGGCTTCGGTAAAAAGATGCCAGAGGAATTAGGAAATTATCTTTCTACCATCCCTGATTTTACTGTTTTTATTTTTGTTGAACCTTCAGCGGACAAGAGAGGAAAGCTTTATAAAGCAGCAAAAGCAGCAGGTCGCGATATAGAGATTAATATGCCAAATGAAACTGTTTTGGCTAAATGGATAGGTGGTATGCTTAAGGAATCTGGTAAGCAGATGAAAAAAGATGCCTGGGAACAATTCCGTGACATGACAGACAGTAGCATGGATAACATGAAGCGAGAGTTTGATAAGCTTATCACATATGTTGGTGATAATCCTCAAATCACTGTAGAGGATGTTAGGGCTATCTGTATCCCTCAGATTGAAACAAAGATTTTTGATATGATTAATTCCATTGCGTTGAAGGATTTACCTAAGACGATGGATTTGTACCAGGATATGTTATCGGCAAAAGAACCGCCTATGCGAATTCTTTACATGATTGTAAGGCAGTTTAGACAGCTTTCGGTTATTAGAGAATTAAAGGAGCTTGGAGACAACACAGCCACCATATCCCGAAAGATTGGAATGCAGGATTATATCGTTAGAAAGAACGAGACTTTGATTAGAAATCTTGAATCAAAGGAAATAAAAAGTCTTCTTAAGGATGCTGCTACCTTTGAGCAACAGGTAAAGACTGGACTTTTAGATGAGAATCTTGCAGTTGAAATGATAATTATGAAATACGCAGGAAAATAAAAAAGCTGAGCAATTGAAGAATAAAAGTATGAAAGCTTAGTGAATAGTTGAGGGTATGAAGATTCTATCTGATATAATAAGAACATGGCTGAGAAAACTGTAAAATTAACTATTACAGAAATAAATAAAGATACTACATTGTCGGTTCTGGCGACCCTTGATGGAAAGAAGTTGGAACTACCGGTGGAGTATGCCAAAATCACTGGAGAGGAACTTGCTGAGTTACAGGAATCTTATGGTAAGCTTGTTATTCCCCTTGAGGATGTTGTTAAGCGATGGCAGGAAAAGCTGTTTCAGGTTTCATTTAAGGGACATCTTTCTAAGCTTGAACTAATTGCCATTAACGCTGATGGTGTTTTTGTTTGGGATAATGTAAAAATCTATAAGGTTAAATTGTCTACAGGAACCTCTGTAAATCTTCTTAAAGCAAAGATGGTAGAGGGGAAGAAGTTCAATCGAAGAAGAGGTGTACGAATTGCTCTTGATAGGCGGATGGATATTCAGCAGGGAGGAGAGATTATAAAAGTAGTTGTTAGAGATCTTTCGTACTGTGGACTTGGATTCATAGAGCCTACTGAGTCTAAGGTTAAGGTGGGAGAACCATTTATTTTGTTTTTAGTTGAGGATACAGATGAAGGCGATAAACTGATAGGAAAGTTTAAAGGCAAGGTAATTAATCAGCGAGAGCTTCCTGCGGGAGGTATATTTAGTGGATGTGTAATTTCTTCTGAACATTCAACTTTTTTGCAGAGATACATTGCTATGAAGCAGATGGAACAGATTAGTGGCAGGAAGATGGCTTCCGCGGTTCAGCATAATATTAGCGGTAAGAACTGGAAAAATAAGATTGTTAATTCACTAGTGGAGAGTCTGGATGAGTGATAATAAAAAACAGCAACTTCATATTTCAGAGGTGAAACCAACAGATAGTATTACAGTTACTGCTATGATGGACAGTAAAAAGATAGAGATTTCATGTACCTATGCTGAACTTACTGAGGAACAAACAGAGTTTCTGAATGTTAATTATGGTAATCATTATTTGCCAGTAGAACTTATTACAATGGAGGTAAATGGTGAGGTAGTACCGGTAACATTCCAAGAGCAGAATTCTGTGCTTCAGGTTGTAGTGGTTAATCCAGATGGAGTATTTAAGTTTGAAAATATTCTTATAAGAAAAACAACATTGCCAGGAGATAGGACATTTCATTTGATTAATGCGGTATCTACTCTTGGAATTAGATTTAATAGAAGACGTGGTGTTAGGGTTAATGTAGATACCCGAATGGAATTGGAACAGGGTGAAGAAAAATTTATCATTCTTGTTCGCGAGATTTCATATTGTGGTTTTAGCTTTATAAATTTATCTCAAAAAGATGTAGATCCTAGCAGGCCTTTTGTTCTTAATTTAATAGAAAGAGATGGAGATAAATCTTTCTCGTATGGTAAATTTATAGGAAAAGTTCATAGAACAGAAGAAGTAAAAGGAGGCAGTACAATCTATGGCTGCATATTAGCAGAGAAGCATGCAGATCAGCTTCAGAAGTACGTGGCAATGAAGCAGTTGGAGCTCCTTACCGGTAAAAAAGCATTTGCTGAGGATATTCAGAAAACATCTAATTCTGACAGATGGAGAGCTGAGGTGGCTGATGCATTGGGAGATACATTAGTTGATAACGGTAAAGAAGCTATAAGTGAAGATATAAATTAGAGAACAGACTGTAGACAAAGTGTCGCGGCTTTCGCCGCGACCTTTTCTTTTTTATAAGGAGGAACTGGAGTCTGCGGACTCCAGTTCTTTCATTTTTAGTCCTTCTAAAGTCTAAAGAAGCCTTGATTTCACAAGCTTTTTCGCCTCTTTTTTGGTATAATAATACTATCAAAATAAGGGGTTAGAATAATGATTACAGAACAAAACGAGAAGGCTAGAAAGCAGATTGAATTTGTATGTACTGATGACTTGGTTCCTCAAGATCATCTTCTCAGAATTATAGATAAAGCTATTGATTGGTCTTTTATTTATGATTTGGTCAGAGATAAATATTCTCCAGATCAGGGACGTCCAAGTATTGACCCTGTTACTCTAATCAAAATCCCATTGATTCAATATTTATACGGAATAAAAAGCATGCGTCAGACTATAAAAGAGATTGAGGTGAATGTTGCTTTTAGATGGTTTCTTGGACTTGAACTTTATGATAAGGTTCCTCATTTCTCAACCTTCGGTAAGAACTATTCAAGAAGATTTGAAGGTACTGATTTATTTGAACAAATCTTTCAGCACATCTTAGAAGAATGCTATCGCTTTAAACTTGTTGACCCAACAGAAATTTTCGTGGATGCAACTCATGTAAAAGCAAGAGCTAACAATAAAAAAATGCAGCGAAGAATCGCTCAGCAGGAAGCATTATTTTATGAGGAGATGCTGAGAAAAGAAATATCATCAGATAGAGCTGCTCATGGTAAAAAGCCATTGAAAGATAAGGACGATGATGACAACTCAGCTGGCTCATCAGGTGGTAATGATAAGTTTGAAGATTACACTGATGATGTTCCATTGGATTGTAAAACAATCAAATGTAGCACTACTGATCCTGAGAGCGGATGGTTTAGGAAAGGCGAGCACAAGCATGTCTTTGCTTATGGAATTGAAACTGCCTGTGATAAGAATGGATGGATTTTAGGTTTTGATGTCAATCCAGGTAATGAGCATGATAGCAGAACTTTCAAAGGGCTTTATGACAAGCTTCAAAATATTGGCATGGAAAAATGTGTTGTTGATGCTGGTTATAAAACTCCTGCCATTGCAAAGTTACTTCTTGATGATGGAGTCAAACCAGTTTTTCCATACAAGAGACCTCAGACCAAAGAAGGATTCTTCAAGAAATATGAGTATGTCTATGATGAATACAATGACTGCTATATTTGTCCTAATGACCAGATATTAAAATACAGCACTACAAACAGAGATGGTTATAAGGAATACAAAAGCTGTGGTCACATATGTGAGAAGTGTGAGTTCTTAGGACAATGTACAGCCAGCAAGAATCATGTAAAAATTGTAACTCGTCATGTCTGGGAAGAATACATGGAAGCATGTGAAGATATAAGACAGACCTTAGGTATGAAAGATTTATACTCTCACAGAAAAGAAACCATTGAAAGAATCTTTGGGACAGCTAAAGAGAATCATGGTTTCAGATATACACAGATGTATGGTAAGGCGCGCATGGTAATGAAGGTTGCGCTTACCTTTGCGTGTATGAATTTAAAGAAGCTAGCAAAAATACAGCAAGAATGGGAATTGAAAATGGCCTAAAAACAGGTCTTTTTACACAAAAATCAAAATAGAATCTTAGAAAAAAGGAAAGGATGCTGCAAAACTTGGTTTTGCAGCATCCTCTTTGTCTACACTCTGAGAAGCCCTACTGAAATAGGGCTTCTGTAAGTGTTTTGTATTCATTAAGATTATTTGATTTCCTGATTTTTTTAATAGCTTTAGCTTCATCAGGGAAATTTGGTTCCCAATATACCAGAAATTCCTTCATGCGGTGTAGAACTGGTTTCTCACCAGAAAGGACTTCTATGTACTGAGCTAAAAGTTCATTATGGAATGCTTTGAATTTATTAAGGTCTAGGGCTGTATGCTCTAGGCCTTTTTTGTACTCTAGAGCTAATGTAGGATTTGTAATAAGACCACGACCAATCATTACAGCATGTATAGATTTGTATTTTCTAAAAGTGTTAGAAATATCATCCGTAGTTTTGATTTCACCATTAAAGACTAATGGAGCTTTTGAGTGTGATATAGCATATTCAAAAAATTCAGGATGTATTGGCTCTCTGTAGAAGTCTTTTTGTACACGAGGATGGATTGTTAGCTCTGATATAGGATATTTGTTGTATATGTCTAAAATTTCATAAAACTCATCAGGTTCAATCTTACCAAGACGAGTCTTAATAGATACAGCTACATCATCTTTTAACCCAGAAAACACTTCATAAAGCATATTATCAAGTTCTTCAGGATAATACAGAAGACCAGAGCCCTTTTTCTTAGCTACAACGGTACCGGATGGACATCCAAGATTAAAATTAATTTCTTTATAGCCAAGAGCTGCTATTTCATGAACTGCCCATAAGAAATGTTCAGCATTGTTTGTTAAAAGTTGAGGAACAGTGGTAGAAATATTATTTTTTGTAGGATCGATGTCCTTAAACTCCCTAGTTGTGAATTTAAAAGTGGAATTAGGGGAGATAAAAGGAGTGTAGTATTTATCAATTCCGCCGTAATGCTTTTCAAATGTATTTCTAAATATACTGTCAGTAACACCCTCAAGGGGGGCGAAGTATATATATTTTGTATTATTCATGGTTACTCCTAAAAAATAAAGCACTGGTTGACGGGACCAGTGCTCTAAAAAAATTCTTATCTTAAATTAAGCAAGTGTGTTTACAAGCTTTGAAAGACGAGATACCTTACGGCTAACAGTGTTGTCATGATAAACACCCTTTGAACCAGCCATCTCGATAACCTTGATAGCAGCCTTAAGCTCTGACTCAGCAAGTGCCTTGTCCTTAGCCTCAACAGCAGCCTCAACACGCTTAACATATGTCTTAACCTCTGATCTGATTGCCTTATTGCGCTCTGTTCTAACAGCTGTTACCTGAACACGCTTCTTAGCAGACTTAATATTTGCCATGTGTTGCTACACCTCCAATTTGTATAAAAATTAAATGTTCTAATTAAAATACGTTGTAGCCGGACACGGACAGTTCAACGCATACTCAAATATAATAGTGAATAAATGTCAGTTTGTCAATAGAATTTGGCTATTTATCTAATAAAAATTTTGATAAAACCTGATTACTTACATCAATACCGATATCTGTTAAATATAAACGACCTTCTTTTGCTTCCATAAAGCCCTGATTACGAAGTGCTGTAATGATAGGACCATAAATTGCTTCGATATCAATGCCAAACATCTGAAAGAAATCTGAACGGGCAACGCCTTCAATTTTGCGTAGGCCTAAAAACATGAATTCTTCCATGGCATCTTTCTTTGAAAGCTGTTCCTCTGAATCAAAATATGGAGAAGACAATTCAGAGGATGGGATAGTACCAGAGTCTATAGCTTCGGATATCTCAACATATTTGTATATATCTCGAAGATTAGTGGTGCGAACATTATCAAAAAGTGAAGCTGACCCAAGTCCTACGCCAAGATAAGGAACTCTGTCCCAGTATCCTACATTATGACGGCATATCTTGCCATTTCTAGCATAGTTAGAGATTTCATAACGTTTATACCCCTTATTCTCCAGATACTCCATAGTAAACTTATAAAGGCGGTATGCTTCCTCATCTGTAGGTAATTCTTCAGTCTCCATTCCAGCCTGCTGTTTAACAGCATCAAATCTGTATTTTTCGTAGAAAGGAGTGCCTTTTTCTATAATAAGAGAGTAGGCTGAAATGTGTTCAGGTCGAAGCATTGTAACAGAGTTTAATGTCTTTTCAAGCTTAGTAATGTTCTGATGAGGCAAGCCTGTCATAATATCTACGTTTACGTTATCAAATCCGGCTTTACGAACCAAATCAAAGGTATGTAAGAATCGATTGTAATCGTGTATACGACCTAATTCTTTTAGCTCATCATCGTTTGCAGATTGAAGACCAATGCTTAGTCTGTTTATACCGATTGAACGATAGACATTAAGCTTTTCAGCAGAAAGAGTACCAGGATTGCATTCAACCGAAATTTCTGCTAATGGGTCTATTTTGAAACATTCCTTAACAGTGGTAATAATAGCATCCATCAAATCCTCTGAGAGCCACGATGGTGTGCCACCTCCAACATAAATGGTGGAAATAATGCAGTTTGGATGAGTGGCTGCAATAAATTTTATTTCAGTGCACAAAGCAGCGGTATAACGCCGCTGCATTTTCTCATCGAAAACCCCTGAGAGGAAATCGCAATATAAACATTTTTTAACGCAAAATGGTATATGAATGTACAGTTCGATAGGAGTCATTTTAATCCTCGTCAAGTTTGAGAACACTCATGAAGGCTGCTTGTGGAATTTCTACATTACCAACCTGACGCATTCTCTTTTTTCCTTCCTTCTGCTTTTCAAGAAGTTTCTTTTTACGTGAGATATCACCACCATAACACTTGGCAAGAACGTCCTTGCGCATAGCTTTAACTGTTTCACGTGCAATAACCTTTGAACCGACAGCTGCCTGGATAGGAATCTCAAATAAGTGGCGAGGAATCTCATCCTTAAGCTTCTCACACATCTTTCTACCACGCTCGTAAGCTGTTCCAGAGAAGACTATGAATGAAAGAGCATCAACTTCCTCTTTATTAATAAGTATATCAAGCTTAACAAGTTCTGACTTCTGATATCCTTTCATTTCATAATCAAATGAAGCATAACCGCGTGAACGGCTTTTTAATGCATCAAAGAAATCGTAAATGATTTCGTTGAGTGGAAGAGTGTACTTTAAAAGTGCACGAGTCTCTTCGATGTATTCCATGCTTATGTACTGTCCACGGCGTTCCTGACAAAGATCCATAATAGCGCCAATGAATTCACTGGTAACCATGATTTCGGCTTCTACCATAGGCTCTTCCATGTAATCAATCTCTGATGGATCAGGAAGATTACTAGGGTTTGTTAGTTCTATCATAGTGCCATCTGTTTTATGAACTCTATAAACTACTGATGGAGCAGTAGTAACAAGATCGAGATTATATTCTCTCTCTAAACGCTCCTGAATTATTTCCAAATGGAGAAGACCAAGAAATCCACATCTGAAACCAAAACCAAGAGCGATGGATGTTTCTGGCTCGAACTGAAGAGCGGCATCGTTAAGCTGAAGCTTTTCAAGCGCGTCTCTTAAGTCAGGATATTTTGCACCATCAGCAGGGTATAATCCACAGTAAACCATAGGATTTACTTTTTTATAGCCTGGAAGTGGTTCTGCAGCTGGATGATTAACATGTGTGATTGTGTCACCCACACGAGTGTCACGAACATTTTTGATAGAGGCTGTCATGTAACCTACCATACCAGCAGGAAGCTCTCCACAAGGAATAAACTGTCCGGCACCAAAGTAGCCTACTTCAACAACATCGAATTCGGCACCTGTAGCCATCATGCGAACCTTATCGCCAACCTTAAGTGTACCTTCTTTAACTCTACAAAATACGATAACACCTTTGTATGGATCGTAAAGTGAATCAAAGATAAGTGCCTGTAAAGGCGCCTTTGGGTCTCCCTTTGGAGCAGGAAGCTGATTAACAATTGCCTCTAAAACATCATGAATATTAAGACCCGTTTTAGCAGAAATCTGTGGCGCATTCTGAGCCTCAAGACCGATAATGTCCTCGATTTCTTCGATAACTCTTTCAGGATCTGCTGAAGGTAAATCAATCTTATTGATAACAGGAATAACATCAAGGTCGTGGTCAAGTGCAAGGTAAACATTTGCAAGAGTCTGAGCCTCAATGCCCTGAGCTGCATCTACAACAAGAATAGCTCCGTCACAAGCAGCAAGGGAGCGAGAAACTTCATAATTAAAATCTACGTGTCCTGGAGTGTCGATGAGATTAAAGATATACTCCTGACCATCATCGGCCTTGTAAATAATACGAACTGCCTGAGACTTGATTGTGATGCCACGTTCACGTTCAAGATCCATATTATCAAGGACCTGTGCCTGCATCTCTCTGTCAGTGAGAGTGCCAGTCATCTGTATAATACGATCAGCAAGAGTAGACTTACCATGATCGATATGTGCAACTATACAAAAATTTCTAATTTTACTTTGATCCATAAATTACCTCTTATAAAAATACTGCAATTATCTTACCAAAGCATTGAAAAAATAACAAGAATTGCTGGCAAAACAGGCAGGTAAAAATAATCACTTCATTATAGAAATAAATGTTTTATTAAAAAAGTCTAAAGTCTGTTGACAAACTAATGGGGTAGGTGTAAATTAACATCAGAAAATGATTAGCACTCCAAATGAGTGAGTGCTAACAAATAAAAACGAATGGGGAAGAGGTGAATACATGGCAGATATAGAGCTTGATGAGAGAAAAGTTAAGATTCTAAATGCTATTATTAAGAACTATTTAGAAACCGGAGAGCCTGTTGGTTCAAGAACGATTTCGAAATATACAGATTTGAACTTAAGCTCAGCCACCATTCGTAATGAGATGTCAGATCTTGAGGATTTAGGTTATATCGTTCAGCCTCATACATCGGCAGGTCGTATTCCTTCAGATAAGGGTTACAGATTTTATGTTAACAATCTGATTGCTTCCAAAGATAAAGAAGTATCTGATATGAAGGAGTGGATGATAGAACGAGAAGAGAAGATAGAAACACTTCTTAAAAATGTTGCAAAGGTTCTAGCTACTAACACCCAATACGCCACATTGATTTCAGCTCCATCAGTTGTTTCGAACAGATTAAAGTTTGTACAACTTTCAGCAGTTGATGAGAATCAGTTGCTTTCAGTTGTGGTTATGGATGGAAATATAGTAAAGAACAAAATCATCCACATTGACAAACCGCTTGATAACGAGACATTACTTAAGCTTAATATGCTTTTGAATACAAATCTTAATGGTCTTTCTGTTGATCAGATTAATTTGGCGCTTATTACCAGATTAAAGGAACAGGCAGGTATCCATGACGAGATAGTTTCTCAGGTACTTGATACTGTTGCAGAAACCATCACAGAAGATGAAGATTTACAAGTTTACACCTCTGGTGCGACTAACATCTTCAAATACCCAGAGCTTTCAGACTCAAAGAAAGCTTCAGAACTTTTAGATACATTCGAAGAAAAGCAGTCGTTGATAGAGCTTCTCTCAGAGAACGCTTCTGATGAGGAGACAGGAATTCAGGTATACATCGGTGATGAGTCACCAATATCTACCATGAAAGATTGCTCGATTGTTACAGCAACATACGAACTTGGTGACGGAGTTAAGGGCACAATTGGTATCGTAGGCCCTAAGAGAATGGATTACGAAAATGTTGTTGATAATATAAAGAGTCTCAAGGAACAGCTTGATAAGCTGCTCCGCAATGAGAAGAAAAATGATAGTTAGGAGATTTCTTAATGGCAGAGAATAAAATGGAAGAGTTTTCTACAGAAGAAGCAGTTAAGGAAGCTGTAGAGAACGCTGAAGAAATGAAAGAGGAAGCTGCTACAGCTGAGAATTCAGAAGAAGCAGCGGAGGCTAAGGATTCTGAAAAGGAATCAAAGAAGGTCTTCAAGAAAAAGGAAAAGAAAAAAGATAAGAGAGACGAGCAAATCGAACAGCTTAATGACAGAGTTATGCGTCAGATGGCAGAGTTCGAAAACTTCAGACGCAGAACTGAGGTTGAGAAGTCTCAGATGTTTGCAACAGGTGCAAAGAGCATCGTAGAAAAGATTCTTCCTGTAGTAGACAACTTCGAAAGAGGTCTTGCTACAGTTGAGGAAGGAGCAGATCCATTTGCTGATGGAATGCTCATGATATATAAGCAATTGCTTACAACACTTGATGAGGCAGGAGTTAAGCCTATCGAGGCTGTAGGACAGGAATTCAATCCGGATTTCCACAATGCGGTAATGCATGTTGAGGATGAGGAAGTTGGCGAGAATATCGTCGTAGAGGAATTCCAGAAGGGCTATATGTACAACGACACTGTAGTTCGTCATTCAATGGTTAAGGTAGCTAACTAATTTATTATTTTGAGGATAAACCCAAAAGGAGGAAATAATAATGGGAAAGATTATTGGTATCGATTTAGGAACAACTAACAGCTGTGTTGCTGTTATGGAAGGTGGAAAGCCAACAGTTATCGCAAATACAGAGGGTGCTAGAACAACACCATCTATCGTAGCATTTACTAAGACAGGTGAGAGACTTGTTGGTGAGCCAGCAAAGCGTCAGGCTGTTACAAATGCTGAGAAGACAATCGCTTCAATCAAGAGAGATATGGGTACAGACAATGGCCGTATCATCGACGACAAGAAGTACTCTCCACAGCAGATTTCAGCTATGATTCTTCAGAAGCTTAAGAGTGATGCAGAGAGCTACTTAAATGAGAAGGTTACAGAGGCAGTTATCACTGTTCCTGCATACTTCAATGATGCTCAGCGTCAGGCTACAAAGGATGCTGGTAAGATTGCAGGTCTTGATGTAAAGCGTATTATCAACGAGCCTACTGCAGCTGCACTTGCTTATGGTCTTGATAACGAGCAGGAGCAGAAGATTATGGTATACGATCTTGGTGGTGGTACATTTGATGTATCTATTATCGAAATCGGTGATGGTGTTATCGAGGTTCTTGCTACAGCTGGTAATAACAGACTTGGTGGTGATGACTTCGATCAGAAGATTACAGATTGGATGCTTGCTGAGTTCAAGGCAGCTGAGGGTGTAGATCTTTCTACAGATAAGATGGCGCTTCAGAGACTTAAGGAAGCAGCAGAGAAGGCTAAGAAGGAGCTTTCTTCAGCAACAACTACAAACATTAACCTTCCATTCATCACAGCTACAGCAGAAGGTCCAAAGCATTTCGATATGAACCTTACACGTGCTAAGTTTGATGAGTTAACACACGATTTAGTAGAGGCTACAGCAGGCCCTGTAAATCAGGCTCTTAAGGATGCTGGTCTTAATGCATCAGAGCTTTCTAAGGTACTTCTTGTTGGTGGTTCTACAAGAATCCCAGCAGTTCAGGATAAGGTAAAGGCTCTTACAGGTCACGAGCCAAGCAAGACTCTTAACCCAGATGAGTGCGTAGCTATCGGTGCTTCTATCCAGGGTGGTAAGCTCGCTGGCGATGCTGGTGCAGGCGATATCCTTCTTCTTGATGTAACACCACTTTCACTTTCAATTGAGACAATGGGTGGTATTGCTACAAGACTTATCGAGAGAAATACAACTATCCCTACAAAGAAGAGCCAGATCTTCTCTACAGCAGCTGATAACCAGACAGCAGTAGATATCAATGTTGTACAGGGTGAGCGTCAGTTCGCTAAGGATAACAAGTCACTTGGACAGTTCAGACTTGATGGTATCCCACCAGCAATGAGAGGTGTACCACAGATTGAGGTTACATTCGATATCGATGCAAACGGTATTGTAAATGTATCTGCTAAGGATCTTGGAACAGGTAAGGAGCAGCACATTACAATTACAGCTGGTTCTAACATGTCTGATGATGATATCGAGAAGGCTGTTAAGGAAGCAGCAGAGTTCGAGGCTCAGGATAAGAAGCGTAAGGAAGCTGTTGATACAAGAAACGATGTTGAGAGCTTTGTATTCCAGACAAAGAAGGCTCTTGATGAAGTAGGCGACAAGATTGATGCAGCTGATAAGGCTGCAGTTGAGGCTGATATCGAAGCAGCTCAGAAGCTTCTTGATCAGTACACAACTCCAGAGGAGATGTCTGATTCACAGATTGGTGAGCTTAAGGCAGCACAGGAGAAGCTTACAGAGTCAGCTCAGAAGGTATTTGCTAAGATGTACGAGCAGACACAGCAGGCTCAGGGTGGTGCTGCAGGTGCAGGCCCAGATATGAGCCAGTTCACAGGCGCAGGCGCTGGAGCAGGTGCTAACACAGGCGCAGCAAATGATGACGTTGTTGATGCGGACTTTAAAGAGGTTTAATTAGTATAATTCAGCTCCCTCGGGTACCGAGGGAGCTAATAGTATAATAAAGGATTGATAAACAATGGCAGAACAAAAACGCGATTACTATGAGGTTCTTGGTGTTTCCAAGACAGCCTCAGAAAGTGAGCTTAAAAGTGCATACAGAAAGCTTGCTAAAAAGTATCACCCAGATATGAATCCAGGTGATGCAGAGGCTGAGAAGAAATTCAAGGAGGCCTCAGAAGCATATGCGATTCTTTCTGATCCAGATAAGAGACGTCAATACGATCAGTTCGGTCACGCAGCATTTGAAAATGGCGGTGGCGGAGCAGGCGGTTTCGATTTCTCTGGTATGGATTTTGGAGATATCTTCGGAGATATCTTTGGAAGTTTCTTTGGAGGCGGCGGCGCAAGCCGTGCTTCTAATGGTCCTATGCGTGGAGCAAACCTTCGTGCAGCTGTTCATATTACATTTGAAGAGGCTGCTTTCGGTTGTGAGAAGCAGATTGAAATCGCTCTTAAAGAAGAGTGCGCAGCTTGTCACGGCTCAGGTGCAAAGCCTGGTACAAGCAAGAGAACTTGTACAAAGTGTGGTGGTAAGGGCCGTGTAATGGTTACTCAGCAGTCACTATTTGGAATGGTTCAGAATGTTACTACTTGTCCAGATTGTCATGGTACAGGTGAAGTTATTGATACTCCATGTCCAGATTGTAACGGAACAGGTTATGTATCTCGCAGAAAGAAGATTGCTGTATCTATTCCTGCAGGTATTGATAATGGTCAAAGCGTACGCATTCGTGAAAAGGGTGAGCCAGGAAGAAATGGTGGTCCTAGAGGCGATTTACTTGTAGAGGTTATCGTTTCCAGTCATCCTACATTCCATCGTCGTGATTATGATATTTATTCAGAGGCTCCAATTTCATTTGCTCAGGCAGCACTTGGTGGAGAGGTTATCATCGAGACGCTTGATGGAAAGGTTTCATACGAGGTTAAGCCTGGTACTCAGACAAACACTCAGATTCGCTTAAAGGGTAAGGGTGTTCCTTCTCTTAGAAATAAGGCTGTTCGTGGCGATCACTACGTTACACTTGTAGTTCAGGTTCCAACATCTCTTTCTAAGGATGCAAAGGATGCTCTTCGTAAATACGATGAGCTTACAGGAAACACTACAACAGGTGGTCCTAAGACTGTTAAGACAGAAAAGAAACGCAAGGGCTTTGCTGATAAGATTAAAGATGCAATAGATGATTTATAAAAATAAGCTAGTAGTTCTACGGGACTGCTAGCTTTTCTTTTACTCTTTTTAATAGTCGAATTTGCAATAATTTTGATGAGAAAGCTTGAATAAGAAAACTAAAATAGTTTAAAATAGTTTCCATAGGGGATGAATAATTTGAAATATAATATTAGAAAATAATCGGAGGGGATTATGCTTCAGGAAAGTATTAAAAAATTAGTTCAATATGGAATTAATCAGGGGCTTACACCAGAGTGTGAGCGTATCTACACTACAAATCTTTTGTTAGAGTGTTTTAAAGAGGATGAGTTTACTGATCCAGATTGTGATATGTCTGATATAGTTCTCGAGAACGTTCTTGCAGATCTTTTAGATGAGGCTGTAAAACGAGGTATCATTGAAGATTCTATTACCTACAGAGATCTATTTGACACTAAGCTTATGAATCAGCTTTGTCCAAGACCTTCACAGGTAATTAATGAATTTAATAACAAATATAAGAATGATGGCCCTAAGGCAGCTACTAATTATTTCTATGACCTTAGCAAGGCATCAGATTATATTCGTACATATAGAGTAAAGAAGGATTTAAAGTGGACCACAGAGACTGATTATGGAACACTTGATATCACAATCAATCTTTCAAAGCCAGAAAAAGATCCTAAGGCTATTGCTGCTGCAAAGAATGCAAAGCAGTCTGCTTATCCAAAGTGTCAGCTTTGTATGGAAAATGAGGGCTATGCAGGTCGTGCAAATCATCCTGCACGTGAGAATCACAGAATTATTCCTATCACTATCAACGATAGCAAGTGGGGATTCCAGTACAGCCCATACGTATATTATAACGAGCATTGTATCGTTTTTAATGGAAAACATACTCCAATGAAAATCGAGCGTGCCACATTTGTAAAGCTGTTTGATTTTGTAAAGCTTTTCCCACATTATTTTCTTGGAAGTAATGCAGACCTTCCTATTGTAGGCGGTTCAATTCTTAGCCACGATCATTTCCAGGGCGGATGCTATACATTTGCTATGGAGAAGGCACCTATCATTAAGGAATTCTCTGTAAATGGATATGAAGATGTTAAGGCTGGTATTGTTAAGTGGCCACTTTCTGTAATTCGTCTTCAGTGCGAGGATGAAAAACGCATCATTGATTTAGCAGAACATATTTTGAATGTCTGGAGAGGCTATACTGATGAAGCTGCATTTGTCTTTGCTGAGACAGATGGAGAGAAGCACAATACAATCACACCTATCGCAAGAAAGCGTGGAGATTTATTCGAGCTAGACCTGGCTCTTAGAAATAATATTACTACAGAGGAGCATCCTCTTGGTGTTTATCATCCACATGCTCACCTTCACCATATTAAAAAGGAGAACATTGGTCTTATTGAGGTAATGGGGCTTGCAGTTCTTCCTAGTCGTCTCAAAGGTGAGATGGAACAGCTTGCGGATTACATTGTTAATGGCAAGGACCTTAGAAGCAATGAGGTGCTTGAAAAGCATGCTGATTGGGTAGAAGAGTTCGCTAAGAACTATGAACACATAGATGCTGGCAATGTAAAAGAAATCCTTGAACAGGAAATTGGTAAGGTCTTCTGTGAAGTACTAGAGTGCGCAGGTGTATACAAGTGCAATGAAGAAGGACTTGCAGCATTTATGAGATTTGTTGATACATTATAATATTGTTTTTTAGCTCTTTGATGGGAGACCATCAAGGAGCTTTTTTCATTTATTCTTTCTTTTAAATTCATTTTACCTTCACTTAACAATCACTTTCCCCCATTAGATTATAGCCATAGCAACAAATCACACAGAAAGGAACCAAAGCATGGCTGAGATTCAAAAAGTATTTAACAGATACGAAAAGAAATTTCTACTAGATGAAAATACTTATCTGAAATTTAAGAAAGATTTGGATGAATATATGGAGGAAGATAATTACGGAATCCATACTATTAGAAATATTTATTATGACACACCAACGGATGAACTTATAAGAACATCAATAGAGGGACCAAAGTACAAAGAGAAATTCAGAGTTCGCTGTTACGGAAAGCCATCCTACGATAGTATGTGTTTTCTGGAAATAAAGAAAAAATACAAGGGTCTGGTTAATAAGAGGCGAGTAGCAATTCCAATGGAAGAGGCAGAAAGCTACCTGATTGATGGAGTATTACCAACGAATCCTAATCAGATTTTTAGAGAGATAGATTATTTCTTTAGCCATTATCCTCTAGAACCTAAAAGATACATAGCTTATGACAGACTGGCATTGTTTGGAAAAGAGGATTCAGAATTTCGAGTTACTTTTGATATGAACATAAGAGGCAGGGATTACAACCTGACCTTGTACAGTGATGAGGATAATGAGTATCTATTAGAGCCAGGTCAAAGATTAATGGAAGTTAAAATATCAGATTCAATGCCTTTGTGGTTTGTAAGATTACTATCAAGGTATGAGATATATCCAACATCATTTTCAAAATATGGAAATTTTTATAAGAAGCAATTAAAGGAAGCGTAAGAAAAGGAGTAAATTTTAAAATATGGAATCGATTTTATCAGCAATTCAAAGTACAAATGTGGAGACAACATTTACAATCGCAGACGCATTAATGGATGCAGGTCTTGCAGCAATTTTAGGACTTATTATTTCATTTACGTATATTAAAACAGGAAAGAACTCAAAGAATTTTGCAAGAACACTTATCATTTTACCTAGTTTGGTTTGCCTTGTAATGTTGGCAGTTAATGGAAATTTCGGAACAAGTCTTGCAGTTGTTGGAGCCTTTTCACTGGTTAGATTTAGATCCCTTCAGGGAAGCTCCCGGGACATTGGATTTATTTTCTTTACAATGACAGTAGGTATTATTTGTGCAATTGGAGAATTGCCACTGGCACTTTTGGTAACAGCATTTATTTGTGCAATTCATATGGTCCTTTACTATACAAACTTTGCGGCAAATGATGTGGATGAAAAGGACCTTAGGGTAACAATTCCAGAAAATCTTGATTATAGCGATATATTCGATGATATTTTTGAGAGATATACAAAGAGCTATAAGCAGGTAGCAGTAAAGACTACAAATATGGGCTCTATGTATGAAATCAATTATAGGATAAAATTAAATGATGAAAAGCAGGAAAAATCATTCATCGATGAAATCCGAATGAGAAACGGAAATCTTACAGTTGTATGTGGTCGTTGTGATATGAACGAAGCAGAGGAATTATAATATGAAAAACAAAATTGTAATTAGTATTTTGGGTTTATTACTTGTTGGTTCTCTAGTTGGCTGCAGTTTTAATAAAACTAATACAGCTACTTCAGCAAAATCAGAGGAACAGACAGAAACTACAGTCACCACAGAAGAGGTATCTTCAGATACAGCTTATAGTGATGCTGCATCTGCATCAGCTGCCTACAAAGAGCTGACTATTAAGACCGACTGGGATAGTAAAGCTACTGTTACATTTTCATCTGATGGAATGACTATAGACGGAAGTGGATGCTCTAATGAGGATGATGTTTTATATATCACAGAGGGCGGTGCCTACACACTGACAGGCACCAGCGATAATGCATCTATTCTTATCAATACTGATGAAAATGTAAAGCTGATTCTTAATGGAGTGGAATTGAAGAGTGCAAAAGGCCCAGTGATTTATGGCCAGCAGGTTAAAAATCTGTATATTGAAACAGCAGCAGGCACTACAAATTCAATAGAGGATGCCTCTGAATACGAAACAGATGCTGAGGGAAATGATATCGGTAAAGCGGCTATTTCTTGCAACGATGATTTAATCTTTTTAGGAGAGGGGACTCTTAATGTAACAGGAAATTATAAGCATAGCATTGCCTGTGATGACAAGCTTTATATAGAATCTGGAACAATAAATGTAGTTTCAAATGTGAAGGATGGAATTCGTGCCAATGATCTTTTGAGCATAGACGGAGGAACTGTTAACGTCACTAGTGAAAACGAGGGTATCGAGTCAAAGAGCTTAATATTTATTAATGGAGGAGATATAACTGTAGATTCTGCAGATGATGGTATTAATGCCAGCTGCTACATAGAAATTAATGGAGGAACAGTTACTGTTAAAAGCACTAATAATGATGCTATAGATAGTAACGGAGGTTTTGATGGTTGCCTTACCATAAATGATGGCGTTGTTAATGCTACTGGAGCTGGAATGCCTGATGGTGCATTAGATGCGGATGAATCTTCTGTAATCATTAATGGAGGAAAAGTGACAGCTACAGGCGGTTGCAATAGTCCAATCATCGAAAACGGTGGAGATAATAATATAACTGGCGACACATTCTCAGGCGGAGGAATGGGTGGCCAGGGTGATAAAGCAGGCCCAGGTGGCCAGAGAGGTCAGGGTGGACCTAGCGAGAATGGGGATTTTGATCCTAATAACCTTCCAGAGGACTTTGATCCTGAAAACAGACCTGAGCCACCAGAAAATGGTGAAAAAACAGAAGCCACAGAGGGCAGCGCTGATAACCAGCAGAATGATGATTCATTATAAGAATCAACTACTTGAAAAAAATAGAAATTGGTATAAAATAATTAAGGACTGCGGATTTTTGCAGTCCTTAGTTTATTTTGATATTGAGAGGAAATATAAATGAGTAAAGTAAGAACACGTTTCGCACCATCACCAACTGGTCGTATGCACGTTGGTAATCTTCGTACAGCTCTTTATGCATATTTAGTAGCAAAGCACGAGGGAGGAGATTTCCTTCTTAGAATAGAAGATACAGATCAGGAGCGTCTTGTAGAGGGCGCTGTTGATATTATCTACAGAACACTTGCAGCTACAGGTCTTATCCACGACGAAGGCCCAGATAAGGACAAGGGCGTTGGCCCATATGTTCAGTCTGAGCGTCAGGCAGCTGGTATCTACCTTAAGTACGCTAAGCAGCTTATCGAAAAAGGAGAGGCATATTACTGCTTCTGCGATGATGAGCGTCTTGCTGAGTGCAAACAGGTCATCGGTGATAAGGAAATCCACATCTATGACAAGCACTGCCTTAATCTTTCAAAGGAAGAGGTAGAGGCAAATCTTGCAGCTGGAAAGCCTTATGTTATTCGTCAGAACAATCCACGTACAGGCACTACTACATTCGTAGATGAGCTTTACGGAGAGATTACAGTAGATAATGCAGAGCTTGATGATATGATTCTTATCAAGTCTGATGGATATCCTACATACAATTTTGCTAATGTTGTTGATGATCACCTTATGGGTATCACACACGTTGTTCGTGGTAATGAGTACATTTCTTCATCACCAAAGTACAATCGTCTTTACGAGGCATTTGGTTGGGAAGTACCAAAGTACATCCACTGCCCACTTATTACAAACGAGGAGCACCAGAAGCTTTCTAAGCGTTCAGGTCACTCTTCATACGAGGATTTAATCGAGCAGGGCTTCCTTACAGAGGCTGTTGTTAACTTCGTAGCTCTTCTTGGTTGGTCACCAGAAAATGATAATGAGATTTTCTCACTTGAGGAGCTTGTTAAGGAGTTCGATTACCATCGTATTTCAAAGTCTCCAGCCGTATTCGATATCACAAAGCTTAAGTGGATGAACGGCGAGTACATGAAGGCTATGAACTTTGACAAGTTCTACGAGATGGCCGAGCCATACCTCAAGGAATACATTAAGGGCGATTACGACCTTAAGAAGATTGCAAAGATGGTTCAGACAAGAATCGAAATCTTCCCAGACATCAAAGATCATGTTGATTTCTTTGATGCTGTACCTGAGTATGACAGTGCAATGTATACTCACAAGAAAATGAAGACAAATGAGGAATCTTCACTTGCAGTTCTCAAGGAGCTTTTACCAGTTCTTGAGGCTCAGGATGATTACTCAAATGATGCTCTTTACGCACTTCTTTCAGGATTTGCTGCAGAGCACGAATACAAGAATGGATACGTTCTCTGGCCAGTACGTACAGCTGTTTCAGGCAAACAGATGACTCCTGGTGGTGCAACAGAGTTGATGGAAATCCTTGGTAAGGAAGAGTCTATCAAGCGTATCAAGGCAGCTATCGAAAAGCTGTCATAATTGGGTTTATAAAAAATATTTGTTGGTTGGCTTTGAATACTGGGCATAAAGGAGTTTTATGAAACTTAATGCCCCACAGAGACAGGCTGTTCTCCATAAGGAGGGCCCCTGTCTTGTTATAGCAGGCCCAGGTAGTGGCAAAACAGCAGTTTTGACACAAAGGGTTAAGGAGCTTATTAATTCTGGCATACCAGCAAATCAGGTTTTGGTAATTACATTTACCAAGGCTGCCGCGATAGAAATGAAGGAACGTTTCGAAGGTATATCAGAAGAAAAAGCTTCTGTGACCTTTGGAACGTTCCATTCTTTATTTTGGGCAATTATTCAAAAAGAATTAGGATATAAGAACTCTGACATAATAATGGGTCAGATGAGGGAGAGAATCTGGAAAGAAGCTACATATCTAGCAGGGAAAAATGAAGAAGATATTCCTAAGAAATATGAGTTTTTGAAAGAAAAATATCATGTAGTTGATTTTGATGACATGCTTTCGAAGGCATATAAGCTTTTTGTAAAGAAGCCTGAAGTACTGGCAAAATGGCAAGAGAGATTTTCATATTTCTTAGTAGATGAGATGCAGGATATGAATAATCTGCAGTTTGAACTTATATGCATGTTATCCGCTAAAACCAATAATTTATTCTGTGTAGGAGATGATGACCAGTCTATATATGGTTTTAGGGGAGCCAATCCAAAGATTATGCTTGATTTCGAAGATAGGTTTCCTAATGCTGTTAAAATCATTCTCGATTACAATTATAGAAATCCACAAAATATAGTTGAAGCTGCAGGTAGGCTTATTGCGGTTAATAAAAGCAGGTTTAGTAAAATAATTAAGAGCACAGCTCCCGTTGGAAGTATTGTTGTTAATGAGTATAATTCGCCAGAGGAAGAGGCGGAAAAGCTGGTAGATAATATTACCAGACTATATAATGAAGGCGGCCATTATGATGGAATAGCTATTCTATACCGAAATCACGCTGATGCAAGGTACTTAGTAGATAAAATGGTTAATGCAGGTATTCCTTTCTATTTAAAGGAGCATATGCCAAATATATATACGCATTTTATTATTTCAGATATTGAATCTTATTTTCAGCTGGCGCTAGGGAATGTTACCAAGGCAAGACTACTTAGTATTCTCAATCGTCCAAATCGATATCTACATAGGCAATCGCTGGAAAGCGGTGCAAATAAAAAAGCAATGCTTGATTTTTACAAGATTCACCCTGAAAATTACAGAACTGTCGAGGCTTTGTGGGCTGATATAGATTTAATTGGAAAAATGTCTCCAGTGGCTGCTATTAGCTATATTAGGAAAGCTATGGGCTACGAGACTTTTTTGATGGAAGAGTCAGTGGTAAAGCAGGTTGAGGTAATCGAGTATTATGAGATTCTTGATTTTATTACGGAGGTATTTCGTGACTGTAGGAATATTCGTCAGGCTATTGATAAGCTAAATATCCTTAGGCTAAAGATAGATTATGAAAATAAGAATTCTAATATAGATAAGAGCGGAAAGGTTGGATTATATACTTTGCATTCCAGCAAGGGGCTGGAGTTTGATAATGTGTTTATTATGGCTGCAAATGATGGGATTATTCCATCTAACAAAGTAGAAAGCAGAGATGATATGGAGGGAGAGAGAAGACTGTTTTATGTGGGAATCACAAGAACTAAACGAAATCTCTATATATCTTATACAAATAAAAAAAATCGGGACAAGTCCCGATTTTTAGATGAAATGAAGTTATAAAATTATTCTCCGAAATCTTCATCGCAGATTTCATCAAAACGCTTAGATACTGCCTCATATTCTTCATCAGACTCGATGTTGTCAAGGGATGGAGCACCTGTCTCATCTTCGAAATAGCGATAGATGAATACTTCTCCGTCCTCATTTGGCTCACCGTTCTTATCGAGTGGAAGCAATACGATATAGTCCTGATCATTTACATCAAATATTGTAAGGATTTCACATGTAACCTCTGAACCGTCATCTAAATTCAAAGTAACTACTACATCATCATCCTCATTATCGACTGGGAAAACCTGATTCTCGTCCATTCTATACTCCTTTAAAGATAATATTTGTTTAAGAACTGTCCTTATGATATAATTCATCAATGGCGATGTCTAGTGATTTTTTGATATTTTCGTCATTTATTCTACAAAGCGTGAGAAAACGGGGCTTATTATGAACATTTCAAGAGGAGATTTTGGGGAATATGGTCCACGAATTAGTGGAAGAGATGCAGTTACCTTCACATTTGCTGTGAAGCCTGCTGCCGAGAAAATCTCCATCATTTTATTCGATAAATCCACATTCAAACAATTACATTTAATAGAGCTTTCAAAGGATTATTCTGTTGGAGCGGTTTACTCTGTTTTAGTTTCAGGCATCAATCCAGATGAGATTTGCTATCTCATCAAAGAAGATCGTAAGGTTTATGTAGACCCTTATGCTACAGCTGTTGTAGGTCGTGATAAATGGGCAGATGTTGCTGCTAGAGAGAAGCACCAGTTTAAAGTATATTCAGGTATTTCACGTATTGATAAGGACTGGAAGGATACTAAAGTTCAGATAGCTCCTACAGATATGGTTTTATACAAGCTTCATTTAAGAGGCTTTACAGCTGGTTTTAATATGTCAGAAGCTAAAATCGGCACATATAAAGGTCTTACTTCAAAGCTTTCTTATCTGAAGAAACTTGGAGTTACCAGTATTGAGCTTATGCCTCTGTATGATTTTGAGGAGTTGTTTTTGGAGACAAAAGCTGTTATATCTCCTAAGGGCAGAATTACCGAGGCATTAGAGTACACAGGAAAGATTAATTACTGGGGCTTTGGTCTAGCTAATTACTTTGCACCTAAGGCTTCGTATTTTGGCGGTGCTAATAATGTATGCGAATCTATGCGAAATCTTGTTAGTACGTTACATGCTAATGGATTCGAGGCTATTATGGAGTTCTCATTTGCCACAGAGGTTAGTTCAGAACTATACATAGAATGCTTAAAATATTATGTTAAATATTTCCATATAGATGGATTTCATATTGTTGGCTGCAATGCTCCAATTGAGCGTATTGCGGCAGAACCATTCCTGGCTGACACCAAGATTTTCTATGAATTTATTCCAGAGGAGATTCTTTGCCAGGAGTCTGGAAAGAAACATTTATTTATCTATAATGATTCATTCATGAATGTTACACGTCAGATCCAGAATCACATGAATGGTAGCATGGTTCAGTTTGCAAATCATATGCGTAGACAAAATGGTTCTTATGGTTTTGTAAATTACATGGCTAATGTAAATGGTTTTTCCCTTTGGGATTCATATTCTTACGGAGAAAAACATAACCAGGAAAACGGTGAAGATAATCGTGACGGTACAAATAACAATTATTCCTTCAACTATGGTATAGAAGGAAAGACAACAAATAAAATAATTAATTCAAACCGCTTTAGAGAAATGAGAAATGCATTTACAGCTCTTTTCATGTCTCAGAGTGTTCCACTTATAGTTGCTGCAGATGAGATGGCGGCTACACATGAGGGTAATAATAATCCATATTGTCAGGATAACAAGATTGGTTACACTATGTTTGCCAAAAATAAATCCAAGAATACATTACAGAAGTTTGTTATGGAGCTTATTGCCTTTAGAAAACATCACAAGTGTCTCAGAGGAGAGACTCCGTTCTATATGAACGATTACAAACATCTTGGGCTTCCTGATATGTCGTTCCATGGTTCAGAACCTTGGATGATGAGTATCGGAGAAGAACAGAAGGCATTGGGTGTTCTTTATAATGGCGCTTATGCTAATGAAAAGGAAGATGTTTTTGTTTGTTACAACTTCCATTATGACAGTGTGGATATGGCATTGCCACTTTTAGCGCCTGGAAAGCGATGGCGTCTTTGCTTTAACACAGCCGAGTTTGATGATAAGAGTGATTTTTCGCCTAAGCCAATTCATGATCAGCAATCAATAAATGTACCTGGTAATTCCATTTCTGTACTTGTTGGAATTAAACCAGAAAAGAAATAAAGCTAGGAGTTTTTCATGAAGGCGTGGGAACATTTTAAAACAATTACTCATCACAGACATTTAGTTATGAAGGGGTGCTTTGCTGTAGGCTTGTACAAGCAGGGGCTTCTACACGATCTTTCCAAATATTCATGGACAGAATTTTCTGTTGGCGCTAAGTATTATCAGGGTGATAAGAGTCCTAATAATGCAGAAAGAGAGGATACAGGTGTATCGCTTGCATGGCTTCATCACAAAGGACGTAACAAACACCACTTTGAATATTGGATAGATTATGGTTTAGATGAACATCATGGCATGACAGGAATGGAAATGCCAGTCAATTATGTAGTAGAAATGTATTGCGACAGAGTTGCAGCATGCAAGAATTATCAGAAAGATGCATATACTGATAGAAGTGCTCTTGAATACTTTGAAAAGGGTAAGGGCAAATACATGATGCACGTAAACACTGCAAATCTTTTGGAAAAGCTACTTACACATCTTGCGGAGTATGGTGAGGAAGCTACAAATGACTACATAAGAAGAGAGATTTTAAAGAATAAAAAATAAATCGGAGACATAATTATGGAAAAAGAAAGAAAAGTATTATATTCAGGTATGCAGGCCACAGGTAAGCTTACCATTGGAAACTATATTGGAGCACTTAAGAATTGGGTTAATTTACATGAGGAGTATGATTGCTTCTTTGGTGTAATGGATTTACATTCCCTCACAGTTAGACAGAATCCTACAGAGTTTAGACAGAATGCGAGACGTATCTACACACAGTATGTAGCAGCTGGTCTTGATCCAAAGAAGAACTGCATCTACTTTCAGTCACATGTGCCAGCACACGCTGAACTTGGATGGGTTTTAGATTGTTTCACATACATGGGTGAGCTTAACCGTATGACCCAGTTCAAGGACAAATCTGCTAAACATGCTGATAATATCAATGCAGGTTTATTTACATACCCAGCCCTCATGGCTGCTGATATTCTTTTATATCAGTCTGATCTTGTGCCAATTGGAGCAGATCAGAAGCAGCATCTTGAGATTTGCCGTGACGTAGCTGAGCGTTTTAACAACATCTATGGTGATGTATTCACTATTCCAGAGGGATATTTCCCTAAGACTGGAGCAAGAATTATGTCACTTGCTGAGCCTACAAAGAAGATGTCTAAGTCTGATGAGAATACTAATGCTACAATTTATCTTGTTGATGACAGAGACACTATTATCCGTAAGTTTAAAAAGGCGGTTACAGATTCTGATGCTGAGGTTCGTTATGATACTGAGAACAAGCCTGGTGTATCAAACCTTATGGAGATTTACGGTGTTGTTACAGGAAAGTCCATGGATGAAATCGCAAAAGAGTTTGATGGCAAGGGCTATGGAGACTTCAAGCTTGCGGTTGGTGAGTCAGTAGCTGATATGTTGGATCCATTCCACCAGCGTTGCGCAGAACTTGAGAAGGATAAGACTTTCATCGATGAGTGCATTAAGGAAAACGCTGAGAAGGCATCTTATTTCGCTAACAAGACATTACGCAAGGTTCACAAGAAGCTTGGTCTAACAGAAAGAATTAGATAGTTATAAAGTTAATTGATTTAAAGATAGGAGTGTGTTATTATAACTCCTGTCTTTTTTTCTTTACATCTAAACATAATCCCACAGGAGATTAATTGTATAGTATTGTTAAAACCGCTACCATTTATGGTATCGATTCAAAAATTATATCTGTAGAAGCAGATATATCTGAAGGTATGCCTATGTTTGATATGGTTGGATACCTTTCATCAGAGGTGAAAGAAGCTAGAGAGCGTGTTAGAGCGGCTCTTAAAAATGAAGGCTATGCACTTCCTATTAAGCGAATCACCGTTAATTTATCCCCAGCAAGTATTAGAAAAACCGGAGCAGGATTTGATTTACCTATCGCTGTGGCTATTTTATCGGCTATAGGCATAATTAACTGTGATGGCCTGGAAAATGTATGCGTGTGTGGAGAAATAGCCTTAGACGGCAAAATTCAGCCGGTAAACGGTGTGTTATCCATGGTGATAGAAGCGAAAAAGAATAATATAGATGTTGTTATCGTTCCTGAAGACAATTTAATGGAAGCAAGACTGGTTCCAGATATCATCACAATTGGTGTAAGTCAGCTAAAAGATGTTATTGATTTATTAAACCAGGGACGTTTTGAAATGAATAATCTAAGCATTGATATTCCCAGCAAAGTGAAAGAGGAAGCTTATGATTTTTCAATGATTAATGGACAGCAGGCTCTGAGGCGTGCATGTGAGGTTGCTATTTCAGGAATGCACAATTTACTTATGGTTGGTCCTCCAGGAGCCGGAAAATCAATGATTTCAAAGTGTATTCCATCAATCTTACCTCCTATGGATTCTGATGAGCAGATGGAGTTATCAAAAATCTATTCTGTTTCAGGCATGTTTGATGAACGAATGGGTCTCATTACAAACAGGCCATTTAGAAGCCCACATCATACAATTTCTGCACAAGGATTGGTGGGCGGAGGTCATATTCCAAAGCCTGGAGAGATATCACTCGCCCATGGTGGAGTGCTGTTTTTGGATGAGCTTACAGAGTTTAGCAAGAGTACCCTCGAAATTCTAAGACAGCCATTAGAGGATAAGAGGGTTAATATTGCCAGAGCACAGGGAAGCTTCACTTTTCCGGCAGATTTTGTGCTGGTAGCAGCTATGAATCCCTGTTCATGTGGCTATTATCCGGATTTAAATAAATGCCATTGTACAAGACTGTCTATACAGCGTTATTTAAATAAAATTTCTCAGCCTCTGTTAGATAGAATAGATATTTGTGCTGAGGCCCCTACGTTGAATTTTGGAATGCTCAATAAAAAGCAGAATAATGAGTCTTCAGCTGACATAAGAGTCAGAGTAATAAAAGCTCATGAAATACAGCGCCAAAGATATAGTGATTATGGATTTAGATACAATAGCCAGATTCCCAGCAATTTAATAGAAAAATTTTGTCCTTTAGGGGAAGAGGAATTGAATTACATGGAAGACATGTATGAAAAGTATTCTTTGACAGCAAGGACATATCACAAGGTTTTAAAAGTAGCCAGAACAATAGCAGATATGGCGGGATGTGCCGATATTGGATTAATTCATTTACAGGAAGCGATTTTATATCGTGGTTTGGAAAAGAAATATTGGGAGGAGGGATAGCATGAATGAGATAGTATATCAGCACTGGTTCCTTTCCAATGAGGATATTTCATATAGTAAAAAGGTTAAGCTTATAGATTATTTTTATGATGCATATAATTTATACACGGCCAGTAAACGTGCTTTGCTTGGTAGTGGATTGTTAGAAGAGAAGGCAATTGACAGATTCATAGCAAATAGATCTAAATTTGATTTGGATATGGAATATGAAAAATTTACCCGAACTCCATTTTCTTTTTCTACTGTAGAAGGCAGAGATTATCCGGAAAAGCTTAGAAATATTTATGATACTCCATACGGATTTTATTATTTAGGAGACTTGCCTGATTTTAGTAATTGTGTGTCAATTGTAGGTGCACGAAGATGTAGTGCATATGGCAAAAAGATGGCTGAAGAATTAGGTCAGGCTCTTGGAGCAGAAGGTTTTACTGTAATCAGTGGGATGGCCAGAGGGGTGGATTCGTATGGCCATAAGGGCTGTCTTAATGCGGGAGGAAAAACTGTTGCAGTGCTTGGATGCGGCTGTGATGTTATTTACCCTCCTGAGAACCATTTATTATATGAAGAAATATCAAAAAATGGTGCAATTATATCTGAATATCAGCTTGGTACAAATCCTGTGGCTATGAATTTTCCTAGGCGAAATCGAATTGTTTCTGCTTTATCGGACATTGTGATTGTTGTAGAAGCGCGAGAAAAGTCCGGTTCTTTGATTACCGCAGATTTTGCATTGGAACAGGGAAAAGATATTTATGTTATTCCTGGTCGTGTGGGAGATTCCTTATCATCTGGATGTAATAAATTGATTTCACAAGGTGCAGGAGTTATATGGGATATTAATCAGTTTGTAAGCGAGCTTTCTGAGTCTCATGGCAAAATGACAATACATAGCAAAAAGAAAAAAATTAATGGCGTAAAAAATTTAGAGCCTGAGTTACTTAAAATATATAATTATTTTGATTTATACCCTAAGAATTTGTCTACGGTATTGGAAGAATCTGGAATGGACTATCTGGAGCTTTTGGCCAATGTACTTACCTTGGAGCGTATGGGATTGTTGGCGGAGGCCTTCAAAAATAATTATATAAAACAAAGTTAATTTGGTATCGGTTTTTGTAATGAAGATTTGAATGTTCTGTCAATAATTAAAGTTTTTCTTGAAAATAGAAATTTAATGTTGTATAGTGAGTAACGTTTCAATATAATTTTGAAGCGAAACTAGAATATGGAGATGGAGTTTCTATGGCAAAAAATCTGGTTATCGTAGAGTCGCCAGCAAAGGTGCATACCATTAAGAAGTTTTTAGGAAGCAATTATGAGGTAATGGCTTCTCAGGGACATGTTAGGGATATGCCAAAGTCTCAGCTGGGATTTGATCCTGAAAATGATTTTGAACCTAAATATATAACAATTAGAGGAAAGGGCGAGTTACTTGCAGCACTTCGTAAAGAAGTGAAGAAGGCAGACAAAATATTTCTCGCAACTGATCCCGACCGTGAGGGGGAAGCTATCTCTTGGCATCTTACTCACGCACTCAATTTACAGGACAAGAAGGTATATCGTATTACCTTTAATGAAATTACAAAGACTGCTGTCAAAAATTCACTTAAGAATCCTCGAGAGATTGACATGGATTTGGTTGATGCACAGCAGGCACGTCGTATGCTTGACAGAATGGTAGGTTATGAAATCTCGCCACTTCTTTGGGCCAAGGTTAAAAGAGGTCTCTCTGCTGGACGTGTTCAGTCTGTTGCTCTTAGAATTATCTGCGACAGAGAAAAAGAAATCGAACAATTTATTCCTCAGGAATATTACACACTTGATGTACTTTTAAATACACCAGGTTCTAAGAAGCCTATTGTTGCCAAGTATTATGGTGACAAGTCTGGAAAGAAGGATATTTCCGATAAGGAAAGCCTTGATAAGATAATGGCAGAGCTTAATGGAGCAGATTTTAAAATTGCTTCAATTAAGAGAGGTACTCGTGAAAAGAAGGCACCACTTCCTTTCACAACATCAACTATGCAACAGGAAGCATCAAAGGCTTTGAATTTTTCAATTCAAAAGACTATGAGTGTTGCGCAGCAGCTTTATGAAGGTGTTAGTGTAAAGGGCCACGGTACAGTTGGTCTTATCACATATCTTCGTACTGATTCTACACGTGTTTCTGATGAAGCTAAGGCAGCTGCAGAAGAATTTATTTCTTCAAACTATGGCGATAAATATTTATCAGAAACAGCAGGAAATACAAAGAAGAACAATAGTAAAGTTCAGGATGCTCACGAAGCTATTCGTCCAGCAAACATAGAACTTATACCTTCAGAGATAAAAGAAAGCCTTACACGTGATCAGTATAGATTGTATCAGCTTGTTTGGAAGCGCTTTGTTGCAAGCCAGATGGCTAATGCACTTTATGATACAGTATCACTTAGCGTTTCAGCTAAAGACCAGGTGTTTACAGCATCTGAATCATCAATCAACTTTGATGGTTTTATGATGATTTATACAGCTGCGGATGATGAGGAAGATTCAAAGACTCACCCACTTGCAAAGCTTACAGAGGAAACAAAGCTTTCCTTCGACAGCTTTGAGGAGAAGCAGCATTTTACCCAGCCATCGCCACATTTTACTGAGGCATCATTGGTTAAGACTTTAGAGGAGCTTGGAATTGGTAGACCTAGTACATATTCGCCTACAATTACAACTCTTTTAAAGAGACATTATATTACAAAGGAAGCTAAGAACCTTTTCGTTACCGAGCTTGGTGAAGTAGTTAACTCAATTATGGTTGATTCTTTCCCAATTATTGTTGATGATAAGTTCACTGCAAATTTAGAGCTTCTTTTGGACGGCGTTGAAGAGGGCACAGTTGAATGGAAGTCTGTTGTTAGAAACTTCTATCCAGATTTGGAAAAGGCAGTTAAAATTGCCGAGGAAGAGCTTGCAAAGATTGAAATTCATGATGAGGTTACTGATGTTATCTGTGAGGAATGCGGAAGAAACATGGTAATCAAGTTTGGGCCTCATGGAAAGTTCTTGGCATGTCCAGGATTCCCTGAGTGTCGTAATACAAAACCATTCTTGGAGAAAATAGGAGTTCCTTGTCCAAAGTGTGGTGGAGATGTTGTAATTAGAAAATCTCAAAAAGGCAGAAAGTTCTTTGGCTGCGCTAATCACCCAGAGTGTGATTTCATTAGCTGGTCAAAGCCTACAACTGTTAAATGTCCAAAGTGTGGCACATACATGGTTGAGAAGGGCAATAAGCTTGTTTGTGGTAATGACGAGTGCAGATTTGTCCAGAGTCAAAATTAATACGTGAATAGTTAAAATATTCTGAAATTAATTGAAATTTAACTGAATCAGTGCTATAATTTGAACAATTCAGAATTGACTTCAGAAGTCAGGGGAAACAGGTGCTATGAAAGGTTTGCATTTTGTTTTATTTAGGAGGAATATATTTAAATGAGTGTACAGTTATTAGACAAGACTAGAAAGATTGGAAAGCTTCTTCACAACAATAATTCATCAAAGGTTGTCTTTAATGATATTTGTTCAGTATTGACAGAAATCCTTGATTCTTCTGTACTTGTTATTTCTAAGAAGGGAAAGGTTCTTGGTCTTTCGCACCTTCCAAACACAACAGAAATCGGTGAGCTTATCGTTGATGAGGTTGGTGGATTTATCGATCCACTATTAAATGAGAGATTACTTTCTATTCTTTCAACTAAAGAAAATGTAAATCTTAAAACTCTTGGCTTTGAAAAGACTGATATTGATATGTATTCTGCAATTATCGCACCTATTGATATTGCTGGCGAGCGTCTTGGAACACTTTTCGTTTACAGATTTGACAAGCAGTACGATATTGACGATATCATTCTTACAGAGTACGGTACAACAGTAGTTGGTCTTGAGATGATGCGTTCAGTTAACGAGGAATCTGCAGAAGAGAATCGTAAGCTCCAGGTTGTTAAGAGTGCTATTTCAACACTTTCATACTCAGAGCTTGAAGCAATCATTCACATCTTTGATGAATTGGATGGTAATGAAGGGGTGTTGGTTGCATCGAAAATTGCCGATAGAGTAGGTATAACAAGATCTGTTATCGTTAATGCTCTTCGTAAGTTTGAGTCAGCAGGTGTTATCGAGTCTCGTTCATCAGGTATGAAGGGCACATATATTAAGGTCCTTAACGATGTTGTATTTGATGAGCTTGAGGAAATTAAGAAGAATAAATAATTCATTAGTTTTATATAAATGGATTGATGTAGTAAAAGGACTTAAGAAATACTTAAGTCCTTTTTGTGTACAAATTGTTAAAAAATGGCGATTTTACACAATATATAGTAAAAATGCTTTGTTTTTCAGATAACTTCTTTTATAATTTAGTTAAAAGTAATCTAGGAGGTGTGTTGCTATGATTATGTCAGATGCTTTTTCTTACGTAAATGCTCTTGATTGTGCTGCTGATGCCAGCTGGCGCAGACAGACACTCATACTGAATAATTTAGCCAATGAAGATACTCCTGGTTATAAGAGAAAAGATATTGAATTTGCAAGTGTCTTGAAAAAGGAATTGTTGGGAACCCATGAAAGGACTCTGGACAGAGCTGTCAACAAGCTTGATGATAATGGCAATCATGTTGACGGCTTTGAGTACATTGATTACGAGACATTCTCTTACAGATTGGATCGAAATAACGTTGATCCGGATACAGAGAATGTTGAGCTTGCCTCAGAAACACTTCGTTATCAAGCGTACACCACAAGCATATCAAACGAATTCGAAAGATTTTCAATTGTTTGTAGCAAATAGTGAGTTCTATTAGGAGGTGCGTATGGGATTATTTCAACCTTTTGATATCTGCGCTACAGGAATGACAGCTCAGCGTTTTCGTATGGATATTATTGCTGAGAATATTGCAAATGTAAGTACGACAAGAACTGAAAATGGTGGTCCATACAGAAGAAAGATTGTTACCTTTAAGGAAAAGAATTATCATTCCGGCATACCAAACTTTAGAAACATATTAAAGGATAAACAGCTACATTATTACGGCAACGGTGTAAAGGTCAGCAAGGTTTCTGAGGACACAGAAACAGATTTTATTATGGAATATGATCCATCTCATCCTGATGCAGACGAGAACGGGTATGTTAGATACCCTAATGTTAATACAGTTACTGAAATGACAAATCTTATTGATGCAAGCCGTTCTTATGAGGCTAACGTAACAGCATTCAATGCCATAAAATCTATGGCTGGATATGGTATTCAGATTGGTCAGCGATAAATGATTGTAGAATATGACGGGGGATAGCTATGGATATTGCTTCACTTCAGAGTTTATACGGTGGAACTCCTGTAAAAGACGTAAGAACTCCCAAGGTAGATGCTACAACAGGTTTCCAGAGCATGCTTGATTCGGCTATGGGGTTATTAGAGGAGACTAATGCCCTACAAAAGAATGTAAATCGTGAGCAGATTGCGTTGCAGCTAGGAGAATCTGATAACACGCACGATTTAATGATTGCAGAAAAGAAGGCAAATACTGCACTGCAGTACACTGTAGCAGTAAGAGATAGAATTCTTGATGCTTATCAGCAGATAATGCAGATGCAGGTCTAAATGCTACTATTCACAGATAGAAATATTTAAGGATATATTCTTGTTAAGCTTGCTTATAAAAGAATTATCATTAAATATTTCTAAACTGGAATCAGTGGCTTCACCCACATGAATAATGTTAGGCACGAAGTGCCGGTAAAGAAGTCTGAAAGACTTCCATTATGAATGCGGTGAAGGCATCTGGGAATAGTTTTATGGTAATTTTGGAGAATGGTATTTTTTAATGTGTTGTAGGGGAGAGAGTCTATGCCAGAACAAATTCAGGCTATTTTAAACAGACTTTTAGAGTGGTGGAGAAAGTTTACAAAACGACAGCAGATATTGATCATTTCAATTACTGCTGTTGTTATTGTGTCTTTTGCTATTTTGGCTTTTGTAATTACAAGGCCTACAATGATTCAGCTGGTAGCATGCGAGGATGGTAAGCAGGCTGCTGCCGTTAAAGAACTTCTTGAAGAAGAAAAGATTGGTTACGAGACATCTCCGGATGGATTTACATTCTTCATTGATGAGAAGGATGAAGGTCGTGCCAATGTTCTTCTTGGCTCTAATGAAATTCCTACATCAAAATACTCTTTAGATGACGTTTTCGATGGTGGTTTTTCATCTACCGAAGCAGACAAGCAAAAAAAATACAAAAAGGTTTTAGAGGAGCAGTTTGCTTCTGATCTTGAGGCCTTTGAGATGGTTGATAAGGCAAGAGTTACTCTTAATATACCAGAGGATGATGGTACTCTTATCGCCCAAAATCAGCCGGGATGGTCTTCGGTAATTCTTACTCTAAATTCACCTATAACAGAAGAAACTATAGAAGGTATGGCAAGGCATTTAGCTACGAACCTAGCTAATGAAACAACCGATAACATCACAATCATGGATACAGAAGGAAATCTATTGTATCCAAATGCAAAAGCTGGAACAGCAGGAGCTTCCGCTTCAGCTAATCAGGATGCCAGGGATAAAGCTAGAGAAGAGATTGTGAAACGTGTTCAGACTGTTCTTGAGGGAACAAATCTTTATGATTCTGTTTCTGTCGGCGTCAATCTTTCTATGAGCTTTGATGAAAATAGCTATGTAAACTACGATTATTCAGTAGATGAAGGACGTACAGAGGGCTATCTTGATTGGGAAAAGGGCTCAAGCTCTAGTTCTGTTGGTGGTAGCGGTGGCGTACCAGGAACTGATTCTAATGATGATGATACCACATATGTAATAGAAGATGAAAACCAGACTCAGGCATCTACAGAGGATTTTGAGAAGGATTATCTCCCAGATGAAAGGATTACAACTCATAAGGATGAGATAGGTAAACAGAGCTTAGAGGATTCTTCAATTTCTGTAACCTGCAAGAAATTTGCAATTTACAATGAAGATAAGATGGAAAAGGATGGAACCTTAGAAGAAGCAGGACAGACCTTTGACGAATTCGTAAAAGCAAATTCAAATCCTGTTCAGCAGGAGGTTTCAGATGACATTATAGAGGTTGTTGCCAGAACTACTGGTTTCCCATCTGCCAATGTAAAGGTTGTGGCTTATGAGATTCCAATGTTCCAGTATTCTGAAGGACCACCAATCTCAGTGACAGATATCATTCAGATTGTACTTGCAGCTCTTATCTTTGCAATGCTTGGCTTTGTTGTATTTAGAAGTCTTAAGACTGAAGAAGAGGAGCCTGTGGAACAGGAGCTTACTATTGATGATCTTATTGCTTCAACTGCTCAGGAAGAGGAGGAGGAGCTTGAAGATATTGGGTACACAGAGAAATCAGAAGCACGCATACTTATTGAAAAGTTTGTGGATGAGAAACCAGAGGCTGTTGCTCAGCTTCTGAGAAATTGGTTAAACGAGGATTGGGGATAAGGTTATGGCAACTGAAGACATGAATGGCGTTCAAAAAGCCGCTATACTTTTAATCGCCCTAGGACCAGAGAAATCAGCTCAGATATTTAAGCATCTCAAGGAAGAGGAAATCGAGGAACTTACACTGGAGATTGCAAATACGAGAAGTATTTCTCCTGCGCTCAAGGAAGAGGTAATTGAAGAATTCTATCAGGTATGTCTTGCTCAGCAATACATCGCCGAAGGTGGTATCGGTTATGCTAAGGAACTTCTTGAGAAGGCTCTTGGTGATGACCGTGCCCAGGATGTAATTACAAAGCTGACAGCATCATTACAGGTTCGTCCATTCGAATTTATTCGAAAAACAGAGCCTTCTCAGGTGCTGAACTTTATACAGGAGGAACATCCACAGACAATCGCTATGATTCTGTCTTATTTGTCTGCTGGACAGGCATCGTTGATTATCGGCGCCTTACCTCCAGAAAAACAGGCTGATGTTGCCAGACGTATTGCGTTAATGGATAGAACCAGCCCAGAGGTAATCAAAGAGGTTGAGAGAGTTCTTGAAAGAAAGCTTTCATCTCTTATTAATCAGGATTACACTATCGCCGGCGGCGTAGATGCGGTAGTTAATATCCTTAATACAGTTGACCGTGGTACTGAGAAACGTATCATGGAGTCTCTTGAAATCGAAGAGCCAGAGCTTGCTGAGGAAATCAGAAAGAAGATGTTCGTATTCGAGGATATTCTTCTTCTGGACGACAGAGCTATTCAGCGTGTGCTTAGAGACGTTGATAACTCAGATCTTGGCGTTGCCCTTAAGGGAGCTAATGATGAGGTTCAATCTGCAATCTTTAAGAACCTTTCTTCTCGTCTTGCAGCTATGATCAAGGAAGACATGGAATTCATGGGTCCTGTTCGTATGAAGGATGTTGAAGAAGCTCAGCAGAAGATAGTTGGTATTATCAGAAAGCTTGAGGATTCTGCAGAGATTGTAATTTCAAGAGGAGGCGGAGATGAGCTCATTGTCTAGTAACAATGTCATCTATGGTTTTTTGGTTGCTCCAAATGAGCCAGACGAAGAAACAGGCGAAACAGGCGAACTTGTCATTGATTCTAATGCTTTGGCAAGGGAACTCATTCTTAAGCAGGAAAAGGCATATAAGCAAAAGCTACTGGACGAAGAGCGTGAGCGTCGCTTAGAAGCTATGCGTGAATCTGGAGCGGAAATCCCTGAGGGTATGGATACAGATGAATTCTTAGGTTTAGCTGATACCATTATGCAGGATGAAGAGGAAGAAACTGTTGATTATGGTCCTGCTAAGGAAGAGATTCTGGCTGAAGCCCATGAGGAGGCTCAACGAATTATTGATGATGCAAACGCACAGGCTGAGGAGATTATAAATGCTGCACAGCTTAATGCTGATGCTATGCGTAATCTTGCACGTCAGGATGGCGAGAAGGAGGGCTACAACGAAGGTACTCAAAGAGCTGCCCGTGAACTTCAGGAATCACAGAGTAATATGCAGGCGGAAATTCAGCGTATTGAAAATGAGTACATGCAGAAGCAGATAGAGATGGAGCGTGAGATTGTGGAGATGTGTCTCCCAGTCTTTGAACATGTTTTTGATGCTGAGCTTTCTGGAAAAAAGGATGTTTTATATCACCTGTTAGATCATTGCATTATGAAAATTGAACGCACGGGACAGATGCAAATAAAGGTCAGCGATGCAAACGCAGAATTTATAAAAGGAAAAAAGGAAGAAATTCAAGGGAAAGTTGGAGCTGAAGTGGGACTAGATATTATAGCGGATCCACTTTTGAATGATAGTCAGTGTATTATTGAGACAGACGGTGGTATTTTTGATTGTAGCATTGATACAGAGTTAGATAATCTTATCAGGGAAATTAGAGCCCTAAGCTAGGAGGCAAAGTGGACCAGGGATTATTGATGCAGCTGACAGAGAAGGATTACTTTAAATCTCTTGGCAAAGTTGTAAAGGTTGTTGGACTTACAATTGAATCAGTGGGACCAGAGGCCAAGCTTCGCGATTTGTGCGAAATAATCGTGGAGGGCTCTGATCAGCGTATTAAAGCAGAGGTTGTCGGATTCAAGGACAAACGTCTGCTTTTGATGCCTTACGAGAATGTTGAAGGAATTGGTGTTGGCTGTATGGTTGAAAATACCGGACATCCTCTTGGTGTAGCCGTTGGAGACCAGCTTTTGGGACATCTTTTAGACGGACTTGGAGTTCCATCTGATGTAGATGACTTTTCTGATTTTGAGAATCTTGTGGAATATCCGGCAGAGGCAGATCCACCAGATCCTATGGCCAGAGTAATTATCAAAGAGCCTCTTTCACTTGGCGTTAAGGCTGTAGATGGACTTATTACTGTTGGCAAGGGACAAAGAATTGGAATATTTGCAGGCTCTGGTGTAGGTAAATCTACGTTGATGGGTATGTTTGCGCGAAATACAAAAGCTGAGATAAATGTTATTGCGCTTATTGGTGAACGAGGTCGTGAAGTTCGCGAATTTGTTGAAAATGATTTAGGACCTGAGGGTATGGCCAGATCTGTGGTTGTATGTGCAACCTCTGATAAGCCAGCTCTTATTCGTAAGAAAGCGGCTCTTACAGCCACCGCTATTGCTGAGTATTTCAGAGATCAGGGGAAAGATGTACTCCTTATGATGGATTCTTTGACACGATTTTCTATGGCACAGAGAGAAATCGGTCTTGCATCTGGTGAACCACCAGTAACTAGAGGTTATCCTCCATCAGTTTATTCTGAAATGCCACGCTTGCTTGAAAGGGCGGGAAATTCATCGGTGGGCTCAATAACAGGATTATACACAGTTCTTGTTGATGGTGACGATTTTAATGAACCAATCACTGATACAGCACGTTCGATTTTAGATGGGCATATTGTGCTTAATAGAAAGCTGGCACAGAAGAATCATTATCCAGCCATTGATGTTTTGCAGTCCATATCCAGAGTTATGTCTGCAGTGGCAACACCAGAGCATAAGGCTATAGCAGGAAAGCTAAAAAATGTTCTGGCTACCTATCAGGAGGCTGAGGATTTGATAAACATTGGAGCATATAAAAATGGCTCTAACAAAGCAATAGATTATGCTATCAAAAAGATTGATGCGGTGAATGAGTTCCTGCTGCAAGCTACTCATGACAAATTTGATTATGATGAGATAATTGAAATGATGACTGCAATCTTCGCTGAATAGAGGTGATGATAATGGCAAAGTTTGTTTATCGAATGCAAAATATTCTTGAACTCAAGCAGAAAATCGAGGAGCAGGAGAAAGCAAACTTTGGCATGGCTACAGCCCGATTTAATCAGGAGCAGGACAAACTAAGACAGCTTATGATTAAGCAGGCTGCTTACGAAAGACAGCTTAAAGAGTTATCTATTGGAAATATTGATATTAAAGCAATTAAAACATGTAAGAGTGCAATTACTTCCATGAAAGTAGCACTTCGAGACCAAATGATTGAGGTTTCAAAGGCGCAAAAGGCAATGGAAAATGCCCGAAAAAAGCTTAATGCAGTTATGATGGAAAGAAAGATGCATGAAAAGCTGAGAGAACATGCCTTTGAAGAATTTTTAGATGAGCTAGACCGTGAGGAAAGTAAAATTACGGATGAGTTGGTTAGTTACACGTATTTCAACACAGAAAAAGAGGATGAGTAAGTTATGGCAGATGAAGCACAGGTACCTGAGGAAGTAGCAGCACCAGCCGCTAATACAGGTGATGAAAAGGCTGATAAAAAAGCCGAAAAAGAAGCAAAAAAAGAAGCTAAAAAAGCTGAAAAGGAAAGACGTAAGGAAGCCAAAAAGAATGGTGAGGTATTGCCAGAGGATGAGGAACGCTTAGGTATTGGTGGCGGAATCATCATGGCATTTGTTGTGTTGCTCATTCTTCTTATTTGGCTTGTTATTTTTGCATTTCTTGTAAAGATGGATGTTGGTGGCTTTGGCTCATCAATACTATTTCCTGTGCTCAAGGATGTACCTTATGTAAACCAGATATTACCAGGTATTGAGGAATACTTACCGCAGGAGGTAGAGGATAACCCTTATTCACAGTACGATACTGTGGAGAAGGCAATAGAGCGTATAAAAGAACTTGAAACTGAAGTTGAGCAGCTTAAGACAGCTGGCAACGAAAACAGTGATTATATAAAGGAATTAGAGGCTGCATCCGCAGAGCTTGCGGAGTATAAAGCTAATGAGGCAGCTTTCGAAGAAATCAAAGAAAAATTTTACGAGGAGGTTGTTTTTTCCGAAAATGCACCCGATATAAATGAATATAAGACGTATTATGAATCCATCCAGCCGGACAACGCTGCAGCAATCTATAAACAGGTTATTTCGCAGCTACAAACCGACAAGGAAATCGAAGATTACGTAAAGACTTACACTAGTATGAAAGCTAAAAATGCAGCGTCAATTTTCGATGAGATGACAGATGATTACGATTTGGTTTGTGAGATTCTTCAGGCAATGGATGCTAGTACACGTTCTAGTATTCTTTCAGCAATGGATGCGAAAAATGCAGCAATACTTACAAAAATGATGGAGCCTTAATCCTAACGATACGTTTTATAGCAACTTGAAAACAGAATATGTGAAAGGAGGGATTACATGACGAGTAGCAATGTTTCTAACATGCTGGTTCAGATTGGCCAGATTGATGTATCAATGACATCTGATAAATCTACAAATAATGTAGATGCAGGCCTATTTGAAAAGACATTGAAGGGCGTTGCTGATAAAGTCCCAAGTGTAGGCTCTGATATTAATTCTGCACTTCCACAGAAACAGGGTGAAAAGAAGCCGGTTTCAGTAGATAGTTCTACAACAAGTGTTAGAACTACCAAACAGGAAGAACAGCCACTGACAGAAAAAACAGAGGTTGCAGAAAAAATTGAGACGGTAGTAGAGGAAGTCAAGGAAGTAATCAAAGACCAACTCGATGTGACCGAAGAAGACATCGAGAAGGCAATGGAAAACCTAGGGCTAACCTTTATTGATCTTCTTAATCCACAAAGCCTTGCACAGCTTGTATCAGAATTAACAGGAGAGACCGAATCTATTACTCTTGTGTTAAGTGATGATTTTGCTGAGATTTTAGAAAAAGCTACAGACCTTTCAAACCAGCTATTTGAAGAAACAAATAATTCCTTTGTTCAACTTAAGGAACTGGTTGCACAAATCGATAAAACAGAAATGCAAATCGATGAGGTTGTTCAGACTATTGAAGAGGTAGAAATTCCTGAAATTTCCCAACCTGAAATAGTGGCAGAGGAAGAAGAAATGCCTGTTCAGGAAGTGGCTCAACAACCTACAGTACAGGTTGTACAGGAAGAGGTAAAACCTGTAGAAAAGCACGAGGAACCGGTTATAGAAGAACCAACACCTGTAATAGACTCTGCTGAAGATTTAAAGGTTGATGAAGAACAGCAAAAGCAACAGAATAACCAGCCTGAAGATGAAAATAAGGAAGAAAATACCCAGAGCAATTTTAAAATGCCAGAGGTAAAACAAAATGAATCTCGCATTGTAAGAGAAGATGGAATTCTTCCACCTCAGCAGAATGTTCAATTACAGTACGTACCTGAAAATTCAGCTGTTACTTTACCAACTGGGGAAATGGTAAAGTCTGAAGATATCGTCAATCAGTTAGTTGAACAGGCAAAGGTAATGACAGATTCAGAATCGACCACCATGGAAATGACACTTAATCCTGAAGGATTAGGAAAGATTTACCTGGAGGTTACTCAGAGAGGTAGTGAAATTACTGCAAAAATCTTTACAGAAAATGATGCAGTAAAAGCGGCTCTTGAAAGCCAGATGGCAGCTCTTAGGACAGAAATGAATCAAAGCTCTACAAAGGTTACTTCGATTGAGGTTTCCGTAGGAACTCACGAGTTTGAAAGAAATCTTGATGAAAATGGTAGGGATGATTCAAGAAATCAGGAGCAACATTCAGAACAATCCGCCAGAAGAAGTACTCGAATACATCTTAACAGTCTCGATGATTTATCTGGATTAATGTCAGAGGAGGATGTTTTGATAGCCCAGATGATGAAGGATAATGGAGGTACATTAGACTTTATGGCTTAATCTGAAGGAAAGGAGTTTTTGATGGCTAATAATAATTTATTAGTTGGTGCTGTTACAAATGGTGAATACACCAAGACACAGGCGTCACAGGATACAACAAAAGCCAATCAGTCTGTTACTACTTCAAAAAGTGAAGAAAAGCGTGATACAGGATACAACAAGGATATGTTTTTACAGCTACTTGTAGCTGAAATGCAGTATCAGGATCCATTGCAACCAAGTGATAATAGTGAATATGTTGCGCAGCTGGCTTCATTCACACAGGTTGAAGCTATGCAGTCACTTCAGAACAACATGGAGACTATCCAAAGTAATAGTATTGTTGGAAAGGTAGTTGCACTTAATGTAAATGGACAGGAGATAGCCGGAAAGGTTGATTTTGTTCAGAAGGATGATAAAAAGGGAATGATGCTTTCTATTGATGGAGAGCTTTATGAAATGTCAAATATGGTTTCTGTAGTTGACACAGATTATTACAACGCTAAATATCTTGCAAATCTTCTTACAGACGCAATTAAGAAGCTTCCTGATAAGGAATCAGTTACAGTAAAGGATGGAGATGTTATTACAGAAGCGGTTGGCATCTATAATGCGATGGATGAATATGACAGGAGCTTCGTGGATGAAAAGCTTTTGAAGAAGTATGAAGAGACAGTCACTCAGTACTACACGCTAATAAACAAAGATTCAGAAGCAGATAATAAGACTGAGGAGACAAAAGAGAATAAGGCTGAGAAAACAGAAGCTACAGATAAGATTGACACAAGTGATGCAAAAGAGGTTTAGTTTAGGAGGCATATATGAGTAATTTAAATATTAATCCAAATTTTACCTCCATCGAGAAGGTAGCTGGAACCTATCTCAATCCAGCAGCTGAGTCCAGGCCACTTGGCAATTTAAATGGTGCAAGTTTTGAGGATATATTTAAGCAGAAGCTTCAAAGTGCTTCAGAACTTAAATTTTCCAAGCACGCTGCACAAAGGCTTGATGACAGAAATATAGAGCTCACGGAGGAGCAATCCCTTAGGCTAGAAGAAGGAGTCATGAAGGCTTCTGAAAAAGGGATTACTGATTCTTTAGTGTTAGTTGATACATTAGCTTTTATAGTAAATGTACCAAACCAGACTGTAGTTACAGCTATGGACCAGACTGAATCAGATGAGAACATTTTTACCAATATTGATGGTGCTGTTATAGTTTAGCTGGACCTTATGGAAGCTAATTGTCGCTGACTGACAGAAGCGACAGACAGCACCTCCCGTGAGGAGGTCATTAGTTATGATGAGATCACTTTTCTCTGGTGTAGCAGGTCTTAAGACACACCAGACCAAGATGGACGTTATCGGTAATAATATCGCTAACGTTAACACTGTTGCGTTTAAATCTTCTGCAACAACTTTCTCTGATATCATGTATCAAACTACACAGCAGGCATCAGGTGCAACAGCAACACGTGGTGGTACTAACGCTAAGCAGATAGGTCTTGGTGTTACTAATGGTGCAACCAAAGTTTCTATCACATCTGCAGGTGCTGCGCAGTCTACAGGTGATGCACTTGATATCAGACTTACAGATTCAAATACTACAAATTTCTTTATCGTTAACAACGGTTCTAAGAATTTATTTACCAGAGCAGGTTCTTTCTATATCGATGGAAATGGTAACCTTGCAATGACTACAACTGGATACTTGGTAATGGGATGGCAGGTAGACCCTGAGGATCCATCAAATATTATCAAGGATACAGTTTCTCCTTTGAGAGTAATGAAGACTGAGAATCTTACTTCTGCACCTGAAGCTACTACAGCAGCTAATTTTGCAGGTGTTATCGATAAGAATGATAGTCAGTTTGAAAGCTCAGGCGGTTATGTAAGAACATTTACACTGTACGACAATTTAGGTTATTCCTACACAGCAAAGTTTGCTATTAAGAAGGCTGATGGAACACTTGGAAAATACACTATTGAGCTTACAAGTATCCTTGATCAGGATAATAATGATTTGTTAAAGGATTATATAGCTCAGGGTGGAAGGCTTGAGGACGTTTTTGGTGTAGCTGGTACAACAGCTAAGAGCTATACCTTATCATCAAATGTTGCATGGGACGATACTTTAGGCAAATATGTCTTTACGGATCCTGCTAATAATGCAAATAAGTATGTTATGGATCAGGCTGCAGTAGGTGGAGCAGTTACTCTTGACAGACTTGTAAATGGTGTAGCTGAAGGTAATCCTCAATCTTATGCAGATAAGGGCTTCACTTTGACTGATATATTTGGCGTTTCTGCTGATGATTTACAAAATTTAGTAGGTGATCCAGATTATACAAATCTAAATTTATCTACAAAATCAAGCACAAATTCGGTAACGATGTCATTTAATACTGTTAACTATGGTCTTCAGTTTGATACTAAGGAGGGTACAATTATTTCAGCTGGTAATGCCGGCGGAACAAGGTTAATGCTTAATACAGCTCTTGTTGGACCTAACAGAAGTGATACAGATCCTAGAACTGGTGAGCTTGTTAACAATGCTATGTCAAACATTGAAATCGAGTTTGGTAGCCTTTTAAATTATGATAACAAGGGAACATCAACTGTTGTTGCAAACCGTGGTATTCCAGATGGTTCTTCAATGAGAGGTGAAGGAAAGAAACTTGGTACAATGACCGGCCTTTCAGTACAGAATGATGGTAAGATTTTCGGTTCTTACAGTAATGGTAATACAGTTCTTTTAGGACAGATTGCAGTTGCACAGTTTGCAAATGCTTCTGGTCTGGAGGAGATGGGTGATAACTGCTATGATACAACACTTAACTCTGGTGAGTTCGATGGTATCGGTATTGATATTTCTGCTGATGGATCTTCAATGAATACTGGACAGCTTGAAATGGCTAACGTAGACCTTTCAAGCGAGTTTACAGACATGATTACCACACAGCGTGGATTCCAGGCCAACTCACGTATTATCACTGTTTCAGATACCATGCTTGAAGAATTAATCAACCTTAAGAGATAATTTATAGACATTTTTTGAAAGAGAGGGCATAGCCCTCTCTTTCTTAATTTTTTATAAAAATCTGAAAAATTTGTGAATAATCAATATTTAGTGGTTTGGACATAAAAATTACACAATAATATGCGACCATTTTACTAAGAAAAGTAGACAATAATGTACAAATCTAGTAAAATAATCACAAAAGTGTATACCGAGTAATTCTATACAGATTATTCTGGATTTTCGCATTGGAGGCTAGTTTCTAATTCATTAACAAGGTGGTGAGAGTTTGGATATAGCTTCACTTATCGGCTTAGGACTTGGTGTTGTAATGGTTGTCTTCGGTATCGTTTCATCAGGTGGTGTAGCCGCAATGGCAAACTTCATAGATGTTCCATCTGTAATTATTACTATTGGTGGCTCTTTGTCTGCGTGTATCACCTGTAATAAGATGCCAGATTTCATTGCTGGTCTTAAGGGCATTGGTATAGCTATAAAAGAACCTCCTGTTGGAAATGCGGCGGACACTATTGGTAATATTATAAACTTGGCTAATATTTCTCGTAAAGAGGGTATTCTTGCTCTCGAAGAGGCTGCTCATAGCATTGAGGATGAGTTCTTAAAAAAAGGAATCAACCTTGTAGTTGATGGTACTGATCCAGAACTTGTTAGAGCTATTCTTGAGACTGATATGAGCTGCCTTGAAGACAGACATAAAAAGGTTATTGCTTTCTATGGTAAATGGGGTGAAATGGGACCTGCTTGGGGAATGATTGGAACCCTGGTAGGACTTGTAAATATGTTACAGAACCTGTCAGATGCATCCACCATTGGCCCTAATATGGCGGTTGCATTACTTACGACCTTGTATGGTTCACTTATCGCTAACTGGTACACAGGTCCTGTAGGAACAAAACTTGGTGTAGATAATGCAATTGAAATTATGATGAAGTCAATAACCGTGGAAGGTCTTCTTTCGATTCAGGCCGGTGAAAATCCACGTGTTATAGAGGAAAAACTTAAATCATTCCTTCCACCTTCTGCTAGAGAAGGCATCGGCAGCGGCGATGGAGGAGGTGAAGGCTAATGGCAAAGAAGCAAAAGCAAGAAGAAGCTCCTGCTGGGTCTCCTGCCTGGATGGCCACTTTCTCCGACTTAATGAACCTGCTACTTTGTTTCTTCGTTTTGCTTTTCTCAATGAGTAGTACTGATACAGCAAAATTCGAAGAGGTGATAGCAAGTATTCAGTCGAGCTTCAGTATTTTTTCATCAGGTGGTAGTTCCATCGGTGAAGGTCATATGATTTCTTCTGGTATTAGCCAGCTGGAAATGTTTGACGATTATTTCAAGAGTGTTACTGATGGTGAGGACGAGGACTACGAAAAACAGGGAGCCTCAAATCAAAAGGTAGAGGGCGAACAATCTGAAGATGGTGCAAACACTGAAAATGGTTCTCAGACAGAGCAAGGACAAAGTCCAGGAGATACCAGTAGTCAGATTGAAAATATTTCGGAAATGTCTGTTGCAGAAGCAAAGAAAGCACTAGAAAATGCAGGTGTTTCTGAAAGCGAAGAGATTGCCGAGGAAATTGAAGAGAAGCTTAAACTTCACGGACTTCAGGATACTGTAGAGGTAGATTTCAATGCTGAATATGTAATGATTACCATAAATGGTGCATTACTATTTGATTCAGGAAAGGCTTATTTAGCTAAGGATGCCATTGGTATTATTGATAATTTGGCAGCTATTATTTCTGAATATAATCAAAATATTATAGAAATTGAAGGTCACACAGATAACGTACCAATGCATTCTGGTACTTACGAAAATAATGATGTACTTTCAATGTATAGAGCTTTATACGTTGCTGATAGAATCAGGCAGCAGACAAATTTGAATCCAGCATATATTAAATCTGCTGGTAGAGGAGAATATGTTCCTATTGCAGACAATAGCACTGCAGAAGGAAGAGCCAGAAACAGAAGAGTAGAAATTAAGATATTTAATAAATATTCTTCAGATTTTGGTTCAGACTCTATAGTAAATGAGTAGAAAGGGGACCGAGCATGAAAAAGAATTTGATTACGGTAGTTATACTCGCTCTGGTTGTGGTAAATCTTGTTCTTACAGCGGTTCTTACAATTACTATTATTCCTGAAACGCAGAAAGCTAATGAGCTTATTACAAAGGTTTGCTCAGCAATAGATCTTGATTTGGTGGCTGGCGATACAGCTGGTTCTCTTGCAATAAATGTGGAGAACATGGTTGATTATCCTGTTAATTCAGGTTCTACTCAGACGATTAACCTTAAGGATGATGGAGATGGTGAAGCTCATTACGCGGTACTTGCGGTTTCGCTTTCAATGGATAACCAAAACGAAGATTACGCTAAATTTGCCGCGGATGGCACGTTGACGCCATATGATAATATTTTGAATGATACTATCAAGACGGTAGTTGCAGGACATACCATAGATGAGATGAGAAACAACGAGGAGGGCGTAAAGGAAGAAATCCTTGAGGCTATCCAGTCGTTGTTTAAATCATCATTTATTGTAAGAGTTAATTTTTCAAGTGCTACATACCAATAGCATATTTTTTCCAAATCTTTGATTTGTGAAAAATTATGCTGTGAGGCCCACTTTGCCGTAGGCAATTATAATGGCCGAACTTCATTGTTTTATTATACAACCTTCGGGGATGAATGGTGGTGAGAAAGCTTGGGTGACGTTCTTTCACAAAACGAAATAGATAATCTGCTTCATGCTTTGACTAGTGGTGAGCTTGATGCTGAAGAGATTAAAAACAACAAAGAAAAGCCTGTAAAGAACTATGACTTTGCCAGACCATCAAAGTTCTCAAAAGAGCATCTTCGTACAATGGAGATTATCTTTGAACATTATGGTCGATTGCTTTCTACTAATCTGCCAATCTTCTTACGAAAAAATATACAGATTGAGGTTATGAACTCCGAAGCAGTTACATACATGGAGTTTTCTAATTCTCTTTCAAACCCGGTTCTTTTAGGTGTAGTTGATTTTTCTCCTTTGGAGGGAAATATTATCGTAGAAATGGCATCCAATCTTGGATTTGCCATGGTAGACAGAATGTTAGGAGGAGTTGGAGAGCCTCTTGATAAAGTTAGAGATTTCTCTGAGATAGAGCTTTTGCTCATTGAAAGAATTATGACCTCCTGCATAGAGCTCTTAAGGGAGCCTTGGGAGAACGTTCTGGACGTTCATCCAAGACTAGAGCGAATTGAAACAAACTCTCAGTTCGCACAGATTATATCGCCGTCAGAAATGATAGCGATTGTCACCTTGAATATAAAGATAGGTGACGTGGAAGGCCTTATGAATATTTGTCTTCCATTTATTACTTTAGAGCCAGTTATGGACAAATTGAACACAAAGTTCTGGTATAGTAGTCAAAAGGAGAAAACAGGAACCAGTTTCTCTGATACTGTTGAAGCCCTTATCAGTAGGGCTAAGATACCTGTAAAAGCGGTACTTGGCAACAGTGTTATTACAGTAGCTGATTTCTCACAGCTCCAGGTAGGCGACATAGTAAAACTAGATACAAAGGTTGACGAAGAACTGGATGTATTTGTGGGCGACATTAGGAAATTCGCTGCCCTTCCAGGTGCTTCAGGAAAAGAATACGCAGTTAGAGTTACACAGATCATAAGAGAGGAGTAGCGAATGGGCGACGGTGTATTATCACAGGATGAGATAAATGCACTACTTAGTGGTGGCATTCCCGATGCTGCGCCAGCTGATGATGGTGGCGGGGGTTCTGGCGGAGCAGGCGGAGAACTCTCAAACGAACAGATTGATACTATTGGCGAGGTTGCCAATATCAGCATGGGTAGTGCAGCAACATCATTGTTTGCACTTGTAAATATCAAAGTAGAGATTTCTACTCCTGTAGTTACAGAAACAACCTGGGATGAATTAGCTTCCCAATATACGGATAAATGCGTTGTAGTTCGTATTGGATATACGAAGGGTATTGATGGTAGTAACGTTCTCGTTTTAAAAGAGAACGATGTTAAAGTCATTACCGATTTGATGATGGGTGGAGATGGAACAAACACCGATGGTGAGATTACCGAGCTTCATCTTTCAGCTATATCAGAAGCCATGAACCAGATGATGGGGGCTTCGGCGACCTCCCTTTCATCTATGCTTGGCATGATGGTAGATATTTCTCCACCAACAGCAACACTTACTGATTTAACAGCAATTAGCGGTGGTGAGATAGATTCTTTCCTTGAAAGTAATTTCGTTAGAATTGCTTTCAAAATGGAAATTGGAGATCTAGTTGATTCAGAAATGATGCAGCTGTATCCAATTTCTCTTGCGAAGGAAATGTGTAATGCGGTGCAAAACACAATGGAGAACGATACCAAGTCTACAGTAGACGCTGGAGTTGCTCCAGAGCCAGCACCTGCTGCAGCACCTCCTCCAGAGGCAGCACCACAGGCAGCAGCGCCTCCTCCACAGGCAGCACCACCACCTCAGATGGATCCAAATGCTATGGCAGGGCAGCAGATGCCTCCATATATGTACATGCCGCAGCCTACAATCAATGTACAGCCTGCGCAGTTTACTCCATTTGGGCCAGGATTCTCCGCACAGTTTGCACAGGAGAATATAGACCTGATTTTGGATGTACCACTTGATGTTACCGTTGAATTAGGTCGAACCAATAAAACAATCCAAGATATTTTGGATTTTGCTCCAGGTACTATCATCGAGCTGAATAAAATAGCCGGTGAACCAATAGATGTGCTTGTTAATGGCAAGTATGTGGCCAAGGGTGAAGTAGTAGTAATTGAAGAATCCTTTGGAGTACGTATTACAGAAATCATCAAAGAATAAATACATATTTAAGGAGATGAAGACATGGCAAAAAACATTTTAATCTGTGACGATGCTGCTTTCATGAGAATGATGATCAAGGACATTCTCACAAAGAATGGCTACAATGTAGTCGGCGAAGCTGAGAACGGCAAGATTGCTGTTGATAAGTATGCTGAACTTACACCAGACCTTGTTCTTCTGGATATCACAATGCCAGAAATGGATGGTATTGGTGCATTAAAGGCCATTAAAGAGAAGGATCCAAACGCTTGCGTTATCATGTGTTCTGCTATGGGTCAGCAGGCCATGGTTATCGAGGCTATTCAGTCTGGAGCAAAGGACTTTATCGTTAAGCCATTCCAGGCAGAGAGAGTTCTCGAAGCTGTTAAGAAGGTAATTGGATAATTATGCTTTTTCTTTCTTCTGCTGGTGAGAGTTTTCTTCAGTTAATTTTTGTATTAATTGTATTTGTTGGTGTTCTAGCTGTTACTTATTATGTGACAAAATGGATTGCCGGCTACCAGAAGACCCAGGGCTTCAATAAAAACCTTGAAATTATCGAAGCTATCAAAATCTCCAGCAATAAATATGTTCAAATAATAAGAGCCGGTCAGGATCGATATTTCTTGATTGCCATAGGTAAGGACGAGGTTGTTCCTCTCGGGGAAATATCATCCGACCAGCTTAAAGAAATCGAGGAAGGTGAGGCATCGCCTATTACACCGGTGGATTTCAAAAGCGTATTGGACAAATTCTCAAAGAAGAAATAATAACATCGTTGGGGCAGATTATGTTATGGATAAAATCAAAAAGGTGTATTTACTCTTCAGCATTATTTTTGCAACTGTAGTTGTTATGTTTACCCTTTTATCTACTGGGATTACAGTGCAGGCAACAGAATACAACGACACCCAGTATGGGGCAGCAAACGAAACCTACGGTGCGACGGAAAATGCACCAAATGCTTCGGATGAAGTTGTTGGCGAAAGAAATGGTTTTACATTAACGTTCAATGGCGAGGATGGAAATTTTTCTTCCACCCTTAGGATGTTATTGGTTTTAACCATCCTTACATTATCGCCTTCAATTCTCATAATGTTAACTTCCTTTACCAGATGTGTCATTGTTCTACACTTTGTACGCGCTGCTATTGGAACTAACACAGCGCCTCCGAATCAGGTTTTGATTGGTTTGGCGTTGTTTTTAACATTATTCATTATGTCTCCGGTGCTGACTACAATTAAAACAGAGGCAATTGATCCTTTTGATGCAGGAGAGATTACTCAGGAGGAAGCTATAGATGCAGCTATAGCCCCTATAAGAGGGTTTATGTATGGTCAGACTCAGACTAAGGATTTAAATTTGTTCTGTGATATAGCTGGTATTACCTATGAAAAAGATCATTATGATGATGTTCCTTTCACCGTTGTAGTTCCAGCATTTATATTATCAGAACTGAGAACAGCCTTTATTATAGGCTTTATGATTTACATTCCATTTATTGTTATTGATATGGTTGTTGCATCAGTACTTATGTCAATGGGTATGATGATGCTTCCACCTACTACGATTTCATTACCGTTTAAGATATTACTATTTGTATTAGTAGATGGTTGGGATCTTGTTATTGGTGGACTGGTAAAGACATTCTATTAACGCTTTATCATTTCACCCGGGGGCTTTAGGAGAGGGTAGTTATGACTGAAGGACAGGTATTAGATATCATAAGAGATGCGGTTTATATGCTTCTGATAACATCTCTACCACTTTTGCTGGTATCCCTTACTATAGGTTTGGTCATCAGTATTTTTCAAACAGTCACATCTATTCAGGAGCAAACTCTTACATTCATTCCTAAGATTGTAGGGGTATTTGCGGCTCTTCTATTTTTCGGTCCATGGATGCTAACAGTGTTAACAGAATATATCACTGAATTGTGGTCAAATTTTAGTATTTATCTGGGCTAGAAATGAATGTTTAGTTTACATTTTACATTAGAAAATTTTGAATATTTCTTGTTGATACTTACACGCATATCCATGTTCGTAGTAGTAGCACCTTTCTTTAACATCAGCAATACACCAGCAAGGGTGAAAGTCGGCTTTGCGGCAATTGTTTCCCTTCTTTTGTATTTTGTGGTTGATTTTAGTGCGCTTAACTATTCTACAGTAGTTGGATATGCTTTTTTAGTTACGAAGGAAGCTTTAACTGGACTAATTATCGGGTTTTCCACCTATTGTTGCTCTTTCATAATTCTTCTTGCAGGAAATATGATTGATATGAACATAGGTCTTTCCATGGCACAGGAATACGACCCGACACTTCGTACTGAATCCAGTGTTACTGGTACCTTGTACAACAATTTTATTATGATTCTCCTGGTTTTATCGGGAATGCATAGATATATTTTTAAGACCTTTTGCGATGCTTTTACATTAATCCCTATTGGTGGAACTATTTTTAAATGGGATTCACTTTTTCTATCCACCATACAGTTTATGGGAGATGTATTTGTAATAGCTTTTAGAATAATCCTTCCGGTTTTTGCAGTAATTATGATATTAAATTCCATACTTGGAATCATGGTTAAGGTTGCGCCTCAGATTCACATGTTTTCTGTAGGTGCTCAGCTTAAAATAATTGTGGGATTTACAGTTTTATTCTTAACGATTTTCCTTTTACCTGATATTGCGGCTTTTATTTTCAAGGAAATGAAAACAATGCTTAGTTTATACATTCAGGGGTTGTATTGATGACAGAGACTCGTGTATTACTTTTTCCTTATAATCTGCAGTTTTTTGCAGATGGTGAGGGTGGAGAGAAAACTGAACAACCTACCAGTAAGAAGCTTACTGATGCCAGAAACGAAGGTAAAGTTGCAAAAAGTAAGGAGATAGTAAATGGCATAGCTCTTTTAGGTTTTTTCTTTGCATTAAGTGTGTTTCTTTCATTTGCAGGAGTGCGATTTGAAGAAATATTTGCCTGGATTTATTCCATTATTCCTGATGTTGTTTCTTATAACGGAAGTGGTCTTACAATCCATACAATAACAGGCATATTTAGAACACTTATATTAAAAATGCTTATTATTTTACTTCCATTTTTTGTTATCGGTTTTTTCACAGGATTTGTCACAAACCTTGTTCAGGTAGGCTGGAAGCTGACATTAAAACCGTTACAGCCAAAGCTTAGTAAATTTAACCCAGTAAGTGGTTTTAAACGTATTTTTTCTAAAGATTCGATAGTTAATCTGATAATGGCGTTAGCAAAGATTTTTCTTGTTTGCTATATAGCATATGTATCAATAAGAGATCAGGCTGGAAACCTATTTATCCTTTATGATATCGGACTTAAAGCCGCATTAAGTCTTGTATTCAAGCTTATATGTGAGGTCGGTATAAAAATCAGTATTGTATATATAATCCTTGGCTTCATAGATTATGCGTACCAGAAATGGAAATTCACTAATGATATGAAGATGACTAAACAAGAGGTTAAGGACGAATATAAAAATACTGAAGGAGATCCAAAGATTAAGGGTAAGCAGCGTCAGAAAATGATGGAGACATCTCAACGAAGAATGATGAAGAACGTTCCACAGGCCGATGTTGTAATTACGAACCCTACCCATATTGCTGTTGCAATTTTATATGACAACACAAAGGATGAGGCTCCAAGAGTTATTGCAAAGGGTGAAGATTATCTTGCTAAAAAAATCAAGGAAACCGCAACAGAAAGCGGTGTACCAATTGTTGAAAACAAACCGCTGGCAAGAGCTTTATATGCTACGGTTGATATTGATCAAACAATCCCGCCTGAGCTTTATCAGGCTGTAGCTGAAATTTTAGCTGTAGTTTATACAGAAAGAGATAAGGCTGTTTAAAATATCGAGGAAAGGGGGAGCTGAGTAATGGATTTTGCTGCATCTGTAAAGAAAACTGATGTTGGAATAGCTTTATACCTGCTTGCGGCTGTTGCGTTCTTTATTATTCCAATTCCAAATTTTTTGCTGGATATAATGATTGCTTTCAATATATCCATTGCTCTTATTGTCCTTATGAATGTCCTGTTTGTACAGGAGGTTCTGGACATGTCATTCTTCCCAACGCTTTTGCTTTTTACAACAATTTTTAGAATTTCACTGAACGTATCCTCTACAAAGCTTATTCTTTCAAGCGGAGACCCAGGAAACGTTGTTAGAACATTCGGTACTTTCGTAGGTGGAAACAATCTTATTATAGGTGGCATTATCTTCCTGATTTTGATAATCATTCAGTTCATGGTTATCAATAAAGGTTCAGAGCGTGTAGCTGAAGTATCAGCACGATTTACCTTGGATGCTATGCCTGGTAAACAGATGGCTATTGACGCTGATTTGAATACCGGTGCCATTGATGATCAGGAAGCTAAAAGACGAAGAGATAAGATTCAGGAAGAATCAGCATTCTTCGGAGCTATGGACGGTGCCACTAAGTACGTAAAAGGAGATGCTACAGCCGGTCTTATTATCACTGTTGTAAATATGGCAGGTGGTACAGCCCTTGGAATGATTAATCAGGGATTACCATTTGCTGAGGCAATTCAGCAGTTTGGCATTTTAACCATAGGTGATGGTCTTGTTTCACAGATTCCGTCACTGCTTATTTCGTTATCAACAGGTATTTTGGTAACTAAGGGTTCAAAGGCAGCTGATTTCTCAGGAACACTCGTTAAACAGCTCTTTGGTTTACCAAAGGTTTTGTATATTGTGGCAGGTTCTATGGCAGTACTTGCATTCACACCTCTTAATACTGTTTTATTCCTTGGATTTGCTGCAGCCTTTGGGGTATCAGGTTATTCAATGTCAAAGACTCTAGGCGAAGAGGAGATAGAGCAGGAGGTTGCTGCAGAGGAAACAGAGGCAGAAGAAATAAGAAAGCCGGAAAATGTTGTTTCGCTGTTGCAGGTTGATCCAATCGAGCTGGAGTTTGGTTACGGAATTATTCCTCTTGCTGATGTTAACCAGGGTGGAGACTTACTTGATCGAGTTGTTATGATTCGAAGGCAAATTGCTTTGGAGCTTGGTACTGTTGTTCCGATTATTCGACTTAGAGATAATATTCAGCTTAATCCAAATCAATATATTATTAAGATTAAAGGAATTCAGGTTACTGAAGGAGAAATCCTTTTCGACCATTATATGGCAATGAATCCAGGTTATGTGGAAGAGGAAATTACAGGTATTCCTACATTTGAGCCATCCTTCCACCTGCCGGCTATATGGATTACAGAAAGCCAGCGTGAGAGGGCTGAATCTTTAGGTTATACAGTTGTTGATCCGCCTTCAATCATCGCTACTCATCTTACAGAAATTATCAGAAGTCATATTGCAGAGCTTCTCACTAGACAGGATGTCCAGAATCTTGTGGACAATCTCAAGGAATCAAATCCTGTTATTGTTGACGAGCTTATTCCAAAGCTTCTTGGCCTTGGCGATGTACAGAAGGTATTACAAAATTTGTTGTCAGAAGGCATTTCAATAAGAGATTTGCTTTCAATATTTGAGGTTTTGGCAGATCACGCTACAACAACCCATGATACGGATGTTTTGACAGAATATGTTCGACAGGGATTAAAGCGAGCAATCTCCGGAAGATATTTTGCTCCTAACGAGGTTACACAGGTTATCACTGTTGATCCTAAGGTAGAGCAAGATATTATGGCTTCAATTAAACAGACGGAGCAGGGTGCATATCTAACCCTTGATCCAGAGAGAATAAAAGCAATAATTGGCTCACTGGAGGATGAGATTAAAAAGATTGAAGATATGGGACGGACTCCAATAGTTGTCACATCTCCGATTGTAAGAATGTACTTCAAGAGCATGACTCAAGACTATATAAAGGATTTAATTGTTGTTTCCTATAATGAGATTGATTCAAATGTTGAACTTTCATCAGTGGGAATGGTTACAGGGTGAATTAAATGGTTATTAACAAGTACACTGGAAAAACTGAAGAAGAGGCAATGTCTAAGGTTAGAGAAGAACTTGGAAATGCTGCTGTTATCATGAACGTAAAAGTGATTAAACCAAAGGGGCTTAGAAGCTTCTTTAAAAGCAGCACTTACGAGGTTACTGCCGCTGTAGAGGATGATGGATTCTCTAAAGAGGCACTAGATTTTGCTAATGTAGCTTCAGAAACAGAGGAGAATAATAGCGAAGAAAAGATTGGTACTTTTGATGCTGTTGCAGATGATGCACTTATTTTAAAGGATGCATTCTCTGCAGTTAATGAAGTGTTAGAGAAACAGGAGGGAGATACTATGACTTCTAATCAAGTTGAATTTGAACCTCTGTCTGGCTCGGCACCAAGAGCGAAACTAATCGAACCTACCTATTCTAAGCCAGCCTTTGTTAAGGCTCCAGTTAAACCTGAGCCAGAGGAAGAAACAACTGTAGGAAGGACTCCAGTTGAGATGCCAATTGCCGCATCTCATAGTGAAAAGCTTTCCATTGATAATGACAACCATGTATTTGTTAAGATGCTCTATAACGTTCTTTTGGATAATGAGGTTCAGGAGAAGTACATAAATCAGGTTTTAGATGATATGGATAAGGTGCTTCAGACCAGTCATTCTCTTGATAATCTGTTGTCTTCAGTTTATCAGAAAATGGTTCTAAAGCTTGGTACTCCTACACGTATAGTTGCTGGGGAAAAGAAACCTAAGGTTATTTTCTTCATTGGTCCTACAGGTGTAGGTAAAACCACTACAATTGCAAAAATTGCTTCTAAGTTTAAGGTTGAAGAAGGTAAAAAAGTCGGTCTTATTACAGCCGATACATTTAGAATGGCAGCCGCAAATCAGTTACAGACTTATGCCAATATTCTTGGAGTTCCACTGAATGTTATTTATTCTTCTGATGAACTTTTGGATACAGTTAAGAAGCAGAATAGAGAATGCCAGGATCTTGATGTGATTCTTGTTGATACTATTGGTTTTTCTCACAAGAATCAGGATCAGAAGAACGATACAAAAAAATTGGTTAACGCATTGGGTGAGTTCTACGACAGCGAGGTTTACCTTGTTTTGTCTGCTACAACAAAACATAAAGATTTGATAGATATAGCAGATACATATATGGAATTTACAAAGTTTAATCTTATATTTACCAAGCTTGATGAAACAAAGTGCCTTGGTAATATCTTTAATTTGAAGCTTTATACTGGCGCACCTCTTTCTTATATTACCACAGGCCAGAATGTACCAGACGATATTGAAATTGTTAATGCCCAGAAGCTGGTTAAACAGTTATTGGGAGGAAACTAAATGGATCAAGCGGAAAATTTACGAAACGTAATAAAGGCCCAGAGCATCAGAAATGTTGAGAATACAAAGGTTATTACTATTACATCTGGTAAGGGTGGAGTAGGAAAATCAAACATGGCGGTAAACCTTGCTATTCACTTTTCGCAGATGGGTAAAAAGGTAATTATCCTTGATGCGGATTTTGGTTTGGCTAATGTTGAGGTAATGTTTGGAACCTTGCCAAAATATAATCTATCAGATGTGATTTTTAATGGGAGAAGCATCAGAGATATTATTTCAACTGGTCCCATGGGAATAGGATTTGTTTCTGGTGGTTCTGGTGTTGTTGGATTAAATAATCTAAATCGTGAACAAATTACGTTTTTAGTGCATAATCTATCACTTTTAAATGACTTATGTGATATTCTTATAATAGATACCGGTGCGGGCGTTTCGGACCAGGTTTTGGAGTTTGTTTTAGCTTCACCTGAAGTTATTCTAGTTTCTACTCCAGAACCAAGCTCACTTACCGATTCATATTCTTTAATGAAAGCTATGTGTAAAAGTAGCAAATATATTAAGGATGGAACCAATGTTCATTTGGTGGCAAATAAAGTGAACAGCGAGGCTGAAGGAAGGGCTGTTTACTTGAAGATGCAATCTGTGGTGAAAAAGTTTTTAGGTGGTGATTTAGATTATCTAGGGTTTATACCATATGATGGTAATTTAGAGAAAGCAGTTAGAAACCAAAAGGTTGTGTCTTTAGAATATCCGACTAGTAAGGCATCAAAAAGCTTTGAAGGGATTGCATCAAAGCTACTTCAGAAAGATGAACACACACATTATAAATGGGGTGTTTCACATATTTTCAGTGCACTTTTAAGAGATAGGGCATAGTTTATGGAAATATTCGATCTGAGGCCTGGCACACCTATTGAATTTACAATTGCCAGCACAAATTCTGACATTGAAAACAACATAGATGAGGATAGGAGTGTATACATATCCAGTGTATTTGGCGTAACAAAGAATAAGGATATAGTATTTCACATTCCTACCAGGAAGGGACATACAGTCACAATACCGATGAATGTTCCTTTTAATGCTGTCTTCAATACGAAAAGCGGAATGTTTCAGTTGACTGGAGAGATAACAAAACGAGGAAAGCTTGAAAATTTTCCTGTGTATGTATTTGTTCCATCAACAGAACTGAAGAAGGTTCAAAGGAGAGACTATTTCAGGTTTGAGTGCCTTATTTCAGTGAAAATTTTACCGGTTCCAGAAGATGTAGCATTGCTACCTAACATGGAGCTTGTGGAAAGGGATTTGGAAAAATACGGTAACACGTATGGTGAACCTGTAGAGGGAAATATAGTGGATATTAGCGGAGGTGGAGCTAAAATCCATGCTAAAAAGGATGTTTTAACTGACCGGTATATGTATGTATCCTTTAGGCTGAAATCAAGTACAGTCAATGAAAGGATAAATGCAATAGCCAGAATGGTTAGAAATGAATATAAACAGGAACTTGGTATTTTTGAACATAGAATAGAGTTTTTGTTTAAAGAGGCAGAAGACAGGGAGACAATTATTAAGTACATTTTTGACGAGGAGCGACGTTTAAGAAAGAAGGATCAAGGGTAAAGAATGTATAAGATTTTGGTTGTTGATGATTCTGCACTTATGCGAAGGGTTATCTGTGATATTATCAACGCAGATAGTGATTTTCGTGTAGTCGACGTTAGTGCAGACGGCGAAGATGCTTACAACAAAATAAAGAACAATCCATATGATCTTGTGGTACTTGATATGGTTCTTCCAAAGCTTCAGGGCGTTGATTTACTCGCCAAGCTTTCTAACGAGAAGATACCGTTTAACGTAGTATTAGTCAGTTCCATCCTCAAAGAGGATACAGAAAGTACCATAAGGGCTTTGGAATATGGTGCATTAGACTTTGTAGTAAAGCCAATTCGTTCAGGTAGTGATACCAGAGATGTTTTTGGGCGCCAGCTGATAACTGCTTTGCACAACGCTACAAAACAGTCCAATTTTAGGCAGATTTCAGCCAGGAGAACACCAAGCGATGCTACAAAGACTATTGAGGAGTCGAGACGCTCAACATTTGAAAGAATGGAGAACGTCAAAAGGAGTCTACAGGCGGCGAAAACCGGAGGTGGTAGTGCGCAAACCACTTCTTCGTCTAGTTCGTCACCATCGCAGACACCTGTTGAGAGAAAGCCTGTCACTCAAGCTTCGACTCAAACAGCGAGCAGCACTCCTCCGGTTGTGGAGAAAAAATCTTCTTCACCTCCTCCAAAACCAGTAGGCACAGGCGTTAGAACAAAAAAGATTATCGCTCTTGCTTGTTCCACCGGAGGGCCACAGGCTTTGCACACATTTATTCCAATGCTTCCAGCTACTTTATCTGTACCGCTGGTCCTTGTTCAACATATGCCAGAAGGCTTTACAGCTTCTCTTGCAGCAAGACTTGATCAGATATCTGCGGTTAATGTTAAAGAAGCTGAAAATGGAGAGTACTTTAAACCTGGATGGGTTTATATTACGCCGGGTGGTAAGCACATGGAAATCTGCGAAGACGGAAGTCGGGCAGCATATTGTCATTTGGATGACAGCCCACCTGTAAACAGTTTGAAACCTTGTGCAGATGTAATGTACAGGTCACTCATTAAATCTAGTTTTGATGAGATTATTTGTGTAGTTCTTACAGGAATGGGAGCAGATGGATCTGAAGGAATTAAATACTTGAATCAATACAAAAAGACTTACGTAATTTCGCAAGAAGCTTCCACATGCGTTGTATATGGAATGCCGAAGGCAGTGGAACAGGGGGGGCTTTCCAATGAGGTTGTTCCACTTAAATCAGTTGCTAATTCAATTGTAAAAAGGTTGTAGAAAACTGGAGGTCATGAGTTATGGATGTAAGTCAGTATCTGGATATCTTTATTGATGAGACAAGTGGTCATATTCAGAGCCTTTCCGACAATATTATGGAGTTGGAAAAGGAACCGGATAATAAGGATGTTGTAAACGAAATATTCCGTGCAGCCCATTCTTTAAAGGGTATGGCTGGTACAATGGGATTTAAACGTATGCAGCGCCTTACCCATGATATGGAAAACGTTTTCCAGGAAGTTCGTAATGATAATGTGAAGGTTAATTCTGCTCTTATTGATATTCTTTTCAAGTGTCTTGATGCTATCGAGAGTTATCTTGATACTGTAAAGGCTACTTCTAATGAGGGCGAGGAAGAGAACGAAGCTTTAATTAAACTTTTGAACGACTATCTTTCTGGCGGTGGCGGAGAAGGCGGTGGCGAAGCAGCACCAGCTGCTGAAGCACCAGCAGAGGCACCAGCCGAAGGTGGAGGAGCAGCTGATGGCGCCGGTGGTCCTTTGTACAAGAAAATTCCAGTGGATCCTGAGCTTTGTGAAAAGCTTAAAGGTGAAAAGCAGCTCTATGGATTTACTGTACATATCAGCAAGGAATGTCTTCTTAAGGCAGCTCGAGCATTCCTTGTATTTAAGGCTGTAGAAGACTTTGGTCAGATTATGGCCTTCAATCCAAGCTCTGGAGATATTGAGGATGAAAACTTTGAGTTCGATTTTTCATTTATTCTCTCTTCAGAATCAGAGCTTGATCCTATTATTGAGTCTATCAAAACTGTTTCTGAAATAGAGTCAGTTGAAGCGGACAAGGTTACACCAGAAATGTACGAAAAGAAGGAGGAAGAGGCTCCTGCAGCACCAGCCGAAGCGGCAGCACCTGCTCCAGAAGCAGCGGCAGCACCTGCTGCACCAGCAGCTCCAGCACCGGCAGCACCTGCTGCACCAGCAGCAAAATCTGGTGGCGGTGGAAAGACTACTCAGCCAGCAAATAAACCTGTTACCTCACGTACAATTCGTGTTGATATTGAAAAGCTTGATGCTCTCATGAATCAGGTATCAGAGCTTATCATTGCTAAGAACTCACTTGCTTCTCAGAGCAATGGTTCAGGTGAGATTGATAGCCAGACCTTACATGAGAATATTGAATATCTTGAAAGAATTACAACAAACCTTCATGAATCAGTTATGAAGGTTCGAATGGTTCCTATTGAATCAGTAGTTGCTAAGTTCCCAAGAATGATTCGTGATTTGGATCGTAAGCTTAACAAGCCAATGGAACTTGTAATGACTGGTGAGGACACAGAGCTTGACCGTACTGTAGTAGATCAGTTGGGTGATCCACTTCAGCATTTGCTTAGAAACTCTGCTGACCACGGTATTGAGTCTCCTGAAGACAGACGTGCTGCAGGCAAGCCTGAAAAGGGAACTATTTTCCTTAATGCCTTCCAGGAAGGTAACAATGTCATCATCGAAGTAGGTGATGATGGTGGTGGTATTAATACTGATAAGGTTAGAGATAAGGCTGTGGAAAGAGGCCTTGTTACACCTGAAGAGGCAGAGAATCTTACTCAGAAAGAAATTATTGACTTCCTGTTTATGCCTTCATTTTCGATGGCTAAACAGATTACCGATATTTCTGGTCGAGGCGTAGGTCTTGACGTTGTTAAGAGTAATATTGAGGCCTTAGGTGGCGATGTTACAGTTAAGTCTGTAATGGGTGAAGGATCTACATTTACTGTAAGACTTCCACTTACCCTTGCTATTATTCAGGCTCTCATGGTTGAGATCAGAGATGAGAAGTACGCAATTGCGCTTGCTTCTATCATGAACATTGAAAACATTCCTAAGTCAGAAATCAAGTATGTTGAGTCTAAAGAGGTTATTCACCTTAGAGGACAGGTTATTCCTCTTATTCACTTGGACAAGCTTCTTGATTTTGAGCCAAAGGAAGATACAGAAGATACAATGACAGTTGTTATTTGTAAGAAGGGTGATACACTTGGCGGTATCATCGTTGATAATCTTATTGGACAGCTGGAAATCGTTATCAAATCACTTGGTAAGCTGGATAACAACAAGCTCATTAGTGGTGCTACTATCCTTGGAGATGGTGAAATCGCAATGATTCTTGATGTTAACGCTGTCATTTAATAGGAGGTGAGACCATATGTCAGATTTAGCTATGTATGATGTAGTTGAAAAAGAAAAAAAGCAATACATTGTTGTTAAAATTGGTGGCGAGCACTATGGTATCGACATTTCCTATATTGATAATATTGTTAGATTGAGCAAGATTACCAGAGTGCCAAAGGCTCCTTCTTACTATCGAGGTGTTATTAATCTTCGTGGTGAGGTCGTTCCTGTAATGAGCTTAAGACGCAGAATGGATTTGGATGATGACGAGTTCACAGATGCATCTCGTATTATTATCCTTAAGCTTGATGGTGGCGGCTTAATGGGTGTTATTGTAGATGAGGTAAAAGAGGTTCTGTCTTTATCTGAGGATGATATTGAAGCTCCATCATCTACTTTAAAGAGTAAAAATTCCTTTATTAACGGAGTAGGAAAAAATGGGGATGAGCTCATTTCTATCTTTGAAATTAGTTCTATCATAGGAGAGAATGAAGCTTCATAGTTAAGGAGGTTAGAATGCTCACTTTAAATGAGGTAAATGAAAAATATTTTGACGTCCTTAAAGAAATAGGCAATATTGGCGCTGGCAATGCAACAACAGCCATCGCCAATATGTTAGGCCTTCGAATTGATATGAGTGTTCCAGAAGTAGCTTTCCTTCCAGTAGAAGAACTGGGCGGAGCTATTGGAGCCGAAGATGAGATTATTGTTGGTATTATGTTGGGCGTTGAAGAGGATATTGACGGTTCTATGATGTTCCTGATGGATATGCAGTCAGCACATCATATTGTAAATAAGCTTATGATGAGACCTGATGATTATTCAGAGCCATTTGATGAGATGGATTTATCTGCTATCAAGGAAGTTGGTAATATTATTGCAGGTTCTTATCTTTCAGCTCTTTCGGGGCTTACAAATCTTACTATTGCACCAAGTGTACCTTTTGTAGCAGTTGATATGGCTGCAGCTATTCTTTCTGTTCCTGCAGTTCAGTTTGGTATATTCGGTGATAATGCTTTGATGATTAATACAGAATTCTCTGATGATTTAGGAATTAAAGGTCATTTTATTTTGATGCCTGAGGAAGATTCCTATGCAAAGATACTAACAGCACTTGGCATACCAGTATAAGGAGAGTGAAGTATGGGGCAGATGATTAAAGTCGGTATGGCCGATCTTAAAATATGTAAAGCTCCTGATGCACTGACTACCATTGGTCTGGGATCATGTATTGGTATTGCTATCTATGATCCATCAACAAAGATTAGTGGATTGGCGCATGTTATGCTACCAGATAGTACTGCTATCAGGAATAATAGCAATATTGCCAAGTTTGCAGATACAGGAATTCAAAAGCTTTATGATGATATGATTAAAGCTGGTGCAAATAAGGCTAGAATGGTAGCGAAGATTGCTGGTGGCGCTAAAATGTTTGAAATGCCAGGAGCATCTACATCTATAAACGTAGGCGATCGCAATGCTGAGGCCAGTCGAGCAAAGCTTAAACAGCTTGGAGTAAGACTAGTTGCAGAAGATTGTGGATTGAACTATGGACGTACAGTTGAGCTGTATAGCGAGACTGGGGAGTACTATATTAAGGCAGTTGGCAAACCACTTAAAATTATTTAGAATAATACATGGAGGCACAGATGAACACAAAGCCTATTCCAATTATCATCACATTGGCTGCAGCGTTTATATCTTGTGTTGTGTCTATTATTCAAAGAGTTGAATTTTCTGTCTTTGTTTCTAGGCTGCTTGTTGTAGTTCTGATTTTTCTTACCATGGGAACCATTATAAAGATGATTCTTGATTATGCATTTAGAGAATTGGAACCAGCTGAGTCTCTTGATAGTGAGCCTCAGGATATTAGCAGTGTGTTAGCAGAAGATGAAATTGAAGAAGAAAATCAAATGGATACCGAAGATGTTTCGTCTGAATCAGAGGAGGGGTAGTTAACTGATTCAGACTTGATTTAAGGGGGCATTAATGAAGGCGAGTGACAAGGAAAAGCTTTGGGACAAATACAAAGTTAGTCCTACTCCCGAGATTAGGGAGCAATTAATACTTGAATATGCGCCGCTTGTTAAGATAGTTGCTGGCAGACTCTGTATGTATTTGGGGAATACAGTAGAGTACGAAGATTTGTGTAGTTACGGTATTTTTGGTCTTATCGACGCTATAGACAAATTCGATTTGGCCAAGGATGTTAAGTTTGAAACCTACGCAAGTCTTAGAATTCGTGGCTCGATTTTGGACCAGATTCGTAAGATGGACTGGATTCCTCGTACGATACGACAAAGACAGAGAATGATTGACGATGCAATTAAGACGGTAGAAGCTCGCACTGGACATAGTGCCACAGATGAAGATATAGCTGCGGAGCTTAATATTTCATCAGATGAGTTTTCTAAGTGGCAGTCTCAGCTTAATGTCACTAATGTTGTTTCATTAAATGAATTTGTTGAGGCTGGTAATGAGCCGGTTATGGAGGCGGAACATAACTCTCATTTTATTCAGCCGGAAGATAATATTTCAAAACAGGAGCTTACCCAAAAGCTACAGGAAGCTTTGGATATGCTTACCGAAAAAGAAAAACAGGTTATTCTCTTATATTATTATGAGGATTTGACATTAAAAGAAATAAGTGCAGCACTGGAGGTTTCTGAGTCCAGAGTTTCACAGCTACATACAAAGGCACTCCAAAAGATGAGAAAAGTTCTTGGAGAATATATGGGTATTTTAACAAACCAGTAATATTTTCAGTTCTGTTAATGGATGATTGAATTTTGTGATGATCTTTAAGGGAGGGTTTGTTATGTCAATAAGTCCAATCAATTTTAATGGAATGATCCAAAATACAAATGAGCTTAGCCATACTAAAGCTCAAGAGGATCAAAAGCCTATGCTTGAACAACAGAACCTGACGCACACCGTTGAAAAACAACAGGAGCAGCAAGCAAAACAGGTTAATGATTTGTACAAGTCAAATAGGGAAGAGGATAGCTACGAAAGAGAAGGAAATGGTCAGGGCTACGAAGGAAATAAACGACGGAAGGCTATGAAGCAGGAAAAAGACGAAAAAAAGCCTGATGGTAGTGTTACTGAGAAGCATAAAACATCCTTTGATATGAGGATTTAGAGGGGAGACTATAATGACTATACTTGAAATTGTGCTCCTGATTATCGGGCTGGGCCTGTGTATTGGGAGCTTTTTTGTGTCTGAAAGATTATCTGAAAAAGACAGAGAAAATCTTACAAAGCTTACAAAAGAACAGATCGAGGAAATTATTAAGGATAAAATGGCTGATGCCAGAGTAGAGACTGAGGATAAGCTTTCCGCCACTATAGATTCTGCCATGGAAGAACTAGATAGACGTACTGATAAGGAGACAAACGAGAAGATTCTCGAAATATCTCAATATTCAGATACGGTGCTTGAGTCTGTAGATAAATCTCATAAAGAGGTTACGTTTATGTATTCTATGCTCAACGATAAGCATCAGGCTATGGTTGAGATGACAAAAAAGCTGTCCGAACTGCAGGATACCCTTGTGGCTTTGGATGCTTCTGTTGCTAGAAAGCTTGATTTACTTAAGGATAAAGAGCTTGAGATAGAGGAAGAAAAGAAAAAATTAGCTGAAGAGCGTGAGGCTCTCATATCTGAGAAAGAAAAAAAGGAGGAGGAATCCAAGACTATTTCCTTTACGGAGGCGTTAGCTCAGAAGTTTTCTGAGGAAAATAAGCCTATAAAGGCTAATGACAATATGCAGATTCTTGCTATGGCTGATGAGGGAATGTCTGACGTTGAAATTGCCAAGACTCTTGGAAGAGGACTTGGTGAGGTTAAATTTGTTATAGGGTTATATCAGGAGGGGAGATAATGAGATTTAAGTACTATCTTAGAGGCATTGGTATTGGTGTAACACTAGCTACATTACTTTTAACTGTTAGTTTCTATTTTGGACGAGATTTTTTATATAACAAATCTCTTTCAGATGAAGAAATAATTCAAAAAGCTACAGCTCTTGGTATGGTCATGCCTGAGGGGACTGAAGTAACTGAAAGTTCTGAAGGTACTGAATCAATCGAAGGTACTGATGAGGTAGTTATCACAGAGGAAGAAAGTGTACCTCTTGCTGGTGAAATAACTGAAGCTGAAGATGCCATGTCGGAAGAAGTAACGAAAGTTGGTGAAGATGCTATTTCAGCGGATTCTTCTGTTGAGGAGACTGTCACCTACATCCCATTTACAGTCAGAGCCGGAGAGTCTTCAGAGGTCATCAGTAATCATTTGAAAAAGGCTGGAATTATTGATGATTCCGATGAATTTAATAAGTATCTTAATAAATGTAAGGTAGATAATCTGATTCAAAATGGTACATTTTATGTGAAACAGGGAAGTAGCTATGATGACTTGGTTGCAGTCCTTGTAAATAAAGATGTTAGAACAACAACACCCCCTAAGAATTGATAGTTGCAATATTTGCAAAATTATGGTAAATTCTAAGGGCTGTTGAAAATACACGCATAAGGACTGGCATTGGTTCCCAACCTATAGTAGGCCGGGTGTTTGTCAGGTAGAATTATGCGGAAGAAACAAACCAGGAGGTATTAAAATGAGTGTTATTTCAATGAAGCAGTTACTTGAGGCAGGTGTTCACTTCGGACACCAGACACGTAGATGGAACCCTAAGATGGCTCCTTATATCTACACAGAGCGTAATGGTATCCACATTATCGACCTTCAGAAGTCTGTAGGTATGGTAGACGATGCTTATGATGTTATTTTTGACATCGCTCAGCAGGGTGGAAACATCCTTTTCGTTGGTACAAAGAAGCAGGCTCAGGACGCTATCGCATCTGAGGCAGAGCGTTGCGGAATGTACTATGTAAACGAGAGATGGCTCGGTGGTATGCTTACTAACTTTAAGACAGTTCAGACAAGAATCGCTCGTCTTAAGGAAATCGAGAAGATGGAAGCAGATGGAACATTTGATCTTCTTCCAAAGAAGGAAGTTACTCAGCTCAAGAAGGAGCAGGAGAAGCTTACAAAGGTTCTTGGTGGTATCAAGGAAATGAACAGAATTCCAGATGCTATCTTCATCATCGATCCTAAGAAGGAGCACATCTGTGTTCAGGAAGCACATGCACTTGGTATTCCACTTGTAGGTGTTTGCGATACTAACTGTGATCCAGATGAGCTTGATTATGTAATCCCTGGTAACGATGACGCTATCCGTGCAGTAAAGCTTATCGTTGCAAAGATGGCAGATGCTGTTATCGAGGCAAAGCAGGGCGAAATGAATGAGGTTGCTGAGGAAGCAACAGCAGAAGAGGAGGCATAATAATATGGCAGCTATTACAGCAGCAATGGTAAAGGACCTTCGCGAGCAGTCTGGCGCAGGTATGATGGATTGTAAGAAGGCACTCGCTGAGTGCGATGGTGATATGGATGCAGCTTTCGAGCTTCTTCGTAAGAACGGTGCAGCTAAGGCTGAGAAGAAGGCATCTCGTATCGCAGCAGAGGGTATCTGCAAGGTAGTTGTAGAAGGCAATACAGCAGTTGTTCTTGAGGTTAACTCAGAGACTGATTTCGTTGCTAAGAACGAGAAGTTCCAGACATACGTTGAGAAGGTTGCAAAGCAGATTCTCAAGTCTGATGTTAAGTCAATTGATGAGCTCCTTACACAGCCATGGGCTGAGGATTCATCAAAGACAGTTAATGATGTACACGTAGAGATGGTAGCTACAATCGGTGAGAAGCTTTCTCTTAGAAGATTCGAGAAGGTTACATCTGATGGATTCGTAGTATCATACACACACGGTGGCGGACGTATCGGTGTTATCGTTGATATGGCTGGCGCTGAGTCAGATGCAGCTAAGGAAGCAGCTACAAACCTTGCTATGCAGATTGCAGCTCTTAATCCAAAGTATGTATCACGTGATGAAGTATCTGCTGAGTACATCGCTCACGAGAAGGAGATTCTTCTTGCTCAGATTATGAACGATCCTAAGGAGTCACAGAAGCCTGAGAAGGTTATCAATGGCATGATCGAAGGTCGTGTATCTAAGGAACTTAAGGAAATCTGCTTACTTGATCAGGTTTACGTTAAGGCTGAGGATGGAAAGCAGACAGTTGCTAAGTACTTAGAGGAAGTTTCTAAGGCTACAGGTTCTGCACTTTCAATCAAGAGCTTTGTTCGTTTTGAGACTGGTGAAGGTCTTGAGAAGAAGAACGAAGACTTCGCTGCTGAAGTTGCAGCTCAGATGAATGCTTAATTATTAAGTTAAACAGCATATTTAACGGGTCTACATTTTGTAGACCCGTTCTTTTTTTACCCTTTATCTTGTAATTGGGTTGTGCTAAAATAAAGAGGAATCTTTACGGGGAGGATGAAAAATTGGATATTGTAAATGATGGGCTTGAAAAGCAGCGCGCTAAGCGCAGGCGTGTAGCTCGAATGAAAAAGATGATAATTTATACAATTATCTCTTTTATGCTTATTACTTTATGCGTAATGATTTTTTTAGTTTTTGAAGTAATTTCTCTTCAAAGACAAATAGATGCTTTGTCAGCTAAGATTGCAGTTTCTGAAACAGTAGATGATGCTAATGAAATGGTTGACGATAGCTTTTTAGATAATCTATATCTAGTAGATAACATGGATAATATCGCAGAAGAAGGAGATATACCTATGGTATATCTTACTTTTGATGATGGACCCAGCGATAATACCGATGCTATCCTGGATATTCTTGATGACTATAATGTGAAGGCTACATTTTTTGTAGTTGGTAAGGATTTGGATACATATGGTGATGCCTATCGTCGCATAGTAAATGATGGACATACTATTGGTATGCATTCATATAGTCATAATTATTCTAAGCTCTATCAGTCTGAAGATTCTTTTGTTGCAGATTATAATAAGATTCACGATTTGATTTATGACACTACTGGTGTCGATACAAATTTTTACAGATTTCCTGGAGGTAGCAGTAACAAAGTCAGCAATACAAGCATGTCTGTTTTTATTAATTATTTAAACTCTGTAGGGGCTGTTTATTATGATTGGAATATTGCCTCTGGAGATGCCACATCACAGGCTTTTACAGCGGACGAACTTGTTGATAATGTTATGAGTGATGTGGTAAAATACAAGACGTCTGTAGTATTGTTACATGATGCTTCAAATAAGAATGCAACAGTCGAAGCTCTACCTAGACTAATTGAATCTTTGAACGAAGCGGGGGCCGTTATTTTGCCAATTACAGAAGATACGGAAATTATACAGCACGTTAGTGTTGTTCAATAAGAATATGTTATGGAGGATTTATAATGGGTTTTTTTAAAGATTTCAAAGAGGATTTTAATGATGCAGTAAATGAGCTGGTTCCAGGTGGCGAAGATACTGCAGCTAAAGAGGAGGTCATGGTGAACACTCTCGATGGTGATATTGATGTAGAGTCAGAGCTTACAAAGCTTGATGGTCTTCTTGAACAGGTTTCTAAGAAGGTAGATGAGCCTTCTACAAAGGCAGTAGAAAGTGCTTCAGTACAGGAGCAGTATAATGAGAAGAAATCATTCTTCTCTGAGACAAAAAAAGATACTAAAGTGGAGGCATCAAAGACAATGGGAGTTATGGAAAATGGTTCAGAGGCTAAGAATGTAGCTTCAGACGAAAATGCTGTTATTACAGGTGGTATGAAGATTACAGGTAACGTTGAGTCTATCGGTTCTATCGAGGTTCAGGGTGAAATCGTAGGTGATGTTACATGTAATGGTAAGCTTGTTATTGCTGGTAAGGTTACAGGAAATTCTTCATCTGCAGAATTCTTTGCTGACGCTGCAAAGATTGAAGGTGAAGTTGTTACTACTGGTACAGCAAAAATTGGCGTTGGTTCAGTAATTATTGGAAATATTACAGCTACTTCAGCAGTTATTGCTGGTGCTGTTAAGGGTGACATCGATGTTAACGGACCAGTTGTTGTTGATACATCAGCTGTTGTTATGGGTAATATAAAGTCTCGTTCAGTTCAGATTAATAATGGCGCTGTTATCGAGGGCTTCTGTTCACAGAGCTACTCAGATGTTGATGTAAATAGTGTTTTTGCTATCTAATCACAGGCGCTAAAAATAATATAAAGGAAATATAAGTTTAAATGAAAAGAGTAGTATTAAAGCTTAGTGGAGAAGCACTTTCTGGGGACAAGGGTTTTGGATTTGATGAAGCTACCTGCTTAATGGTAGCACGTCAGGTTAAGAAGCTTGTAGATGATGGCGTTCAGGTTGGCGTTGTTATCGGCGGCGGAAATTTCTGGAGAGGACGTACTTCAGAGAATATCGACAGAACAAAAGCAGATCAGATTGGTATGCTTGCTACAGTTATGAACTGTATTTATGTTTCTGAGATTTTCAGAACTGTTGGTATGAAGACTCAGGTTCTCACACCATTTGAGTGTGGAAATGTTTCAAAGCTTTATTCTAAGGATAGAGCAAACAAGTATTTCGAGAGAGGAATGGTTGTATTTTTTGCAGGTGGCTTAGGACATCCATATTTCTCTACAGATACACCTACTGTTCTTAGAGCGGTTGAAATCGAAGCTGATTGCATTTTATTAGCTAAGTCTATTGATGGTGTTTATGATAGCGATCCAGCTAAGAATCCTAATGCTAAGCGTTATGATGAGATTAGCATTCAGGACGTTATCGATCAGAAGCTTCAGGTTGTTGATATGACAGCATCTATCATCGCAATGGAGCAGAAGATGCCAATGTATGTATTCTCTCTAAATGAAGAGGATTCAATAGTAAAAGCTATTTCAGGCAAATTTAATGGTACGGTTGTAACCGTATAAGGAGGGCGAATGGATAATATACTTTCTGTATACGAAGAAAAAATGACAAAGAGCTACAATAATCTTGAAAGTGAGTTCACTACTATCAGAGCAGGTCGTGCTAACCCACATATTTTGGATAAGATTACTGTTGATTACTATGGAGCACCTACTCCACTTCAGCAGGTAGCAAATATTTCAGTTCCAGAGCCAAGACTTATTCAGATTCAGCCATGGGAAGCTTCTCTCGTTAAGGAGATTGAAAAGGCTATCAATATGTCTGATATTGGAATTAATCCTACAAACGATGGCAAGCTTATTCGTCTTGTGTTCCCAGAGCTTACAGAAGAACGTCGTAAGGAAATTGCTAAGGATGTTAAGAAGCACGGCGAGGACGCAAAGGTTGCTATTAGAAACATCAGAAGAGATGCTATTGATTATTTAAAGAAGCACTCAAAGGATGAGGGTGTTTCAGAAGATGAAATCAAAGATCTTGAAGATAAGTGTCAGAAGATGACAGATAAGTTCATTGCTGAGGTTGATAAGGCTGTTGAGGCAAAGACAAAAGAGATTATGACAGTCTAAGAACAATAATCTTAAATTTTTACAGGGCACAATTTGTGCCCTTTTTCATTTATTTTTCTAAAAATGGAGGCACTATGAACGTACCAGAGCATATAGCTATTATTCTTGATGGAAATGGCAGATGGGCAAAAGCTAAAGGAATGCCTCGTACCTATGGTCATACAGTAGGCGCGAAAAATGTTGAGACTATTTGTAGAGCAGCACATGATTTGGGAGTTAAATACGTTACCATGTATGCATTCTCTACAGAAAACTGGTCTAGACCAGATGACGAAGTAAAGGCTTTGATGAAGCTACTTGGAGAGTACATTAAGACATGTATGAGAACCGCAAAGAAGGACAATCTTCGAGTTCGCTTTATTGGCGATTTAACTAAGCTTGATGATAAGCTTAGAAAGGCCATAGATGAGCTAACAGAATATTCATCACAGTTCACTGGACTTACACTTACTATTGCCATTAACTATGGAAGCAGAGATGAAATGACAAGAGCAATCAGAAAGGTGGCTTCTGACGTAAAAGATGGTAAAATAGAAGTTGAGAGTATTGATGAATCACTCTTCGGAACTTACCTTGATACAAAAGATATTCCAGATCCTGATTTCATGATTCGTACATCAGGAGAGCAGAGATTATCAAATTATCTTTTGTGGCAGCTTGCATATGCGGAGTTCTACTTCACACCAGTTGCATGGCCGGATTTTTCTCCAGAGGAGTTAAAGAAGGCTGTTGAGGAATATGACAAAAGAAATCGTCGATTTGGCGGAATTTAGAGAGGATTATAAATGTTTATTACACGACTTATTAGCGGAATAGTACTTGTAATTTTAGCTTTGCTATTTATTTGTACCGGTGGAGATTTACTTCTTGGGGTTATGCTTGCGTTATCTCTAATTGGAATGTTTGAGTTATATCGCATTTTTGAGATTGAAAAGAAGCCTCTTGGCTTTTTAGGATACGCAGCCTGCATTGCATATTATCTTAATTTAAAGCTTCTTTTTTCACCAGATAATATGGCAATAATGCTGGTATTTCTTATCTGTCTTTTAGGCGTGTTTGTGTTTGCATATCCTAAATATCATACACATCAGATAATGGCTGCTTTCTTTGGGCTGTTTTATGTAGGCGTTATGCTTTCTTTCCTTTATCAGACAAGAATGCTTCCTAATGGTCAGTACATTGTATGGCTTATTTTCCTTTGTTCATGGGGATGCGATACTTCAGCTTACTGCGTAGGAGTTCTTTTTGGAAGGCATAAGATGTCACCACTTCTTTCACCAAAGAAATCAATCGAAGGCGCAGTTGGTGGTGTGGTAGGTTCAATGCTTTTCACAGCTCTTTATTGTTTTATTATTGATAATATATTTAACCTGGATGAATTCCCAATTGTTCCTTTAGTTATTTTCGCTGGTATTGGTGCACTTATTTCCATGGTAGGAGATTTGGCAGCATCTGCTATCAAGCGTAATTTCGACATTAAGGATTATGGAAAATTAATTCCAGGTCACGGTGGAGTTTTAGATCGTTTTGACAGTGTTATAATTACAGCACCAATTATCTTTTTCTTAGCATATTACATTTTATAGAGGTAGACATAAATGGCAAAGAATATATCAATTCTTGGGTCCACAGGTTCAATTGGCACACAGACATTAGATATCGTTTCTCAGAATCCTGATGATTTAAATGTTGTTGCCATGTCTTGTGGTAGTAATTTAGATTTATTTGAAAGTCAGATTAGAAAATACGAGCCAACACTTGTTTCAGTTGGAACAGAAGAACTTGCAAAAGATTTAAAGACAAGACTTTCAGATATTACTATAGATATTCATTATGGCATGGAAGGTCTTATTGCTGTTGCTACAGCAGAACAGGCTGATACTGTTGTTACAGCTGTTGTTGGTATGGTTGGCGTACAGCCTACAATAGCTGCTATCAATGCAGGAAAGGATATTGCTCTTGCGAATAAAGAGACTCTTGTTACTGCAGGACATATTATTATGCCACTTGCAAAAGAAAAGGGTGTTTCAATCCTTCCTGTCGACAGTGAACACAGCGCTATATTCCAGTCTCTTAATGGAGAGAGACACAATAAAATTTCTAAAATTTTGCTCACAGCATCTGGTGGACCTTTCAGAGGTCGTACGCTTGATGATTTAGAGAATGTTACTTTAGAGGATGCTTTAAAGCACCCTAACTGGTCCATGGGAGCAAAAATCACAATTGATTCTGCTACTATGATTAACAAAGGTCTTGAAGTAATGGAAGCAAAATGGCTCTTTGGGGTTAACCTTAATCAGGTAGAGGTTGTTGTTCACCCACAGAGTATTCTTCATTCAGCAGTAGAATTTATGGATGGAGCAGTAATTGGACAGATGGGTACACCAGACATGCGTCTGCCAATTCTTTACGCTTTATTCTATCCAAATCGTAAGACTTTATATTCAGAGCCATTAGATTTATTTAAGGTTGGCACACTTACATTTGAAAGACCTGATATGGAGACGTTTTACGGACTTGCTCTTGCTTATGATGCTATGGATGCAGGTGGAAATGTTCCTACTGTTTTCAATGCTGCAAACGAAAGAGCAGTTGCCAAATTCTTAAAAAATAAGATTAAGTTCCTTGAGATTCCTGAAATTGTTTCTGAGGCTATGATTAATGTTGATTTCATTCAGAATCCTACAATTGAGCAGGTTCTTGAGACAGAGCAGATGACTTACGATTATATAGAGAGCAGGTGGTAGTTATTCTTAAGATAATACTTGCAATACTGATTTTTAGTTTCATAATTATTTTTCATGAGTTAGGACATTTTTTATTTGCCAAGAAATGTGGGGTTAAGGTTAACGAATTTACACTTGGCCTTGGACCAACTATTATTTCATGGGGAAAGGGCGAGACAAAATATTGTTTAAAGGCGCTTCCTTTTGGTGGTAGTTGTGTTATGGAAGGTGAAGATGAAGAAAGTGATAGTGACAGAGCTTTCAGCAAGAAAAACAAGTGGGAGAGATTCCAGATTGTCTTTGGAGGTCCATTCTTTAATTTCATTTTAGCCTATTTACTTTCAGTAATTTACATTGCATCTGTCGGTGTTAATGACACTACTATTACTGATGTAATGCCAGGATATGCAGCTGCAGAGGCTGGTATTGAAGCGGGTGATAGGATTGTCAGCTTAGATGGATATAATGTCCACTTTTACAGTGAGATTAGTATCTTTACATTCCTTCATGCTGATGCGGATTCTATTGAAGTTGTGTATGAACGTGACAATCAAAAATACTCTACAACAGTCGTACCAAAGTATGATGAGGAATCTGGCCGTAAGCTTATTGGTATACAAAATGCTAACGAATATGTTAAGGTCTCACCGATTGGCGTATTACAGTACGCTGCATACGAAATGAAATATCAGATTTATGTTACACTAAGTAGCATAAAGATGTTATTTACCGGTGAATTATCTGTTAATCAGGTTTCAGGTCCAGTAGGCGTAGTTACCACGATTTCTGATGTTTATGATCAGTCAGTTACTAGTGGCATATTCTACGTATTTATAAATTTACTATCAATTGCTATTTTACTTTCAGCTAACCTTGGTGTAATGAATTTACTTCCATTCCCAGCATTGGATGGTGGACGTATTGTGCTTATTATTTTTGAAGCAATAAGAGGTAAAAAGATGAAGCCTGAAATCGAAAACGGCATTAACTTGGTTGGCTTTGCATTATTAATGCTTTTGATGATTGTTGTTATGTATAACGATATTTTAAAACTTATGTAATAGGAGATTCTTGTATGGATACAAAGGTTGTTCATATTGGTAATAAAGTAATAGGTGGAGGTAACCCAATTCTTATCCAGTCTATGTGTAATACAAAGACTCAGGATGTAGCTGCTACTGTTGCTCAGATTCATGAACTTGAAAAAGCTGGCTGTGATATTATTCGCGTTGCATGCCCAGATATGGATGCTGCAAAGGCTATTGGTGAAATTAAAAAGCAGATTAGCATTCCACTTGTTGCTGATATTCATTTTGATTACAGACTTGCGATTGCAGCTATTGAAAATGGAGCTGATAAGATTCGTATCAACCCAGGAAATATTGGAAGTACTGACAGGATTAAGGCTGTTGTTGATGCTGCCAAAGCAAAGAATGTTCCTATTCGAGTTGGTGTAAATTCAGGTTCTCTTGAAAAGGATTTAGTAGAAAAATATGGTGGAGTTACAGCTGAAGGCCTTGTAGAGTCAGCACTTGATAAGGTAAAGATTATCGAGGATTTGGGTTACGACAATCTTGTCATAAGTATTAAGTCTTCTAATGTAATGATGTGCGTAAAGGCACATGAGCTTATTGCGGATAAGACTAGTCATCCACTTCATGTTGGTATCACAGAGGCAGGTACACTTAGAGCTGGTAATATCAAGAGTGCTGCAGGTCTTGCAATGATTCTTTCACAGGGGATTGGAGATACAATTCGTGTTTCTCTTACAGGTGCTCCTGTAGAGGAAATCAAGACAGCAAAGCTTATACTTCGTACACTTGGCTTACGTCAGGGTGGTATCGAGGTTGTATCTTGTCCTACATGTGGTCGTACTCAGATTGATTTAATTGGACTTGCAAACAAGGTTGAGACGATGGTAGAAGAGTTCTCAGATCTTAACATAAAGGTTGCAGTTATGGGTTGCGTTGTTAATGGACCTGGTGAAGCAAAGGAAGCAGACCTTGGTGTAGCCGGTGGTATTGGAGAAGGACTCCTTATCAAGCATGGCGAAATTATACGTAAGCTTCCTGAAAACCAGTTGCTTGAAGCGTTGCGAGATGAACTCATAAACTGGCCTCGTAACTAAGAAAAAATTCTTTATTATATTTTAATTATTTTACATCTTATATATTTAGATGAGCTAGTAGTAAACAATCTCTTAGATTTCTTAAGCGAACCGTTTTTAGGTGAGCGGAGAAATACTAAGGATTGTTTACGTAACTAGCGGTCTTTTTATTTGGAGAATTTGGTTATGGATCAAATGGGATTTTATGAAGTATTCCCAAATATGAATGCAGATAATGATTTGTCAACTGCCCTTAGTGATGCCACAATCACTAAGGTCAGTACAGGTCGTTCAAAAGACGATATTCGTATATACGTTACTTTCAACACACTTATTCCTAAGCGCCGTATTTGGAAATTAGAAAAGTCTATTAAGAAACAATTCTTTGCAAACAACGGTGTTTCCATTCGAATTTTGGAGGACTTTGATTTATCAAGTCAGTACACTCCAAAGAATTTAATTTCATCATATAATGACAGTATTTTAGAAGAGCTGGAAGCAAGAAGTGCTCTTCTTTTTAACATATATAAAAAAGCAGATTTGGATATTACAGAAGACGGAAATGTCAAGGTTACTATTGAAGATACAGTCATTGGTAGAGAGAAGGAGCATGAATTATTTGATTTGCTCCATAATATTTTATGCAATCGCTGCCATATGTCTGGTTCAATTTTCTTTGAATATAAAGAACCTGTTAAGAGTAAGTATCTTGAAAATGCTGAGCGTGAAATTGAGCAGAGAATAGCATCTATAACTGCCAAGACTGCCGCTGTAGAAGAATCAGAAGAACAGCCTGCAGAGGAAAAGGCAGAGGCTAAGGCAAATAATAAGAGCAAAGAAAAAGACAGTAAGTCTGAGAATCAGGAACCAGAAAAGAAATTTGTTCGTCCTCTTACAAAATCTGATGACCCAGATATCATTATGGGTTCTGAAATTGCAGAAGATGCTACACCTATGGAAGATATTAATGGTGAACTACTTGGCTCTATTGTTATAAAAGGTCAGCTTAATGCTCTTGAGTTTAGAGAGACTAAAAAGGGCGGCTACTTTGGTACTGGTACTATGACTGATTTTACAGATTCTATTTCTGTAAAATTCTGGTTTAGTGATGCTGATCAGGGTAGAGAGCTTGAGTCTAAGCTTAAAGTAGGTGGTTTCTACAAAGTTCAGGGTAAGTTGGATGAGGATACCTTCTCTAAAGAACTTACTGTCGGAAGAATTACTTGTATTCAGAAGATTAAAGATTTTAGAGTTGTTCGTCAGGATACAGCCGTAGAAAAGCGCGTTGAACTTCACTGCCACACAAAAATGTCTGAGTTTGATGGTGTATCAGAAATTACATCTATCATTTCCCGTGCGAAAGACTGGGGACACAAGGCACTTGCAATTACAGATCACGGTGTTGTTCAGGCTTTTTGTGATGCGGATCACATGAAGGGGCTTGGAGATTTTAAGGTTATTTACGGTTGTGAAATATATCTTGTTGATGATACTAAGCGTCCTGTTGTAAACGACAGAGGACAGTCACTTAGAGATACCTATGTTGTATTTGATATTGAGACAACAGGTCTTAATCCAAAGCGACATAAGATTATTGAAATCGGTGCTGTAAAGGTTGTCAATGGAGAAATTGTAGATAGATTTTCGGAGTTTGTTAATCCACAGGTGCCTATTTCATTTAAGACAACGTCACTTACATCTATAACAGATGATGATGTAATGAATGCTCCTCTTATTGATGAAATACTACCTAGATTTATGGAATTTTGTGAGGGTAGTATTCTTGTTGCACATAATGCGACATTTGATACCGGCTTCATTCGTTACAATTGTAAGAAGCTGGGGCTTCCATATGATTATACTCATGTAGATACAATGGAGGTGGCTAGATACCTGCATCCTAATATGGCTCGTTTTAATCTTGATGCTGTGTGTAAGGCAGAAAAGCTTGTTAATGAACATCATCATAGAGCTGTAGCAGATGCTGAGGTTACCGCTAAAATTTTCCTTAGATTTATAGAGAAGCTTGAAAATGAAAACACAACAAATCTTACTCAGCTAAATGAGAAGAGTAAATTGACTCCAGAACAGATTAAGAAGATGCGTGCTCATCACTGTATTGTTCTTGCTAAGAATGATTTAGGAAGAATTAATCTTTATAGATTGGTATCAGAGTCTCATCTTAATTATTTTGCAAGATATCCAAGGGTGCCAAAATCTCTTCTTACTGAGTGCAGAGAAGGTTTGATTATTGGTTCCGCCTGCGAGGCGGGTGAGCTTTATCAGGCTATCGTTGATGGTAGAGATGACACAGAAATAGCGCGTATTGCAAATTACTATGACTATTTGGAAATCCAGCCTGTAGGCAACAATGAATTTATGATTCATTCTGATAAGTACGAGGAGATAAATACTGTTGCAGATCTTCAGGATATCAATAAGCAGATAGTTGCACTTGGGGAAGAATATAAAAAGCCAGTTGTTGCCACCTGTGACGTTCATTTCCTCGACCCTCAGGACGAAGTATATCGTCGTATCATTATGGCCAATAAAGGTTTTGATGATGCAGATCAGCAGGCGCCACTTTATCTTCATTCTACAGATGAGATGCTGGATGAGTTTGCGTATCTGGGACTTGCAAAGGCTCATGAAGTAGTTATCGAAAATACGAATATGATTGCTGATATGTGTGAGTACATTCATCCGGTTCGTCCTGATAAATGTCCACCTGTCATCGAGCATTCAGAGGAAGATTTACGTCGAATCTGTGAAACAAGAGCCCATGAAGTTTATGGTCCCGAGCTTCCAGAAATAGTTTCAGCTCGTCTGGAGCGCGAGCTTAATTCAATTATTGGTAACGGATATTCCGTTATGTACATTATCGCTCAGAAGCTGGTATGGAAATCAAACGAGGATGGCTACCTTGTAGGTTCCCGTGGTTCCGTAGGTTCGTCATTTGCTGCTACAATGGCTGGTATCACAGAGGTTAATCCGCTTCCTCCTCATTACAGATGTCCTAACTGCTTCTATGTAGATTTTGACGGACCAGAGGTACAGGAAATCGTTAACCAAGGACTTTCTGGTGTAGATATGCCAGATAAGATTTGTCCTAAGTGCGGTAAGCCTTTGGCTAAGGATGGATTTGATATTCCTTTCGAAACATTCCTTGGATTCAAAGGAGATAAGGAGCCAGATATCGATTTGAATTTCTCAAACGAATATCAGTCAAAGGCTCATAAATATACAGAAGTTATTTTCGGTGAAGGACAGACCTTTAAAGCCGGTACTGTTTCTACACTTGCAGATAAGAATGCCGTTGGTTATGTTTTAAAGTATTTCGATAAACGAGATATTAGAAAGCGTCGTGCTGAAAATGAACGTATTGCCAAAGGTATTGAAGGTGTTAAATCCACAACCGGTCAGCATCCAGGTGGTGTAGTAGTTCTCCCAAATGGTGAGGATATATATTCATTTACACCTGTTCAGCATCCCGCTAACAAGGACACTGATATTGTTACAACGCACTTTGATTACCATAAAATCGATGCTAACCTTCTAAAGCTTGATATTTTAGGACATCTTGATCCTACTATGATTAAGCGACTTGAAGATTTGACAGGAATTAATGCTACAGAGATTCCTTTTGATGATAAGGATGTTATGTCTCTTTTCCAGAGCACAAAGGCTCTTGGTATCACACCAGATGACATTATGGGTACACCACTTGGAACGCTTGGCATCCCAGAATTCGGTACAGATTTTGCCATGCAGATGCTTGTTGAGGCTAAGCCTCAGTATTTTACAGACTTGGTTCGAATTGCAGGTCTTGCCCATGGTACAGATGTATGGCTTGGAAATGCGCAAGATCTGATTCTTAGTGGTACAGCCACAATCACTGAAGCTATCTGTACTCGAGATGATATCATGGTATATTTGATTCACAAGGGACTAGATCCAGCCGAGTCATTTACTATTATGGAGCGAGTTCGAAAAGGAATCGTTGCTAAGGGAAAATGTGATGAGTGGCCTACATATAAGGAGCATATGCAGGAGCATGGCGTGCCAGATTGGTACATTGAATCCTGCGAGAAGATTAAATACATGTTCCCTAAGGCTCATGCTGCTGCATACGTTATGATGGCTTGGCGTGTTGCTTATTGTAAGATTAATTACCCGCTCGCTTACTATGCAGCCTTCTTCTCAATCAGAGCTGGAGGTTTTGACTATGAGAAATGTTGTCAGGGTAAGGCTAGATGTGAGCAGGAGATTAAAAATCTTAAAGCTCAGTCAGATTTATCTGCTACAGATAAAGATGTATTAATAGCACTTCGTCTTGTTCAGGAAATGTATGCCCGTGGTTTTGATTTTTTACCTATGGACCTATACCAATCTGACTCAAGATACTTTAAAATAGTAGATGATAAGATACTTCCGCCGTTTAATTCACTTCCAGGAATGGGTGATAAGGCTGCAGAACAGTTACAGATTGCTGCTTCACAGGGAAAGTTTCTTTCATTGGATGATATAAAGGACAGAGGTAAGGTTTCTCAGACAATAATTGATAAAATGGTAGAACTTGGAGTTATCAAGGATTTACCACAGTCAAATCAGCTTTCAATCTTTGATTTTACTTAATGCATATGAGTAGGCTTTTTAGCCTGGGGAGGGCAGTAGAATGAAGATAGTCAGACGAATCATTATCGCTATAGTTGCAGTTGGAATAATTGCAGGAGCTGCTTATTACAAGTATATTAATAGTATTACTTACTTTAATGATACTGATGTAAATGGTAATACCATTGGAAATCTCTATGGTAATGGTTTATTCTGCGAGACTGATGGTGTTGTTTACTTTGCCAATCCTACAGACTACAACAGGATTTATAAAATGAATCCAGATGAGTCAGATATAGAGATTGTTGCAAATGATAGTGTTTATTTTCTTAATGCAGATTCTCATTATGTTTACTACAGTCGTCAGCAAAATAGAGATAACTCTCAATTTGGTTTTTTAAACGTTAATATTAACAGTTTATGCCGTTTGACTAAAAAAAATAATAAAGTGATTATTTTGGATGAGGCTGATTCTAGTGCATGTTCATTAGCAGGAAATAATATTGTTTATTTGAAATATGATGAAGATTTGACAACATTTACTCTTAACTCAGTTAAAATTGATGCCACCGAAGGACAGCAGTTAAGTAAACTTGCGATTGATCCTAGATGTATGGTTGGTGAGAGATTATACTTTTCTGGAGTGGAAAACGATCATAATCTTCACAGCATGAATATTCATTCTAAAGATATTGCATATGCTTCAGAGTTTAACTTATGGATGCCTATAATAAACAAAAGTGATTTGTATTTTATTGACTTGGATAGCAAACATAGAATTTGCAAAGCTACTCTTGGTAGCACAGATAAGACTGTACTCACGTCTTATCCTGCTCAAAGTTACAATATTGATGGAGTATATTTATACTATCAAAGCATGAAGGGAAATCCTGACGGCTTATATAGGGTAGATATGGCAACTGGAGCTGAAGAATTATTAGCAGAAGGCCAATTTAATAATATTAATATTACAAGTAAATACGTCTATTTTGCTGATTATTTTTCAGGTGATATATATCATTGCCCAGTTCGTGGTAATGGAGTTTCAAAATTTGAACCACCTATTTTACCACTAGATGATTGACAGACAACTTAGCACAAATGAAGGAGCAACATGAGAGACTTAAATGACATTAGAGTAGAGATTGACCAGGTAGACAAGGAGATTTTAAAGCTTTTTACACACCGAATGGAGTTAGCTTGTCAGGTGGCTGAATACAAGATAGCTACAGGAAAAAAGGTATATGATAAGGTCAGAGAGGATGAAAAGTTAGAAAAGCTTTCTTCCTACGTTGATGATGGATTTAGTCAGCAGGCGGTAAAAGAATTATATACTCAAATAATGTCTATAAGTCGTAAGAAGCAGTTTTCTATTCTTAGAGCTAATGGAATTAATTTCGATAGTGGATTTCAGCAGGTAGACGATTTTGATTTTTCGGAAGCAACTGTTTGTTTCCAAGGTGTTCAGGGGGCATATTCACAGCTAGCAATGCTTGCATTCTTTGACGATGAAATGAAAAGCAGTTTTCATGTTGATTTGTGGCGCGATGCAATGGAGGCTATTAGCAGAGGTGAAGCTGATTATGCTGTACTTCCTATCGAGAATAGCCTTGCTGGTTCTATAGAAGAGAATTTTGATTTGCTTTCAGAGTACAATGTGGCCATAATTGGTGAACAGATTTTAAAGGTTGACCATGCACTTCTTGGAGTTAAGGGCGCTAAAATTTCTGATATAAAAACAGTTTATTCCCATCCAAAGGCTATTGCTCAGTGTGATGAATATATTCGTACCCAACATATAGATTGGGATGTAAAGAACCTTAGAAACACAGCGATGAGTGCTCAAAAGATTCATGATGATGGAGATATCACTCAGGCTGCTATCGGAAGTACATATAATGCATTCCTCTATGATTTAGAGATTTTAGAGGAAGCTATTCAGGATGATAAAAATAACGAGACACGTTTTGTTATTGTTTCGAAAGATAAAAAATACCGAAAGAATGCTGACAAGATTAGTCTTTGCCTTGAGATTTCTCATAAGCCAGGAAGTCTGTACAGAATTCTTTCAAACCTCATGTTCAATGGAATTAATATGAATAGAATTGAATCTCGTCCAATTAAAGGGGTTAATTGGCAGTACAGATTCTTCATTGATATTGATGGTAATCTTAATGACGAGGCTGTTAGAAATGCATTAACTGGGCTCAAAGAAGAATGTGTGAGTCTTAGAGTGCTCGGAAATTACTAATATAATTTATAAGGGGTTTGTTATGAAGCTATTTGCAAGTATTTACATTGGGTCCTATGAGACCACAATGAAAATCTTTGAAATAGGTAAACAGCAGAAAAAGATAAAGACCATAGATACTATAAAGGCTCAGTCTGACATTATAAGAGATGTATTGAACTATGGTCGTATTCTGCCTGAAACTATAGATAAGCTTTGTCGAGTTTTAAATGATATGCGCAGAGCTATTGAGGGATACAAGGTGGATAGCTTTTCTGTTGTTGCAGGTCCTAATATCCGACAGGCGGATAATTCTTTGATTGTTTTGGAACAGGTCAAGGTTCAGACTGGTTTTTCCGTTAAGGTTATTTCTAATTCAGAACAGAGATTTCTTGGCTATCAGGCCGTTGCTGCTACAGATGATTTCGAAGAACTTATTAGCGATTCAGCTGTTCTTGTAGACATTGGTGGCGTTTCACTTCAGATTACTTTATTTTCAAAAGGAAAGATAATCACTACCCAGCATCTTTCTATGGGTACAGTTTCCCTTAGTGAAAACATTAAAAAGATAGGAATTGTTGTTTCATCCTTAGACCAGATATATGAGATGGTATATAAGGAATTGGAAGTCTTTAAAACGATGTTCCTTCGTGATATACAGCCTAAATATATGATTTTGCTTGGAAGTCAGATAGGTAATGCCATTGATAATGTAATAGGATTATCAAGTCAACTTACAAAGGTTGAAGATTATATTGTAAAGACGTTGGCTGAAACATTAAATCCGAAGAACGTGGTGGCACCGGGTGTTTCTGTATGTGATGGCATGGCATATCATTTTTGTTACGATAAAAAATGGCTTGTTGCAACACATGATTTTGACAATGACATTATTACTGCTGCATGGTCTATAGCTAAAAGATATGATAGTTATCAGCCTCATCTTAAAGCATTGTTTAAATTATCAGGTGAGATTTTTGATGCCATGAAAAAGTATCACGGTCTTGGAAAGCGCCAAAGGGTAATTATGCAATGCATAGCGATTTTACACGACTGCGGCAAATATATTTCTCTTGCAGAGGCTTCTGATTGTTCCTATACGATAATTATGTCATCAGAAATTCTTGGACTTAGTCATAAAGAAAGAGAGATTATAGCCACTACAGTTGCTTTTAATAGAAAGCCAGTAGAACCTTATGAGAATCTGTCGGACAGATTTACTACAGAAGAATATCTTTTGATTTTAAAGCTGCTTGCTATGCTTAAGGTGGCAAATGCACTTGATCGTTCCCATAAGCAAAAGATAAAAAATGTTTCAATTAGAGTCAAAGATAAAGAACTTGTGATTTCTATTGAAGCTAACAGTTCATTGGCGTTAGAAAAGGGCTTATTTAAAAAGAATGCAGATTTCTTCCAGGAGATTTTTTCAATAAAACCTGTGCTTAAAGAGAATAAGTAGTTCTAGGAGGAGCTATGGCGAAGATAAATATTTCAGACCCAAAATACTATGATAATCGTGAGCTTAGCTGGCTCAAATTTGAGAGAAGAGTTTTGAATGAAGCAACCAATAAAGAGTTGCCTATTTTAGAGCGCTTAAAATTTGTCAGCATTACTTCGTCAAATCTTGATGAATTCTTTATGGTCCGTGTTGCGTCCCTTAAGGATATGGAGCATGCTGGCTATACCAAACCTGATATTGCTGGAATGACTCCTACAGAACAGCTCATTGCTATTAATGAAAAGACCAGAGAGCTTGTTGATTTTCAATATAATACATTTAACAAATCTCTTTTACCTATTCTTAAGGATAAAGGGATTATAATTTATAAAAAATACGAAGATTTAAGTCAGGAACAACTTAAATACGTAGATTCATTCTTTATGCGTCAGGTTTATCCTGTTCTTACACCTATGGCATTTGATGCATCGCGTCCGTTTCCTCTTATCAGAAATAAGACTCTGAACATTGCCGCACTAATTGAAAAGAAAAAGGATTCTGTTGGTGCAGGAGCAGAAGGAGATGATGTGGAGTTCGCTACAGTTCAGGTTCCATCTGTTCTACCACGATTTGTCATGCTTCCATCTGATGAAAAATCTCATGACTGTTTTATTCTATTAGAGCAGATTATTGAGCGAAATATGGATAAGCTTTTCCTTAACTATAATGTGGTCGCAGCTTCTCCATATCGAATTATGAGGAATGCCGATTTCTCTATTGATGAGGAGGGTGCTGAGGATTTGCTCCTCGAGATTGAAAAGCAGATTAAGTCACGCCAATGGGGCGAAGTTATTCGCCTGGAGGTGGAGGCTTCTATTAATAAAAAGCTTCTTGCTATTCTAAAAAAGAATCTTGGCGTTAATGAGATTGATATATATAAAATAAATGGCCCTATAGACCTTACTTTTCTTATGAAGCTTTATGGAATTGAAGGGCACAGTGAACTTCGACTTCCTGTATTTAAACCACAGGATAATCCTAGACTTAGAGCGGGGGATAAGATTTTTGATGAAATAAAAAAGGGCGATATACTTTTACATCATCCTTATCAAACCTTTGATCCTGTGGTAGATTTTATTGCTCAGGCGGCATTTGATCCACAGGTACTTGCCATAAAGCAGACTCTTTATCGTGTAAGTGGTAATTCGCCGATCATTGCCAGTCTGGCCCATGCAGCCGAAAATGGAAAACAGGTAACAGTACTTGTTGAGCTAAAGGCCAGATTTGATGAAGAGAATAATATTATTTGGGCAAAGAAACTTGAGAAAGCTGGATGCCATGTAATCTACGGACTTGTTGGATTGAAAACTCATTGTAAGATTGCTCTTGTTGTCCGTCGTGAGGAAGACGGTATCAGAAGATATGTGCATCTTGGAACTGGCAACTATAATGATTCTACAGCAAAGCTTTATACTGACTGTGGAATGTTAACCTGCCGTGAATCCTATGGTGAGGATGCTACAGCTGTATTTAATATGCTTTCAGGTTATTCTGAGCCTGCAAGCTGGAATAAGCTGGTTCTTGCACCTTTATGGCTCAGAGATACATTTATAAATCTTATTGACAGGGAAATAAATAATGCAAAAGACGGAAGAGAAGCTGTAATTATTGCTAAAATGAATTCTCTTTGTGACAAGGGGATTATTGAAAAGCTCTATGAGGCAAGCAATGCTGGTGTAAAAATTCATCTTATTATCAGAGGTATATGCTGTCTTAGAACAGGAATTCCTGGTGTAAGTGAAAATATTCATGTATCTTCAATAGTTGGTACTTATCTGGAGCATGCCAGAATCTTTTATTTTTATAATAATGGTTTGGAAGATATCTACATGGGAAGTGCCGACTGGATGCCTAGAAATCTTGACCGTCGTGTAGAGATTATGTTTCCGGTAGAAGATGCAATTTTGAAATCACAGGTTAAGCATATTCTTGATGTTCAACTTGGTGATACTCTTAAAGCTTATGAGATGACAGAAGATGGTTCCTATGTTAGAATTAAACCTTCCAGAGGTAAAAAGCCAGTTGGTGCACAGGACACCTTCTGTAAAGAAGCTAAAAGAAGTAATGAGCCAGATATAGATTTCTTTAAGAAAAGGACATTTATACCAATTCTGGCTAATGAGGTTTTTGATGAGTAAGAAATTATTAGCCGTTGATATGGACGGTACACTTTTTAATGATGACAAAACTATTTCAAAGGAGAATCTTGAAGCTATTACAAAACTTTTAGATGCTGGTCATGCGTTTGCGTTTAACACTGGCAGACCAAATCACGCATTAAAAGAAATATTATCTGTATATGATGAGTTCAAAAGAGATGATGTATATATCCTCGGGCACCAGGGAATTATCGGTACTGAGATGAACAGTGATGAAGTACTATTCAGTGACTGTATGGCTGACAGTGATGCAATTGAAGTTATCACAGAAGTACTGAGATGTGGTTTCACCGTGGTAACATTTGATGCTTCACATATTTATACATTCAATGATAACTGGTTTATTGAAAGCTATAAGAAATTATCAGGAGAACAGCTTGTTTATCTTTCTAGTGTAGATGAGCTAAAAGGCAAGAATATAACAAAGCTTATTGCTATAGATTATGATCATCCTGAAAATCTCCAGGCTTTTAAGGATAATCATGCTGATGTTTATGATGACAGATTTGAGAGCTTTTTCTCACATTATGCTTTCCTTGAATATGTAAAGAAAGGTTCAGGAAAAGGTGATGGAGTTAAAAAGCTTGCTGAACGTTTGAATATTTCCATTTCTGATGTCGTTGCAGTTGGTGATGAGAGAAATGATATTAGCATGGTAGAGGTTGCTGGAGTAGGTGTTTCTATGGCAAACGGAAGAGAAGAACTTAAAGCGGTAGCCGATTATGTGACTGAAAATGATAATAATCACAGTGGTGTTGCTGAAGTTATTTATAAATTTTTTATTTAATATCAAAGAAACTGTTGACGACATTGGATTTCTATGTTAAATTACCTATGTTGTGAAAACAAAGTAGAGTATCCACTCTCACCTTAGCACTCAATGTCTGGTGACTCGGGTTTATATTTCACACAAACCTTGTTTGTGATGATTTATGGTGGATATTCTGTATCCACTATTTTTTTTATTTATTGGAGGTAGTACCATTAGCGATTTAATGATTAATGAGCAGATTCGCGATAAGGAAGTTCGTGTAATCAGCTCCGATGGGGAACAGCTTGGCATTATGTCAGCAAAGGAAGCTCAGAAGCTTGCAGATGACGAGGGCTTAGATCTCGTTAAGATTTCACCAAAGGCAAATCCACCAGTGTGCAAGATCGTAGATTACGGAAAATACCGTTATGAGCAGGCACGCCGTGAGAAGGAAGCCAAGAAAAAGCAGCACGTTGTTGAGGTTAAAGAGATTCGTATGTCTCCAAACATCGATGCTAATGATATGAACACTAAGGTAAATGCAGCAAAGAAATTCATCTCTAAGGGCGATAAGGTGAAGGTAACACTTCGTTTCCGCGGTCGTGAGATGGCTCACATGCAGTCTAGTAAGCACATCCTTGATGATTTTGCTGAGGCACTTTCTGATGTTGCAGTAGTGGAAAAGGCACCAAAGATTGAAGGCCGTTCTATGAGCCTGGTGCTTACAGAAAAGAAATCGTAATACAGGAGGAAAATTATCATGCCAAAGATGAAGACAAGAAGAGCAGCTGCAAAGCGCTTTAAGGTAACAGGAACAGGAAAGCTTAAGAGAAATAAGGCTTACAAGCGTCACATCTTAACCAAGAAGACAACAAAGAACAAGAGAAATCTTCGTCACGCTACAATTGTAGATGCTACAAACGTAAAGAACATGAAGAAAGTACTTCCATATCTCTAAGATTGAGTTGGAACAGTTATTTATTTGGTTAGGAGGAATTTAAAATGGCAAGAGTTAAAGGCGGATTAAACGCTAAGAAAAGACATAATAGAACATTAAAGTTAGCAAAGGGTTACAGAGGCGCTAGAAGCAAGCAGTATCGTGTTGCAAAGCAGTCAGTTATGCGTGCCCTTACATCTTCATATGCTGGTAGAAAGCAGAAGAAGAGACAGTTTAGACAGCTTTGGATCGCTCGTATCAATGCTGCAGCTCGTATCAATGGACTTTCATATTCTAAGTTCATGTACGGTCTTAAGCTTGCAGGTGTTGAGATGAACAGAAAGATGCTCGCAGAGCTCGCTGTTAACGATGCAGAAGGATTTGCAAAGCTCGTTGAAGTAGCAAAGGAAAAGGTTGCTGCCTAACATGCAAATTAAAAACACTCAATTGGATTTGTCCAATTGAGTGTTTTTTGTTTGCCACGACGCAGTCTCATCACCGAAGGTGATTATAATGACTGCGTCTTCCCGCTTTGCCGAAGACAATCCTGGATGGCTGTTTTTTTGTTGGGCTAGATAATATTTGTGATTTTATATAAAGACACTATTGATTTTTTGTCCAATATCACAAGTAATTCTCATTTATTTAAGTTTTTATATATAAAAATGCCCCTTTTCTTATATATATGTTTCTGTTATGCTTTTATCTAGTTAAAATTTTAATGTTTAACTGAAGGAGGATAAATATTATGGCAATTTTAGTTACAGGTGGAGCAGGCTTTATTGGTAGCCACACTTGCGTAGAGCTCCAGCAGGCGGGTTATGACGTTGTAGTTTATGATAATCTTTCAAACGCTTCAGAGAAGTCTTTAGAGAGAGTAGAGGCTATTACAGGTAAGCCAGTAAAGTTTTATAAGGGAGATATCTTAAATAGAGATAGATTAAACGAGGTATTCGAGAAGGAGCAGCTTGATTCATGTATTCATTTTGCAGGCCTTAAGGCTGTAGGTGAATCTGTTGCTAAGCCTTGGGAATACTATGAGAATAATATTGCAGGTACACTTACACTTGTTGATGTTATGCGTCAGCACGGTTGCAAGAATATTATTTTCTCTTCATCAGCTACAGTTTACGGAGATCCAGCTGAGATACCTATCACAGAGAACTGCCCTAAGGGACAGTGTACTAACCCATACGGTTGGACAAAGTCTATGCTTGAGCAGATTCTTTCAGATATGCAGAAGGCTGATCCAGAGTGGAATGTAGTTCTCCTTCGTTACTTTAATCCAATTGGAGCACATCCATCAGGAACAATGGGAGAGAACCCAAATGGCATTCCAAACAACCTTATGCCTTACATCACTCAGGTTGCTGTTGGCAAGCTTCCAGAGCTTGGTGTATTTGGTAATGATTATGATACTCCAGATGGTACTGGCGTACGTGATTACATCCACGTTGTTGATCTTGCCAAGGGTCATGTTAAGGCTCTCAAGAAGATTGAGGAGAATGCAGGTCTTAAGATTTACAACCTTGGTACAGGTGTAGGTTACTCAGTTCTTGATATTGTAAAGAATTTTGAGGAAGCTAACGACATCAAGATTCCTTATACAATCAAGCCACGTCGTGCTGGTGATATTGCTACATGCTATTCTGATGCTACTAAGGCTAAGGAGGAGCTTGGCTGGACAGCAGAGTACGGTATCAAGGAAATGTGTGCAGATTCTTGGAGATGGCAGAAGAATAATCCTAATGGATACGCAGACTAAAAAATAAATTAAAAAAGTGTTGACATAAGTCAATCTACATAGTATTATATGTCTTGTCGCTGAGGCAACAAGCCTTGCGACAGACAATATGGTTCCTTGGTCAAGCGGTTAAGACGTCGCCCTCTCACGGCGAAAACAGCGGTTCGATTCCGCTAGGAACTGCGAAAAAAGCACTCAGAATTCTGAGTGCTTTTTTGTTATATATTTACCAAATCAAATTTTCTAGTATATTCGGTTGGATAAGTTTTTCCTGTTTTATTTGTTAAAACGATTCTGTATAAATCTGCTGCAAATACATCATGGCAATCTATTTCTTCGGTAGGACTTGTAACTAAAGGACAAGAAGCTTTTTCTTTTATTTCTCCAAGATAATTTGATCCATTTTTACTAAATCCAAGCAATCTTAAATAATTGATATAACCCTGGGATTTTGCTTTATCAAAATCCTTTTGAGATATATTGAGGAGGATATGGCATAGTACTCTGCTAATTCGTGAGTATGCGATATTCTTGGTTTTTAATAAATTACAAAACTGGGTAAAAGAAACATAATCTTTTAGGTTGTTTCTGATTCTGTCTGCTAAGTCTGAAGAACAGTCTAAGTATTTTTCGTATTCTGCATCTGATATTAACTTATAGTGAAGAATAGAAGAGATATCATTACAACCCACAGGAGTTGATTTTTTGTAAATGACTTTTGTGTTTTCTGGAATGGCTACAACAAGTCCTGTTTCGGATATATGGGTTCGAATTGCTGACGCGGAACTTATTTCACCAGTTAGAGCTGTTTCGTTATAATCATTCCCCTGCCTTTTGATTATTGCAATATTGAGAGGAAGCTTGTTTTCGGATATATAACGACAGTATTCTAATCCTAGTATGTTATTTGGGCTAGAAATAAGGTCTGATGAAACATGTTTTTCAAGAGCCTTTGATCGTGCCGTGGCATAGCTTTCTCCGGCAGAGATAGCAGTATTAATTTCTTTATCTAATTCTCCGGAGTTTTCTAATTCTATTAGCTTCTTTGCGGACTCTTTAAATAAATTTGTATCATCTGATTCTGCACCAAACAAAATGGTGTCTACTATTCCGGTAGAGGCTAACAATTGCACGCCTGCAGCCGCAAATTCCTTTGCCGAAGAAGTTGCAAAAATTGTTGGTATTTCAAGGACAATATCTGCACCTGAAAATAAAGCTGCCTCAGCGCGAGTGTATTTATCAAAGCAGGCTATTTCGCCGCGCTGAGTAAAAAATCCAGACATAGCTACAATTACGGTGTCTGCACCAAGGGTGTTTTTTGCATAATCGATTTGATATTTATGACCATTGTGAAATGGGTTATATTCTGCAACAATTCCTACTACCATTTTGTTCCTCCGAAAAAACTTTTTCTTCACTTATTATACATTAAATTGGGGTTGAGAAGACAAATTTAAATGCTATAATATTATAGTTGCGAAAAACAGTATTTAAAGAAAGAAAAATTTATATAAGAAAGGAAATAGCTATTATGAAGATTTTAGTTATCAACTGTGGTAGTTCATCTCTTAAGTATCAGGTTATTGATTCAGAGAGCGAACAGGTACTTTGCAAGGGACTTTGCGAGAGAATTGGTATCGACGGACGTATCGTATACCAGAAGGAAGGTCTTGATAAAGAAATCACAGACATTCCTATGCCTACACACAAGGAAGCTGTTGCAGCTGTTATTGATGCAATCACAAATGCTAAGACAGGTGCTATTGCATCACTTGATGAGATTGATGCTGTAGGACACAGAGTCGTACACGGTGGTGAGAAGTTTGCTGCTTCTGCACTTATTACAGATGAAATGATTAAGGTTGTAGAGGAGTGCAACGATCTCGCTCCACTTCACAACCCAGCAAATATTATTGGTATTAACGCATGTCGTGAGCTTATGCCAGGTAAGCCACAGGTAGGTGTATTTGATACAGCCTTCCATCAGACAATGCCACAGGAAGCTTATATGTACGCAGTACCTTATAAGTATTATGAGCAGTATGGTGTTCGTCGTTATGGTTTCCACGGCACATCACACAGCTATGTATCGAAGAGAGTTTGCGAGTTTGCAAACGCTGATATTAACAACTCTAAGATTATCGTTTGCCATATCGGTAACGGTGCATCTTGCTGTGCTGTATTAAATGGAAAGTCTGTTGATACATCAATGGGTCTTTCTCCACTTGAGGGTCTTGTAATGGGTACTCGTTCAGGTGATATCGATCCTTCAGCTGTTGAATATATGGCTAAGAAGGAAGGTCTTGATTTTGCAGGCGTTATGAACGTTCTTAATAAGGAGTCAGGTGCTCTTGGTATTTCTGGTATTTCATCAGATTTCAGAGATCTTATTGCTGCTTCAGGCGAAGGCAATAAGAGAGCAAAGCTTGCTATGGATATGATTGCTTATCGTATCGCTAAGTATGTAGGTGCTTATGCAGCTGCTATGAACGGTGTAGATATGATTTGCTTCACAGCAGGTCTTGGAGAGAACAATGCAGGCCTTCGTCAGGCAGTATGTGATCACCTTGGATTCATGGGCGTTGAGCTTGATGCTTCAAGAAATGATGGTCCTTCAGAGGATAAGCTTATTTCTTCAGATTCTTCAAAGGTTAAGGTATTCGTTATCCCTACAAATGAAGAGGTTATGATTGCTAGAGATACAGCAGCTATCGTATCTGGAAAATAATTATTAAATTACGTCATAAATTTTGCAGAAAATGTTTGACAACTATATTTCTGCTATGTATAATTGACAAAGTGTGGATAGGAGATATTTATGAAGATTTCTATTAAGGATATTACTTCATTAACTGATGCAAGTAAGAAGTTCGCAGGATCATGCGATATAAAAGATTTTTCTTATCTTGGCAGTGAGTTTTCTATCAATCACATAGAGCCATTTGAAGTAGTTTTATCTATGATTGGAAATGGTAAGCTTCATATCACATTTGATACTGAAAGTACTATTTCAGGAGCGTGTGACAGATGCTTAACAGAAGTAACTTTTAAGGTTCCTGTTTCTGTTGATGAGACCATACAGGTCACTGATGGAGAGGTGGTTCCTGATGAGGAGCTTGGTCCTTACTCGTTCATTGATGGTGAGGACATTCTTGTAGATGAACTGATTTTAAACGAGATCTTAGTGAATTTCCCGGCAAAGATATTGTGCCAGGATGACTGCAAGGGTATTTGCCCTGTTTGCGGAAAGAATCGTAACATTGAAGCCTGTGGCTGCGATGATACAGTTTTAGATCCTAGAATGGCACAATTTTTAGATGTCTTTAATAGCTTTAAGGAGGTGAAATAGCATGTCTATTTGTCCAAAGAACAAATCTTCTAAGGGAAGAAGAGATAAAAGAAGAGCAAATTGGAAGATGAGCAACCCTACTCTTGTTAAGTGCAGCAAGTGCGGCGAGCTTATGGTACCACACAGAGTTTGCAAGAACTGTGGTTCATACAACAAAAAAGAAATCATTACAGTTGATTAATTCACGTATTGAATCGCCCCTCGTTTTATGCGAGGGGCTTTCTTTTTGGAGTCATTTCAAGTATACTTTTAACAGTATGTAAGAAAGGGATTGTTATGGGCGATTACACAGTAGTAGCACTTGATGCCATGGGCGGAGATAACGCTCCTTCAGAGATGGTAAAAGGTGCAGTAGATGCAGTAAATCTTAATAAAGAAGTTAAAGTCATTCTTGTTGGAAAGGAAGATGTAATAAAGGCTGAATTGCAGTCATATCAGTATCCAGCAGAACAGATAGAAATAAAAAATGCCACTGAGGTTATCGAGACAGCAGAGCATCCAGTAATGGCTATTAAGCGCAAGAAGGATTCTTCTATGGTAGTAGGCCTTCATCTTGTAAAGGACGGGGAAGCAGAAGCATTTGTTTCGGCAGGAAATTCAGGCGCATTACTTACAGGTGGTTTAGGTATTGTTGGCCGTATTCGTGGTATTGAAAGAGCTCCATTCGGTGCACTTTTCCCAGTCAAGACTGGCGTTGCACTTCTTGCAGATTCTGGAGCTAATGTTGACTGTAGAGCTAGTCATCTTGTACAGTTTGCGAAGATGGGTAGTATCTATATGGAAAAGGTAGTTGGTATTAAAAACCCTCGCGTAGCTATCGTAAATGTTGGCGCTGAAGAGGAAAAAGGTAATGCTCTTGTAAAAGAGACAATGCCATTATTAAAGGAATGCAAAGATATTAATTTCATTGGTAGTATAGAAGCCAGAGAAATTCCAAATGGCTATGCAGATGTTATTGTTTGCGATGGTTTTGTTGGAAATGTTATTTTAAAGCTTTATGAGGGATTGGCTGGCACACTTGTTTCTGTTATTAAGGGTGGTCTTATGAGTACACTTCGCTCTAAGATTGGTGCAGCACTTGCCCTTCCAGCACTTAAAAAGACTTTAAAGAGTTTTGATGCTACAGAGTACGGCGGTGCGCCACTTCTTGGTTTAAAGGGGCTTGTAGTTAAGACTCATGGAAGTGCAAAAGCTGGCGAGGTAAAGAACACTATTTTCCAGTGTCTTACTTTCAAAGAACAGAAAATAAACGAGCATATTCAGAATAATATAGTTATAGATAAAAAGGAGGACTAGAACATGGAATTCGATTTACTTAAGGAGATTATTGCAGAGGTATTAAATGTAGATACAGCTGAGATTAAGCCTGAAACAACATTTGTTGATGATTTAGGTGCTGATTCCCTTGATGTATTCCAGATTATTATGGGCGTTGAGGAGAAGCTTAACATCGAAGTTGACACAGATGCAGCTGAGAAACTTTCTACTGTTGGTGATGCTGTAGAGCTCATCAAGAAGACTGTTGCAGAGAAATAATTTAATTAGTGCTGGTGTCCAGCTGAGCTGGACACCATTTTAAACTCAGGAGGTGTTATTTTGAAAGATTTAAAAGAGTTTCAAAAGACAATCGGATATGAGTTTAGAGACGAAAGCTTATTACGTCAGGCGCTTACACACAGCTCATATGCTAACGAGCATCACATGAAAAAGCTCTCTGATAATGAGAGACTTGAGTTTCTTGGTGATGCTGTGCTTGAGATTGTATCGAGTGAGTTTTTGTATCTAAATTACACCGATTTAAATGAGGGGAAGCTTTCAAGGCTTAGAGCCAGCATTGTTTGTGAGCCTACCCTTGCTTATATCTGTAAGGAGATTAATCTTGGTGATTACGTTCTTCTTTCTAAGGGTGAAGACATGACAGGTGGACGAAATAGAAAATCTATCTTGTCAGATGCCTTCGAGGCTACTATCGGTGCCATCTTTTTAGATGGTGGTATGGAGCCTGCATCTAAATACATCCATCGATTTGTATTAAATGATATTGAACACAAGCAGCTGTTCTATGATAGCAAGACCCGTTTACAGGAGGTTGTGCAGGCTAATTTCAAGGAAGCCCTCACATATGAGCTTCTTTCTGAATCAGGTCCAGATCATGCAAAGCAGTTTGAGGTTCGTGCTATGGTTGGTAGCCGTACCTTAGGCACCGGCGTCGGCAGCACAAAAAAAGCCGCCGAACAGGAAGCTGCGTATGAGGGATTAATGCGTCTTCATAAGGAAGATTCTATTAAAATAATCTAGAATGAATAGATGAGCTGGTAGATATCAATCTCTGAGTGTTGCTGTAGGAGACGTGTTAGTCGACGAAAGCAATATCTCAGGATTGAGATCGTAACCAGCGGATTTAACTGGGGAGTAGAGAAAAATTTCAGGGAGAAAAAAATGTATTTAAAAAGTATAGAATTATATGGATTCAAGTCTTTTGCGCATAAGATGAAGTTTGAATTCCATAATGGAATCACCGGCATCGTTGGTCCTAACGGTTCCGGAAAATCAAACGTTGCTGACGCAGTTAGATGGGTTCTTGGTGAACAGTCTGCAAAGCAGCTTCGTGGTGCTTCTATGCAGGACGTTATCTTTGCCGGTACAGAAGCAAGAAAGCCGCTTTCATACGCTTATGTTGCACTTACCATGGACAATTCTGACCATGTGCTTCCGGTAGATTATGAAGAGGTTACAATTGCAAGACGAGTATATCGTTCAGGTGAGAGTGAGTATCTTTTAAATGGTACACCTTGCCGTCTTAAAGACGTTGCTGAGCTTTTCTATGATACTGGTGTAGGTAAGGAAGGTTACTCTATTATCGGACAGGGTCAGATTGAAAAGATTCTTTCTGGTAAGCCAGAAGATAGACGTGAGCTTTTTGATGAAGCTGTTGGTATCGTTAAATATAAAAAGAGAAAAGCAGCATCTGTTAAGAAGCTCGAAAACGAGCGTGAAAACTTAGTCCGTGTAAATGATATTTTATCTGAGCAGGAACGAAGAATCGGGCCACTTGAAAAGCAGTCAGAGGATGCTAAAAAATACCTTAAGTTAAAAGAGGACTTGAAAAAGCTTGATGTTAATGCATTCCTTTTAGAGGTTGACAGGCTCAACACAAATCTTGAAGAGGTTGAAAAGAATTCAAAGATTGCACAAGAGCAGTTAGAAGCAAGCAAGTCTTCACAGGAAGATATTCGTGTTAAATATGATGCCTTAGAACAGGAAATCACGGAGCTTGATGAAAAGATTGAAAGCTTAAAGCAACAGCAGTCTGATTCAACACTTCTTAAAGGAAAGCTTGAAAATGAGATTGCTCTTTTAGAGGAAAAGATTCGTTCAGCTAATGCTACAGACGAAAGTCTTTCAGCTCGTGTTGCAGAAATTGAAGCTGATAAGAAGGATAAGGAAGAACAGCTTACTGGCTTTAAATCTGAAAAAGAATCTCTTGATAAGACATTAGAAGAAGCCGTAGAACGTCTTAATTCTGTTAAAAGTAGCTATTCTGATTTACAGAATGCAATCGTTGCAAATAACGAGAAGATCGATGCTAACAACAAGGCTATTATGGAGCTTCTTAATAACAGAGCTTCTATTAAGTCTAAGGAGCAGCGTCTTGAGACAATGCTTGAGCAGACAAATATCCGTAAGGCAAAGCTTACTCAGCGACTTTTAGAGAGAAAGACTCGCGAGGAGGATCTTGATTCTGCTGTAGCAGTTGCAGAAGAAGAATTTAAAAATGCCCAGAGCCTTCTCTTAGAGCTTCAGGATAAGGATAAAGAGCTTTCTGAAAAAGCTGCAGAATGGAAAGAGAAAAATCGAAAGAATTTTGCTGATTTACAGGCCAAGAAGGATGAGTTTGCCAGAGTTCAGACACGTCTCGAGTCTGTTAAAAATATTGCTGAGCGTTACGAGGGTTATGGAAATTCTACTCGTAAGGTTATGGAACAGAAGGGTAAGATCAAAGGCATCGAAGGTGTTGTATCTGATCTAATCCATGTTGAAAAAAAATACGAGATGGCCATCGAGACAGCTCTTGGTGGAAACATTCAGAATATTGTTACAGCTGATGAGGCTTGTGCTAAGGAGCTTATTCGTTTCCTTAAGGATAATAAGCTTGGTAGAGCCACATTCCTTCCACTTACATCGGTAGATGGACGTGGCAATTTCAAAAAGACTGAGGTACTTAATGAAAAGGGAGTGCTTGGTCTTGCATCTGAGCTTGTCACATGTGACAGCAAATTCGATGGCGTTGTAGCTTACTTGCTTGGAAGAGTAGTTGTTACAGATAACATTGACTCAGCTATCGCACTTGCAAAGAAGAATAATTACAGCATTCATATAGTTACTGTAGATGGAGAGTATCTTGCTCCAGGTGGTTCCATGACAGGTGGACATTTCAAGAATAAATCAAATCTTCTTGGAAGAAACCGTGAAATCGAGGAGCTTGAGGAGAAGCTTGATGTTCTCTCTAAGGAAATGGATGATTTAAAGAAGCGTGCTGATGATATTGAGGCAGCCGCAGGCCTGCTTGAATCTGACAGAGAGGATAATACAGCAAAGCTAAATGAAGCAGCTATTGCACTTAATACAGCTAAGCTTGGCTTAGACCGTGCTAACGAGCAGAAGAAGGAAAGTCTTACAGCTTATGAAGGCCTTTCAAAGGAAAGTGAAGAGCTTGAGGCACAGCTTACTGAAATTGCTGCTGGCAAGAAGGAGATTGACTTCGAAAAGAAAGAATCTGAGGATAAAGAAGCTGAGCTTAAGGCTGAGATTCAGAAGCTTTCTGATGAAGTAGACGAGAAGACTTACATGGAGACATCTGTTAACAGAACAATGTCTGAGGTCCTCATCGAAGAGGCTAATGCCAGAAGCAATGTAGATTTCGTTCAGCAGAATATCGATCGTGTCACATCTGAAATTGAAAAGTGTGACAATGATATTGCTACTATCAAGGAAAATGCAAAATCTTCTAAGGAAGAGATTGAGACTAATACAAAGCGCATAGAAGAGATTAAGGCTACTATTTCTGCGTCTGATGATTCATTTGGGCAGCTTGAAACTGAAATCAAAGAAACTGTTGAGAAGCGTGAGAATCTTAATAATTCTCACAAGAATTTCTTCGAGCAGCGTCAGGAGATTTCAGATAGAATCTCAGAATTAGATAAGGAAATCTATCGTCTTGATTCACAGAAAGAGAAGATTAATGATTCGATTTCTTATCAGAATAACTACATGTGGAATGAGTATGAGCTTACTTACCACAATGCGGAAGAGCTGAAGGACCCTGAGCTTAATGACCTTGATCAGATGAAGAAGGATGCTAACAAGATAAAGAACTCTATCCGTGCAATGGGTAATGTTAATGTAAATGCCATTGAAGAGTTCAAAGAGCTTTCTGAAAGATATAACTTCCTCAAAGGACAGCATGATGACCTTGTTGAGGCAGAGGCTTCACTTGTTCGCATTATCGAAGAGCTTGATGAAGGTATGAGAAAGCAGTTTGCAGAAGGCTTTAAGGATATTCAGGTACAGTTTGACAAGGCATTCAAGGAACTCTTTGGAGGCGGTCACGGTACGTTGGAGCTTGTAGACAGTGAGGATCTTCTTGAAACAGGTATTATTATTAATGCCCAGCCACCAGGAAAGAAGCTTATCAATATGATGCAGATGTCCGGTGGTGAGAAATCACTTACAGCCATTGCATTGTTATTTGCGATTCAGAATCTTAAGCCATCACCTTTCTGTCTCCTTGATGAGATTGAGGCGGCTCTTGATGATGCAAATGTAGACAGGTTCGCAAATTACCTACATAAGCTCACAAAGAATACTCAGTTTATTGTTATCACACACCGTCGTGGTACAATGAATGCTGCTGATAGACTTTTCGGTATTACAATGCAAGAAAAGGGTGTATCAGCACTTGTTTCAGTAAATCTTATAGAATCACAGTTGGATGATTAGTTATGACAGAAAAAATACCATTTTGGAAACGTCTCGTTAAGGGACTTACAAAAACAAGAGATAATTTTATAAAATCCATGGATTATATTTTCAATGGATTTTCAAACATCGATGAGGATTTCTACGAGGAATTGGAAGAAGTCCTTATCATGGGCGACATTGGTGTGCGTACTACAGAAACTATCCTTGATGATCTAAGGGATGCAGTTAAGAAGGAGCACATCAAAGAGCCTGCAGAATGTAAGGAATTTCTTATTAATGAAATCAAAGAACAGATGTCTTTAGATGAGACAAGCTTTGACTTCGAAAAGAAGACGTCTGTTGTGCTTGTTATTGGAGTAAATGGAGTAGGAAAGACTACTACTATTGGAAAGCTTGCTGGTAAGCTTAAGGCCAACGGCAAGAAGGTTATGGTGGCTGGCGCCGATACGTTTAGAGCAGCGGCTTCAGATCAATTAAAGGAATGGGCTGATAGAGCAAACGTTGATTTCGTCGGAGGGCCTGAAGGTTCTGACCCGGCAGCGGTGGTTTATGATGCGGTTCATGCTGCAAAGGCTCGTGGCATTGATGTACTTTTAGTAGATACAGCTGGTCGTCTACATAATAAGAAAAACCTTATGAATGAACTTTCTAAGATTAATAGCACCATCACTAAGGAATTTCCAGAAGCTTACAGAGAAACACTTATTGTTCTTGATGGAACAACAGGTCAAAATGCTCTGGTTCAGGCTAAGGAATTTTCTGAGGTTACAGATATTTCTGGTATTGTTCTAACAAAACTTGATGGAACAGCAAAAGGAGGTATTGCAATTGCAATACAATCTGAGTTAAAATTACCGGTAAAATACATTGGTGTTGGAGAAACAATAGACGACTTAGAAAAGTTCAACGCAGACGAATTTGTTAATGCCTTGTTCTACGCTGAACAGTAAGCGTCAGTAAGGGAGAGAAAATGCTTACTTTAGACAAATTTGAAGAGGCCTCAAAGATTGTCACAGAGGTCACACACGAGACAAAACTTATTTACAGTGACTATTTCAGCGAGAAATCTGGTAACGATGTATATCTGAAGCCAGAAAATATGCAGCTTACAGGAGCTTATAAGCTTCGTGGTGCATATTACAAGATTAGCACTCTCACAGACGAAGAGAGAGCAAAGGGGCTTATTACTGCATCAGCTGGTAATCATGCCCAGGGTGTTGCTTACGCAGCTCAAAAATATGGTGTTAAGGCTACAATCGTAATGCCTACTACTACACCTCTCATTAAGGTTAATCGCACAAAGAGCTATGGTGCAGAAGTAGTTCTTCATGGTGATGTTTATGACGAGGCTTGTGATTATGCATATAAGCTTGCGGATGAGCATGGCTACACATTTATTCATCCTTTTGATGATTTAGCTGTAGCAACGGGACAGGGTACTATTGCAATGGAAATCTTTAAGGAACTTCCACTTGTAGAGTACATTTTAGTTCCAGTTGGTGGTGGCGGTCTTGCTACCGGTGTTTCTACACTTGCAAAGCTTCTTAATCCAAAGATTAAAGTAATAGGTGTTGAGCCTAGCGGAGCAGCTTCTTTACAGGCTTCATTTGATAAAGGAGCAGTTACAACACTTCCTTCTGTAAATACTATTGCAGATGGTACTGCGGTTAAGACTCCAGGTTCAAATATATTCCCATATCTTCAGGAGAATATAGATGAGATTATCACAGTTGATGATGATGAGCTTATCGTAGCCTTCCTTGATATGGTTGAAAATCATAAGATGATTGCTGAAAACTCAGGCCTTCTTACAGTTGCGGCTTTAAATCATCTTAATATTAAAGGTAAGAGAGTAGTTTCTGTTATCTCTGGTGGAAATATGGACGTTATTACAATGTCTTCTGTTGTACAGCAGGGTCTTATCTTCAGAGATAGAATCTTTACTGTATCAGTACTTCTTCCTGATAAGCCGGGTATGCTTGCAAAGGTTTCACAGGTTATAGCAGACAATCAGGGTAATGTAATCAAGCTTGAGCATAACCAGTTTGTTACTACAAATCGTTCAGCAGCTGTTGAGCTTCGTATTACACTTGAAGCTTTCGGTACAGATCACAAGGGACAGATTATTAAGGCTCTTGATGAAGGCGGATACAAACCTAAGATTGTTAGAACAAGTTTATAAAATCTTTTTTATGCAGTGTCAAGTAAAAGTACTTGACACTTGTTTATTTGTATAGTATATTAGTCTGCGGTGATAAAGGAGAGTCATGGAAGATAAGATTAAATCCGGATATTTATATGATTTCTACGGTGAGCTTCTCACAGAACGTCAGCGTAGTGTATATGAGATGAGTATCAATGAGGATTTATCTTTGTCTGAAATTGCTGATACTTTATCAATATCTCGACAGGCAGTTCATGATATCATCAAAAGATGTGATCATCAGCTTCAGGAGTACGAAGATAAGCTCCATTTGGTTGATAAATTCATGAACATTAGGGAAGATGTTTTAAAGATTAATAAGCTTACATCTTCAGAGCCTGGCAAAGATACTTTAGCTGAGATTTCCCGTTTATCGACATTGATTTTAGAGGAATTATAATATATGGCTTTTGACTCACTTTCAGAGAAGCTTCAGGGAGTATTTAAAAATCTCCGTAGCAAGGGTCGACTTTCAGAGGCAGATGTTAAGGCTGCTTTAAAGGAAGTAAAGATGGCATTGCTTGAAGCAGATGTTAATTTCAAAGTTGTAAAACAGTTTACAAACACTGTCACAGAAAGAGCTATCGGTTCAGATGTTATGAACGGCTTGAATCCTGGACAGATGGTTATAAAGATTGTAAACGAAGAGCTTATTAATCTTATGGGCTCAGAGGTTACAGACATTACTTATGGCACGGGCGGAGCTATTACCACTATCATGATGGTTGGTCTTCAGGGTGCCGGTAAAACTACCACTACAGCAAAGCTTGCTGGAAAGGTTAAGCAGCGCGGCAAGAAGCCACTTTTGGTTGCCTGCGATATATACAGACCTGCAGCTATTGAGCAGTTACAGATTAATGGTAAGAAGCAGGATGTTGAGGTATTCTCCTTAGGTGACAAGGAAAAGCCTGTAAAGATAGCCAAAGAGGCTATGGATTATGCTAAGAAGAATGGATTTGATGTAGTCATTTTCGATACAGCAGGTCGTCTTCATATAGATGAGGATATGATGAATGAGCTCGCAGCTATTAAGAGCAATATCGACATCCTCAACACTATTTTAGTAGTTGATGCCATGACAGGTCAGGATGCAGTTAATGTTTCACAGACCTTTGATGAAAAGATTGGTATCGACGGAGTTATCATCACAAAGCTTGATGGTGACACACGAGGTGGTGCAGCCCTTTCTATTAAGGCTGTTACAGGAAAGCCTATTTTATTTGCTGGTATGGGTGAAAAGCTTTCAGATTTAGAGCAGTTCCATCCAGACCGTATGGCAAGCCGAATCCTTGGAATGGGAGATGTTTTATCACTCATAGAAAAGGCTGAGGCAGAAATCGATAAGGATGCAGCTCTTGCACTTACAAAGAAAGTTAAGAAAGCATCATTTGATTTCAATGATTATCTCACTTCAATGGAGCAGATGAAGAAGCTTGGAGGGCTTACATCCATTCTTGGTATGATGCCAGGTATGAATGCTTCTCAGATGGCACAGCTTGAAAATGCAGTAGATGATAAAAAGCTTGCTCACATAGAAGCTATCATCCTTTCTATGACTCCGGCAGAGCGTGAGAATCCAAAATTACTAAATCCTAGCAGAAAGCACAGAATTGCTGCTGGAGCTGGTTTAGATATAGCAGAGGTTAATCGCTTCATTAAACAGTTTGAACAATCAAAGAAAATGATGAAGCAAATGCCGAATATGATGGGAAAAGGACGACGTGGAATGCGTTTTCCATTTTAACCGTTAGTAATTTATTAATTTATTGTTTTATTTAACAGGAGGAATTAAAAATGGCAGTAAAGATTAGATTAAAGAGAATGGGTCAGAAGAAGAGACCAATCTACAGAATCGTAGTAGCAGACGCTAGAGCACCACGTGATGGAAGAAACATCGATGAGATCGGTACATATGATCCAAATCAGGAGCCAGCTGAGGTAACAGTTGATACAGAGGCAGCTAAGAAGTGGATCGCTAATGGTGCAAAGCCAACTGAGACAGTTGCAAGACTTTTCAAGCAGGCTGGTGTTCAGTAATCATTCACAATCGAAAGGTAGAGGAATATAGTGATGAAAGAATTAGTTGAAGTAATTGCTAAGTCACTTGTAGACAATCCAGAAGAGGTTGTTGTTTCCGAGAAAGAAGACGCTAAGTCAATTGTTGTTGAGCTTCGCGTTGCACCTTCAGATATGGGAAAGGTTATTGGAAAACAGGGTAGAATCGCAAAGGCTATACGTGCGGTTGTTAAGGCTGCAGCCTCAAAGATTGACAAGAAGGTTATTGTTGACATTGTAGATGTTAACTAAATCAAATATGGACCCGAAGCAATTTGGGTCCATATATTTTGACAATATTGTTTATTTAGGGATACAATACTCTAATACTTTAGTCCATAAAAGCGATAAACTGTTAAACAAACCCCGTAAATTCACAGTTTCTTCACTTTTTGTATTTTTATTCACTGGTGTGAATAAAAATTGCTATTGAATACTTTAAAGTAATAAACTACAATAGCTTCTATGAACAAGGGCGTTCTTAAACCTTGTTTTTTTGTTACCTATAATGTCCGCGTGACACTTACATATGTTTTTTAGTTATGTTGTTTAACAAATATAAAGATGATTACAAACAGGTACAAAGTATTGGCATAGATGGCAAATTACGTACCGTTACATTTTATGAAGGAAGTTACTTCGAACTTCCTTATGATGAAAAGCAGTTCAAAAAAAATAAGCTTGTATGCGCTGGTTTTTCAATTTTGTTTTTACTTATATTTTTAGGAGCTGGTCTTATTAATCCAGATTCATCAAAAACAGCCTGGATTGTATTTCCGTATTTCTTCTTGTTCCTTCCTATAGGATTTAATCTTCTTGGTACTTTTAATTTACTTGGTCAAAAGTGCAGAATGGAAAAGGCAGGATATGAAGAGAGCATAATAAGATTAAAGAAGAGCTCCATGGCCATTATGATATTGGCTGCTGTAAATATAATTTTGGATTTAATATTTATATGTATTAATCATAATATAAATTTTGTTATAGAATTTTCTTATATTGTGATATTACTTTTGCTTATAGCTTCAGTTATTGCATTTGGTGTAAAATATGACAAAATGTTTGGAGGGGTAATTAGGAACTCCAATTAAAAAGTTAATTTGCTCCCGGGGATATATTTTGGGTGTAAATATAAATAATAGGAGGAATTCTTATGAAAAAGAAAAAGATTGTTTCACTCCTTCTTGTAGCTACTATGGCACTTTCAATGGTAGCATGTGGAAAGAGTGCAGACGAAGCTGGTAAGAAAGCCAGCGAAAACGGCGGTTCATCTTCTGATACTCCACTTGTAATCGGATGGGATGCTATGAGCCAGAAATTCAGCCCATTCTTCGCTGAATCACATCCAGATATGTATTTGGATGATAAGTGTGTACAGATTAGTCTTCTTAGTGTTGATCGTGCTGGTCAGTACATTCTAGAAGGTATTGACGGCTATAAGGCTGAGTACAATGGAACAGAGTACACATATTACACACCATCTGATATCAAAGTAAATGAAAACGAAGATGGTTCAGTTACTTATGATATCAAGATTAGAGATGATTTAAAGTTCTCTGATGGAGAGCCTGTTACTATCGATGATGTTATTTTCTCATACTATGTAGTATCAGATCCTACATATGATGGTCCTTCAACATTTGCTTCACTTCCTGTAAAGGGTATGGAAGAGTACAGAAGTGGTGTTTCTACACTTTCTACTCTTATTGCTGAGGCAGGTAAGGACAACACAGATTTCACTAACTTCACAGAAGAGCAGCAGAAGGCTTTCTGGGATGCAGTTGAGACAAAGGGTGCTGAGTTCACTCAGTCAATCGTTGATTATATGGTAGAAAATGCTGGCGTTGCTGAAGGAGATGTAACAGCTGCAGCTGCAGGTTGGGGCTTCGAGCTTCCAGCAGGCGCTACAACAGAGGATTTCTTCCTTGCAATTGGCGAGCAGTATGGTTGGAATTTCACATCTATGGATAAGGAAGCAGCTTCAGTAACAATCGCTGATTCATTCCCTGAGGACGTACTTGCAATGTCTACAACAGGTGTACAGACTGGTGAGTCTGCAGATCACATTGAAGGTATTGTTAAGACAGGTGATTATAGCATGACTGTTACTCTCACAGAGTTCTCTGCACCAGCTATCGAAAAGCTTGGAACAGTTATTGCTCCAATGCACTACTATGGCGACAAGTCACTTTATGATTATGACAATAACAAGTTCGGTTTCCCTAAGAATGATCTTTCAATTGTAAGAGAAAAGACTACTAAGCCACTTGGTGCTGGTCCTTACAAGTTTGTAGAGTACAAGAACAAGATTGCTTATCTTGAGGCTAACGAGAACTACTATCTTGGAGCTCCAAAGATTAAGTCTCTTCAGTTTAAGGAGACACAGGAGGCTGATAAGATTCCTGGTGTACTTCAGGGAACAATTGATCTTTCAGAGCCTTCAATCTCTAAGGCTGCAGTAGAGCAGATTTCTGGTGAGAACTCTAATGGAGAGCTTGCTGGTGATAAGCTTACAGCTACACTTGCAGATAACCTTGGTTATGGTTACATTGGTATGTGCGCTAAGAACGTTAAGGTTGGAAACGATGCTTCAACAGAGCAGTCTAAGAACCTTCGTAAGGCTATTGCAACAGTAATTGCTGCATACCGTGATGTAGTTATTGATTCATATTATGGAGAAGCTGCTGAGGTTATTCAGTATCCTATCTCTAATTCTTCTTGGGCAGCTCCACAGAAGTCTGACCCAGATTACGAAATCGCATTCTCTAAGGATGTAGATGGAAATCCAATTTACACAGAGGGAATGACAGATGATGAGAAGTACGATGCAGCTCTTAAGGCAGCTCTTGGTTACTTCGAGGCAGCTGGCTACACAGTTGCAGATGGCAAGCTTACAGCAGCTCCAGCTGGTGCAAAGCTTTCATACGAGGCTATGATTCCTGGTGGTGGAAATGGTGATCACCCAGCATTTGGTATTCTTACAGGTGCTAAGGAGCAGTTCGCTAAGATCGGTTTCGAGCTTGTAATTAACGACCTTGCTGATTCTTCAGTACTTTGGGATACACTTTCAGCTCAGAAGGCTGAAATCTGGTGTGCAGCTTGGGGTGCTACAGCTGATCCTGATATGTATCAAGTATATCACAGCCAGGGTGGTTCAGCTTACCAGTATGCTGTATACTCAGATGAGCTTGATGCTCTTATTGAGGATGCTAGAACAAGTGCAGATCAGTCTTACAGAAAGGCTGTTTATAAGGAATGTCTTGATTTCATCGTAGACTATGCTGTAGAAATTCCTACATATCAGAGACAGAACGGTGTTCTTTACTCTTCAGAGAGAGTTAATATTGATTCTCTTGTAAAGGATCCTACACCATTCTGGATTTGGATGGATGAACTCGCTACACTTGAGATGAATTAATTTAAGTCTTCTTTATTTCCTAGGGCTTGTGTATAATAGCCCTAGGAAATATTTTGCTTATTTTTTTAGATTAAAACTACCTTTAATAAATATATGAAAATAAAGGTATTTTATGATGGGATGGGTTATTGAATTTGGTAAAGGGCATTAGTCCTTTATTTGTCTCACCATAAAATATCTTTATTTATGAAATAAAGGGGAATAATAAAGAAAGGAATTTAGTGTCATGAAGAAATTTGTGATCAGACGATTATTATTATCAATCGTTATCTTGTTCTTCGTATCGATGATTATTTATGCAATCATGAGATGCATGCCTACATCCTTCGTAGAACAGAAAGCTATGGCTCTTTCACAGAAGCCGGGAGCTAAGAGCTACCAGGAGTGGCTCGACCAATTAAATGCAGCCTATGGTCTTGATGTAGGTATTGTCCAGGGATATCTTAAATGGTTTGTTAAGCTTATCACTCAGCGTGATTTTGGAGATAGCTGGTACTTTAACATGCCTGTACTTGAGAAGTTTTCTAGTGTAATTTGGTATTCATTTGCACTTTCACTTGCTTCATTCATCCTTGAGATTATTATTGCTATTCCTTTAGGTGTAATTGCTGCAAGAAAGCAATATTCAGGGGCAGATTATGCCATTACTGTATTTGCTCTTATAGGTATTTCACTTCCAAGCTTTTTCTTCGCAACAATTCTTAAATGGATTTTTGCAATTAAGCTCCAGTGGTTTGACCTTTATGGTATTGTAGGTCGTAATTATATGAATCTTTCTACAGGTGCAAAGATTCTTGATATGGCATATCATCTTGTGCTTCCTGCAATTACACTTACTATTGTTTCAGTAGGTTCTTTAATGCGTTATACACGTACTAACATGCTAGAAGTGCTTAATGCAGATTATATCCGTACAGCACGTGCTAAGGGTCTTTCTGAAAAGAGAGTTGTAAATCATCACGCTTTTAGAAACATTCTTATTCCTATCATTACTTTACTTGGTGGTACACTTCCAGGACTTTTTGGTGGTGCTATGATTACTGAAACATTGTTCCAGATTCCAGGTATCGGATATACATCATATCAGTGTATTATTCAGGGAGATATCCCATTTGTAATGTTCTATATGTTATTCTTTGCAATGCTTATTCTTTTGGGCAACCTTATTGCAGATATTCTTTATGCTGTAGTTGACCCACGAGTAAGAGTAAATTAAGGAGGAAAGTAACGTGAGCGAAGAGAAGAATTTAAATAATGAAGAGCTTGCACTTGATGATGCTAACCGCGTTCAGGTTCTTTCTCCTGGAATGATGGTTGCAAAGCGTTTCTTTAGAAACAAGCTTGCTATTACAGGTCTTATTATTATTGCCTGCATGTTTTTATTTGCATTTTTAGGTGGTGTAGTTGTTCCATATTCTCAGTCAGAGGTTTTTTACACATCTGAGGAGATGAAGAAGGATTATGCTGGTGCTACAGAAATTTCAGAGTACCAGGTTTTTGCAAATGAGGGAGAAGAGCTTCCAAAGGATATCAGCTCTAAGCTTATCCTTGCTCTTACAAAGAAGGAAGCTACTATCACAACACGAGATGGTTCTACATTTGCTTTAAATGAGCTTAATAACGATATTTTTGAAATTGCCAGTGCTGATGGTAGCAAGAGTCTTGCTTATGTATGCAAGCTTCAGGCATACTCTCCAGAAGGTGGTTTAGTAGAGTCTGGACTTACAGCTGCAATGGTTGCTGCTAGAGCAAATGATGAGTCAAGCTTTGAGTACAATGGCGCAACTTATACAGTAGAAGAGCATGGTTCAGGTGCAATGCTTAGAAATGCTGCTAGTGAGGATGTTGCCTATATTACTTCTTACAGCATTAATGCTGTAGAAAATGGTGTTATTATTTCGATTGATTTCAGAGAGGCAGTTGTAGCGGCTATTTCTAGCAAGGCAGATTCTTTTGAATTCGATGGAGAGGAATATCAGATTTCTAATAAGAATGGTCAGTATACAATTACTAAATACAAGAATACTAGTGTAATCAACCAGTTTGAGGCACCATCTTCAAAGCACTGGGTTGGTACAGATGGAAACGGAATGGACCTTCTTGCTCGCCTTATGTACGGTGGTCGTATTTCCCTTCTTATTGGTTTTGTAGTAGTAGCAATTGAGCTTTTCCTTGGAATTATTGTTGGTGGCTTCGCTGGTTACTTTGGTGGCTGGGTAGATACTCTTCTTATGAGACTTGTAGATATAATCTACTGTGTACCTTCAATGCCACTTTACCTTATCCTTGGTTCTATCATGGATTTCTATAAGGTAGATGCAGGAATACGTATTTTCTATCTTTGTATTGTAATGGGACTTATCGGTTGGGTAGGTATTGCCCGTATCATCAGAGGTCAGATTTTATCTCTTAGGGAACAGGAATTTATGACAGCTTGCGAGGCTTGTGGTATCAGCATTAGACGTCGTGTGTTCAAGCACCTTATTCCTAATGTTATCCCTCAGCTTGTAGTTTTCGCTTCTATGGATATTGGTGCTGTTATCCTTGCTGAGTCTACACTTTCATTCCTTGGACTTGGTGTTAAGTACCCAGCTGCTTCTTGGGGAAATATAATCAATGCTGTTAACGATTCATACGTTATGACAAACTACTTATTCGTATGGATTCCAGCTGGTATTCTTATTCTCCTTACAGTACTTGCATTTAACTTTATTGGTGACGGCCTTCGTGATGCTTTCGATCCAAAGATGAAGAGATAATAGAGGTGATAACATGGCAAAGAAAAATGTAAATTATATATCAGCCAAGGAATCCCGTAAGATTTCAAAAGAGAATCGAAAGATTACTAAGGAATTCGAGGCTAAGAGAAATAGAAAGCATATTCCAGAAGAGGAATATATTACAAAGATGAAGAACCCAGAGAACTGCGTAGAGTTCGATGATGTTCATACATACTTCTTTACTGATATCGGAACAGTAAAGGCTGTAGATGGTGTTTCATTTAATGTGCCACAGGGTAAGACTGTTGGTATCGTAGGTGAGTCTGGTTGTGGAAAATCAGTTACATCACTTTCTATGCTTCAGCTTGTACAGCGTCCACAGGGTCAGACAGTTTCAGGTGAAATTCGTTTCAACTCTGGTGACGAATGTGTCAATGTTGTAAATGCTCCAGCATCAAAGATGCAGGAACTTCGCGGAAACAAAATGGCTATGATTTTCCAGGAGCCAATGACAGCACTTAATCCTGTATTTAGAGTAGGTGCTCAGATTGACGAGGTTATCAAGCTTCATCGTCCAGAGATGAGCGATGAGGAGATTAAGAACCGTACAATCGAGATGCTTGGTATGGTTGGTATCGCCAATAAAGAAGGTGTTTACTCAATGTATCCACACGAACTTTCAGGTGGTATGAGACAGCGTATTTGTATCGCTATGGCACTTGCCTGCGAGCCAAAGCTTATCGTAGCTGACGAGCCTACAACAGCTCTTGATGTTACTATTCAGGCACAGATTCTTGACCTTCTTCGTGATCTTAAGGACAGAATCAACAGCTCAATCATGCTCATCACACACGACCTTGGTGTTGTAGCTGAGATGGCAGATTATGTTGTTGTTATGTATGCTGGTCGTGTAGTTGAAAAGGGTACTGCAAGAGAAATCTTCAAGGACCCACGTCATCCTTACACAATTGGTCTTATGAAATCTAAGCCAGTTGTTGGACAGAAGGTAGATGAGCTTTATTCTATTCCTGGTTCAGTACCAAACCCAGTTAATATGCCAGATTATTGTTATTTCAAAGATAGATGTGATATGTGTATGGAGTGCTGCAATGGCGAGTTCCCTGATGAATACTATATCTCAGATACACATATGGTAAGATGTTACAGATGCAAAGAGGAGGGTGAGAGACATGAGTAACGAGAAAGATTATATCTTAGAAGTCAATCACCTCAAGAAATACTTCCCTATAAAGGGTGGCTTCTTTGGCGGTGTAACAGGAAATGTAAAGGCTGTAGATGACGTTACTTTCAAAATTGAAAGAGGAACTACAATGGGTCTCGTAGGTGAGTCTGGTTGTGGTAAATCTACTACAGGTCGTACAATCCTTCGTCTTTTAGAGAAGACTGACGGTGAAGTTATTTTTAATGGCGAGGATGTAAATGCTAAGAGCAAAAAGGAACTTAGAGAACTCCGTACAAAGATGCAGATTGTTTTCCAGGATCCTTATTCATCACTTTCACCACGTCTTCCAATCGGTGAGATTATTGGTGAGGCAGTTAGAGAGCATGGTCTTGTTCCTGCTGCTGAATACGATGAATACATCTCAAAGATTATGAAGGAATGTGGTCTTCAGGAGCACCATAAGGATAGATATCCTCATGAGTTCTCAGGTGGACAGAGACAGCGTGTATGTATCGCTCGTGCACTTGCGCTTAATCCTGATTTTATCGTATGTGATGAACCAGTATCTGCTCTTGATGTTTCTATTCAGGCGCAGGTAATCAACCTTCTTAGAAAACTTCAGAAGGATAGAGGACTTACATACTTATTTATTTCACATGACCTTTCTGTAGTAGAGCATATCTCAGATACAGTTGGTGTTATGTACCTTGGCGGACTTGTTGAGACAGGTAAGACAGAGGATATATTTGACAATCCTCTTCATCCTTACACAAAGGCTCTTTTCTCAGCTATCCCAATGCCTGACCCAGACCTTAAAAAGGATAGAGTAATTCTTGAAGGAGATATTCCTTCCCCTGCTAATCCTCCTAAGGGATGTAAGTTCCATACACGTTGTTCTGAGTGTATGGGCATTTGTAAGGAAGTTGCTCCAGAGCCAAAGGATATGGGTAACGGACATGTTGTAAGATGTCACTTATATGATGATAAATAATTATGAATGATTTTGGATATTTAAGAATGATTATATCTTCTGATTCATCAGAAGTATTACAGCATGCTTTCAAGTCTCTCAGCAATGAGGGACTTGAAGTCTATGTGCAGGATTTAAAAAATAAATTTCATCTGGCTAACGAAAGCTTGGTAGAAAAGAGCACATTTTTACTTATTCCAGCGGCAGATTGGGACTTCGCTGTAGAGATTCTTACCAGTGTGGGCCTTGAGGAATATATTACAGAATGCGTTATTCCAGAGGGGGCAAAATCTGAACTTGATATTGCTGTTGAAAAGTATTACAAAAAGCGAAAATGGACTTATATCGAAGCAGGTGTTATTATCGTGGTAGCACTTTTATATTTTTTATTTAAGATTTTTACTAATTAGGAGGCTTTTTTGGAAGAATTATTTCAGGTTGGTTCAATAACACAGACTCACGGTATTAAAGGAGAGGTAAAGGTATTCCCTCTCACAGATGATATTTCCCGATTTAAGGGCATGAAGCATCTTCTTTTGGATGGCGGCAAGGATGGCTATATAGAGCTTGAGGTAGAGAATGCTCGTCCACAGAAGAATCTTGTTATTCTTAAGTTTAAGGGTATTGATAATATCAACGATATCGAAAAATATAAGGGCAAGGGTCTTTACGTTACAAAAGAAAATCGCGTAGAGCTTAAGAAAGATGAGTATTTTATTGCAGATTTAATTGGCTGTGATGTATATACAGATGATAATCCTGATGAGAAGTTTGGCGAGATTTCAGACGTAATGGAAACTGGTGCAAATGATGTCTACGATATTGAACTTGTGAATGGAGGAAATGTTCTTCTTCCTGCTATCAAGGACTGTATTTTGAAGGTAGATGTGGATGCACGTCGAGTAGATATACATTTATTGAAGGGATTGATGGATTAGCATGAAGTATTATATTTTAACCCTTTTCCCAGAAATGATAGAGGATGCCTTAAATACCAGTATTTTAGGTCGTGCCAAGAATGCTGGTGCAATATCTTTTGAGGCAGTTAACATTCGAGATTACACTCTTGATAAGCATAAAAAAGTAGATGATTATCCTTATGGTGGTGGTGCAGGCATGGTTATGCAGGCTCAGCCTATTTATGATGCCTATAAGGCTATCTGTGAGAAGGCGGGTCATAAGGTTCATTGTATTTACCTTACTCCCCAGGGACAGCTTTTTAAGCAGCAGAACGCTAAAGAGCTTGCTCTCAAAGAAGATATTTGCTTATTATGTGGCCACTATGAAGGCATTGATGAACGTGTATTAGAGGAAATTGTTGATGAGTACTATTCAATCGGCGATTATGTTCTTACAGGTGGTGAGCTTCCATCCCTTGTAATGATAGATGCAATTTCTCGTATGGTGCCTGGTGTTCTTACAAACTCTGAGTCAGGAGAGGATGAATCATTAGAGAACAACTTACTTGAATATCCTCAGTATTCACGACCAGAGACATGGAATGAAAGAAAGGTTCCGCCTATTTTACTTTCAGGTGACCATGCAAAGGTAGACGCATGGAGAAAAGAACAGTCAATCCTTAGAACAAAGGAAAGACGTCCAGATTTATATGCGAAATATTTAGAATCTAATGTTGATAAATAGCACAATCCGTGTTATTATACTAGAGTTGCTAAAAGAAGAGATGGTCCGCTGATTTGCAATAGGGCACTTCAAGAACGTCGCGAGTTTAGGAGGAAATAAAATGAACGCAAACGAGATTATTAGAAACATCGAAGCTGCTGAGCTTAAGTCAGAGCTTCCTGAGTTCCAGGTTGGAGACACAGTTAAGGTTTACGGTCGTATCGTTGAGGGTAACCGTACTCGTACACAGGTTTTCGAGGGTACAGTTATTAAGAGACAGGGCGGCAGCAACCGTGAGACATTCACAGTTCGTAAGTCATCAAACGGTGTTGGTGTAGAGAAGACTTGGCCACTCCACAGCCCTAACGTTGAGAAGATCGAAGTAGTTCGTAAGGGTAAGGTTCGTAGAGCTAAGCTTTACTACCTCAGAGATCTTACAGGTAAGAAGGCTAAGGTTAAGGAGAGAATCTAATCTCGAAATTTTGAGAACAGTCACGAAATGTGGCTGTTCTTTTACTTTTAATGGAAATTATTTCAAAAGTGCGGTAAAATTATCCTATATATTAAAAAGGGATTTTATATGTTTTTATCAAATAGAAAGTTTTCAAATAGAAAAATATTTAAGAAAAAAGACGGTCTTAATTTCAGAAGAAGACGTAGAAAAATAGATTTTGATAAGGTTAGATATATTCTGATTTTTGCTTTGGAATTAGCTCTTGTTATTGCCTTAGCCTATGGCGTGGTAATTTCTTTTGGAAAACAGGTAGAATGTGCTAATGCATCTATGGAGCCTACCTACCAAACATCCGATATATTACTTGTAAACACTATTGCTTACAAGATATCTAAACCTCAGCAGTCAGATGTTATCGCATTTAAACCAAAATCAAATGTAAACGCCAGTTATAGTGTAAAGAGAGTAATTGCCACACCCGGTGATACTATATACATTAATAATGGTCGTATCTACATAAATGATGAGCTTTACAAAGAGAATCTTGAAGTAGAGCGAATCGAAAATCCTGGCATAGCAGCCACTCCGATTACTCTTATGGATGATCAGTATTTTGTTCTTGGAGACAACCGTAATTCATCCGAGGATTCAAGATATGAAAGTGTGGGCTTTGTAGCCAGTGCAGATATTTTAGGAAGGGTATGGATGAAGTATCCATTCTAGAGGTGATTTATGGAATTTCAATGGTATCCAGGGCACATGACGAAAGCAAAACGTCAGATGCAGGAAGATATTAAACTTATAGATTTAGTAATAGAGGTTATCGATGCTCGTTGTCCGGTTTCCAGCCGCAATCCTGATATAAATGGACTAGCGAATGGCAAGCTAAGACTTATTCTTTTAAATAAGTCAGATTTAGCAGATAAGAGCGTTAATCAAAAATGGAAAGACTATTTTAAAGAACAGGGTTTTTACTGCGTAGAGCTTGATTCCCGTGATAGAAAAAACATGAAAGGCGTTCAGGCTACACTTGATGAGGTCTGCGCAGCTAAATTTGAGAGAGATAGAAAACGTGGAATTAAGAACAGGCCTGTAAGAGCCATGGTTGTGGGTATTCCAAATGTTGGAAAATCTACTTTTATTAATTCATTTGCTGGTAGAGCAGTTGCTAAGACTGGCAATAAGCCTGGCGTTACAAAAGGAAAGCAATGGATTAAGCTTAACAAATCAGTTGAGCTTTTAGATACTCCAGGTATCCTTTGGCCAAAATTTGAAGATAACACAGTAGGTCTTCACTTAGCATTTATCGGTTCTATTAATGATGCAATCATTGAGACTAGAGAACTTTCTTTGGAGCTTGCTGATTTCCTTAAGGAAAATTATCCAGGAATATTAAACAAGCGTTATGAGATTAATGAAGAAGCAGTTAATCATGAGATAATTTCAGAGATTGCAGCTAAAAGAAACTTTGTTAAAAAGGGCTCAGAGCTTGATTTTGATAAGGCAGCTGCAGTTTTAATTGATGAATTTAGAAATGGAAGCTTAGGAAATATATCACTTGAAAGGCCATAAAAATGAACAACGCAATTGATTTTAACGAAGAAGAACAAATAAAAAAGGATATTGAAAGAGCTAGAAGAAACGTTAATAATTCTCCATCTGAAACAAAACCATCTCGTACAAAGGGTGAAGTATTTGAAGAAGAGGAAGAGCCTATAACAAAGGCTGTAGTATTTCGTGAAATACTTAGCGTAATAATCAACGTATTAGTATGTTTCTTAGTAGTCTTTTTGATTACTCAGTTTATAGGACAGAGAACAGTCGTAAGCGGTTCTTCTATGGAGGACACACTTACAGATGGTGATAATCTTATTGTAGATAAAATCAGCTATAGAATTCATAATCCAGAACGCTTTGACGTTGTTGTTTTCCCTTATAAGTACGAGGAAGATACTTATTATATCAAGCGTGTCATTGGACTTCCTGGTGAATGGGTATATATTGACGGCTCTGGAAATATCTATATCAATGATGAGCTTCTTGAGGAAAGCTATGGTACAGAGATTATTCTCAATGCAGGGCTTGCTAACACAGATATTCTTCTTGGACCTGATGAATATTTTGTTCTTGGTGATAATCGTAACAACAGTACAGATTCAAGATTTGAAGCTGTTGGAAATATAAAGGGAGATGATATTGTAGGTAAGGCTTGGCTTAGGGTTTATCCTTTCAAGAACTTTGGCCTTGTAGACAATATTGAATAATCATGGCGGAAAAGAAGATTACTGATATTCAAAAAGAATATAAGGAAGCTGATATTAATCTTCTTCCTGATTTTATTCAGGAGTACATTAATGATGGTAGACCAGGAGTCTCTAAGATTATTGGTCAGGCTCAAAAGAAGATGGAAAAGCTTCGTGTAGAAAAAGAGCGAATCGAACGCCTTAAGGAATACGAATATAAATACTGGGAGCAGTATGACTTCATCGGAGGGATTGATGAGGTTGGAAGAGGACCATTGGCAGGACCTGTTGTTACCGCTTGTGTTATTCTTCCAAAGGATTGCGACATTCTTTACATTAATGATTCTAAAAAGCTTTCTGCTACAAAGCGAGAGGAACTTTATGAGGAAATAATGGAGAAGGCGGTTTCAGTTGGTATCGGAGCTGCATCTGAATCGCGTATAGATGAGATTAACATCTTACAGGCTACTTATGAAGCTATGAGACAGGCTATCGAGGAAAGCAAGGTAGAACCTCAGATGTTACTTAATGATGCTGTCACAATACCACAGGTTAAGATTTCGCAGGTGCCTATTATAAAGGGCGATGCTAAATCTATTTCTATTGGCGCGGCTAGTATTATTGCCAAGGTCACAAGAGATAGAATGATGGTTGAATACGACAGTATTTATCCTGAATACCATTTTGCAAATAACAAAGGTTATGGTTCTGCAGAGCATATAGAAGCTCTTAAAAAATATGGTCCATGTCCTATACATAGAAAATCTTTTATCGGAAACTTTGTTTAAGTTTTGCTGGGGTGAGTTATGAACATCAATACTGGGCTTAATCCATATGGTGGAAGCTATAATATTAATGCTGCCGATACCACAAAGATGAGCCAGAGTCAGTCTCTTACAGGATCTGTTACAGATAACCTGAAAGAGGGAGAGATTTTCGAAGGCTCTGTCAATTCTATTGATAATGGCAAGGTTACTATTGGACTTGCCAATGGTCAGACTATGACTGCTCGTCTGGATTCTGGCGTTAGCCTTGTGCCTGGTCAGTCTGTTTTCTTTCAGGTAAAGAGCAATGATGGAAATTTAGTTCAGATTCGTCCCGTTTCTTTGAATAGCCTTGATGCAAATCCAACACTTCTAAAGGCTCTTGATATGGCGAATATTGCTGTAAATGAGAGGACCATTAATATGGTCAATTCTTTGATGCAAAATTCTCTTTCAATTAATCCTGAAAATTTGACAGTTATGAATAGAGCAATGCTTAATAATCCTCAGGTGGATCCACAGACTCTTGTCACAATGGCTAAATACGGTCTGGAATTATCGCCTGAGAATATTTCTATGTTCCAAAACTATGCAAATGATAAAGCTGCTCTTGCAAATAATTTTGATATTATATCAGAGATGCTACCAGAGCTTATGTCTTCTGATGAGGTATCAGCTGGTGATGTAATAAATCTTAATAATCAGCTACGAGCTATATTTGTTGATGTGGCTGAAGATGTTACTGTACCAAACAATAACATAGAAGCACAAGGGCAGATTACTGAAGAACAGACAGTTCAACAAAATGCCCAGGAATCTCAGCAGGTTCAAAATTTTAATGCCAGTGGTAATGAGGGAATAAATCATTCGGTGATTGGCTCACAGCAGAATTCAGTTGCCACTGAAAATTTGAATCAGCTTCAAGGTCAGGTTATTGCAGAGGTTATATCTGAGGAACAAGCAACAGAAACTGTTGAAGTTTCCAAAGAATCTAACGCTCAGCAACAGACGCAAGTCGTAGAAAATCAGGTTAAGGAAGCAGTTATTCAGGAGAATATAGGAACCCAAACACTTAATAGTTTTGCTGGTGAGAAACAAATTGCTTCTTTTAATACAATTTTAAGTACCATGCCAGATTTTCCTAAGGATAATCTTGAAATCTTCGGCGAAGATGGTACATTAAAGGCCGATGCCAACATAAAAGAAGTCTTTCGGGAAATTTCAGATTATTTAAATGATCATCCTGATATTCCAAAAGAGACATTAAATGATATAATAAAAGCTCCGCTTTATAAGGGACTATTAAAAAATCTCATTGCAGATAGTTTTACTATGGAGCCAAAGGATGTTACTAAGGCTGGTCAGCTATCAAAATTATACGAAAGAGTTTTAAAGCAAACAGATGCTTTAGAAAAGCTGATTTCCAACTTTAGCCATAGAGCTGCTGAGACCATAAAGAATCAGACTACTGAAATAAGGCAAAACATTAACTTCATGAATAATGCAAATGAAATGTATAACTTTGTACAAATTCCATTGAAAATGTACAATCAGAATACAGATAGTATGTTGTATGTTCGTCAGAATAAAAAAAGTAGTTATGAAGAAGGTGAAGAAATAACAGCATTTCTTCATTTCGATATGGAGAATCTTGGTCCTACAGATGTCTTTATATCTTTAAAAGAAATGAAGGTAGGTTGTAAGTGGAATCTTGCTGATGAGTCAGCTTTAAAGCTTATAGAGGATAATATTGATATCCTGACTGAAAGACTTGCAGCAAAGGGGTTCACATGCACATCTGAAATGACTTGTGGTGAGCCTAAAACAAGCTTTGTGGAGGATTTCTTAGGCGCTCCAAAGGTAGAAACAGAAAATACAAATAAAGATGGTATAGTTCATAGGTACAGCTTTGATATGAGAGCATAATCTTGAGGACTTATTATGGCTGAGGAAAAGACATTCGATAAAAACAAAACAGCGGTGGCACTTTCCTATGAAGCTGGTGATTCTGCGCCTAAAATTCTTGCTTCGGGCAAAGGATATGTTGCAGAGCAGATAATAGAGGAAGCAAAAAAAGCTGATGTTCCATTTTATCAGGATAATGAACTTGCCCAGACTTTGAGTAAGTTAAACATAGGAGATGCAATTCCTCCTGAGTTGTATGAGGTTGTTGCGGAGATTTTGGTCTTTGTAAACGACATGGAAAAGCTTAAAGCTAAGCTTGGAAGATAGTAAGAGTAAATGAATAATAGAAGACAGGGTAATGATTTTGAGAGCCTTGCTGCAGATTATCTTCGTCGAAACGGTATGCGCATTCTTGAACAGAATTTTTATTGTAAAATGGGTGAGTTAGACATCGTTGCACGAGACGGAGAATATCTTGTTTTTGTAGAAGTGAAATATCGTAAAAACAGAAGAACAGGTTCTGCGGCTGAGGCTGTAAATTTTAATAAAATGAGAAAAATCTCACGATGTGCAGATGTTTATATGATGCAAAAAAGAGTGAGTGAAAATACAAGTGTTAGGTTTGATGTTATAGCAATAGAGGAAGGACATTTAACGCATTTTAAAAATGCATTTGAGTATATACCAATATGTTAAATTCAAGTCATAAAATTAAACAGGTAATGGAAGGCTCGCCAGCGCATTTGGCAGGTCTTGTGCCTGGAGATATTATTACAAAAATAAATAATGTTGAGCTGGTAGATATCTTTGATTATCACTATTATTCTGATGATGCAGATATCACAGTTGAGCTTCTTCATGAAGATGGCAGCACAGGTGTTGTTGTTGTAAAAAAAGAAGAAGGAGAGGATCTTGGAGTTATCTTTTGCAATGGTCTTATGGATGACTATAAATCCTGTTCAAATAAATGTGCATTTTGCTTTATAGACCAAATGCCACCAGGTATGAGAGAGACATTATACTTTAAGGATGACGATACACGTCTTTCGTTCTTACAGGGAAATTACGTTACTCTCACAAATATGAAGATGGCGGATTTAGATAGAATTATAGCTTATAAGCTTGGACCAATTAATATTTCTGTTCATGCGACAAATCCAGAACTTAGAATGAAGCTTTTACATAATCGATTCGCAGGAGATATTTTAGATAAGATCAGAAAGCTTTACGAAGCTGAGATTCCTATGAATGCACAGGTTGTTTCATGTCCTGGATTAAATGATGGTCCTGAGCTTGACAGAACAATTGGTGATTTGCTCCAATTTGCTCCTGTTATGAGTTCTATGTCAGTTGTTCCAGTTGGAATTACCAAGTTCAGAGATGGATTATTTCCTCTTCGAACATACACAGCTGAGGAAGCCGGTGCTGTTATTGATCAGATTGAAAAATGGCAGCAGATTGCTATGGAAAAGGTAGGCAATCATTTCGTTCAGGCATCTGACGAATGGTATATTTTGGCTGGACGTCCACTTCCAGAAGCAGATAGATATGATGGCTTTATTCAGCTTGAGAATGGTGTCGGAATGCTTCGTCTTTTAAAGGAAGAAGTTTTGGACGCTCTTGAGGATATCAAAAAGCCTTTATTTATGAAACGTCGTAAAGTCACCATTGCTACCGGAAAGCTTGCGGCTCCATTCATGAAGGAGCTTGGAGAATTAATAACAGAAAAGTTTAACAGAGTTACTGTTGAAGTTGTTCCAATTACAAATGATTTCTTCGGTGAAGAGATTACTGTATCTGGTCTTATTACAGGTCAGGATTTAATTGCCCAACTTAAGGATATAGATTTAGGAGACAATCTTCTTTTATCATGCACGATGCTACGTGCACAGGAAGAAGTATTTCTTGATGATATAACACTTTCAGAGCTGGAGTCAGCTTTACAAGTAAAGACCCGTATTGTACAATCAGACGGGCGAGATTTAGTACTCGCGATAATAGGAAAAGAGAGGTAAATTATGGCTAGACCAGTCGTTGCTATAGTAGGACGTCCAAATGTTGGAAAGTCCACATTATTTAATGCACTTGCAGGAGAACGTATTTCTATCGTTAAGGATACTCCTGGTGTTACAAGAGATAGAATTTATGCCGATGTTTCATGGCTTAATTATGATTTTACAATGATTGATACAGGTGGTATCGAGCCAGATTCAAAGGATATTATTCTTTCACAGATGCGTGAGCAGGCGCAGATTGCTATCGATACAGCTGATGTAATCATTTTCCTTGTAGATGTTAAGCAGGGATTACAGGACAGCGATTCTAAGGTGGCAGATATGCTTCGTCGTTCTCATAAGCCAGTTATCCTTGTTGTAAATAAGGTAGATAGCTTTGAACGTGATATGGCAGATGTTTACGAGTTTTATAATCTTGGAATTGGTGATCCAGTTCCAGTATCTGCATCAAGCCGTCTTGGCTTTGGTGATATGCTTGATAAAGTAGTAGAGTACTTCCCAGAGCAGTCGGGAGAGGAGGAAGAGGACGATACTCCTAAGATTGCTGTTATTGGTAAGCCTAACGTAGGAAAATCATCACTTATCAATAAGCTTTGCGGTGAAGAGCGTGTTATAGTTTCAGATATCGCAGGTACTACCAGAGATGCGGTAGATACAAGAGTTCGTTATAACCACAAGGATTATATTTTCATCGATACAGCAGGCCTTCGTCGTAAGAGCAAAATCAAAGAGGATCTTGAGAGATATTCAATTGTTCGTGCCGTAGCTTCAGTAGAAAAGGCTGATGTTGTTATTATTATGATTGATGCAACAGAAGGTGTTACTGAGCAGGATGCGAAGATTGCCGGTATTGCTCATGAGCGTGGAAAGGGTATAATTATTTGTGTAAATAAGTGGGATGCCATTGAAAAGAATGACAAGACCATGAAAGAACATGAAACAAAGATTCGCCAGATTCTTTCATTTATGCCTTACGCGTCAATTCTTTTCATCTCTGTTAAGAGCGGACAGCGTCTTGGAAAGATTTACGAGACAATCGATGCTGTTATCGAGAACAATTCAATGCGTATTGCTACTGGTGTACTTAATGAAATTGTTTCTGAGGCAGTTGCTCTTCAGCAACCTCCTACAGATAAGGGCAAGAGACTAAAGATTTTCTATACTACACAGGTAGCAGTTAAGCCACCTACATTCGTTATTTTCGTAAACGAGAAGTATTTGATGCACTTCTCTTATGTACGATATCTTGAGAATAGAATCAGAGATGCATTTGGCTTCGAAGGTACATCTCTGAAATTTATAATTAGAGAGAGAAAGGAAAACGAATAATGATTATTGGGAGAATTATTGCTGTATTAATTGGTTACTGCTTTGGAATGATTCTAATGGGGTATTTTATTGGAAAATCAAAGCACATTGATCTTACTAAGGTAGGCAGCGGTAATGTTGGTTCTACAAACACGATGCGTAATTTAGGTGTGCCTGCAGGTCTTATTACATTGCTTTGGGACTGCTTCAAGTGTGTAGTAGCATGCTTTGTTGTCTGGCTTACTTATCACAGATTTTTTGATGATGTAAGTATCTATATGGTTTATGCAGGACTTGGTACAGTTTTAGGACATGATTTTCCTTGCTATATGCATTTTAAAGGCGGTAAGGGTGTAGCTTCTACACTTGGATTTATTATTGCATTATTCCCTATGGGACTTCCTATTCCAGCAGTAGTTTTCATAGCTCTTGTAGCTCTTACAAGATATGTGTCTTTAGGCTCAATCATTGGATGTCTTTCCTTTGCAATAGAGATGCTAGTAGGTGCATATTTCGGTTTAGTACCTTTTGAAGGCTCAGAATTGGTAGAAGTTCTTGTAATTTGCTGCTTTGTATCAGGGCTTGCAATTCTTCTTCACCACGCAAACATTAAGCGTCTAATCAACGGAAATGAAAATAAGTTTTCTTTCCATCCAGAAACAAGAGCATAGTAATTAAGTAAGCAAGCTGGTAGATAACAAGCTATTATATTTCTTAAGCGAAGCTTTCTTCAGCTGAGCGGAGAAATCATAATGCTTGTTATCGTGACCAGCGTAATTTTTATAAAGACTAGAGGTATTTTATGGCTAGAATTAGTGTTTTAGGAGCAGGCAGCTGGGGTATTGCCCTGGCTGTCATGCTTAATAAGAATGGACATGAGGTAAAGGTTTGGTCACACAGACAATCGCAGGTAGACCAGATGAATGACACTCATACCAGCGATAAGATTAAGGGTGTAAAGCTCCCAGAGTCTATGATTTTTACAGCAGACATCGAGGATGCTGCAAAAACTGCAGATGTAGTTCTTATGGCTGTTCCTTCAAAGGCTACAAGAGAGACTGCAGAAAAGATTAAACCATTTGTAAATGATAATCAGATTTTTATTACAGTTACAAAGGGTATTGAAGAGGAGACTCTTTTCACCCAGACTGAAATTTTGGAAGATGTCTTAGGTTCTGACAAACGTATATGCGTATTATCCGGTCCAAGTCATGCAGAAGAGGTTGTAGTATTTAAGCCAACTCTTGTAGTTGCTGGTTCTACTGACAGACAGACATCTCTTTTTGTACAAAATCTTTTCATGAACAAATATTTCAGAGTATATTCTTCGCCAGACGTAAAAGGCATCGAGGTGGGGGCAGCACTTAAGAATGTCATTGCACTTGCTGCTGGTATGTCTGATGGACTAGGCTTTGGTGATAATGCAAAAGCAGCACTTATTACACGTGGTATCAAGGAGATATCAGCACTTGCAGTTGCAATGGGCGGTCAAGCCGAGACACTTGCTGGTCTTACTGGTGTTGGTGATCTTATTGTAACTTGCTCATCAATGCATTCCCGAAACAGAATGGCAGGCTTTTATATTGGACAGGGAATGTCAAAAGATGATGCCATGGAAAAGGTAGCCATGGTTGTAGAAGGCGTTTATTCTGCAAAGGCAGCAAAGAAGCTTGCTGAAAAATATAATATAGAAATGCCAATCGTTGATGTCGTTAATGCTGTTTTATTTGATGGAATGGCTGCGAAAGATGCAGTTTATGAATTAATGACACGTTCTAAAAAAGATGAGACAAGCGATATGGAATGGTAATGATTAAGGAGTTCTGCAAAAAGCAGAGCTCTTTTTTTTTACAAATTTTGAGAGCTTCTAAATTTAAACATGGATGGTGCATATTTACTAAATTAGTATGTAGGAATTGAGTCATTTATACAAAATATGATGCATATGCAACATTCTATTTGATATATGCACCAATAGGAGATACTATAATTTCGACATATGAAAAAGGGGAAAGTGCATATGTAACATCGGCCGAGTGCATTTTTGCCATTACTATAATATTTGAAGGAGAGAATATGAAAAGGAAAAGATTGGTAGGGTTTTTATGTAATTTGTTAAGTGTATCTTTATTACTTTGTAATGTTGCAACCAATGCAGACATAGTTTTTGCGGAAGGCTCTGCAACTAATGAAATTATTGTCGAAGAGCAAAATAAAGATGAAAATGTTGAGTTTACTAATCCTGATGAAGAAATAATTGAGGAAGAAAAATCGGATGAAAGAGATGTAAATGAAGAGAAAAAATCTGATATTACTGATTTAGAAAATGAGAATGAGGGTGCTCAAACTTCTGATGAAGAAAAATTCATTTCTGATACAGAAGAATCTGAAGAAGATCAGATAACAGACGACAAGGATGATGAAGATTATATTGACAATTATAAAAACAATATTGGCGAATTGTCTTATTCTGGTGATGGTAATTGGGAATACACAGAAGATGGTTTGATGAGTGATGCTCTTGGAAAGGGTGATTGTTTTGCTTTTTCAAAAACGCATGGTAAAAATTTCGTATATTCAACTGATATTAAATTTCTAGAAAACCAATTGGCAGCTGCTTTACTTTTTAGAAGCAATGGAACTGCAGATAATAAAGAGAGTTATGTTGTAAACCTGGATGCTTCAAATCATAAATGCAAATTTTTTAGATGGCAACGTAATGATGCCCTTCAATTAATTGATGAGAAGTCAATTACTGCGACATCGGAGGAGACCTACACATTAAAGGTTGTAGCATGTGATTCATGGATTCTTTATTTTGTGAATGATGAGCTTGTTGCTAGTTTGGGAGATTATTATTTACAACCTGGGGATTTAGGGCAGGATACTTTCATTGATGAAGGTGTTTTTGGACTTCTAAACTGGAATAGTAAAGTTATTTTCCAAAACACATATTATAGAGAGCTTAATAATTATTTCTCACCATTGTTGAAGGATATTTCTGTAAAATCTGATAACGGAACTATCTCTGATAAAGCAAGATTTCTTTCGACTGAACCAATGATGCTTCAATATGTAAATAATGATGCTTCTGAAGTAAAAATCGAATTAGAGAAGATGTGTCCAGATGCATCCATAGAAATAAAAAATGAAGATGGTGATTTATTCTCCGTTGGTGAATCTATTCCTATTGAAACAGGCATAAATTATATTACTGTAAAATCTACAATAAAAGATGATGATGGATTTGATGCTTCTGTTGTGTACAGACTTAATATTCATCGCTTCAAAAATGATGTTGAATACTACAATGAAGTGTATAGAGATCAGTATCACTATTCAGTAAAAGAAGGATGGGCAAATGATCCTAATGGCTTAGTGTATTATAAAGGCACTTACCATATGTTCTATCAGTTTTTTGATGATATTAAATGGGGGCCAATGCACTGGGCACATGCTACAAGTAAGGATTTACTTCATTGGCAGGAAGAACCTATTGCATTTTATCCAGATGCTAATGGCGCAATGTTCTCTGGCTGTATAGTTGTTGATGATAATAACACTTCAGGTCTATTTGACTCTAATGAAGGCGGTTTGGTGGCACTTATAACTGCTGATGGCAATGGACAAAGAATAAAACTGGCTTATAGCGAGGATGAAGGTAGGACCTGGAAAAAGCTTGATAAAGTTGCACTTGATTGGTCAAATGATCCCTTACATTCAAGAGACTTTAGAGATCCAAAGGTATTTAGATGGGAAAATAAATGGTTCATGGTAATTGCTGGTGGACCACTTAGAATATATTCATCTGACAATCTAATAGACTGGACTTGTGAATCTACCTATGGGGATTTACATACAGAATGTCCTGATATGTATCCAGTGAAAGCTTCTGATGGAACTCTTAAATGGGTATTATCACGAGGTGGTCGATTCTATAAAGTTGGTGATTTTAGAAACCTTGATGGATGCTGGACTTTTATTCCTGATGATGAATATAAGGATAGCGACGGTATTATGAACTTCGGTAGAGATTCATACGCAGCTATGACATATTATATTCAGGACTTTGGTACTGCTGCAAATCCAGATATTCCTGAAATAGTAGAGCTTAATTGGATGAATACCTGGGATGATTATTGCAATCAAATCGCTTCAAAAGTTGGTCAGGATTTTAATGGTACTTTCAATCTTAATTTAAAGCTTGGATTGGAAAAGACTGATGCCGGTTATGCTTTGACTCAGACTCCTATCAATGAATATAAAAAGCTTAGAGAAACAACAAATAAGCTACACATAAAAAATCTAAAGCTTAAAGATAGTGCGGATACTTTAAAAGATTTTAATGGAGACACATATGAGATAATTGCCAGATTTAAACCTGCTAAGAATGCCACTAAGGTCGGATTTAAGTTAAGAAAAGGTAGCAATGAAGAAACGATTGTCGCATATGATTTTAATGATCAGAAGTTATATATCGATAGAAGTAATTCAGGGGTAATTATTAGTAACAAATTTTCAGAAGTATGCTCTCAAAATATGTCCTTAAACGGAGATGGAAGTCTTGATTTACATATTTTTGTAGACAAAGCAAGTGTTGAAGTATTTTCTGCTGATAATAAAGTTTGTGGTGCTGCACAGATTTTTGCTAATCCTTTTAGTCAGGGAATAGAGGTGTTTGCAGAAAGCGGCGAAATTAATGCAGATATCGATATTTATCCAATAAAAAGTATTTGGAATGATAAGAAAGAAGTTAAGGATGTATATGCCATAAGCTCTATGTTCCCTTCAAAGACAAGGATGAACTGTGGCGAAAAGACAAAGATTGATGCATATATTCTTCCTGTTAATGCAAATCAAAAAATAAATTGGACTATTAAATCTGGCGAGGGTGTTATTCAATTGTCAGATGATGGAAAAGTAGAGGCTATTAAGAAGGGCACGGCTGTTGTGTCTGCTACTAGTGAAGAAAATCCAGAACTTTCAAAAGAATTTACCATAGAGGTATACGAAAATAACTTTAAAACAAATGTAAAAGATTTTGTAAATCTTTCTGGAAATTGGACTGTTGATGACGAAACTCTTACAGTTTCTAATGTATGCCAAAATGATTATTACATGGTAAAAGATAAGATTAATGGTGACTATACTATGAAGACAAAAATCAATTTTACAAAAGGATTGATTAACATCTTTCTAGTTTCGCCTAACATGAATCCTCTAGAAGGTGAAGGTGGCTATACAATTCAATTTGCACCAGATAATAAGGTTATTCGTTTCTTCAGGTTTGGTCGTGATGATATGTTTAGAGGTCAATTAAAGGCACCAATTGGAGATGGTAAATATCATAATCTTGAAATTAAAAAGAAGAATAATAATATTTCTGTTTTTGTAGATGATGTGAATAGTCTTGATTACACTTTAGAGGATGCTAACGATTTAGAGGAAGGATATGTTGGACTTGGACTTTGGGATGGTGAATTAAATGTTCAAACCTTCTATGTAGATTCCAAGGATACAGAAAAGCCTGCTGAGGATAAGCCTGCTACTCCTTCTACAAATGACAATAAATTAGATATTTCAGCATCAAATAGTGGAAGCTCATCTGGTTCATCAAATTCAAATAGAGCCTCTAATACTACTTCAAATAATGGACAGACGCAGGTGAAAATTGCAGATGAGCCTGTGGCACAGGCTCTACCTAAACAAGAAGCTACAAATAAAATAAGTACTAAAAATTCTTCGAAAAAGCCTTCAGAAAAAGAAGAACAGGCTGCTACTGAAGATATTTCCACTAAGGATAATTCCTTTGAAGAAAAAGCCTCAGAAGAAATACAGGATGAAACTGTACCTAAGGCAGCAGTTGAGACAGAAAATGATTCTGCTACTGAGTCTATAGCCGAAGAAAGTACTTCTAATAATGCAGTAATTGCTATTTTATGTGTACTTGGTATTTTACTTGCCTGTGGACTAGTAATACTGATGATTAGAAAGAAGAAAATGTAATAATTTCTCGGGCAGTCCTCTGTATTGGGGACTGCCTGATTTTATACAGACTGATTTTTTATTATTTCAAAGCCCAGTTTCATTGCTTTATCTGGGATATCAGGTTTTGCGATTTTATCAAGTAGGAAAGTAGCCCCTTCAATTCCACAGTCTCTGTAATAGAAATGTACTGTAGTGAGACTAGGAGAAAGGATGGAAGATGACTTGCTTTCCCCAAAGCCGGCAACAGCAATATCGCCAGGAATCTTTATTTTATTTTCGTTTAGGTATTTGATAGCACCTAAAGCTATAGTATCTGTAGCGCACAAAATAGCATCAATATTTTTATTCTGGCTAAGTAGAGCCTTAGCATTTTCATAGCCATTATCCATGTAGAATGAGCCGGTCTTGATGAGCTTGGCAGGAAGCTTGATATTGTGTTTTTCCAGGGCATCAAGAAAGCCTTTCCTTCTATTTACACCTACAGCAATATCTTTTTCAGTAACACCAATGTAGCCAATATTTTTATGACCTTTATTTATGATGTAATCTGTTAATTCGTATGCTGCTGTGTAATCATCATGGAATATACAGGTGGAAATATCAGTCTGTTGTCCTAAGACTACATATGGGATTGTAAGGTCTTTTAGGACTTTTTTATGCTTAGGTGTAAGTGTAGTTCCAAGGAGGATGATGCCATCAACAATGTTCTGTTTGAATGTATTAATAAATTCTATTTCCTTTTCATCATGGTTATCTGTGTTGGCCAAAAGCATTTTATAGCCCTTTTCATTAAGGACCTCGCCAATACCAGCCACAACCTGTGAAATGGAATCCGAATCAATCTTAGGGATAATAACCCCGATAATCTTGGTTTTCTTGGTTCTGAGAGTTTGAGCCTGGGTAGATGGAATATATCCAGTCTCATCTATTACTTTTGCGATTGCCTGGCGCTTTTCCTCACTTAGGTATCCATTGTTTAGGTATCTGGAAACTGTTGCTGGGGATACGCCTGCAAGTTTTGCTATTTGATTAATATTCATGGGGTTCTCCTAAAATATTATTGAAATCGTTTTCACTAATATTATATTTGTTAGACAGGTCTAAATCAATTTTTGTAAGGATAATTAGGCTTTTATAGATTATTTTGTGAAAAACATATAAAAAATATATGAAATCGTTATCACACATTACTAATAGGAATTTTGCCTTAATAGTTATATAATGTCACCAAGATGTGAAATCGATTTCATAAGTGAGATTAATCGATTTTATTGTATATTCATTAAAGGAAAAACAGAAAGGGAAAAACATGGATTACAGATCGTGTGCAAGCCAGATCTACGAACAGATTGGCGGAAAGGATAATTTAATCTCAGCTGCACATTGTGCAACTAGGCTTAGATTAGTAATTGCTGACAACAGCAAGGTTAATGTACCAGCATTAGAGGAGATAGATGGAGTTAAGGGTGTATTTGATGCATCAGGTCAGCTTCAGCTTATCATCGGTACAGGTACAGTTAATAAAGTTTATGATGAATTTATTGATATAGCCGGTATCGAGGCATCTACAAAGGAAGAGCTTAAGCAGGTTGCTGCAAGCAAGGCACCATGGTGGAAGCGAGCTATCAAGACTCTTGGCGATATCTTTATCCCAATCATTCCAGCTATCGTAGCAACAGGACTTTTAAACGGTTTACTTGGTGGCCTTGTGCAGATTTGGCCATCAATGGCAGATTCATATTTCTATAATCTTGTAAATATGTTCTCAAATACTTCACTTACATTCTTACCAATTCTTATAGCTATTTCAGCAGCTAAGATTTTTGGAGGAAATATCTACCTTGGCGCAGTAATCGGTATGATAATGATTCACCCAAGTCTTGTTAATGCTTGGACAGTAGCAAGCGGTGCTGAGACAACTACACTTTGGTCTTGGTTTGGTGCTTGGAACATTGCAAATGTTGGTTATCAGGGACATGTTATTCCTATCATTCTTTCTGTTTGGTTAATGTGTACTATCGAAAAGAAATTACATAAGATTGTTCCAGAAATGTTTGATCTTTTTGTAACACCACTTTGTTCAGTACTTATTGCAGGTTTCATCGCTATGACATTCGTTGGACCTATTTTTGCTCAGGTTGAAACATGGGTTCTTTCAGGAGCTAAGGCACTTATCGCTATTCCATTTGGTGTTGGTGCATTCCTTATGGGTGGTTTTTATGCTCCAACAGTACTTGCTGGTGCTCACCACATGTACAATGCAATCGAGATGATGATGCTTTCTGATAATGGTATGAATATCTGGATGCCTATCGCTACAGCAGCTAATGTAGCACAGGGTGCAGCTGCTCTTGCAGTATCATTAAAGACTAAAAACAAAAAGACAAAGGCAATGGCTCTTCCAGCTTCGCTTTCAGCTTTTATGGGTATTACAGAACCTGCTATCTTCGGTGTTAATATTCGTTACGGAAAGCCATTTATCGCTGGTATGATTGGTGGTGCCGCAGGTGCTTGTGTAGCATCTATCATGGGTGTTTATGCTACAGCAAACGGTATCACAGGTTTATTTGGACTTCTTATCGTTACTGATTGTTTACCAGGATATTTGCTTACATTTGCAGTTGCATCTGTTGTAGCATTTGCAGCATCTTGGATTCTTTATAAGGATGAGGAGAAGACTCCTTCAGTTGTTGTAGAAACAAAGTCTGATATTAATGTAGAGGCGGATTCAGTATATTCTCCTCTTAAGGGAGAGATTATTCCTCTTACAGAGGCTCCTGATAAGGTATTCGCAAGCGAGGCACTTGGAAAGGGCGTTGCAATTAATCCAGCAGAGGGTAAGGTTGTTGCTCCTTTCAATGGAACTGTTGCTATGCTTTATGATACAAAGCATGCTATTGGTCTTGTAAGTGATGATGGCATTGAGGTTCTTATTCACATCGGTCTTGATACCGTTAAATTAAATGGAGAACACTTTAAAGCACACGTTGCTCAGGGCGACAAGGTTGCTTGTGGACAGACTCTTGTAACATTTGATATGGATGCTATTACAAAGGCTGGTTATCCACTTGTTACACCAGTTATTATTTCTAATACACAGAAGTTTGCTGAGGTTAGTGCTATCAAGATAGGTACTACTGATTTCAGTGAGAAGGTTTTAAAAGTAACAAAATAAAAGGTGTTTATTAGATGAGTATAAAAGAAAATAAATATTTAACTCCTAGATTTCATCTTTTTCCTATTTCAGGCTGGCTTAATGACCCTAATGGTCTTTGCCAGCTTGATGGTGTACATCACATATTTTTCCAGTATTCACCAGATGATCCTAAGGGCGGTGAAAAGGACTGGGGTCATTACTCCACAAAGGATTTCATTAATTATGATTTCACAGGAGTATTCATGAAGCCTGATAGGCCTGAGGATGCAAGTGGTGTTTATTCGGGATGCGCCTATGTAGAAGACAATAAAATGTATCTTTATTACACAGGCAACGTAAAGCATGCTGGAGATTACGACTATATTCTAGAGGGAAGAGAGAGTAATACCATTTTAGTAACTAGCGAGGACGGAATAGATGCTAGCGAAAAAAGAGTATTACTGAGAAGTGAGGATTATCCAGATAATCTTACTCTTCATGTTCGAGACCCTAAGGTTTGGTATCAGGATGACTATTACTACATGACTCTTGGGGCAAGAAAAAAGAGTGATGAAGGATGCGTTATTTTATTTAAATCCAAGGATAAGATTAATTGGAATTTTAGTCATTTTATAGAGTTTGAAAAATTTGGTTATATGTGGGAATGTCCTGACTTATTTTATGTAGATGGTAAACAGTTCTTGTCAGTATCTCCTCAGGGCTTGGAGGCGAAAGAGTATTCTTTCCAAAATATTTACCAGGCTGGTTATTTTAATGCAAAAAAGGATTTATTGGCTGATGGCAAGGGCTTAGGCGAATTTACAGAATGGGATTATGGTTTTGATTTTTATGCTCCACAGACTTATGTAGACGAAAACAAAAGAACAATCCTAATTGCATGGATGGGTATGCCTGATGCGGAATATGGTCATGATATTTCAATAGATGATGGATGGCAGCATATGTTGTCATTGCCAAGGAAATTAGTCTATGATAGCAATTCTGGGAAATTGCTTCAGCAGCCAATTGCTGAAATCATGGATCTAAGAGAAGAAAAAATTGATATCAAAAACATTGCTGACATTGATTCATATGAATTAAATATGTCGGAGTTTGGTCAGGATGATTTTACTATTCAGTTTAATAATGGTTTTGATGTTAAATACAATAAGCTAACAAATGACTTAGTATTTTCTTTTACAGACAAGAATTTGGGAAGTAATAGAACATATAGAAAACTAAAGTTAGCTGAGGGCGAGAAAATAGAAAACATGAAGATTTATGTAGATACTTGTAGTATAGAAATCTTCATTAATGACGGTCTTTATACATTTACTACAAAGTATTTTAAGGCGAAGGAAATTAAGAATACACTTGCTATAGATGGAAGTATTGGAAATATAGAAGCCTATAGTCTTAAGTCTTTTAATGTAGATATAAAATAGGTTTATTAGTTTTTGTATCAGTAGGACCTGGACGACCAATAAAAGAGATGGGAATATTTTTCCTATCTCTTTTTTGTATATTTAGAATATTAAATTTTTTCTATAGATTTATTCTTAAAATAGGTTAAAATATTAGGCAGTGAATTTTGTGACTTAAATGGGATTTTATGGAGCATTCCTGTTAGGGTAAAAATATCAGGTTTGTAAAAAATGAGTGCCTCTCATAGAATAATGATTGTTAACTTGCCGGTTAATAAAAATCATTGTTCAAAGGAGACACCCACAAATGAATTGTAAGCAGAATGAGAGAATCAATCAAGTAAAAGAATCAACTTTGGTAGTTGGAATTGATATAGGAAGTACTACACATTATGCCAGAGCCTTTGATTGGAGAGGCATTGAACTAGGTAAAGTTTTTAAGTTTAGCAACAGTCGAGAAGG
>NZ_FQYQ01000004.1 GCF_900141825.1 Pseudobutyrivibrio xylanivorans DSM 14809 | reverse complement strand
ACTTGGAGGCTTATCCATTGCAAGAAGCCTTTTCACTGTGTTGCGTGAGATACCAAGGAGTTGAGCTGTAGCGCGTTTCGACTTCGTTTGCTTGTACACTTTCTGTACAGCTGCCCAATCTTCCAAGTCTTTCACCTCTTTTTTCTCCTTTCCGTATATACGAATTGATATACGAAAAGTATTGTATTTTTCTTAAAGAGGGGGGTCAATTCTAAGTATTAAATTTTCAAGGAACAACAATTATAATATATGACAACAGGATTTACTTGTTATATCTGGTGGCTCAATTCTGAGCGTAAATCCTGGGTCAGTTTTAAGTGTAAATCAACAATCCTCGAAGGGTATAATTTTATAATTTGGGTTGGGCTGTTCGCTCGTTATTACTCGATGATTGTAGCAACACGACCAGAACCTACTGTTCTACCACCCTCACGATTCACTCCATAGTTTATCTTAATTACGAATGGCGTTTTTTCAATGTTTCTTTTGATGTGATTATTCATATTCGCATCATTTTTTATGGTTTTTAGGATTTTTGGTACCAAAACAGTACCAGAGCTAGATAAAAAGTCTCATATATAAGAAAAAGACTCTGGGCCCTTCGCTAAATCCAGCGATGGGTCGAGTCCTATCTTGACTATAGAATATCATAAATTCTCAGAAATTGTCAACTTACCTTTACTTTGGTGGATACTTTAACAGCTCTCCATTTTTTCTAATCACATACAATTTCTTTAAATATGGGCGTGAGTAAAACTCTTTCTCTAATTGTGATATACACTGTTTCTCTGGTAGCTTTGTATGTCTCAAATCAAAAATAATGTATTTAGATTGCTGTACAGCCTTTCTAAAGTTATCCTCAATAGTTCTCTTTCCATTACCAAAAGGACACTTCATTTCCCATTCAACGCCTTCCATTCTAATGTCTGGTGTATGATTTCCAGGGATACTGCTAGGTTTAAGAAAAGTAATATTCTTGCCTAATTCTGCGAAGTATTTAGCCATTTCAAATTCATGTTTTTCAGGCGGTGTATTTAAAGCTGATATATCAATTCTGCCCACATTTGACATACTTAAGTGAATTCTCCTTTATATAACGTTTTATCAGTTTACAAATAATAAGGTAAAAAATCAAGTAAAAAAATGACGGGGTAAATCCCCGTCAGCCGGTGGACCAGAGTCTTTCGACTAGCCCAAATTATTAGCGGGCGTCCTGCCCACCTATATGTGGACCCGGGTCTTATGACCAGCCCTAAGTGATATTATAATAACAAGCCATATAAACAAATTCAAGAATTATTATTTATTATTTCCAAAAATGCCTCTCCATACTTTTCAAATGCTTTTTCACCAACTCCTGGAACTGTTAGCATTTCTTCCTTGCTTCCTGGTTTTCTTTGACTTATATTTGCTAACGTACTATTATGACAAATCGTAAATGCTGGCACTCCCAATTCTTTCGCCATATTCATACGACATTCTTTAAGCTTTTCATACAGCGCTTGTCCGTCTTGATTTAAATCACTATCAGATATTTTTCTCTCGTTCAGCGCTATTTGAGACTCAATTTTAGTTTTAGCTATCTCCAAGATTTCTTTCATTTCTTTGCTAAACAAGAAATTATCATCCTCGTATATTTCTCCGGTTATAGGATCAACGCCTTTTTGCAATAAATCTATAAATTGGAGCAATACGATTTTTTCTTCCTTTATTTCACTAACTCCTTGAGACTCCCTGCTCCTCTTTCGCTCTAGTGGTACATATTGTTCATTCTTTTCTATAAAATTTGAATACTGATTATCTTGAAATTCTCCACGTTCTATGATTTCATCAAAGTGGACCACAAGATAATTTATATGCAAATCTTTTAGCCCTCCAACAATCACATCCAACTGAGCAGCTCCAGCTTCTTCTGTCCCATTATCTCGATTCATAATATTGTACCCAAGCGAATTCGAAAGAACATGAGCACATTCATCTTTAGCTCTAAATAGCCATCCCTCTTTTTTCAACACCACTGTATTGGGATTTTCGTCTACCAAATCCCAATATGTCTTTTTCCCAATTCGCTCTACAACTTGTTTCTGCGCTATGACTTTATGGGATTCTAAAATTAGATTGTCTGATTTTGTACTATCATCATTCTTTGAATCAATTAATTGTTCTATTGATCTATCTCGAATAACAATATCAGGACTATCTTCCTCTAGTTTTTTCAATCTTGCATAAACACTCATTAATTCTACAGAACTATTATTCCCAGATATAGCCCTAGCTCTATTAGCATATTTACGAGCCTTTTCTAACTCATTCAAGTCACAGTATGCCGCCGCAAGAGATGTAAATAATGAAGGTGACCATATCTTGCCTTCATATATTCCAATATAATGTTCACCTACTTCAATAGCTTTTTCTGGTCTATGTTTAATCCTATATAATGATGTTATTCTAGGTAAAAGTGCTCTTGCCTCTGAAAGACTAGCTTTTTCCATAGCCTCCTCAGCTAATTTTAAAGCAAAACCAGTATTACTTGTCATTTTTGCTCCGTCTAGTAACTTAATAATCTCATCTACTGATTTTTCTTCAAAATTTTCATTTTCCATTAATAACTTATTTAATTCAGTGACTACAGATATCGGTGCAACAGTATAGTCGGATTTTAACCATTTGCCTTTTTTGAAGTAGTATTTTTCTCCATTATATTCATATGTTTCCATAATTACTCCTACATAAACATATTATCTTATATCATCTTTCAACTAGTCCCAGTTTTTTTAATCTTGCTGTTATTCCTCCAGCACTACGTTTATGAATTGCCGCCATCTCCTTAATTGATTTTCCATTATTAAATTCTGAAATCAGCTGATGGTCCTCATCTATGGTCCAACCAACATGAGAATTAGCTGGTTTTCCATTTTCAGCATTATACATTATCCTCTTTGCATACTTATCAATTCTTTGTGATTGATTTATAGTAGCTTCTGCTTTGTTTTTATCAACTTCAATTACAATATTAGACGTATACGTGCAGTAAGGATAACTCATACAGCCCATAAACTCTCCATTAACTCCATTTCTTTTGATAAGGAAATTATCACATACAGGACAACGATTATTATTTCTAACTGCATCCATATTTGAAGCTTTATAAGTACAGGACGGATAATTACTACAACTAACGAATTCTCCCCCTTCCTTTCCTTTTCGTTTCACCAATGTTCCGATTTTGCATACTGGGCAAGACAATGGTTTTGTTCTCTGTGGGTCAATCACCATTTCCAATTTAACTCTATTATCCTCAGGATATGTATCGACAACACTACTTGCCCCAGTATTTTGTTCGAGCATTTTCAAATCATCTACAAATCTAGAAGATTGAGTTATTGGAGCTATAATATAAGTAAAGTTTTTTGTTCTGGTCATTGCAACATAAAATAATCTTCTTTCTTCTGCGAACGGATAATTCTCTGCATTTTTTCTCAGAAGATTTAGCACTGGATCATCTACAATTTGGTTTGGAAATCCTGAACGAGAATTTCTTGCATTAAGAATTATTACATTATCTGCCTCCAAGCCCTTTGAACGATGAACTGTCAAATAACGCATCTTTAAATCAGGATATTCAGATAAAATAACTGTAGTTTCACCACCTTCCCTCTGAATATAAAGATTTTTATCCTCAGCAAGTGCTTTTATGTCACCATTATTTCTGCCTAATAAAAGAATTTCTCCATTAGGACAGGCTTCCACTATTTCCTTAACAGCAAGTCTAAACGCTTGCGCAAATGAGATTTCAATCTCAGCTTCTTTCTCTTCCAAAATCGGTCTATAGGAACCAGTGTACCACGCAATTCGAATTGGATTCTCAAGATGTTTATTACTTTTTAATTTCTTTGGTGTTTGATATTCATTTTGCTGTACAAACGCACCTGAAATATCTAGCAACTCTTGAGAATTTCGATAAGTTTGAATTATATCAGTTCTTGAATAAAGACCAAAATAATTTTCAAAACTCACTAATAAATCTACTTCACTACCTGTAAATCTATATATAGACTGCCAATCATCGCCAACACAAAATAACTTAGCTTTACTTTGTTCAAGTGTAGCCTTTGCTAATCTATATCTTCCAACTGATATATCCTGATACTCATCTATGATGACATATTTATAATTAGGTTTAAAAGCCCCCTGCTCTATATAGCCTGCCGCCTGCAGAATCATATCATTAAAATCAATCTTTTCTTCTTCAATAAGCATTTGACCATAGTAGTCATAAAAACTCTCAGCAAAATCTAGAAACATTTGATCTCGACTCTTGCGTCTTACAATTGATTCTTTCGATGCTAAACTATCTTTATAATTACCAATTACTCCTCTTAACTCATCAAATTTCGTCTTACTATATCCGTACGATTTGAATAGCGAGATAAAAGTGGACAATAAAGATTTAAAGCTTTCAATATTTCCGCTTGCATCACCCTTTAATATTTCTCTAATCACATCACAGTAACGGACTTCATGCTTAGTCACCCCAAACTTCTCATAGTTTTCATTCACTGCCTGGCTGATTGTATTCTTTCTAAATTGCCAAGAATATGTCTCGGCAAGATTAGTTCCGCTTTCCTTATGCAAATTACGTTTCCATTCTATTCCTTCAAGATATTCTCTCTCAGCTGGAACAGAATACTGCTTTGCATTTCCATTTTCATCTATTCCAAAATGTTCCCAATACGTATCGCTCTCTATTAGATAGAAGTCTGGTCTGTATTTCTTTCTATAATTTTGTTCGTCATCATATGGGTATTCTTTTTCATATTCATATTCAACTCCATCAAGAAAAAACATATTAGCGAGCATTACTTCCTCAGCACTCTTCATTTTTTCATTACGAATTGATAGCTTCTGAGTTCTTAGCTTGTATATCTGAGTCTCCAATAGATGAATATCCTCTGAAATCTGCTGCACTTCTTCATTGTCTGTTTGCTGCCCATCAAGCATGTTATTTTTATTGTCTTGAAGTTTTTCCAGTCTACTAATTAGTGGGGCAAGCTTGGCGTCTAGATTATCTATTTCATCATTCAATAAATCAACTTTAATCTTATTGGAATATGCCTCGTACATTCCTTTAATTGTCGTCAAATCTTGACATTGCTCTTCTTGAATTCTTCTACCAATACTTGTGTCGCCATCAAACACTGGTAGCATCAATGTTCCTAATAGAATTAAGAAGTTCTTAGCAAGTTCATTATCGTTATATATAATATCAGCAAGATATCTATCAATATATTTACCGATATCTTCAGCAACATCTGGTGTTTTCATATTGACGTTTCTAATAACACTTAATCCATATTTATGAAAAGTTGAAGATTCAACATCTATACCGAGTTTTCTGATTCGTTCCCCCATTTCACCAGCAGCTTTACGAGTAAATGATATAAGAAGAATATCCTTTGGATTAATACCTTTACGTTCAACTAAATATTTTACCTTAGCCGCTACGGTAAGAGTCTTTCCAGAACCTGCACCGGCAATTACAAGTTGTCTTAAATCGTCATTTACAACAGCGTTTCTTTGATTTTCATCCAAAGATTTACCGTCTATGTTACTAAGCAACTCATTGCAGATACTCTTTTCATTCTCCATATACCTATAGTTTAAATCTACAAGGTATTGCTTAGGATTATTATAAATTTTCATGAAATTCTGTATTACCAAACTATCAGCTATATATCGGCTACTCTTACTAGCTAATTGTTCTGCTTCTTCCAAGAATTGATCAGCATATGGTTTTATGTCCGGAGATACTATAAATTTTTTTGCATTGCCAACCATTTCTATATACTTATTGCAATAATCAGACATAGCACTTGCTAAAGTAGTAACATTATTAAAATATATTTTTGTGGGTAGTTCCTCCTCATAAGTTAAGAATCTTACAGCCTCATCAAATTTATATTTTTTACTAACAAGAATTTCCTTATATAATTTTGCCTTTCCTAAAAGTCGTTTTTCTTTATCCTCCTCTATAAATTTTCCAAGGCAAGAATCTACTTCTTGGAGTAAGTCTTGAACATCTCTAATAAATTTATACTTTGATATAATCTTATAAACAATAACAATAACTATAATTGAACATAAAGCTATGATAGCAATGTACTCTTGTCTCACAATCTTCACCTCGAATATATTAATGACATAATTACATTATATAACACTTGATGCCGCCTCTCCATATAAAGAAAGACCTATGGTAATTATGATATGTACCCTCTTTACTGGACAATATAAAGTTCAGTAAAGAGGGTACATATCACTTTTTCTCATAGAGAAGAAGTTTTTTTATTATGTTCTGGTACTAAACCTTCTAAAAATAGTACTAGACACTATTTTTTACTAACCCCATTTTCCTATTTTGGCAATAAAAAAGGCTCCCGAGAAAACTCTCGGAAGCCTTGATTTTACTATTTGGGTTGGGCTGTTCGCTCTCGATTATTCGATGATTGTAGCAACACGACCAGAACCTACTGTTCTACCACCCTCACGGATAGCGAATGTAAGACCCTGCTCCATAGCGATTGGGTGGATGAGCTCGATTGTCATCTCTACGTTATCGCCAGGCATGCACATCTCTGTACCTGCTGGAAGCTCGCAAACACCTGTAACGTCTGTTGTTCTGAAGTAGAACTGTGGACGATAGTTGTTGAAGAATGGAGTATGACGACCACCTTCATCCTTTGTAAGAACGTAAACCTGAGCTGTAAACTTTGTGTGGCATGTTACAGTACCTGGCTTAGCAAGTACCTGTCCACGCTGGATCTGGTCACGGTTAACACCACGAAGAAGTGCACCGATGTTATCACCAGCCTGAGCCTCATCAAGAAGCTTACGGAACATCTCGATACCAGTTACAACAGTCTTCTGTGTATCTTCCTTGATACCGATGATTTCAAGCTCGTCGTTAAGGTGAAGAACACCACGCTCTACTCTACCTGTAGCAACAGTACCACGACCTGTGATTGTGAATACGTCCTCTACTGGCATAAGGAATGGCTTATCTGTCTCACGCTGTGGATCTGGAATGTAAGAATCTACAGTGTCCATGAGCTCCATGATCTTGTCGCCCCACTCACCGTTTGGATCCTCAAGAGCCTTAAGAGCTGAACCCTTAACGATTGGGCAATCGTTGAAGTCATACTCCTCAAGCTGCTCTGTAACTTCCATCTCTACGAGCTCGATAAGCTCCTCATCGTCAACCATATCACACTTGTTAAGGAATACAACGATGTAAGGTACACCTACCTGACGAGAAAGAAGGATGTGCTCCTTTGTCTGAGCCATAACACCGTCAGTTGCAGCAACTACAAGGATAGCGCCGTCCATCTGAGCAGCACCTGTGATCATGTTCTTTACATAATCAGCATGGCCTGGGCAGTCAACGTGTGCATAGTGTCTCTTCTCTGTCTGGTACTCAACGTGAGCTGTAGAGATTGTGATACCTCTTTCTCTCTCCTCTGGAGCCTTATCGATGTTCTCGAAATCTACCTTTGCGTTACCAGATACACGCTCAGCAAGTACCTTTGTGATAGCTGCTGTAAGAGTTGTTTTACCGTGATCTACGTGTCCGATAGTACCGATGTTACAATGTGGTTTGGTTCTGTCAAAATGCTCTTTTGCCATTTTTAAAAATCCTCCTTAAGATAATGCCCTTCAATGGGCTGTTTAGTTCTAAACTCTCGATATTTCCGATTATAATGGAAATATCGAGATTTTTCAACTATCTAGTATTTTTCTATATTATTTAGCATGGTTAGAGATAATCTGCTCCTGAACGTTCTTTGGAACTGGCTCATACTTCTCGAAGAACATTGAGTAATTACCACGTCCCTGAGTAGATGAACGAAGCTCTGTAGAGTATCCGAACATCTCTGCAAGTGGAACAAGTGCTCTAACAATCTTGCCGCCGCCAAGATCATCCATAGACTGGATCTGACCTCTCTTAGCGTTAAGAGATCCGATTACATCACCCATGTACTCCTCTGGCATAGTAACTTCAACCTTCATGATAGGCTCAAGAAGAACTGGAGCTGCCTTAGCCATAGCTTCCTTGAAGCACATTGAACCAGCAATGTGGAATGCCATTTCTGATGAATCGACTTCATGGTAAGAACCATCGTAAACGTCTGCTTCTACACCAAGAACAGGGAATCCGCAAAGGATACCAGCCTTAGCTGCTTCCTCGATACCCTCACCAACAGATGGGATGTATTCCTTAGGAATAGCACCACCAACTACTGAAGACTTAAATCTGAATGTCTCCTCAGCGTTAGCATCCATTGGAGTAAATCTAACCTTACAGTGACCGTACTGTCCACGACCACCTGACTGCTTAGCATACTTGTATTCCTGATCAACAGGCTTTGTAAATGTTTCCTTGTATGCAACCTGAGGTGCACCAACGTTAGCCTCAACCTTGAACTCTCTAAGAAGACGATCAACAATGATCTCAAGGTGAAGCTCACCCATACCAGCGATGATTGTCTGGCCTGTCTCCTGGTCAGTATGCTGACGGAATGTTGGATCCTCTTCAGCAAGCTTTGCAAGAGCCTCGCCCATCTTCTGCTGTCCAGCCTTAGTCTTAGGCTCGATAGCAAGCTCGATAACTGGCTCTGGGAATTCCATAGACTCGAGGATTACTGGGTGCTGCTCGTCGCAGATTGTATCACCAGTTGTTGTAACCTTAAGACCTACAACAGCTGCGATATCACCAGAGTAAACCTTGTCTAACTCTGTACGCTTGTTAGCGTGCATCTGAAGAATACGACCTACACGCTCCTTCTTATCCTTTGTAGCGTTAAGGCAGTATGAACCTGAGTTCAATGTACCTGAGTATACACGGATAAATGCGAGCTTTCCAACGAATGGATCAGCCATAATCTTGAATGCTAAAGCTGCGAATGGCTCATCATCTGATGAGTGCTTCTCAACTGGGTTGCCATCCATATCTACACCCTGGATAGCTGGTACGTCTGTAGGAGCTGGCATGAACTCAAGGATTGCATCAAGAAGCTTCTGAACACCCTTGTTTCTATAAGCAGATCCACAGCATACTGGGATAGCCTTACACTCGCAAGTACCCTTACGAAGTGCTGCCTTAAGAGCATCTACAGATGGCTCTTCGCCCTCAAGATACTCCATCATAAGATCATCATCTAACTCACAGATCTTCTCAACAAGCTCTGTATGATAAAGCTCAGCATCCTCTGCCATATCAGCTGGGATGTCTGTGATAGAAATATCATCACCCTTATCATCGTTATAGATGTATGCCTTCATCTCGAAAAGATCGATGATTCCCTTGAAATCATCTTCCTTACCGATTGGAAGCTGAAGAACGATAGCGTTCTTCTTAAGTCTGTCACGGATCTGATCAACAGCTCCGTAGAAGTTTGCACCAAGGATATCCATCTTATTGATGAAAGCCATTCTTGGTACGTTATATGTGTCAGCCTGTCTCCAAACATTCTCTGACTGTGGCTCAACGCCACCCTTTGCACAGAAGACACCAACGGCGCCATCAAGTACACGAAGGGAACGCTCAACCTCAACAGTGAAATCTACGTGGCCTGGTGTATCAATGATATTGATACGGTGCTCAAGAGCACCCTTCTTAGGCTTGCAGTTTTCCTGCTCAGTCCAGTGACATGTTGTAGCAGCTGAAGTGATTGTGATACCTCTCTCAGCTTCCTGCTCCATCCAGTCCATGGTTGCAGTACCTTCGTGAGTATCACCAATCTTGTAGTTTACACCAGTATAGTAAAGAATACGCTCTGTAAGTGTAGTCTTTCCGGCATCGATATGAGCCATAATACCAATATTTCTGGTACGCTCAAGTGGATATTCTCTTCCTGCCACTGTTCGTCCCTCCTATTAGAATCTGTAATGAGCAAATGCCTTATTAGCTTCTGCCATTCTATGCATTTCTTCTTTTCTCTTAACAGCTGAACCTGTGTTGCCAGCTGCATCCATGATCTCGTTTGCAAGACGCTCTTCCATTGTCTTCTCAGTACGTGAACGTGAGAACATTGTGAGCCATCTAAGGCCAAGGGCCTGACGACGATCTGGTCTTACTTCGATAGGTACCTGATATGTAGCACCACCGATACGTCTAGCCTTTACTTCAAGTACAGGCATAACGTTGTTCATAGCTTCTTCGAAAACCTCAAGTGCAGGCTTTCCAGTCTTTTCTGCGACTCTGTCAAATGCACCATATACAATCTTCTGAGCTACACCCTTCTTACCATCAAGCATGATGTTGTTGATAAGCTTTGTAACTACCTTGCTGTTGTATATAGGATCTGCCAATACGTCTCTCTTTTGAGTATGTCCTTTTCTTGGCACGATACTTCCCTCCTTAACTAAAATTTGTTAGATCAACGGTACTCACACTTAAAACTATGTGTTCATGCGCTATTTATTCTATAGAGAAAAAATAACAACATTAACCAAAATAAATGTGAATTACAACTTTTTGCTAAATATCTTATTTAGCGTCCTTAGGTCTCTTAGCGCCGTACTTTGAACGTCCCTGCTTGCGGTTAGCAACGCCGGCTGTATCAAGTGTACCTCTGATTACGTGATAACGTGTACCTGGTAAATCCTTAACACGGCCACCACGAATCAAAACAACGCTATGCTCCTGAAGATTGTGACCCTCGCCTGGAATGTATGATGTTACTTCGATTCCGTTTGAAAGACGAACTCTGGCAATCTTTCTAAGAGCTGAGTTAGGCTTCTTAGGTGTAGCTGTCTTAACAGCTGTACATACACCACGCTTCTGTGGTGAAGAAGTGTTTGTAGGCTTCTTCTGAAGAGAGTTATAACCTCTCTGAAGTGCTGGTGCTGTAGACTTCTTTACAGATGTCTGACGACCTTTTCTAACTAGCTGGTTGAATGTTGGCATTCTTTTTTACCTCCTAATTTATTTCTTCGCATGGATATAGGCATAGTTATCCTATTAGCGCATGCTAGAACATTATATTTCCTTGAAATCATTATGTCAACCCTAAAAATGTGAAAAAACTAGGGTCATTTCTGACCCTAGTCCATCAATTTCAATATATAATCTCGAGATTACTCCTCAATTTCTACTAATTCGTCTGAAACTAATTCTTCAGACTCACCAGTTACATCCTCGAAATCCTCTGGAATCTCAACATTAGCTAAATCGTTGTCTGTTGAAAGAGGAATATTTGAGTATCTCTTCATACCTGTACCAGCAGGGATTAAGCGACCGATGATAACGTTCTCTTTAAGACCGTTAAGTGGATCAACCTTACCCTTGATAGCTGCATCAGTAAGAACCTTAGTTGTCTCCTGGAATGAAGCTGCTGAAAGGAATGAATTTGTAGCAAGTGCTGCCTTTGTGATACCAAGAAGTTCCTGTGTACCTGTAGCAACTTCCTTGCCCTCTGCTTCCATCTGCTCGTTTGCTTCCTCAAAATCAAGCCAATCAACAAGTGAACCTGGCATAAATCCTGTATCACCTGCTTCGTCGATTCTGATTCTCTTAAGCATCTGACGGCAAAGTACTTCAATATGCTTATCGTTGATATCAACACCCTGTAAGCGGTATACACGCTGAACTTCACGGATGAGATAATCCTGAACAGCTGCCTTACCCTTGATAGCAAGGATATCATGTGGGTTTACAGAACCTTCTGTAAGCTCATCACCAGCCTCAAGCTCCTGACCTGAAAGAACCTTGATACGTGATCCGTAAGGAATGAGATATTTCTCAACATCGCCTGTAGAAGAGTTTGTTACAACAACTTCTCTCTTCTTTGTCTTAGAGTCCTCTTCAATAGAAACTGTACCAGCAATCTCTGTGATGATAGCAAGTCCCTTAGGCTTTCTAGCCTCGAAAAGCTCCTCTACACGAGGAAGACCCTGTGTAATATCGTTACCAGCAACACCACCAGTATGGAATGTTCTCATGGTAAGCTGTGTACCTGGCTCACCGATTGACTGTGCAGCGATGATACCGATTGCTTCACCGACCTGAACGGCACGACCTGAAGCCATGTTAGCACCATAACACTTAGCACAAACACCAACGTGTGAACGACAGTTAAGTACGTTTCTAATCTTAACCTTCTTGATTGGCTCGCCCTTATCATCAACACCACGCTCAATGATTGCAGCTGCACGCTTAGGTGTAATCATATGATTTGCCTTAACAATCATCTCGCCCTTAGCATCGTAGATAGAGTAGCAAGAGAATCTACCTGTGATACGGTCCTTAAGAGACTCAATCTCCTCACGACCATCCATGAATGCGTATACCCACATACCTGGAATCTCACGGTCTGTTCCAGCAACACAGTCTGACTCACGGATAATAAGTTCCTGAGCAACGTAAACCATTCGACGTGTCAAGTATCCAGAATCGGCTGTACGAAGAGCTGTATCTGAAAGACCCTTACGAGCACCATGAGCTGACATGAAGTACTCAAGTACGTCAAGACCCTCACGGAAGTTTGACTTAATAGGAAGCTCGATAGTCTTACCTGTTGTATCAGCCATCAATCCACGCATACCGGCAAGCTGCTTAATCTGCTTGTCAGAACCACGGGCACCTGAATCAGCCATCATGAAGATGTTGTTGTACTTATCAAGACCTGAAAGAAGAGCACTTGTAAGCTCATCATCAGTCTCTTTCCATGTATCTACAACTTCACGATAACGCTCTTCCTCAGTAATAAGACCTCTCTTGTACTGACGAGTAATCTTATCAACTGTCTCCTCAGCATTAGCAATAAGCTCTGGCTTCTGAGGTGGAACTGTCATATCTGAAATAGAAACTGTCATGGCAGCAATTGTTGAGTAGTGGTAACCCATAGCCTTGATATCATCAAGAACCTCTGCTGTCTTTGTAGCTCCGTGTGTATTAATAACCTTTTCAAGAATCTGCTTTAACTGCTTCTTACCAACGTGGAAGTCTACCTCTGGTGTAAGCTCATTCTCTGGATTTGTACGATCTACGTAACCAAGATCCTGAGGAATGATTTCGTTGAAGAGAAGTCTACCAAGTGTAGATGAAACTGTACCTGTAACTACAGAACCGTCTGCCATAGTCTTTGACATACGAACTGAGATACGTGCGTGCATTGTAAGAGCCTTGTTCTCGTATGCAAGGAGTGCTTCGTTAAGGCTCTTAAATGCCTTACCTTCACCAAGCTCTTCGCGGCTATCGCCTACTGAAGTACCACGCTCCTGTGTAAGGTAGTAAATACCAAGTACCATATCCTGTGAAGGAACGGCAACAGGACCACCATCTGAAGGCTTCAAGAGGTTGTTAGGTGAGAGAAGCATGAATCTACACTCAGCCTGTGCCTCCTGTGTAAGTGGAAGGTGAACAGCCATCTGGTCACCGTCGAAATCGGCGTTGAAAGCTGTACATACAAGTGGATGAAGCTTGATAGCTCTACCTTCTACAAGGATTGGTTCGAAAGCCTGAATACCAAGTCGGTGAAGTGTAGGAGCACGGTTAAGCATAACTGGATGCTCTTTAATGACATCTTCAAGGATGTCCCAAACCTCTGGCTCAAACTTTTCAACCATCTTCTTAGCATATTTGATGTTGTGGGCCATACCATTACCAACGAGCTCCTTCATAACGAAAGGCTTGAAGAGCTCAAGTGCCATCTCCTTTGGAAGACCACACTGGTAAATCTTAAGCTCTGATCCAACGACGATAACTGAACGTCCTGAGTAGTCAACACGCTTACCAAGGAGGTTCTGTCTGAATCGTCCTGACTTACACTTAAGCATGTCTGAAAGTGACTTAAGAGGTCTGTTTCCAGGACCTGTAACAGGACGACCACGTCTACCGTTATCGATAAGAGCATCAACAGCTTCCTGAAGCATACGCTTTTCGTTACGTACGATGATATCAGGAGCACCAAGCTCTAACAATCTACGGAGACGGTTATTTCTATTAATGATACGACGATATAAGTCGTTCAAATCAGATGTAGCAAAACGGCCACCATCAAGCTGTACCATAGGACGAAGATCTGGTGGAATAACAGGGATAACTGTCATAATCATCCATTCAGGTCTGTTTCCTGACTCGCGGAATGCCTCAACAACCTCAAGTCTCTTAATGATACGTGAACGCTTCTGGCCTGTAGCGCTATCTAATTCAATCTGAAGCTTTGTAGCCTCTTCATCGAGATCGATATCTCTAAGAAGCTCCTGAATAGCCTCAGCACCCATTCCTACTCTGAAGCCGTTACCATACTGCTCTCTTGCTTCCTGGTACTCAGCCTCTGTAAGAACCTGCTTGTACATAAGAGCTGTCTCACCTGCATCAAGTACGATGTATGATGCAAAGTAGAGAACCTTCTCTAATGTCTTTGGTGAAAGATCAAGAATAAGTCCCATACGTGAAGGAATACCCTTGAAATACCAAATATGTGAAACTGGTGCAGCAAGCTCGATGTGACCCATACGCTCACGACGAACTGATGCCTTTGTGATTTCAACACCACAACGATCACAAACTACACCCTTATAACGAATCTTCTTGTACTTTCCGCAGTGACATTCCCAGTCCTTGCTAGGTCCAAAAATCTTCTCGCAGAAAAGACCATCCTTTTCAGGCTTCAGTGTACGATAATTGATTGTCTCAGGCTTTTTAACCTCGCCACGAGACCACTGTCTGATCTTCTCAGGTGATGCCAATCCAATCTGTATTGCGTCAAATGCTATTGGTTGATATGTCGCTTCTTTATTCTCTGGCATTTTGTAGCTCCCTTCCTATTTATTCCTCATCAAAATCTGTTGGTATATCAGAAAAATCATCTTCTTCATCTTCGAACTGCTCTTCCTCGTCATCTACGAGCTCGCCCTCAGTATCAAACTTCTTTGTAGAGAAGCCTGCCTGTGCAAATGAGCTATCATCCTCGAAAGCGAAGTTTCTGTCGCTACCTGCGATAATTGCATTGAGGTCAGTATTTCCATATTCACTTGTCTCCATGAGCTCAACCTCTTCGCGGTTCTCATCAAGAACACGAACATCAAGACCAAGTGACTGTAATTCCTTAAGCAATACCTTGAATGACTCAGGGATGCCTGGCTCAGGGATGTTTTCACCCTTAATAATAGCCTCGTATGTCTTAACACGTCCGATAACATCATCTGACTTCATTGTAAGGATTTCCTGAAGTGTATATGATGCACCATAAGCCTCGAGGGCCCAAACTTCCATCTCTCCGAAACGCTGTCCACCGAACTGTGCTTTACCACCGAGTGGCTGCTGAGTAACAAGAGAGTAAGGACCAGTTGAACGTGCGTGAATCTTATCATCTACAAGGTGGTGAAGCTTCAGGTAGTGCATGTGTCCGATTGTAACAGGGCCATCAAATGGCTCGCCTGTACGACCATCGCGAAGCTGAACCTTACCATCTCTAGAAATTGGAACACCCTTCCAAAGAGCTCTGTGAGCGCGGTTTGTAGATAAATACTCCATAACATCCTCACGAAGTACATCAACATACTTATCGTAGAATGTCTCCTCACCGTTCTCAGCCTCTTCCTTATCAAATGGCATATTTACATAGTCATTTGCAAGCTCAAGAGTATCCTGAATATCAATTTCCTTTGCACCATCAAATACTGGTGTCTCAATGTCAAAGCCAAGAGCCTTTGCAGCAAGTGAAAGGTGAATCTCAAGGACCTGACCAATGTTCATACGTGAAGGTACGCCCAATGGGTTAAGTACAATATCAAGTGGACGACCGTTTGGAAGATATGGCATATCCTCTACTGGAAGTACACGAGAAACTACACCCTTGTTACCGTGACGACCGGCCATCTTATCACCTACACCAATCTTTCTCTTCTGAGCGATGTAGATACGAACTGACTTATTAACACCTGGAGAAAGCTCATCGCCATTCTCACGTGTGAATACCTTAGCATCAACAACGATACCGTAAGCTCCGTGTGGTACACGAAGTGAAGTATCACGAACTTCTCTAGCCTTCTCACCGAAGATTGCAAGAAGAAGTCTCTCTTCTGGAGTACGCTCTGTCTCGCCCTTAGGTGTAACCTTACCAACAAGGATATCACCGGCACGAACCTCAGCACCGATACGGATGATACCGCTCTCATCAAGATCCTTAAGAGCATCATCACCAACACCAGCTACGTCACGAGTAATTTCCTCTGGTCCGAGCTTTGTATCACGAGCATCAATCTCATACTCTTCAATATGGATAGATGTATAAACATCATCCTGAACGAGGCGCTCTGAAAGAAGAACGGCATCCTCGTAGTTGTAACCTTCCCAAGTCATGAAACCGATAAGTGGATTCTTTCCAAGGGCAAGCTCACCATTCTTTGTAGAAGGACCGTCAGCGATAACCTCGCCAGCCTCTACATGATCGCCCTTGAATACGATAGGGCGCTGGTTATAGCAGTTAGACTGGTTAGAACGTGTGAACTTAAGAAGATCATACTCATCTCTTGTTCCGTCCTCGTCAGCCTTAACGATAATACGCTTTGTCTCAGCCATCTCAACGATACCTGCACGCTTAGCAACAACGCAGACACCTGAATCGACTGCTGTCTTTGGCTCCATACCTGTACCAACTACTGGTGCTTCTGTTGTAAGAAGTGGAACGGCCTGACGTTGCATGTTTGATCCCATGAGGGCACGGTTAGCATCATCGTTCTGAAGGAATGGAATAAGGGCTGTAGCAACTGAGAATACCATTTTAGGAGATACGTCCATGTAATCAAACATAGTCTTATCGTACTCCTGTGTCTCCTCACGGAAACGACCTGATACGTTCTTTCTCATGAAGTGGCCTTCTTCGTCAAGCTTGACGTTAGCCTGTGCTACATGGTAGTTATCCTCTTCGTCGGCTGTCATATAGACAACCTCATCTGTTACACGAGGATTCTCTGGGTCTGACTTATCAATACGTCTGTATGGCGCCTCAACAAAACCATACTCATTAATACGAGCATAGCTAGCAAGAGAGTTGATAAGACCGATGTTTGGTCCTTCAGGTGTCTCGATAGGGCACATACGTCCGTAGTGCGAATAGTGAACGTCTCGAACCTCGAATCCGGCACGATCTCTTGAAAGACCACCAGGACCAAGTGCTGAAAGACGTCTCTTATGTGTCAACTCACCAAGTGGGTTGTTCTGATCCATGAACTGTGACAACTGTGATGAACCAAAGAACTCTTTGATTGCAGCTGTAACAGGCTTAATGTTGATGAGGTTCTGTGGAGAAATGTCCTCAAGGTCACGAGTAGTCATACGCTCACGTACTACCTTCTCAAGACGTGAAAGACCAATTCTGTACTGGTTCTGTAATAACTCACCAACTGCACGAATACGACGGTTTCCAAGGTGATCGATATCGTCATCCTTACCGATAGCGTACTCAAGGTGCATATTATAGTTAATAGATGCAAAAATATCCTCAACAGTAATGTGCTTTGGAATAAGATCTGCTACTGAACGAGCAATTGCATCCTCGATATCTTCTTTTGAAGTGTTCTCTGAAAGGATTCTCTCAAGAACAGGATAGTAAACGAGCTCTGTAATACCAAGAGCCTTAGCATCACAATCAACAAACTTAGTGATGTCTACCATCATATTAGAAAGAACCTTTACATTGCGAGACTCTGCCTGGATAAATACATGAGTAACAGCTGCATTCTGAATATCATCAGCCATCTCAAGTGTAACCTTATCTCCAGCCTTTGCGATAATCTCACCTGTAGTTGTATCGATAACATCCTCAGCAAGAACATGTCCAGCAATACGGTTTCTGAGCATAAGCTTCTTGTTGAACTTGTAACGACCAACCTTAGCAAGGTCATAACGTCTTGGGTCAAAGAACATACCATGAATAAGTGACTCAGCGCTATCCTTAGCAAGAGGCTCACCTGGACGAAGTCTACGATAGAGCTCTAAAAGGCCTCCCTCATAGCTACCCTGTGGGTTCTTCTCTGTAATAGCTGGATCCTTTGCAAATGTAGCAAGAATCTTTGGCTCCTCGCCAAATACATCAATAATTTCCTGGTTAGTTCCTAAGCCAAGAGCACGAATAAGGACAGTAACAGGTACCTTTCTGTTACGGTCTACACGAACATAGAAAACGTCATTGGAATCTGTTTCGTACTCAAGCCAAGCACCACGGTTAGGGATTACAGTACATGAATATAACTCCTTACCGATTTTATCGTGACCAATTGCATAGTAAATACCTGGTGAACGAACAAGCTGTGATACGATAACACGCTCCGCTCCATTAATTACGAATGTGCCTGTATCTGTCATAAGTGGCAAGTCACCCATGAAGATTTCGTGCTCCTGCATGTCGCCGGACTCCTTGTTTACAAGGCGCACTTTAACCTTTAAAGGTGCTGCGTATGTTGCATCTCTTTCTTTGCACTGTGGAATTGTGTACTTCACCTCGTCTTTACACAGTGTGAAGTCAACAAAATGCAATTCAAGCTGGTTACCCCTGTCTTGAATAGGTGAGATATCTGCGAATGCTTCCTTTAATCCGTCCTTAACGAACCAGTCGTAACTGTTCTTCTGGACCTCGATTAAATTAGGCATCTCAAGTACCTCTTTTTGTCTCGAGTAACTCATACGCAAGTTCTTTCCAGCTTTCACTGGACGTATTCTGTTTTTCTCCATTGACGTTCCACCTCTCATTTTATTTTTAATTTGGATATATCTTTCAATAAAAGTGTGGCATATTTCCAGCCATGAAAAAAGGCATAGGAATGCACACTGCACCATAATAGTGCAAACTACATTCTATGCCAAATGCAATACTAAAGTCAAGAAAAAAATTGTATTTATTTTAAAGCAAAAAATTGGCAGGTCCCAAAAGACCTGCCAATAGAAAATTCGTAACAATAATTACTTAAGAGTAACCTTTGCACCGATCTCCTCAAGCTGAGCCTTGATTGACTCTGCTGTAGCCTTATCAGCTGCTTCCTTGATAACCTTAGGAGCGCCATCAACGAGCTCCTTAGCTTCCTTAAGACCAAGGCCAGTTGCCTCACGAACAACCTTGATAACCTTAACCTTCTCAGAACCTACTTCTGTAAGCTCTACGTCGAACTCGTCCTTCTCCTCAGCTGCTGCTGCATCGCCAGCTGCTGCTGCAACTACAACGCCTGCTGCTGCAGAAACGCCGAACTCTTCCTCACATGCCTTTACAAGGTCATTTAACTCTAATACGCTAAGCTCTTTGATAGCTGCGATAAACTCTTCTGTTGTCATCTTTGCCATGATAATTTTCCTCCATTAAAAAATTAATATAAATAATTATTTGTTTTGAGTATTCTAAATTACTCTGCTGGAGCCTCTGCTGGCTCCTCTGCTGGTGCCTCTGCCTCTGCTGCTGGAGCTTCCTCTGCTGCAGGTGCCTCTGTAGATGCGCCACCCTGCTCTGCGATCTGGTTGAGAACACGAGCGAAGTTTGTGATTGGTGACTGTAAGCTTCCAAGTAACTTTGAAAGAAGTTCCTCTCTGCTTGGTACTGCTGCAACTGCTGCCATACCCTTAGCATCATAGAATGTTCCTTCAACTACACCTGCCTTGATCTCAAGGTTCTGAGCTGTCTTACCAAACTTAGCAAGAATTCTTGCTGGTGCTGTAGCATCATCCTTTGATACAGCGATTGCACTAGGTCCCTCAAGAACCTCGTCAAGCTGTGCAAAGTCTGTTCGTTCGAAAGCGCGCTTCATAAGAGTGTTCTTGTAAACCTTATATGTAACGCCAGCTTCACGAAGCTGCTTACGTAACTGTGTGTCTTCTGCAACTGTAAGTCCACGAGCATCAACAACTACAACTGAAGCTGCATCTTTAACCTGTGCTGAAATCTCGTCAACGATTGGCTGCTTTAATTCAACTTTTGCCACGAATTTTTTCCTCCTTATAATATTTTTGTGTTGCTTATATGAGGATAAAGTAATAAAAAAACCTCTATGCCCATAAAGACATAGAGGTTTGATTAGTCGATAAATACTTAATCGTCCTCGGCTGGTAGAGATAAATCTCTTTACGGCTAACGCCACCTGCTGTCTTCGGCAACAACTTTGTGCATTATATCATTATGTATATTGGATTGTCAACAATTAGTTTGAAACCTTTGCAACATTAAGCTTAACGCCAGGTCCCATTGTAGGAGCAAGTGAAATGCTCTTAATGTACTGACCCTTTAAGCTTGATGGCTTAGCCTTGTTGATTGCATCCATAAGAGTCTGGAAGTTGTCCGCTAACTGCTCCTCTGAGAAAGAAGCCTTTCCGATAGGTACATGGATAATGTTTGTCTTATCAAGTCTATACTCAATCTTACCTGCCTTGATTTCCTCAACAGCCTTAGCAACATCCATAGTAACTGTACCAGCCTTTGGGTTTGGCATAAGTCCTCTAGGTCCAAGTACACGACCAAGACGACCAACAACACCCATCATGTCTGGTGTAGCAACTACTGCATCGAACTCATTCCATCCTTCGTTCTGGATCTTTGGAATAAGCTCCTCGCCACCAACGAAATCAGCACCAGCAGCCTGAGCCTCGTCAAGCTTTGTACCCTTAGCGAATACTAAAACTCTAACTGACTTACCAGTTCCGTGTGGAAGTACAACAGCACCACGGATCTGCTGCTCTGCGTGACGTCCGTCACAACCAGTTCTGATATGAGCCTCAATTGTCTCATCAAATTTAGCAGTAGCATTCTTCTTAACCTGAGCGATTGCTTCTGCTGGATCGTATGCAACTGACTTATCATATGTAGCTACAGCTGCAACGTATTTCTTTCCTCTTTTCATGTTTACCTCCTGTGGTTAATCGAGCCCTAAGCTCTCCCACTCAATAAATTAATAGTAAGAACGTTGTTTTCGCTAAGCTGTAATTACTCTACAACCTCAACGCCCATTGATCTACATGTTCCCTCGATCATGCTCATAGCTGCCTCAAGTGAAGCTGCGTTAAGATCAGGCATCTTTGTCTCTGCGATTTCCTGAACCTGAGCCTTTGTGATCTTTGCAACCTTTGTCTTATTAGGTGTGCCAGATGCCTTCTGGATCTTGCAAGCCTTCTTAATAAGAACTGCTGCTGGTGGAGTCTTTGTAATGAAGCTGAAGCTTCTATCTGCATAAACAGTGATGATAGTAGGAACGATTGTATCTCCCATATCTGCTGTCTTTGCGTTAAACTGCTTTGTAAACTCCACGATATTTACACCGTGCTGACCAAGTGCTGGACCTACAGGTGGGGCTGGTGTAGCCTTGCCTGCTGGAATCTGTAACTTGATATAGCCTTCGATTTTCTTTGCCATTATCCTATTCCTCCTGCAAAAAATCTAATGTAACCTCACGATTGCTCCGCAATCCTGAGAGGTCGGTCAGTGCCATTTGAAATTATGGCTGCGCCATAGGGCACTTCCCTCTTAATCTAATTTGCGTACGTCCGTGAAATCAATCTCTACTGGAGTCTCACGTCCGAACATCTCAACGCTGATTGTAACTGTCTGCTTCTTAGCATTGATAGACTTAACAACGCCGACAGTATCTTTCCAAGTACCATCAATGACGCTAAGTGTATCTCCGACCTCGAAGTCAACCTCAACGCTGACTTTCTCAGTGTTATCACCTAGTAAGTAAGCCTTAACTTCTGCCTCTGACAATGGCACTGGCTTGCTTCCTGGTCCTACGAAGCCTGTAACACCTCTGGTATTTCTGACAACGTACCAGGTCTCGTCATTCATAATCATCTCAATAAGAACGTAACCAGGGTACATCTTCTTTGAAACTTGCTTTTTAACGCCATCCTTAGTTTCTGTTACCTCAACCATAGGTACGCGTACATCAAGAATCTGCTCCTCGAGATGTTGTGTCTCGATAGCCTTTTCAATGTTTGTCTTGACTTTGTTCTCATAGCCTGAGTAAGTATGAACTACATACCACTTTGCCTCTGCCATATCCGATGCCTCCATTATAAATTAACTAGGATATTTACACCTTTGTTGATCACTGCATCTAATACGATGATGATCACTGCTACAACTACTGACACAGCAACAACTGCTGTTGTCTGCTTTGACACGTCTGTTGGGTCTGCCCAGACAATCTTGTTAAATTCTGCCTTGAGACCTGCGAAACGTCCTGACTTTGTTTTCTTCTCTTCTGCCATAATAGCACCCCCGTTGGACTATTTAGTCTCCTTGTGCATTGTGTGTTTCTTGCAAAATCTGCAGTACTTCTTTGTTTCCATTCTGTCAGGGTGTGTCTTCTTGTCTTTTGTCATGTTGTAATTACGCTGCTGGCATTCTGTACATGCCAATGTTATCTTTGTGCGCACAACTTCCACCTCCGTTAAAATTCTACTTTGGTCTTACTTACACTCACTCATCATAGCGAACAATTTGATGAGGCGAAAAAAGAGCATAAAAAAAAGACCTGCTTTTCTTAGTCGCTAGCAAAATATATCACAGCTAGTCAAGTCTGTCAAGTCTTTCGCAAATATTAAGGGGACTAAATTTTAGCCCCCTTTATTTTATACATGTTATGTTAAATCCTGTCAACGGGAAAACCTATCCCTTCACGCCACCAAGAGTTACACCACCTACGATGTGCTTAGAAAGGATAAGGTAAACAATGATTACAGGGAAAATTGAGAATGCAATCATCATATAAACCTGTCCCATATCAAACTTAAGCCAGTCAGCTGAACGAAGCTGAGCAATAAGAATAGGAAGTGTCTTCTTTGTATCATCATGAAGCACAAGCGCTGGAGTGAAGTAATTATTCCAGCTGTTTACGAAGCTGAAGATTGCCTGTACAGCAATAGCTGGCTTCATAAGAGGTACTACAATCTGATTAAATGTTCTAAACTCTCCAGAGCCATCGATTCTGGCTGCCTCTACAAGCGAAAGAGGAAGTGTTGAATCCATGTACTGCTTCATATAGAAGAATACAGCTGGAGATGCAATTGCTGGCACAATAAGTGCTGCAGGGTTGTTATCCAGTCCCATCTTATCGATTAACTGTAAGAAACCAAGTACAGTAACCTGTGTTGGAATCATCATAATCATAAGAATGAATGTAAACATAAACTTCTTACCCTTAAAATCGTAGGCGTGAATTGCATAAGCTGTCATTGCAGAGAAGTATGTTGCAAGACCAGCTGTTAAGAATGCAATTACAAGTGAATTAATCAAACCATTAAGAATAGGAAGTGTTCCGTTTTTAAGGTTTGTCCAGTTCTCAACAAAGTGAGTACTTGGAACTGCTGTAAATCCCAAGCTGAGCTCTGAGTTACTTCTTGTGGCATTGATAAACAATACATAGAACCAAAACAGGCACAAGAATGAAATTATAATCAATACTACATATGATACTACTCTTCTAGCATGTACAGAGGCACCAGTGTCCTGCTTGCCTGCTATAGTAGTGTTAGCTGCCATATCCATAATATTTTACCTCGTTTCTATTTAAATAACTATAGAATTACTTCACCTTATCAGAATTTGTAAACTTGAATACGATCAAGCTTAAGATACCAGTTATTACAAACAGGAATACTGAAAGCGCACCAGCTAAACCATAGTTCTTGCTGAACAGATGCTTGTTCAGATACATGATAAGTGTCATTGATGAACGCATTGGATCACCTGTTCCGTTTGTTAAAATCTGTGGAACATCGAACATCTGCAAACCACCAATAAGTGATGTAATCATAACGAAGATTAGAATAGGTCTAAGTAGTGGTAATGTAATTTTATAGAAAATCTGAGTAGATGTAGCTCCATCTACCTGTGCAGCCTCAAAAAGTGATGGATCGATACCCAACATTCCGGCCATCAGAAGAATTGTCGTATTTCCAAACCACATAAGGCAGTTCATTGTTGCTACAAGAGTACGAACTGTCCAGACGTGACTCATAAATTGATATGCCTCTTTAAAAACTCCAATCTGCATAAGCATAGAGTTAATAGGGCCACTATCTGAGAATAATGTAAAGAATAACATCGCAAAAGCAGATGCCATAATTAAGTTTGGTAAGTAAATTACTGTTTTAAAGAATGTTTGACATTTAAGTCTAAGCGATGGGTCTGTAAACCAAGCTCCCAACAGAAGCGAAAGTAAAATCTGTGGAATAAAGCCCATAAGCCACATTATCATTGTGTTTATAAAATATGTAGGCAAATCACCATTTGCGATAATTGTGCCATAGTTCTGAAGCCCTACGAAGTTAGGACCAATCTGAGTAAGACCTGAACGGTAATTCTCAAAGAACGAATTGTAAATAGTTGTTGCCAATGGCACCAACTGGAAAATTAAAAAGATTACTGTAAATGGAATTAAAAATATGTAGCCCCATTTGTTGTAGCTTACTACTTTGCTCTTCTTGTTCATAAGTGCTCCCTTTTGTATTTCTTTAATATAGGGCGCACAGGACTAATACCCATGCGCCCCCCAATTATTTTATTTCCCGCAAATTGTAATTGTAAAATTACGAATTACTCGGCTGTAAGCTCTGGATACTTCTCAACGATTGCCTTCTTGAACATATCAAGAGCCTCTTCCTTTGTAGCATTACCCTGGAAGTAGTTCTTTGCTGCCTTCTGGAGTTCTTCGTTACATCCCTGATCATATGCAGAAATGTTTGAAAGGTCTACCTTCTCAGCACCATCAGCGAGCTGCTTGTATGGGTTCTGTCCGCCAAGAAGAGCAATGTTTCCATCATCTGTAGAAGCAAGTTCTGCAAGAACTGACTTGCTGTTTACGCAATCCTGATCCTGTGTAGCAATATCCTTAAGGATAGCCTTGTCTGTTGTCATCTTAAGGATGATATCCTTTACAAGGTTAGCATTGTCTGTACCTGTTGCAGCGCAGATCCATGTACCACCCCAGTAGTAAGACTGTGGTCCTACACAGTATCCCCAGCCACCCTGGCTAGCGATTGAAGCAGGATCATCTGCGTTAAGGCAGAAGTTGAAGAACCAAGCTGGTCCAAAGTAGCAGAATACCTTTCCTTCTGGGTTCTTACCCTTTGCCCAGTCATCACCCCAAAGGTCATCTGTATCCTCAGCCTTTGCATCTACAAGAGCCTTAGAATCATCAATCCACTTCTCAATGTTCTTATCCATAACAACCTTGCCGTCCTGTACCCACTTGCCAGAAACGTTGTTAGAATATACACGGAATGTATCGTTTACTGAGCACATTGTGTAACCAGCCTCAGCTACCTTAGCTGCTGTCTCGTTGTACTTATCCCAATCTGCTACAGCTGCCTGTACTTCATCAGGATCATCTGTTCCAAGAACTTCCTTAGCTGCTTCTCTGTTGTAGATGAAACCAGCTGAGCAAGCCTGCCATGAAGAACCCTTTAACTTACCATTGCTATCTGTAACGATAGACTGTGTATATGTATACTGATCAGCAAGATCTGCATCTGTGATACCAAGATCTGCTAATGCCATCGCATAATCTGTGTCAACATACTTAAGAGCGTAATCAGCTTCTACTAAGAATAAATCTACCTTATCATCAGCTGCTGCTGACTCCTGTGCAAGAAGAGCCTCATCAAGGTTGTTCTGGTATGCATTGTCTGTAGAAGGAGTAATTGTCCAAACTACCTCAACATCACCAATCTTACCGTGAGTAGCGTCAACCTCTTCGTATCCAGGATAGTGAGACTTAAGTCTTGACTGGAACTCATCATTCCAACACTGGATATTAAGAACTTTACCTGTATCTGCAGGTAACTCTGCTGCAGCTTCTGTAGCCTCTGTCTCAGTAGCTGCTGTGTCTGCTGGTGCTTCTGTGTTAGCTGAATCAGAGCCGCCACAACCAGCAAACATTGTTGCTGTCATTGTTGCTAATACAAGCAAACTAACAATTCTTTTTTTCATTTTGTGTTCCTCCCAAATTTTTTACGTGTTCTTCACGTATATTTTTTAGTTTCTGCATTCTATATAAGTTGATTTCTCAACTAAATGCCTAGTTTAGTTTCTTAAGAGTATCACCCTCGAGCAACCAGCCTTTGACTGTAATCTGTTGGATTAATGTAGTCTTAGGCTTTTCAATTAAAGCTACCAGACTCTTAGCTGCCAGAGTGCCAAGCTCCTCAGTGTTCTGTCTGTAGGTTGTTAAACGAGGTCTGATGTGTCTTGCGACCTTAATTCCATCGAATCCGATAACCGAAATGTCATCCGGAATTTTAAGTCCTCGTTCTGCTATAGCTCTCATGCCGCCGTATGTAGCATAATCGTCTGGATAAAAAATACAGGTTGGTCTAGTTCTAAGCTTAAGAAGCTCTAGCGTTCTTTCATATGCACCATGTGTATCTCTATAAGGAGATTCCTTGATGTATTCTTCAGGAACTTCTATCCCGTATTCTTCAAGTTTTCTATTAAATGTAACTAGTCTTAAATTTGTTGTAGCAGATTCAGCGCCGTGAATATATGCTATTCTGTTATGTCCATTCTGCACTACAAAATCGACCAAATCTGACATTCCACCAACATTATCGGAAAGAATTGTAGTTGTTTCATTATAGATATGATCAATTGTGACCACCGGAATGTTGCTCTTTACCAGTTCAACTACCTCCGGATCATCAAAATGTACATTTGCTATAATTACTCCATCAAATCGTCTGTATCTTGCATGCTCAAGATAAGATGCTCTTCCCGGTCTACTTCTATCATTCGATATAAATGTTATATCGTACCCCTCTCGTTCTACTTCCCTCTTAAAGCTTTCCAGAACTCCTGCAAAGAAATCATGTGTCAATCCGCTGTTCGCATCATCCATAAAAAGAACTCCTATATTATGGGTGCGATTTGTTTTCATTGATTTCGCAGCTGCATTAGGTACATATCCCATATCTTTAGCAGCTTTTCGAATTCTGGTCTTTGTTTCTGCACCAATATCGCTATGGTCGTTCAAAGCCTTACTAACAGTAGCTATTGATACGCCACACTCAGATGCAATGTCTTTCAGTGAAACCATTGCTCTCTCCCAGCTGTATATTTTGTTTCTCCCTTAATCGTTTTCGCAACTTAAATATAGCTCGATTTAAGTAGATAAACAAGTCTTTTTCGAAAATTTGGATTTTCGTTAGATTTTACTACTTCAGTTTAGTGCATTTTGCACAAAAATTCAATATGTATTTGCTTTTTTAGCCCGTTATGATATTCTTTAAGTGGAATAACCATGTTTATTTACTTAAACGTTTTAGGTTATTATATCTCGAAAACGGCTTATGTATAGGCTCTCAGCTACTTAATCGTTTACTTTAATTTATATAAGCCGTGCTTTGAGATAATATAAATTAGATTACTAAAAGGGAGGAAAACATGAAATACGGATTTTTCGATGATAACAATAAGGAATATGTTATCACAACTCCAAAGACTCCTTTGCCATGGATTAACTATCTGGGCTGCAAGGATTTCTTTACATTATTATCAAACACTTGCGGAGGTTATACCTTCTATAAAGATGCAAAGCTTCTTCGCATGACTAGATATCGTTACAACGATACTACACCAGATACAAATGGTAAGTATTTCTATATTAAGGATGGCGATACAATATGGAATCCAGGTTGGCAGCCAACAAAGACTGAGCTTGACTCTTATGAGTGCCGCCACGGTATTGGCTATAGCAAGTTCACAGGCGTTAAAAATGATATCGAAGCTGCTCTTGTTACTTTCGTACCTTTTGATGATCCTGTAGAGCTTACTAAGGTTACTCTTACAAATAAAGGAAATACAAAGAAAGATATTACTCTTTTCTCATATGTAGAGTGGTGCCTCTGGAACGCTGATGATGACATGAAGAACTATCAGCGTAACCTTTCAATCGGTGAGGTTGAGGTTATTGATTCTACAATCTATCACAAAACTGAATACAGAGAGCGTCGTAATCACTACGCTGTTTACTCTGTAAATGCAAAGATTGATGGTTTCGAAACAAGCCGTGATGAGTTCAGAGGAGCTTACAATGGTCCTGATAAGCCAGCAGCTGTTATTGAAGGAAAGCTTCATAACACAATAGCTTCTGGTTGGTATCCAATCGCTTCACACCAGCTCAACGTTAGCTTAAACCCAGGCGAGTCAAAGACATTTGTATTCGCACTTGGTTATGTAGAAAACGCTGAGGATGACAAGTGGGAGAAGCCAGGCGTAATCAATAAGAAGAAGGCTACTGCTCTTCTTTCTAAATACCAGACTACAGAGGATTTCGATAAGGCTTTTGCAGCTCTTAATGCTTACTGGAATGACCTCCTTAGCAAATTCCATATCGAGTCTAAGGACGAGCATGTAAACCGTATGGTTAACATCTGGAATCAGTATCAGTGTATGGTTACATTCAACATGTCACGTTCTGCTTCTTACTACGAGACAGGTATTGGTCGTGGAATGGGATTCAGAGATTCTTGCCAGGATCTTCTCGGATTCGTTCACCTTATTCCAGACCGTGCAAGAGAGCGTATCATTGATATCGCTTCTACACAGTTCCAGGATGGTTCAGCTTATCATCAGTATCAGCCACTTACAAAGAAGGGCAATTCTGATATCGGTTCTGGATTTAACGACGATCCACTTTGGCTCATTGCAGGAACTTCAGCTTACATCCGTGAGACAGGTGATACATCAATCCTTAACGAGACTGTTCCATATGACAATGATATGTCAGTTGCAACATCTCTTATGGAGCACTTAAAGCGTTCATTTGATTACATCGTAAATCACAAGGGTCCACACGATCTTCCACTTATCGGTCGTGCCGATTGGAATGACTGCTTGAACCTTAACTGCTTCTCAGAGCATCCTGGTGAAAGCTTCCAGTGCTTTGGTCCTTCAGAAGGTCCTGTTGCTGAGTCAGTATTCATCGCTGGTATGTTTGTAAAATATGGTCGCGAGTATGCAGATCTTTGCAAGCTTATGGGAGACAATGCAGAGGCAGACAGAGCTCTTGCTGAGGTTGATAAGATGATTAAGGCCATCGAAAAGGATGGTTGGGACGGCGAGTGGTTCGTACGTGCTTACGATGCTTACAGCCATAAAGTTGGTTCTAAGGAATGTGACGAGGGACAGATTTACATCGAGCCACAGGGTATGTGCGTAATGGCTGGTGTTGGTGTTGAAGATGGCAACGCTAAGAAGGCCCTTGATTCAGTTAAAGAGAAGCTTGATACAAAGTATGGTGTTATGATTCTTCAGCCAGCTTACACAAGATATCATCTCGAGCTTGGTGAAATCACATCATATCCACCAGGATACAAGGAGAATGCAGGTATCTTCTGCCACAACAATCCTTGGATTTCTATCGCTGAGACTTGCATTGGTCGTGGCGACAGAGCATTTGAAGTTTACAAGAAGACTTGTCCATCATACATCGAGGACATTTCTGAGATTCATAGAACTGAGCCATATGTTTACTCACAGATGGTTGCTGGTGCAGACGCTAAGTTCCACGGTGAGGCCAAGAACAGCTGGCTTACAGGTACAGCAGCATGGACCTTTACAAATATCTCTCAGTACATCTTAGGTATTTACCCAACACTTGAGGGACTTTCAGTAAATCCATGTACACCTGCTGAATTCGGTGATTTCAATGTAACTCGTGTTTACCGTGGTGTTACATACAACATCGAAATCAAGAACCCTAACAAGGTACAGAAGGGCGTAGCAAGCTTGCTTGTTGATGGTAAGGAAATCGAAGGAAACATCATTCCATTCGACGGTAGCAAGAAGACAGTAAATGTTGTTGCTACAATGAAATAGTTTCTTTTCATTTTCTTCATATATATTAATTTATTCTCCTTCGAAAAAAGAGCCGACGTTGACCGTTCGGCTCTTTTGCTGTTTAATGATGAGTATGAATCGAACACTTACTTACACAATCCCAACTGAATATGACGGATTTCAAATAGATAAATTCCTCAAAGCCCAGGGCTACTCATCTGCCAACATTACCGCCATTAAGAAAATGCCAAACAATGTGGTTATAGATAGCGAGTGGGTTCACATGAATAGAAAGCTTAAGGCTGGAGAGGTTTTAACTGTAAATATTTCTGAGGAAGATTCTTCTGAAAAGATTCCAGCAGTAGAAATCCCTTTAGATATTGTTTATGAGGATGAAGATATTATTGTGATAAATAAGCCTGCTGGGCTTTCAATTCATCCTAGTCTAAATCACTACGAGGATTCCCTTGCAAATGGACTGGCATATTACTATGAGCAGCAGGGCAAACCATTTATATTCAGATGTGCTAATAGATTAGATAAAAACACTTCTGGGCTAACGGTTATTTCCAAGCATCTTGTCAGTGCCAACATTCTTTCCACAATGGTAAAGAACAGAGAGTTTCACAGGGAATACTATGCCATCGTTCGTGGCACACTAGATGAGCAGGAAGGCACTATAGATGCTCCTATTGGACGTGTTAGCGACTCAATCATCACAAGACAGGTGGATTTCGAAAATGGTGAAAGAGCTGTCACCCACTACAAAGTTATGGACGAAAAAAATGGGCACAGCCTCATCTCAATTCATCTTGAGACAGGCCGCACCCATCAGATTCGCGTTCACTTTAAATATATTGGTCATCCTCTTATCGGGGATCATTTATACAACCCTGATTTCGAGTATATGCAAAGACAGGCACTGCACTCTCGTAAGATTGCCTTTACCCATCCAATAACAAAAAAGGTAATGGAGTTTGTGGCTCCATTACCTGATGATATGTCTACAATATTTAGTTCATCTGAGACTTAAGGTCCTCGTACTCTCTGTTGATTTCAGCTACTGTAGCTGTATCACCTGCATCCCCATCTGGATGATAAATCTTAATAAGATCCTTGTAGCGCTTTTTAAGTGCTTTCTGGGTGGATACGCCCGAGAAGAACATTTCGCCGTGGACTATGTTGTCAGATGTTGTAACACCATATTCCTGCTGCGCATTGTTCGCCTGAACGTGGTCATAAAACTTTTTCTTGCGCTCAAACTGCTTTTTATCATCAGCAAGCTGTTGAGTCTCTCTAATGAGCATTTCCCATTTCATCTCAAACTGCTTTTCCTGCTGCTCGAGGGTATGTATCCTAGCCTCGACTTCTCTTTTTTCTTTTAATAAATCGTTCCATGCTTTTTCTAACTCTTTATGTCGCTTCTCAAGTGCTTGCATGTCGATCTTGTCCTGACATGTGAGATCTTTCGCCATAATATTTCTCCCGCTTAAATTACCATTTTTCATTGGTTTGTTTTATTCTAACACGGTAACTTAAGCATTGTAAATTAGAACAATGGTCTATTATTTTTAAATTCTTTTGTACACTATGCCCGAATTTGGTCCAAGTGAAATATGAAGATTTCCACCCTCAACAGTTATATCGGTCGGCATGATGGAATACCCAACCTCATTACTTAAAATCAATCTCTCAAGTTGACAATTTAATGGTACACCGGCCATCCAAACCGGCACATCTACATTGATTTCGTTACCGTTTGAATTGATCAAAACTATAATTTGCTCATTGCTGGTAAATCTTCCGTAGCTAATAAATCCCTGCCCGCAATTCAAAAATGTGAAGGATCCTTCCTTTATTGCATGACTCTGTTTGTGAATCATAATCATGTCACGGGTGTAATCAATCAAATCGTAATTCGCACTTCCCCATGGATAAGTACGACGACTATCCGGGTCAGTAAATCCACATACACCTGCCTCATCGCCATAATAAAGTGTAGGTGCTCCAGGCCATGTGAACTGAATCATCTCTGCAAGCTTCATCACAGGAATGCTTACACCATCTTCAGCAGCCTTCGTGCCCTTTGTTGCTATTCTTCCTACGGTATGATTAGTACGTGTTAGGAAGCGTGAATGATCATGATTTGAAAGCTGATTCATTGCACAATACAAGGATGGGGTCTTGAGCCTAGCCATAAAATGAAGCATTGTGTTTTTGAAGCGGTCACCATCTCCCAGGGCACTAGGCTGAAATTCATCAGAATGCTTTTCCATGCCTGTAAGGAAATAAGTAAGGGGCTCCATAAAAGCGTCATAATTCATAATGGTATCCCACTGGTCACCTGCCAGCCAAGCTGAAGGATTTCCATAGTGTTCAGCCAAAATTATGGCATTTGGATTAGCCGACTTAACAGCATCTCTAAAATCACGCCAGAATTTATGGTTAAACTCCTCAGAGTGTCCCAAATCTGCCGCAACATCAAGGCGCCAGCCATCACAGTTATATGGCTCGCTAACCCATTTTTTGCCTATATTTAGAATATATTCATAGAGCTTAGGAGAATCCTCGTAATTCAGCTTAGGGAGCGTATCATGGCTCCACCAGCCGTCATAGCTCTTGTTATCCGGCCAACTATCCTCATAGAACTTAAAGAAGCTGTTATAAGGGCTATCCTTGCTCTCATAAGCGCCTGGGGCGTAGCCCTCTGCCTTTGAATAAATCTTCTCTCTATTGAGCCACTTGTTGAAGGAACCGCAATGGTTAAATACACCATCAATAATTACACGGATACCCTTCTGATGAGCCTCATTAACAAAGTCAGCGAAAAATTTATTGCTGGCTTCAAGATTCTCCTTGTTTGTAACACGAAGCTTATACTTAGTGGCGTGAGTATTATCGTAATCGCCTGGTTCAAGGCACTCTCCGCCATCATTTTTAATTACTGTAAAATGAGGATCAATATAATCGTAGTCTGAAGTGTCGTACTTATGATTAGAAGGAGACACAAACAGCGGGTTAAAATAGATTACCTCTACTCCAAGACTCTTCAGATAATGAAGCTTCTGACGAACACCCTCTAAATCTCCGCCGTAAAATCTGCCTATATCAAGATTTGCTGGCATAGAATTCCAGTCCTTTACTCCCTCGACTGGTGCACCAACATAATGATACTCATTTGTTTCTACGTCATTTGATGGGTCACCATTATAGAATCTATCCACAAGAATTTGGTACATAACTGCACCTTTAGACCACGCCGGTGTGGAAAAGCCAGGCATAATAGAAAACTCATAGTGCTCCCTGTAATCTCTCCACAGACCTACACGGTCATAGTAATAGTGATCAAGACCCACTACGAGCTCAAAATAATATCTGAATTCCTTTTCGCCCAGTTGTACTGTACAGGAATAAAAATCAAACTCACCACGAGTTCTGTCCAGGTGCATACGCTGGGTAAGATTGTCTGTCTTAGACATCAAAAAAACATCAACATCTTCCTGGTGATAAACTCGAATACTAATAGTAACCAGGGAATTCTCATCTGGTTCCATTGGATATCTGTATTCAGCTGTTCCATCTGAGTATATTGCATGGATATTCATGTGAATCCCCCTAGCTGACTAGCAATATTTTTAGATAGTAAAAAAGACAGCAACGATCGCTGTCTTTTTAGGAGAAGGTATTTTTACTATGGGGTTAGTAAAAATTATATAATGTATTGGGGGGTTTTTACGATGTTTATTATATGGCGGTGCAACACTTAAGTGTGCACAAACATACCAAAACCTCTCAATATTTTTTGTGCATATTGCACTAATTATCCCAGTTAATACCTTCTACAGCGACTCCCTCGAGGCTTTCTTCGGTATTTTCATCCTTCACTTCATTCCCAAATAAAGCTTCGAATTCTGATCGGCTAATCTTTTCTTTCTCTAATAATAGATTAGCACATTTGTGTAAAATAGGTTCATTCTCTTTCAAAAGTTTCACAGCTTTTTCATAACATTCATCGATAATCGCCTTAACCTCATCATCGATGGCCTTAGCTGTTGCATCTGAGAATCCCTTAGTATGAGCCAAATCTCGTCCAATGAAGACCTCTTCTTCGTCGTCTCCATAATTAACCATACCAATATTCTTTGAGAAACCATACTTGGTAACCATATTTCTGGCTGCCTGAGTAGCCTGCTTAATATCTTGAGATGCACCTGTTGTCACATCATCGAATATAAGCTCTTCCGCAACTCTACCACCTAATGAAACCACAATATCCTGAAGCATCTTGCCCTTGGTATTGAACATTTCATCGTTTTCATTAATAGGCATAGTGTAGCCTGCTGCGCTGGCGCCAGTAGGAATAATAGAAACAGAATATACAGGACCTACATCCGGAAGCACATGGAATAAAATCGCATGTCCACTCTCATGGTAAGCTGTAATCTTCTTTTCCTTATCAGAAACCACACGGCTCTTCTTTTCCTTACCAATACCAACCTTTACAAACGACTTCTTAATATCATCATTTGTAATATATTGTCTGTCCTCACCTGCTGCAAGAATGGCTGCCTCATTAAGAAGGTTCTCCAAATCTGCACCTGTGAATCCAACTGTAGTCTGAGCAATCTGTCGAAGATCAACATCGTCGCCCAAACACTTATTGCTAGCGTGTACCTTAAGAATTTCTTCACGTCCCTGAACATCTGGACGTCCAACAAATACCTTTCTATCAAAACGTCCTGGACGCATGATAGCATGATCTAAAATATCAACACGGTTTGTAGCTGCCATAACGATAATACCTTCGTTCACACCAAAACCATCCATCTCTACAAGGAGCTGGTTAAGTGTCTGCTCACGCTCATCATGGCCGCCGCCCATACCTGTACCACGGCGTCTTGCAACAGCATCAATCTCATCAATAAACACTATACATGGTGCATTCTGCTTTGCTTCAGCAAAAAGATCTCTTACTCGGGATGCACCTACACCAACGAACATCTCCACAAAGTCCGAGCCGGAAATTGAGAAGAATGGAACTCCTGCTTCACCAGCAATAGCCTTAGCCAGAAGTGTCTTACCTGTTCCCGGAGGGCCTACAAGAATAACACCCTTAGGGATACGGGCTCCAAGCTTTGTGTATTTCTTAGGATCCTTGAGGAAGTCGACAAGCTCCTCAACCTCTTCCTTTTCTTCCTTAAGGCCGGCCACATCATTAAATCTAGTGTGAATATCCTCTTTTGTAGACATTTTGGCGCGGCTCTTGCCAAAATTCATCATCTTGGCATTGGCACTCCCTCCGCCTGCACCCTGAGCATTCATCATAATCATAAAGAGAATGAATACTGCTCCAAGCACAATAAGCATTGGTAACAGTTCAGAGAGCCAGCTATCGTGTGGAATATCGCTAAGACTGTATGCAATATCCGCTTCTGTAAGCATCTTCTGCAAATCATTTACATCAGATACATATAATGTAACTGTATCCCCTGTTGTGAGCTTAATACTAGCTGCACCAGTAGGAACTTCCTCATTCTGAGTAATCGTAACAGATTTGACCTGTTCTCTTTTAATTGCACCTTTAAACTCCGCCATAGAATAGGTGGTAGTTTTGTTGCCCATACTGCTATAAAGAATAGCTAAAACAACTACTACAAATAGGGCATAGATTATCAATCCTGAAGCTCTGTTTTTCTTCAAAATGTCCTCCTAATCTAGCTCAACAATACCGATGTATGGAAGGTTACGATATTTCTGGTCATAATCAAGACCGTATCCAACAACAAACTGATCTGGGATTGTGAAGCCTGTATAATCAACGTGAACATCAACTTCTCTGCGGTCAGGCTTATCAAGCATTGTAACCATACGTACTGACTTTGCTCCACGGTCCTTAAAGAGCTGGCCGAGATAGTTAAGTGTGTTACCGCTGTCGATAATATCCTCAACGATGATTACATTCTGACCTGTTGGATCTAAATCAAGGTCCTTCTTAATCTTAACTACTCCAGAAGAAACTGTGCCTCCGTCATAGCTTGATGTAGCCATGAAATCGATGATAACTGGCACTGTAATTCTCTTAGCAAGCTCACATGCAAAGAATGAAGCTCCCTTAAGGATGCAAACTAAAAATACTGTCTCACCCTCATAGTCCTTACTAATCTGTGCTCCAAGTTCAGCAATACGTGCTGCTAATTCATCCTCTGGTAAAAGGACTCTGATGTTCTCACTCATTTCCTATTCCTCCGTAAACTATCTCTAATACACGAGTGGTATTATTAGAGATTTTGTAATATTCGCTGATTCTATAGCCTACCACCCACATTACATGGCTACCATCACATACCAGGATGATTTTATCTCTCATGTGACGAGGTATTTTTTCATCCACAAAATAGTCCTGAATGGACTTGTGATTTCCAGCCGAATCGATAGTAAGATAATCCCCTTCAGCTCGGGTTCGTATAACAACATTATCCGTTATTCTATCACAATCAAACCATTTAGTATAGGTTGACGTAGGGTATTTCATGCCCGGCTCAAGGTCGAATTCACGGTAGGAAATTGTACCTTTTGGATCCTCTTCTTCCTCCTCATCTATCACATATAAATGCTCGTAGGAAATGATAAGAGTCTTTTTATATGGAAGCTGTACCTGTCGCTCTCCCTCCTCCGAAAGAAGTCCCATAATGCTTTCAATATGAACAGCACTTACGTCCTTCTGGTTCGGCATAAAACCACTGAGATACTCTTTTAAAGCCTGACTGGCAATGACCCTAGGAGCGGTGACAAAAGCCCTTTTTCTAAGTTTATCTCCATCATCCTTGGCTATAGCCAAAAGCCCTTTCGCCTCAAGTGAGATATAATCCGCAACTTCCATCAATCTGTTAGTCATATCGGTAATATGCTCTAACGCCTTAGAATTAATTTCTGAAAGTTCTGGTAAGATATTGTGTCTTATTCTATTTCTATCGTAAGTAACCTCGGAATTGGTTTCATCCACGCAATAAGCAATCTCATTATCCTGAATGAATTCCATTATTTCTGCCTTTGGAATCTCCAGCAATGGACGTATAATTCTTCCTCTGGTTGGGGCTATTCCACACATTCCATCCAATCCTGTACCTCTTGCCATATGAAAAAGTACAGTCTCGGCGTTATCGTCTGCATTATGGGCTATAGCAATCTTCACAGTCCTCTCTGCACTATTGCCCTCTAGCTCCTTTGCATAGGCTTCAAAGGCCTCATATCGCGCCATTCTAGCCTCTTCCTCAGTGGAACGACCCGATTCTGCTACCATGGCAGGAATATCCACTCTAACGACCTTTAAAGGCACCTCAAAATCTCTACAAAGACTCTCTACATACGCCTGATCCTCATCAGCATCCCCTTCCCTTATGCAGTGATTTACGTGAAGGGCATGAATCTCTAAATCGTACTCCTCTTTTAAGGCAAGTAGTACAAAAAAAAGGCATACAGAATCAGGTCCTCCGGATAAACCTAAGACCACCCTGTCGCCTTTGTTTAACATATTATTTTTTTGAATATAATCTCTAATCTTCTTTTTGTCTAAAAATGATCCAATTGTCATGTGTCAATCCAAGCTTCTGTGAAGCCTCATTTTCTATGTATTCGTCACTACCGACGTAATCTTCCTGTTCTTTAAGCTGCTGGCTCTTTTCGTTGGCTGCATCCAGCTGAGTCTGTAAAGTCTCCTCCTTCTTTTTGAGCTCCTCATTTTTATCATAGAGGCGCACAATCTGAACAGTCATTACACCTATCATAAAAAGCATAATAACCGCAACGTATATTCTACCTGTGGAGGTTTTCTTTCGTCTTCTAACCTGTTTTCTTTTTTTCTTTGCCATAATTATAAATATTTAAAAAGATCTGCAGCTGCATCCTTCTTTGTAGTGTCCTGAATATCAAGGACCTCAACCTTCACATTTTTATTTCCAAATGCTATCTCTATTATATCACCAACTTTAACATCAGTGGAAGCTTTCGCAATTTTTCCATTAATTTGTACACGACCGCTGTCACAAGCTTCGTTAGCAACAGTACGACGTTTTATCAATCTACTTACTTTTAAATATTTATCTAATCTCATTGTCGTTAATTCAACCTCATTCTCTCACAACATAAGCTAGTAGGGTTTAGAATAAATAAAGGGGCTCGGAACCCCGAACCCCATAATGATTCTAAAAATCAAGAAATTAATTAGTTGATAGAATCCTTAAGAGCCTTACCAGCCTTGAACTTAGGAGCCTTAGATGCAGGAATCTTCATCTCAGCGCCTGTCTGTGGATTTCTACCTGTACGAGCTGCTCTCTTAGAAACTTCGAATGTACCGAAGCCAACAAGCTGAATCTTCTCCCCCTTCTTAAGCTCTTCAGCTACAACCTCTGTGAAAGCCTTTACAGAAGCCTCAGCATCCTTCTTTGAAATGTTAGCCTTGCTAGCGATAGCTGCTACTAATTCTGTCTTGTTCATTACTTATTCCTCCTCGAGAATTGTTATTTTTATTTTAGGACCAAAATCCTTAATAACTACAATATCCTTTATAATTGTTTTATATAACAGTGTCAACACAAAAACCCCAAAAAATCCCGATTTTATAAGGGTTTTATGAAATATTACAAATTTCTAACGTGATTTTTAACTATAATTACCATTTACAAACCCTTGATTTTCTAGGATGTTCACATCTTTTTCACACAAATTAGTTCATTAAGTTGCTTATAAGGTCGGAAATCGTTGATAAATAGTCAACTTCGTAGTCGTAATCACTCTTAATTGAACTGCCTGCAGTCTCCTCTTCTCGACCATTTGAAACAGTTTCGTCAATAATTTCCTGAGCCTGTTCAGACGCCTCTCCAGCAGTTTCATTTGAAGTTTCATTTGAAGTCTCATTTGTAGTTGTTCCGCTGTCAGTTTCTGCTTCCATAGTCAGGGTGATCTCTGCCGTCTCAGAATTAACCACCAAAGTCTTTTTCCATGCTTTATAGCCTGAACATTTAACTACAAGCTTATGTGTTCCGTACTGAATATACTGTGGCTCGTTTGTATCCACAATCTTACCATCTATATATACGTAGGTTTCCGGTACTGTCACAAGAAACGTCATCAGGCAATAAGATGGCCCATCGCCTTTCATCAAATCAAGATCAACCAAAATATTTTCATCACGGTTAACCGTTATTTCCTGTGAGCCTCCCCATCCATTATTTGCCACAGTTACAAGATAGGTTCCCTCTGGCACTTCTATAGTTTCATTCCCATTTACCATAGAAACAATTTTGTTTCCGATAAATATCAGGCTTCCATCAAATACTGACGTATTTACAAGACTAATAAAACCATGTCCTGTTGTTATTGCTATAGAAAGCACCTCTTTATCTTTACCTGTTACAGTAATAGCGTCATCATTACCAATATTCTCCAAAAGAATCTTTGCACTGTCAGAATAAACCTTTGTTTTATCCGTAATCTTGTAATTCTTTCCATCAATAGCTATTAAGTTTTTCGATGCATCTATGGAATACTTTTTAATATCCTCATACATCCACACATCTGCTGATTTCTGCACCTGACTAAGTGCTCCAGAAGCTGGCAGAAAATCTCCGATAGAAACTACTGTGCCAGTTGTGAATTCGGCCCAGGTATCGGTAGTGCCATATTTATTTAAGAATTTAGTGGTCATATTGTATTTATAGCGAAGCTGTTGGTCGGATTTGATAGAATATAGAGCTATTGTCTCATCGGTCATATCCAGATTTTCAACGATATAAAGCTCTGGCTCCTGTGTTTCTGATTCAGCCTCTGCCTCCTGGTTCTCCACATCTTCAGTATCCTGATTTACATTCTGCAGCGCCGAACCAGTATAGTTAGTGACAGTGGCATTGTTTCGATGTCCACATCCCAGCAATGCCCCTGTGCAAATAACTGATAATACTATTAAATTAAACCATTTTTTCGTAAAAATCCCTCTCATGGGATTATTTTATCATACTTTTAACCATGTTTAACAGAGTTTCTCTCTGATTCAGTTCGGGATTTTCCACAACAGCGTCAAAAATGGTGGATAAAACCGCTCCTATACGCTGTCCCTGTGGAACACCCATGGCAATTAAATCCTTGCCGTTTATCTGTAAATCCTTGATTCGCAGGCAATCACCTGCAGCAACCACTTCATTAAAGACTTTTTCAAGCTCATCTATATAAGAAAGCTTTTCTTCTCGATGATACATGCTCTGAGCCAGGCAATCCGCTCTTTTAACGGCCAACAAATCGTTAAAATTCTCCTGACCTACTCTTATAATCATACGACGAACGTTTCGAGGGTTAATCTCTGGTCTGTCATCGTGATTCTTTACAAGGTTGCAAACCTTATCGGTAGTGTCATTATCAAACTTTAAGCGACGTAATACTGTGCGTGCCATCTCAGCCCCCTTAACAGGATGCATCTTGAAATGGTTCTGCCCGTTTTCATCAGTAGTCTTGCATACCGGTTTTGCAATATCATGGAGCATCATTGTAAGTCGAATAACCTTATCATCTGGTGCAAGCCCCATAGATACAATAGTATGCTCACCTACTGAATACATGTGATGCTTATTTACCTGCTGGCACTCCATCATGTCATCAAACTCTGGGAAAAATATCTTTGTAAGACCAGTTGCATAAACATCCCTGATACGTTCTGGGTGAGCTGATGTCACAAGCTTTACCATCTCCACCTGAATTCGCTCTGCACTGATTTTTCCCAAAGTAGGAGCAAGAGTCTTAATTGCATCATAAGTACCCTGCTCTATTTCAAAGCCAAGCTGAGCTGAAAAACGAAGGGCTCTAAGCATACGAAGTGCATCCTCTGTAAAACGCTCAGTTGGATTACCTACTGCTCTGATAATGCCAGCTTCCAAGTCTTCCTCGCCGCCAAACAAATCCACAAGACCTCTTATGTCATTGTAGGCCATGGCATTGATGGTAAAATCACGGCGTTTTAAATCCTCCTCAAGGGAGGCTGTGAAGGTAACCTCCTTAGGATGACGGCCATCCTCGTACTTACCGTCTACTCGATAAGTAGTCACCTCGTAACCCACGCCATGCATCAAAACAGTGACAGTGCCGTGCTCAATTCCTGTGTCAAAAGTGCGCTCAAATAAGGCCTTCACCTGTTCTGGCAAGGCCGATGTGGTAATGTCCCAATCATGTGGAACTTTCCCTAGAATGCAGTCACGGACACAGCCGCCTACTGCATAGGCTTCGTGTCCGTTAGATTCTAATACCGATATAATATTTTGAACGTCTGCTGGTAAATTCATATTAATAAGCTTTACCCCAATATACTAATTTCTTAGCTGGCTTGCCGCAGCATGCACAAACATCAGAAATATGCTCCTGATCATTGAATGGCATACAACGTGAAGTAACAGCTAAATCTTCTTTTATCTTGTTCTCGCAAGCCTCATCCTCGCACCACATAGCACGGATGAATCCTGGCTTGTTATTAGCAATCTCAGTAAACTCTGCATAATTGTGAGCATCCCAAATGTGGCTGTCGCGGTGAGCCTTTGCTCTTTCGAACATATCCTTCTGGATTGTCTCAAGAAGCTCTGCAACCTTTGTCTCTACCTGATCAAGTGGGCACTCAATCTTCTCACGTGTATCACGGCGAACAAGTACGCACTTGCCTGCCTCAATATCCTTTGGTCCAAGCTCTACACGAACAGGGATACCACGCATCTCTGCCTCGTTGAACTTCCAACCTGGTGACTTATCTGAATCATCAAGCTTAGCACGCATTGTCTTGCCAAGGCGCTCTGTAACCTCTGCTGCCTTCTCAAGTACGCCTTCCTTCTTCTGCTGAATAGGAATAACGATAACCTGTGTAGGTGCGATACGTGGTGGAAGTACAAGACCTGAATCATCACCATGTACCATAATGATAGCACCGATAAGACGTGTTGTCATACCCCATGATGTCTGATGTACATACTGAAGCTGATTGTTCTTATCTGAGTACTGAATACCAAATGGCTTTGAGAAGTTCTGGCCAAAGTTGTGTGATGTACCAGACTGTAAAGCCTTACCATCGTGCATAAGTGCCTCGATTGTGTAAGTAGCCTCTGCTCCTGCGAACTTTTCTTTTTCAGTCTTCTGTCCGCGAACTACTGGCATAGCAAGAACTTCCTCACAGAAGTCTGCGTAAAGATTAAGCATCTGAACTGTACGTGCCTCTGCTTCCTCTGCTGTAGCGTGAGCTGTGTGGCCCTCCTGCCATAAGAACTCTCTAGAACGAAGGAATGGACGTGTCTCCTTTTCCCAACGAACTACTGAGCACCACTGATTGTAAACCTTTGGTAAATCTCTGTGAGAGTGAATAATATCCTTATAGAAATCACAGAAAAGAGTCTCTGAAGTAGGACGAACGCAAAGACGCTCCTGAAGCGGGCTAAGACCACCGTGTGTAACCCAAGCTACTTCTGGTGCAAATCCCTCTACATGGTCCTTCTCAACCTGAAGAAGACTCTCAGGAATAAACATCGGCATGTACACATTCTGTACTCCTGTCTCTTTGAATCTTCTGTCTAACTCGTGCTGGATGTTTTCCCAAATAGCATACCCATCGGGCTTGATAATCATGCATCCCTTTACTGATGAATATGCAATCAAATCAGCCTTAACAACTACATCGGTATACCACTGTGCGAAATCCTCTGACATAGAGGTAATCGCTTCTACCAGCTTTTTTTCCTGTGCCATTTTTTTCTCCTTTTCAATTCTTTAAAAATCTTTTCAAGCTTCACTATTATAAAGGATTATACAAAACAAGTCCACCCCTTAGATGGAGTGGACCTGTAAGTATTTTCATGTTTTTTATAAATATAACTCCTCAAACTTCTTAACTGGAAGTGGTTTATTGAAATAGTAGCCCTGAAGATAATCAGCACCTGTTCCCTTTAGGTAATTCAGCTGCTCCTCATTTTCCACACCTTCAATTGTAACCATCATCCCCAGAGCCTTTGCAAGGGTAATAATTGTGTTAACAATCTTGCGACCCCTTGTGATATTTTTATCCATCGCAAGGAATGCCATATCCATCTTAAGAATATCTGCAGGTACTTCCTTCAACATGTTCAAAGAAGAATATCCACTTCCGAAATCATCAATCTCAATAAGGAAACCATACTCCTTAAGGGAAGCCATAATATCTATCTGACGTTCCTTCTCAGTCATGAAGATAGTCTCTGTTATTTCCAGCTTTAATCTAGATGGTTCAATATGGTATTTCTCAACAATTGATACCAGCGTCTCATAAATATCCATGTAATAAAAATCCTTTACAGAGATATTTACTGAAATAGAAAGCTCCTCATGTCCCAAGGATGACCAGTATGCAAGTCTCTTAGCCGCCTGCTCCCAAATAAACTGGTCAAGCTTGTAGATATATCCTGTCTTTTCCAAAAGTGGAATGAAGGATGGTGGTGCAATAATGCCTCTGTCCGGATGTATCCAACGAACCAACGCCTCTGCCATTGTAGTTCTACCATCCACAGTAACTACAGGCTGCAGGAACATGGCAAACTGACCTGTCTGAAGGGCTGTCTCGAACTCTGCCAAAATCTTCTGCTCGGTCATATATTCATGGCGAAGCATGTCGCCATAATATGCAATGGCATTCTTGAAGCTGTCCTTAATTGATTCAATTGCAAGGAATGCACCGTCACACATAGAAACAACAGGAGCCTCTCTGTCAAAGATATCATAAACACCGGCAAGGATGACCATTCTATACTGAGAATTATCCAGAGAATGGCTAATCTGATTCATTCCGGTCATAAAGATTTCTTCACTGTAGCGACTCTTTGGAACCAACACAGCGAATCGATCTGCCTCAAGTCTTGCAAAGGTTGCACCAACTGAAATCCTTTCACGAATAGTATCAGCGCAACGTACCAAAAGCTCATCACCCTTATCCACGCCAAAGACATCATTGATTAGCTTAAAGCCTTTGATATCGCAGCATACCATTACATAGTCTATTTCAGGATTTTCATCCAGAATATTTCTAACTTCTTCATAGAAGCTTTCCCTGTTAAGGGCACCTGTCAATGCATCATGAGTAGAACGGTATTTCTCCTCCTCATACGCAAGGAAATCACCTGTCACATCATAGAAGGAGAAGTAGCATCCGCAATAGAAACCTCTCTTATCGTAAATTTTATTAAAATGGATATCAAAACGATATTCATCTCCATTAAAATTGTATATCTCGTTCCAGTTGGTATTAGAGATGGAATTTGTTTCTCTGCCCTCTCGCCATCTCTTAAATCTATCCTCTATAAGCTTTGTATCTCCCCCTGGAGAAAACATTCTGTTTGCCTGCTGGTTGGAATAAATGCAGTTGTCGTTTTCATCAAAAGAAACAAGAGCACATTCCATCCTCTCAGTAATGGTGCTAAGCATGTATTCAACGAAGGTTTTTGGATTATACAAAAGCGTGTAATAGCTAACAAAAATCGATGCAATAGAATACAGGCAGATAGAAATATCTACAGGGTAGTTAAAAAATAAATACACGATATCAAGTAAAATAATTCCCACAAAGATAACCAAAATTGAAAGATATCTGTTTCTGTGGAAACCACTAGTCAAATATGATTTCTGAATAAAAATCATTATTATCATGGCTACAAGAATGTAACAGAATACAAGATGTACCACATAATAATCATTTATTCTAAATGCGTAGAACCATTCTCCATCAAATTCTTTCTTCTCCAAATAAAATGCATGATGCCATTTGTAGTTGAAGAATAAGCTGATTGAGTCAAGAACAGCAATGGTAGCCGTAATCAACCCTGATGCATACCGATCTATCCATATTCTCGTGTATTGTCTGGAATAAAAAAGAAATGTAATAAGAATCCAGTCTATGCTTATGAAATAAAACGCATAGCCAAACTCAGCTGCCAATTCTGTACGCACGGAAATAGCATGACTGTATGTCAGACACGCAACAATTCCAACAGCCAGCAGCTGCATTATGGAAATATTGAGTTTATTTTGCTTTATTGTGTGCTTGGTAGCTATGTAGACTCCGCACACCAGCATAATAAATGCTGTTAGCAAAAAAACCGATACATATAGCTTAATCAATTGTAACCCCCCGTTATATCAACTAGTTTGCTATTTTACTGTCAAGAAAATCTTCTCCCTTTGGCTTGACCTGAAACTCCACAGGTTTGCCAGATGTAGGATGTGTAAATCCAATTGAATAAGAACACAAAGCCAAATTATGTCCAGTAGAAACTCCACCATATTTAACATCCCCCAAAATTGGTGCTGTCCTGCTGGCAAGCTGTATTCTAATCTGATGATGGCGGCCTGTTTGAAGCTCTATATCAAGTAGCTTTCTGTCATCCCACTCATCAACTGTATGATAACGAAGAGATGCCTTCTTTGCTCTAGGGTCGTTCTCAGAAACGACCTTTGAAAGATTAGTGCGATTATCTTTAACCAGATAATCCACTAAATCCCCTTCATCAGGGAATGACTCTCTTGTAATGATTGCATAATAATGCTTTTTAAACTGATGCTCAGCAATCTGTCTTGTAAGATTGTTAGCTGCGGTCTTTGTCTTTGCAAAAACCATAACGCCTTCAACAGGCTGATCCAAACGGTGAACCACGTGAATCTCAGGGCTCTCCCCCTTTGCCTTGAGATAGTTGGAAAGCTCACTTTCCATATCTTTTTCACCTATATTTCTAGTCTGTGTTGCAAGACCTGCTGGTTTATAGCACACTACGATGCTGTCATCTTCAAATAAAACTTCCATATCATTACACCCCCTCAAGTGATAATTATATTTTATCAGACTTTGAATCTATAACCAACACCCCAGATTGTTTCGATATATTGAGGTTTTGAAGTATTCAGCTCGATTTTTTCTCTTATTTTATTAACATGCACAGTAACTGTGGAGATATCACCGATAGATTCCTCTCCCCAAAGTGTTTCGAAAAGCTGCTCCTTAGAGTAGATAACGTTAGGATTTTCTGCCAGGAATGCAAGCAAATCAAACTCCTTGGCAGTGAAAATCTTCTCCTCACCGTTAATCCATACCCTACGGCTGGCCTTGTCGATTCTAAGACCGCGGATGCTGATTTCATCCTTTTGGATATTTGGCGACTGAACCAGTCTCTCGTATCTTGATAAATGTGCCTTTACACGGGCAACAAGCTCACTTGGTGAAAATGGCTTTGTGATGTAATCATCTGCGCCAAGCCCAAGTCCACGAATCTTGTCGATTTCTTCCTTCTTTGCTGTAACCATGAGAATAGGCACATTCTTTACCTCGCGGATTCGTTTGCAAAGCTCGAAGCCATCAATTCCTGGAAGCATCAAATCCAGGATGTACATATCGTAATTTCCGGCCAGTGCCTTCTGTAAGCCCTTCTCACCGTCGCCCTCTATATCTACCTCAAAGTTTGAAAGCTCCAGGTAGTCCTTCTCAAGCTCAGCAATTGCTTCCTCATCTTCAATAATAAGTATTCTACTCATTATAGACCTCCTCTATATATTTACGAATTACGAAGTACATGGTAGTGCCTTCGTTTTCCTTGCTTGTAACCCAAATCTTGCCACCATGATCCTCTATTATTTTCTTAACAATAGAAAGACCTATGCCGCTTCCACCGGCTGCAGAATTCCGCGATGTATCTGCACGATAAAATCTATCAAAGACATATGGCAAATCCCGGGTAGCGATTCCCTTGCCATTATCAGCAATTTCGATTTGAACAAAATCTCCTACATCCTTAATAACGATGCCAATTCTCGATGGTACATCAGCACGCATGTACTTCACCGAATTGCTGACGATGTTATGAATAATTCGACCCAGCTGCTCCGGATCTGCAATAATCTGCACATCAGGGTCAACAAAATTAGAGTAATCCAGGCGGATATGCTGATTCTCCAAATCCATTCCAAGCTCCTCAATGCAATCTGTAAAATATGCGCTTAGGTTTAGCTTTTGGAAATTATATGGAATCTTGTTTGTATCAATATTTGAATATAATGTAAGCTCGTTGATAAGAGTGTTCATCTCGTTTGCTTTATTGTAGATAGTTCTGATGTATTTCTCCTGCTTCTCCGGAGTGTCTGCCACCCCATCAAGCATACCCTCTGCATAGCCCTTTATAGCAGTGATAGGAGTCTTAAGATCATGAGCGATGTTAGAAATCAATGCCCTCTGCTCTGCCTCATCCTCCAGCCTATCCTTGGCATTGTTTTTAAGGCGAACACGCATATCCTCGAATGAATTACAAAGCTCGCTCATTTCATCTGTGCCTGTGCTGGCAACACTGTAATCCAGATTGCCCTCTTTGATATTATTGGCAGCTCGTATCAGCTTTTTCAGCTGAATAACCACACCACCATATACCCATGTAACCATCATAAACGCAGTGAATGCCATAATGAGCATTTCCGCAATTACGAATTTCAGTAAAGTGCGATCAAACCTACCACTCAATAGCAGTAACACATACATGATGATAGGAACGATGGCGATTATGAAAAATGAAATTATAAGTCTGTGTTTTAGTTTCATGGAATACACCTCAAAAAAATAGACAGCCCCAATTTCTTAGGACTGTCTAAATTATAACATAAGTAAAATATTAAAGATATTTCTTTAATACCGCAGCTTTGTCTGTCTGCTCCCATGGAAGCTTAACATCTGTACGACCAAAGTGACCATACGCTGCTGTTGGACGGTAGATTGGACGACGAAGGTCGAGCATCTTGATAATACCAGCTGGACGAAGATCAAAGTTCTCACGAACAATGTCAACAAGCTTTGTATCTGATACCTTTCCTGTTCCGAATGTATCTACCATAACTGATGTTGGCTCTGCAACGCCGATAGCGTATGAAAGCTGAATCTCGCACTTGTCAGCGAGGCCTGCTGCAACGATGTTCTTTGCAACGTAACGTGCTGCATAAGCACCTGAGCGGTCTACCTTTGTGCAGTCCTTTCCTGAGAAAGCACCGCCGCCGTGACGAGCATATCCACCATAAGTGTCAACGATGATTTTGCGGCCTGTAAGACCTGCATCACCGTGTGGGCCACCGATAACAAAGCGGCCTGTTGGATTGATGTAGAACTTTGTCTTATCATCAATCATGTCCTTTGGAAGGACTGGATCAAAGACATATTTCTTAATGTCTTCGTGAATCTGTTCCTGAGTAACGTCTTCGTCATGCTGAGTAGATAAAACTACTGCTTCAAGTCTAACTGGCTTGCCAGCTTCGTCATACTCTACAGATACCTGTGTCTTTCCATCTGGTCTGAGGTACTTTAAAGTACCGTCTTTGCGAACATTTGCAAGCTGTAGAGCAAGTCTATGAGCAAGAGAAATAGGATAAGGCATGAGCTCTTCTGTTTCGTTAGTAGCGTAACCGAACATCATACCCTGGTCACCGGCGCCTGTATCCAGGTCGTCTGTAAGTGAGCCTTCCTTTGCCTCAAGAGCCTTGTCAACACCCATTGCAATGTCTGCGGATTGTTGATCAAGAGCGACCATAACAGCGCAAGAGTTTCCATCAATGCCTTTCTTTCCATCGTCATAACCGATTTCAAGAAGAGTCTTGCGAACAATAGCTGGAACATCGAGTGTAGCCTTAGTGGTAATCTCACCTGTAACAAGTACGAAACCTGTACATGAGCATGACTCACAAGCTACTCTACTCATTGGATCTTCAGCTAAGCAAGCATCGAGGATGGCATCAGATATGGCATCACATACCTTATCTGGATGGCCTTCTGTTACTGACTCTGAAGTAAAAAGTAACTTTTCCATTTTCGACTCTCTTTCTATGAAATTTTAAAAAATGAAACTAACCTAAGCACATACTTAGGTAAAGATAGTATACTCCCCAAATCATCCTTTAACAACAACTATATTGCTGTTTTTGTCTTATTTCACGGACAATTCACAAGTTTAAAATTTGTAAGTACTGTGAACTATATTGTCTTTAGATTTTTCTATTATTATAATTAAATTGTATATACAATAGGTGAGGTCTTAAGATGACAACTTTAACAGTAGACAAACTTGAACCTAATATGATTGTAGCTGAACCAGTGGTTACAAAAAGAGGGCAGACCATTATTAAGGCTGGGGAAAAGCTTACGCCTCAAATGATTGCCAAGCTCACTTTCTATAAGATAGAGTCTGCCACCGTGGAGGATGTAGAAGAGGAAGCTCCTGTTGAGGTAGCACCCGAGCCAGAGCCAGAACCAGAAAACCCAAAGGCCGCTCCAAAAGAAAAGAAAAAGACATCCAGCCTATCTCAACCAAAAGAAACAGTAAAACAATCAAACACGCAAATCCCTTACACACAAAGATTAAAGGCTTCTCCGGCTTTCCAAAAATTCCAGTCGGATTATGCCATTAATATAGCGTTTCTTCAGAAGAATTTTGACGACATTTTAAATGGCAATAAATGTTCCACAGAGGAAATGCTTAAGAATTGTGAGTCTCTTTTTAAATCCAAGACAACAATTGAGCTATTAAATATGCTCAGCAATATGAGAAATCTTGAGGACCCAATCTATTCTCATTCATTAAACGTTGGGCTTATTTCCCGTGTTATTGGAAAATGGCTGAAATGGCCTCTTGCGGACGTTAATCTTTTAACTCTTGCAGGTCTCCTTCATGATATTGGTAAGACTCAGATTCCAAAGAATATAATTGATAAGCCTGAAAAATTAACAGCAGAAGAGTTTGCTGTTATGAAGACTCACACCACTCTAGGCAAAAAGATTCTTAATGATAAAGGCTTTGACCCAAGAATTTTGTATGCGGCTTTGCAGCACCACGAAAGATGTGACGGCAGCGGCTATCCAAGAGGCTTGGAGGAAGATGAAATAGATGATTTTGCAAGCATTGTTGCTATCGCTGATGTTTATGATGCCATGACCTCAGCACGAGCTCATCGTGATCCTCTGTGCTCATTCCAGGTAATCAGTGAATTCGAAAAGGAAGGCTTACAGAAATTTAATACAAAATTCATCCTTACCTTCCTTGAGCATATTGCAAACACCTATAACAATAGCCGTGTAATGCTTAACGACGCAAAAACAGGCCGTGTGGTTTATATCAATAAATCAAACCTTTCACGACCTGTAGTTCAGCTGGATGAAGGTGAAATCATCAATTTAGCTGATAGTGCTTATAGCGATAAGTTTATAAAATCGATTCTCTAAAAGCTTCTTCTATTCTGTCCTTGAGACCAGAATAGCGTTTAGCCTGAGAAACATTATCAATCATAGAATACAAAACATCTGCGTCGCCTACCATGGTGACGCATTTTTTTGCTCGGGTAATGGCAGTATATAGAATGTTTCTATTCATCAGCATCCTTGGCCCTTCCATAATAGGCATAACCACTGCTGGATACTCCGAACCCTGGGACTTATGGATAGTGATAGCGTAAGCAAGCTCCAGTTCATCCAGATTAGCAAACGGATATACAACCTTTCTGCCTTCTTCAAACTCTACCGTAACAGTTTTTGCCCAGTCATTGATATCCTTAATTATTCCCACATCGCCATTAAAAACACCAACGCCCTTTTCCAAAGTGATGTTGTAATTGCCTGTGACCTCCCATTCAAGCTGATAGTTATTCTTAATCTGCATAACCTTATCACCTTCTCGGAAAAGCCTGGTGTCACCCTTCCACTCCTTCTTTTCAGGAGATTCTGGATTAAGGAAACGCTGTAAAATTGTGTTCAGACGCTCTACACCGATAAGTCCCTTTCTGGTAGGAGTAAGCACCTGAATCTCACTGATACCAGCATCAACATACTTTGGCATCTTGTCCCTTACAAGAGTAAGCATAACGTTGATGATGGTATCTGCCTCATCTCTTTTCAGGAAGAAGAAATCCTTTGATTTATTGTCCAGTACCACATGCTCTCCCTGGTGAATCTTGTGGGCATTCATGACAATATCGCTCTCCTGAGCCTGTCGGAAAATCTTCTCTAAAGTTACTGATGTGAATTCACCAGATGCCAGAATATCCTTTAAAACATTTCCAGGACCAACACTTGGTAGCTGATGCTCATCACCGACAAGAATGAGTCTGGTGCCTGGAGAAATAGCCTTAAGCAACGCAAACATAAGAGACACATCCACCATTGACATCTCATCAATGATAATGACGTCGCATTCCAAAGGATTGTCCTCGTTTCTCTCAAACTTGGCAAAGCTTGTTACGTCATCATCGTCATCGCCCACTCTTCCTGAAACCTCAAGCATTCTGTGGATAGTTCGAGCCTCATAGCCTGTAGCTTCACTCATTCGTTTTGCAGCTCGGCCAGTTGGTGCACCAAGAAAGATGTTGTAACCTTCTTCCTCAAATATATGAATCATGGTAGTGATAGTGGTAGTCTTTCCTGTACCAGGACCACCAGTAAGAACGAAGAAACCTCTTTCTACTGCTGCAAGCACTGCATCCTTCTGCAGCTCATCCAGCTGAAACTCGCCTTCCTTTTCAATGCGGCGGATGACCTTCTCCAAATCCTCCTTATCTACCTTGTAGGTCACATTCAAATCCTTCAGCATTCCTGCAATGGATTCCTCCATACGGTAAAATGCTCTGGAATAAATCTGTCGATTACCCTCTGGATCACGCTTGATAATCAGCTTCTTATCCATTGCCAGATTCATAATCTGCGCTGAAACTGATTCTCCGTCCACCTTAAGCAATTCCACTGACTTATCTACAAGGACATCTTCTGGTAGATATGTATGACCAAAGCTGGCGCCCTGAGTGAGAACGTAAATAATGCCGCCCTTAATTCTGAACTCTGAATCAACCTTGATTCCTACCTGGCTTGCTATCTCGTCAGCAGTCTTAAAACCTATTCCTGCCACCTCATCTGCCAACTTATATGGATTACTTTGGATTATATTGTAGATATCATTTCCAAATCGGTTATAAATCTTGATAGCCTTATTTCCATGAAGTCCAAATCTATCAAGGAAAATCATGGCATTTCTGATATCCTTGGCACCTACAATCTGATCTGAAATCTCCATAGCTTTGTTGATGGAAATTCCTTTTACCTCTGCTAGGCGCTCTGGTTCTTCCTCTATGATTCTGAAAGTATCATCACCAAACATCTTTATGATTCTGGCTGCCAGCTTCGGACCAATTCCTCTGATTGCACCAGAACCAAGATATCTTTCCATTGATGCAGCATCTGTAGGCGCCACCGCCTCATAGCTTACAGCCTTGAACTGCTTACCATAGGTAGGATGATCTACATAATCACCTCTGAGTAGGAGATTTTCTCCTTCACCTACAGTGGGGAATATTCCCGTGCAGGTAATCAGGAATTCATCTACCACAAAATCCAGCACTGTATAGCCGTTATCGGCATTTCTATATATTATATTTTCTACGTATCCTGTTATTTCTTCCATGGGATATATATTACCATAATCCTTATTGATTTTTTATAGTTACCTTTCTCTTATATTTCTAGCATCTTCTATTATCGCAAACCAACAAAGAATCTAGCATCTACCTACTTCTTGCGATACTTTGAAGTTCTTTTTCTAAAATATTTTATCGCAAGAGCACGACACTATGTTTCTTATAGACTTCTTAGTGATAGATTCTTTCTATTTAGCATGCGCTTTTTAGTATTTTTATAAAGATTTCATCAATTTTTTATCACTATGTATCCTGAAGGTCCTATGTTCTTGTTGATTTGCGATAGTATCTTGTTCAATATGAAGTGGTTTTCTATCGCGTGGCACTCATTAGATAGCTAAGGCTCGTTAATTTGCGATACACAAAACTTCAATTTAATCAATTACATTTTCAGCTGCTTCAAAGCCGTTTCTGCATCAAAATATGTGAAAGGTTTCGACTTTGTTTCAAAGGTCATAATAAGATTTTCCCCTGGAATCAACCCATGTTCATAAAATATCTTTAATTTACTGAATGCATTTCTAGCATAATCCTCATCATCCATCATTCCAAAATGCTCCCAATAGATGATTTCTCCATTAGCAGGATTGAATACTGTAAAATCTGGATAGAATATATGATTATCAATTGCCAGCTCGCACTCATATCTAAACGGAATTCCATGCTGTGTCAATGCCATATCTATGAAGACTTCTGATTTTGATCTAAGATACGTCCCTGATGGACCTAAATGTGTTAGCTGTTCAGAGTATTTGAGATTGGTATGATACTCTTCATTTGCCCAAACAGACTTAGTTTTTTCGGTAAAGCTATCTCCACTAAGCAAATGCCCAATCAATTGAATATAGCCTTCATTGTTTAAGAACTTATGTAACTTTTCGTTATCGTCATATGATTCACACTGCCTTTTCATAATGTTCTCTCGCTTTTCGAGCAAGGCATTCTTTTTCAATTGATAATATTTCTTTAATGCTAAGTCTTCTGCTATCTTATTCTCTTTTCGCGGAAGATACTGTCTTGCCTCCCCATCAACTAAATACCATCTATATGAATAATTATTGGGATACACCTTTAATTCCCCTGATGGAAGTTTTTGTATCTCGTCATCTATTGCTGATAGTTCTTGATTTATCGACTCTATTTGGTTTTCAAAATATTTTTCTATAGCTTATCGCCTCCTGTTATTTTGTTTTAATTTGTAAATTTTACAATGGGAAAAATCTGATTTTCTTGAAGAAATATTTTAGAAATTAATGATTTAGATTAAGATAACATAGATTTATTTCTGCGTCAACAGAAAGTTATATTATTGCAACTAATCGTCTTGTCCCCAACTTTTAATAACTCTAGCTTCACATAATATATATAGGACATTATTTTTATTTCTGCAAAAAGACTATCAATTTAATGACAGCCTTTAAATAATCTGTTTTTTAATCTTCCCAAGTTAAAGTTATGCCTGCTGTTTCTGCAGCAAATGCTGTAAGTCCTGTAGTACCAAGAAGTGTACCTACTACTGTTACCATTGCAAGTGTCTTAATAATATTCTTTCTCATATTACCTTTATTCGCTATCGCAAATTTACGGAGTTTCAACCATAATAGTCAATCCAGTGATACTCAACACCCTTTTTTCTTCTTATCCTTATCGCAAACCCACGAAGTGATAATGCTTTCTCGATCATTAGTGATAGATATTTGCATTTTTCCAATCATTTCATGAGGATTTTTTATGAATTTACATAGATTTCTATCACAAGACATTTAGCAAAGCCGTTAAATCAGCTGGTTTGCGATAATCACTTTTTAAATCTGCTTCTATTTTATCACTTAGAGCTTGTGAAATAGCGCTTTACCATTGATTTGCGATACTCATATATATGGAATTCAATTTCAGATTAATAATATCTATTTTCACATAGATTACTGACACAAAAATACCACCCAGAATCTCTGGGTGGCATGTAATCAAGATCATATTAACTTTGAACTGACTGCACTGTAGAAGAATTAGCCTTCGCTATATCGTCAGATACATCTTCATTGTTGAGACCTGTGTTCTCGACAGCCTGACTAGATGTTCCTGTGATGCCGTAGTTTCTCATAATCTGCTCTACGAAGTCATCTGTTACAGAACCACCTATCTGATCTACCAGCTGTGATGCGATATGGGTTATGGCTTGGTCAAGATAAAGGTCCTTGTACTGGGACATTGTAGTGTCCTCATCCTCGTCTTCGTTTACGAAGGTCTCCTTCATCTGCTTGATAACCTGTTCCATCATGTAGGTCTCGAAATCCTTTACCGCCTTGGTGATTTCTTCTTTACTGGAATCCTTTGAAATTCCATTGACAGATTTGGCAGTTGCCTCAGCATTTGCCTTAGTTTGATTCGCGTATTGTGTTTGCAAATACGTGCTCATTCCTGTTACATCCATTTTTTCGTCCCCTTTCGTGACAAACAACAGCTACTATCCCTTTTTATTTTCTAATAATGCTGCTATTCAGTAACATTATCTCTTCAAATTATTAGCCTGCTCCAGCATGGTATCTGAAGTGGTAATAGCCTTTGAATTCATTTCATATGCACGCTGCGCAATGATAAGATTTACCATTTCATCAGCTACATTTACATTTGAACCTTCCAAATAGCACTGTGCTATCTGGCTTCGAATAACTCCCTGAGTGTTCCACTCGCTGATAGGTTCGCCAGAAGCATCTGACTCGTCGTAAAGATTCTCGCCAATCTTATTAAGTCCTACTCGGTTAGTAAACTGATATAAAGCAATAGACTGGCCTGTCTGAATGATATTACCTGCTGCGTCCTTGTAAGATAAAGAACCATCATCAATATTTACTGCAAAACCAAGCTCACCTGCTGTTGCTGGAAGTGTTACTACCTGTCCAGCCTGATCAAGAACCTGATAGCCCTCAGCTGTTGTAAGGACCTTATCACCATTTGGACCTATTGCCCATGTGAAGTTACCATTACGTGTATAGTGGGTTTCATCTCCATCCTGAACTGCGAAGAAGCCCTCGCCTATGATACACATTGCAGTCTTGCTATCGTTAGCCATCTGAGCACCCTGGGTGAAGTTAGCATTCAAAGATGCTACTCTTGTTCCCAAACCAACCTGTGCACTTGTAGGCTTTGATTCACCCTGAGCGTTTGTACTGGTAGCTTCCAGCGTCTGATAAAGCAATGTCTTGAACTGTGCCGACTGTGCCTTATAGGCTGTGGTATTAACATTGGCTAAGTTGTTAGCTATTGTATCAACCTGAATCTGCTGACCTTTCATTCCGGAAGCACCGGACCAAAGCGATCTTACCATCTAGCTACCTCCTATACATTGCCAACCTGATTACATGTCTTTTCCAACGTTGAGTCCTCAGTCTGAATCATCTTCTGACCTGCCTCATATGCACGGGCTATTGTAATCATGCTAACCATTTCATCAATTACGTTTACATTTGAAGCTTCCAGCATACCCTGCTGAACTGATGCTTCACTTTCAATGATGGTTCCACCGTCGATTAAATCGTAGAGGTTCTCACCATATTTATTTATATAATCGTAATTCTCGATATCTATAACACCTATAGTGGTAACTTCTTCTCCATTCTGTCGAATGGTTCCGTCTGGAGATATCTGATATTTGAGATTAGGATCAATCTGTACGTAATTGTCCTCTCCACCCTGTGAATTCATCGCTCCATCCTGTGTGAGAACATAATCACCATCAACTGTTCTTAGGTAGCCGTCCACATCTACTACAAATGCACCATCTCTTGTGTATTTGATAGATGTTTCGCCAGCCTTGTTTGTGAACTCAATAGCAAAGAAGCCTTTTCCTGCCAGCGCCACATCAGAATCCTTATCAGTAATCTGGAATGCGCCTTGGTCCCAGTTTGTATAAGTCTCACCTACTTTTGTTCCAAGTGAAATGTATCCGATTCCCTCTGGTGCATTGTGTAAATGGGATGTATCTTTGATTTTGATTGCTAAACGCTCATCGAAAGCCTGGGCAATCATAGCTTCCTTCTTATATCCTGTGGTAGCAGAGTTGGCAAGATTGTTAGTCATAACATCCATTCTTCTCTGCTCGTTTACCATTCCGGTATAGCCTGTATAGAGTCCTTTTACCATGTGAGCCCCCTACTAAAAAGCAAAGGTTTTTGATTTTCTTCAGAAAATCAAGAACCGGACATGGACCAATATTTTCTGAAAGAAAATATTGCTTGGCAAAGCCAAGTTCTTGTGGGCTTTTTCCTTAAGTAGCCCACAAGAAGTCATACCTTTACAATATTCTACATCTAGGTTATCGGAGACTTTAAAATAAAAATAACCCCAACTGTTAAAAATTTTAACAATTGGGGTTATAAATATTTACCCGTATAAAATTAATCTGATAAAAGCTCTACATAACGACCTGTTCCGATAGCTACGCAAGTCATAGCTTCATCAGCAGTCATTGTGTTAATCCCTGTGCGGTCCTCGATAAGCTCCTCAAGACCACGAAGAAGTGCACCACCACCTGTAAGTACGATACCTCTGTCGGCAACGTCAGCTGCAAGCTCTGGTGGAGTCTTCTCGAGAACAGAATGAATAGCCTCAACGATCTGCATTGTGGATTCCTTAAGAGCTTCCTCTGTCTCCTCTGAAGATACTGTAATAGTCTTTGGAAGACCTGAAACAAGGTTTCTTCCTCTAACATCCATAGTCTCTGCCTCGCCAAGTGGGAAGCAACGACCAATCTTAATCTTAATATCCTCGGCTGTACGCTCACCGATAAGAAGATTGTGCTTCTTTCTCATGTAACGAACGATAGCCTCGTCGAAATCATCACCAGCAACCTTGATAGATGTGCTGACAACTGAGCTACCAAGTGAGATAACAGCGATATCTGCTGTACCACCACCGATATCTACAATCATGTTACCCATTGGAAGTGAAATATCGATACCAGCACCGATAGCTGCTGCGATAGGCTCCTCGATGATAGATACCTCACGTGCGCCTGCTGCAAAAGCTGCATCCTCAACGGCACGCTTCTCTACTTCTGTAGCACCAGAAGGTACGCAAACAGCAATACGAGGCTTGCGGTAGCTCTTCTTGCCCATTGCCTTCTGTACGAAGTACTTAATCATCTTTTCTGTAACTGTGTAATCAGAGATAACACCCTGACGAAGTGGACGAACTGCCACAATATTACCAGGAGTACGTCCAATCATAAGACGTGCCTCCTCACCGATTTCCTTAATCTTGTTAGTATCTCTATCAAAAGCCACTACTGAAGGCTCTTTTAAAACAACGCCCTTGCCCTTTGCATATACAAGAACGCTAGCTGTACCTAAATCAATTCCGATATCTGAACCTGCCATTTTCTTATTCCTTTCTAATTTCTGTATATTCTAGAACTGTCCGATTTGGACAGATTTACGCATTTTTACTTTTCTATTATATACGAAATCTTTAAGGATTCAAGTACTCTTTCAAATACTGTCCTGTATAGCTCTTCTTAACCTTCACAATCTCCTCCGGAGTACCCTTTGCAATGACTGTGCCACCTCGGTCGCCACCATCAGGACCCATATCAATGATGTAATCTGCACACTTAATAACATCAAGATTGTGTTCAATTACAACAACAGTGTTTCCAGAATCAGAAAGCTTGCGCATAATCTCCACAAGCTTATTTACATCATCAAAGTGTAATCCTGTAGTAGGCTCATCTAATATGTAAATTGTCTTTCCAGTAGCACGGCGTGAAAGCTCTGTAGCAAGCTTGATTCGCTGAGCCTCTCCACCTGAAAGTGTAGTAGATGGCTGACCAAGCTTGATATAGCCCAGTCCTACATCATATAGGCATTGAATCTTGTTGTAGATGCTTGGTACGTTCTTGAAGAACTCGCAAGCCTCCTCCACTGTCATATCCAATACATCGTATATTGTCTTACCCTTGTAATGAACTTCTAGAGTCTCGCGATTATATCTCTTTCCACCGCAGACCTCACAAGGCACATACACATCAGGAAGGAAATGCATCTCGATTTTGATGATACCATCACCTGCGCAGGCCTCACAGCGGCCGCCCTTCACATTGAATGAGAATCTTCCCTTGCTATAACCACGCTCCTTTGCCTCGGTAGTACCTGCAAACAAGTCACGAATCAGATCAAATACACCAGTGTAAGTGGCAGGATTTGAACGAGGTGTACGTCCAATTGGTGACTGGTCAATATCGATAACCTTATCCAAGGCCTCAACACCAAGGATATCATCATGCTTTCCAGAAATCTTTCTTGCTCTGTTAAGGCGCTTAGCCAAATCCTTGTAAAGAATCTCGTTGATAAGGGAACTCTTTCCAGAACCTGATACACCAGTAACAACAGTCATTATTCCAAGTGGAATATCTACGTCGATATTTTTAAGGTTGTGCTCTCTAGCACCTTTGATTGTGAGCCAGCCCTTTGGCTCTCTTCTCTCAGAAGGGACAGGGATGCAAAGCTTTCCACTAAGATACTGACCTGTGATGGAATTAGGGTTCGCCATAATCTCTGCAGGTGTGCCGGCAGCAACCACTTCTCCACCATCCTTGCCTGCGCGAGGTCCGATATCCACAAGATAATCCGCCGCCTTCATGGTATCCGCATCATGTTCTACAACAATCAGCGTATTTCCAAGGTCTCTCAATCCCTTAAGGGATGCTAATAACTTGTCATTATCCTTTTGGTGAAGGCCAATAGATGGCTCATCCAAAATGTAGGCTACGCCAACCAGGCCCGAACCAATCTGCGTAGCAAGGCGGATTCGCTGAGCCTCTCCACCTGAAAGAGAAGCTGTAGCTCTGGCAAGGGTGAGATAATCCAATCCCACATCCACCATGAATTTCAATCTATTTCTAATCTCTTTAAGTACCACTGCACCTATCTTCTTCTGCTGTTCTGTAAGCTGAAGATTCTCAATCAAATCATAAAGCTCGTGGATAGGATACTGAGTCATTTCAAAAATATTTTTATCGTCGATAGTAACAGCCAGTGACTCCTTCTTTAATCGCTGTCCATGACAGCAAGGACACTCACTGTAGAACATGAACTCCTCGTACTCTCTCTTGGCAGACTCCGAGAATGTCTCCTTATATCGGCGATTAACGTTTTCAATTAATCCCTCAAATACTGTAGGATATACACCTCGTCCACGCTGCCCTTCATAGTGAACATCCACTGACTTATCAAATCCATGAATAAACATGTGACGAATCTTCTCTGGTAGATCCTTATATGGTGTATCCAGTGAGAAGTCATATTCAGACGCCAGTGCCTCAAGCAAAGCATGGGCAAAGCTGCCCTTCTTATTAGATGACTGCCATCCCATAACTTGAACACAGCCACCATTGAAAGAAAGACTCTTATCAGGAATCATCAAATCCTCATCAAATTCCATCTTATATCCCAAACCAAAACACTCTGGGCACGCACCGAATGGATTATTGAATGAGAAGCTTCGTGGCTCTACCTCATCGATGCTGATTCCACAATCAGGACATGAAAATCCTTCAGAAAACCTGATAGGCTCACCATCAATAACATCTACAATCATCAGTCCCTCTGCCAGCTTTAGCACTGCCTCGATAGAATCTGTAAGACGTTTCTCGATGCCTTCCTTGATAACAAGACGGTCAACAACTATCTCGATATTATGCTTTATATTCTTATCTAATAAGATTTCCTCGGATAAATCGTAAACATTTCCATCAACGTTTACACGAACATAGCCAGACTTCTTTGCCTTCTCAAAAAGCTTTTCATGAGTACCCTTTCGGCCTCTTACAACTGGAGCAAGAAGCTGAATCTTAGTACGCTCAGGCAATGCCATTATCACATCTACCATCTGGTCAACTGTCTGCTTGCTGATAGGCTTGCCACAGTTTGGACAGTGTGGCACACCACAACGGGCATAGAGAAGTCGCATGTAATCGTAAATCTCTGTAACTGTTCCAACTGTAGAACGTGGGTTGTGGTTTGTGCTCTTCTGATCAATAGAGATAGCAGGAGGCATACCTTCCATGTGCTCCACATTTGGTTTTTCCATCTGGCCTAAGAACTGGCGGGCATAGCTGGATAATGACTCCATGTAGCGGCGCTGACCCTCGGCAAAGATTGTATCAAAGGCTAAGGATGATTTTCCTGAGCCGGAAAGGCCTGTAAGCACTACAAACTCATCACGTGGAATATCTATGCTGATGTTCTTAAGGTTGTGCTCGTTGGCCCCTTTAATTTTTATATATTTCTTTTCTTTCATAGTTCCCTCAACATGTTTTTAAGTTCAACCATCTTGTCACGATACTCTGCGGCAGCCTCGAAGTTGAGCTCTGCAGCAGCCTTCTGCATCTTCTTCTGAATATCTGCAATAAGCTTTTCAAGCTCCTGCTTATCCATCTCTTCTGGGTCCTTCTTAAACTGCATCTCCTTCTTTGCAATATCCTTGGAAATGGAGATAAGCTCTCGGACAGATTTTTGGATTGTTGTAGGCGTGATTCCATTTGCCTCGTTGTAAGCTTTCTGAATCTCGCGACGACGTTCGGTCTCTGAGATGGCCTTCTCCATTGATTCTGTCATGGTATCGGCGTACATAATAACATGGCCCTCTGAATTACGAGCAGCACGACCAATAGTCTGAATCAATGAACGCTCACTTCGAAGGAAGCCTTCCTTATCCGCATCTAAAATAGCAACCAAAGTAATCTCTGGTATATCCAGACCCTCTCGAAGAAGATTGATTCCAACAAGTACATCAAACACATCCAGTCGCAGGTCACGGATGATTTCCGCACGCTCCATGGTGTCGATGTCGGAATGCATGTATTTAACCCTGACGCCAAGCTCTGCCAGATAATCTGTAAGGTCCTCTGCCATACGCTTTGTAAGGGTGGTAATCATAACCTTATTTTTCTTTGCTGTTTCTTTCTTGATTTCATTGAACAGGTCGTCAATCTGGCCTTCTACAGGGCGAACCTCCACCTCTGGATCAAGCAAGCCTGTAGGGCGGATAACCTGCTCAGTACGAAGCATTTCGTGCTCTTCCTCGTAATCTCCAGGAGTAGCTGAAACAAACATAATCTGATCCAGCTTTGATTCAAACTCACCGAAGTTAAGTGGCCTGTTATCAAGGGCTGATGGAAGGCGGAAACCATACTCCACAAGAGTACGCTTTCTGGCCTGATCTCCCGCAAACATACCACGAACCTGTGGCAATGTAATGTGACTCTCGTCCACGATGATAAGGAAATCATCGCCGAAGTAATCTATAAGACACTTTGGTGGCTCCCCTGGCTGTTGATTAGTCATGTGACGGCTATAATTTTCGATACCGGAACAGAAGCCTGTCTCACGAAGCATCTCTATATCAAAGTTAGTACGCTCACCAATTCGCTGAGCCTCGATTAACTTATCCTCTGATTTAAAATATTTGATTCTCTCATCCAGCTCTGCCTCAATGCTGGCGCAGGCTGAATTAATCTTATCCTGTGGAATAACATAATGACTGGCTGGGAAGATGGCCACATGCTCCAGCTCTCGCTTCACCTGACCTGTCATGATTTCTGTTTCGCATATACGGTCTATCTCATCACCAAAGAACTCTATGCGTATACCATAATCGCTGGTATTTGCTGGAATAACCTCGAGGGTGTCTCCACGAACACGAAATGTACCACGAGCAAAATCCATGTCATTTCGCATGTACTGAATGTTGATAAGTTCATGAATGACATCGTCCCTATCTTTAAAATCTCCAGGGCGCAGAGAAACCATCATATTTTGGAAATCGTCTGGCTCACCAATGCCGTAGATGCAAGAAACAGAAGATACGATAATAACATCTCTTCTTTCCGACAAGGATGCTGTAGCAGAAAGACGCAGCTTATCTATCTCATCATTAATGGAAGAATCCTTCGCGATGTAGGTATCAGTGCTAGGCACATACGCCTCTGGCTGATAGTAATCATAGTATGATACAAAATATTCAACTGCATTTTCTGGGAAAAATTCCTTGAACTCAGAATAAAGCTGCCCTGCCAATGTCTTATTGTGTGCAATAATAAGTGTAGGTTTATTCAGCTGTTCTATAACATTGGCCATGGTGAAGGTCTTTCCAGAACCAGTGACACCGAGAAGTGTCTGCATCTGATTTCCCTCTTTGAAACCACGGACCAAATCCTCTATAGCCTGAGGCTGATCGCCTGTAGGCTTAAAATTTGAATGTAATTTAAAATCCATATCGTCACCTAAAATATAAGCCAACTGTACATGAATCATTATAGCACAGACTATAAATAATTCAAACATTTGTTTGCTTGTACGCAATGAAAAAGAGCCCGAAGCAAATGCCTCAGGCCCCACTATTTTTCCATTATTAATTATTCGCTCTACTAATCTCAAGGATTGCATGAAGTATATCTTCTGTACTCTTCATATCATTCTCGCAATCCTCACTAATTGTAATACTTGATTCTGCTGATGCAGCCACCTCTTCAGATGTAGCTGAAAGATTGCTGATTGCATCCATTACCTTTGTGTTTGCATCTACGCAGGAATCAACATCATCGGAAATAACTGCCGCACGCCTTGTTAAATCTGATACCTTTTCAAGAATCTCCTTGAATTTATCCCCTGTCTCAACAATCATCTCACCCTGTTGATATGCAGAATCGACTGAACGCTGCATATTATCAGATGCGATATTTACCTTCTTAATAAGCTCATCTATCGTATTTGCGATCTCTTCTGCTGACTCTTTTGTGTGCTCTGATAGAGCTCTGATTTCATCAGCTACAACTGCAAATCCCTTACCAGCCTCACCAGCGCGAGCTGCCTCAATAGATGCATTAAGAGCTAACAGGTTTGTCTGTCCACTGATATCAAGAATCGTGCTTACGATATCCTTAACTGTATCAGCAGACTGCTGCAAATCAGCTGTCATAGTGGCTGTTTCAGCATTTATTGCTGATGATTCTTCTGACTTCTTTCTAAGCTCCTGTACCAACGAATTACCATCACTGATATTGTCTGTAACCTCATCAGCATTACGTCGCATGGCTCTCGACTGATGTGCGATATTCTCAAGTGACTCTGTAATATTGGAATTCATCTCTGTCTGAGTCTGGATAGCCTCAGCTGTCATGGTAACAGAGGCAGAAATCTGCTGAGCACTTTCTGCAGAAGATGTGACCTTTGCAGCCAAGCCTTCCATTGCCTCATTGGCATCCTCAAGCTTTGATGCAATCTGCTCACCAATCTCCTTCATTACTCTTGCATTTTCTTCCTGCAGTCTTGCACCTTCTTCAATCTCTTCCAAGGACTCCCCATTATGCTTACTGTTAAGGCGTACATAGAAAATTGCCATCAAACTAATCAAAATCGAAAATACTAAATCCGTCGAAACTGCATGCCTTCTATCTTCAACTTCTACTGAATACTTGTAGAAAAGAGGAAGATATCCGGCGTTAATTGCTACTACCAATGCTGCTGTGGCCAACGTCAACGTATTATCCGCGAACAACAAAACCTCAATCAGAAGAGCTGGTCCAAAAGCCCAAATATAGGTGATGTGAACACTTCCCAGCATTACTACAAAGTAGCTGCCTATAAGAGATGCCATCATCAGATATTTTCCGCGGTTTCTTTTGCTGTAACGAAGATAACTATAAATAAAAAAACCTGCAATTAAAGCCTGAATAACTAACATAACATTGGTGGTCAAAAAGCCTACTCGACTTGCCTGGTAGACGATAGTCGATAAAACTTCAAACACCATTATTATGGTTCCAAACTTAAATGCAAGTTTATTTCTTTCGTATACGTGTCTATCCTTAAGTTCCATATTGCCTCCTATCACAAAACAATATGCTCCCACTTAAAGAATATAAAGAAAAACTTAATTGTACAATTGCTTTCACAAAAATTTCGTGATTATTCCATAAATTCTACTAGTTTTTCTACGGTTATCGCTGTCTGCTCCTCCACAGTGATAGATGGTTTACCATCACCCTGCTGTGGGCCATAGTCGCCAAAGTATGCATGACATCCACCCTTGATAACACATTCCTGATAATCAGAAGGAAGGTTCTTAAGACATTCATTATATCTGTCCATATTTAAAACCTTATCCTGATCTCCACGAACTAAAAGAACCTTTATATCATCATCTGTTAAATCATCTGTGGCGTATGCAGCCAAAAAGATAAGCCCATCAAATTCATCACTGTGAATGTTTCCATACATAGAAGCCATGGCACCACCAAGACTATGTCCACCTAAATACCAATGCTTAATCTCAGGGTACATTTCTCTGATTCCACGAGCACCGTTCGCATCCAAAAGTGCCATGTATTGAGGCATTCTTACTATAATGCATTTAATCCCATGTTCTGCTAGCTGTTCCATCAATGGAGCATATGCATCCGGCTCAACAAGAGCACCTGGATAAAAAATAAAACCAATCTCTGGATTTTCAGGTGTAAATTCTAATAGCTTAATCTTATCAATAACAGTAACCCCATCAGCAGGGTTATCTATGTATTCAAGAGCTCTGTCTGACGCCTCGTAAGCAGTCTGAAAAACAAGGGTTGCTTTTACTATAAAAACAATCCAAATAAGTATTACTACGATTATTTTTCTTAATTTTGCAAAACTAAATCTTTTCTTCATTAAAAATATTTATCCACCAATCTATAAATCCCAGCAGTTCAAATAATTGTTCCACCGACTTCGATTATAAATTAATTACTTAAAAAATTAAATGACCAGCTCTTTCAAGCTGGCCATTTTAATCATCATATCATCTCCATATACGCTTCTGCAATTCTGTTGTAGTCGATTTGGTTAGTGATTTTCTCTACCTTAAAATCCTCTTCTCCAACTTTTACTCGATAGATAAAACAACCCTCATCACTAACTGTATCACCATCAACTATTGCTGCGGCTACATAACCTTTGTTCTCGAACTCAAACTGGTCAATGACAGCCATTTCTACTTCATTGCCATCCTTGGTCTTTACTACAAAAGTAATATACTCTCTAAATTCATTGTCCATTGCGGGTTCCTCCTTAAAATTTCAGGATTGTAAATCCCCCCGTTTTATGGACATTATACTACATTATAATTGTGTAAAGAGTATACAAAAAATATGAAATATTATAGAAAAGCGCCCCTCGGTGGGGCGCATTTCACATATATTACATATAATTATCTCAAAGTCGACTCGACAAAAAATTTCCTTATCCCTTCACGGCTCCGCCAGTAACACCTTCTACGTAGAACTTCTGCATGATGATAAAGAGGATAGAGATTGGCACTGCAATCATTAATCCACCGCAACAGAAGTATGCGAAGTACTGGTTAACAAGAGCTCTCTGAAGTAAGTTGAAAAGACCTAAAGCCATTGTCCAGTCTGCTGCATCCTTTGACTTAATCATCAGACGAACCATTACGAAATCCATCCAAGGATTAAGGAATGAATTGATTACTGTATAAACAATCATTGGCTTTGAAAGTGGCACTACAATCTTGGCAAAAATTGTTGCCTCTGATGCTCCCTCAAGCTTTGCTGCTTCGTGAAGTGATGTAGGAATTGTATCAAAGAATCCCTTCAAAATCAGGTAGCCAAGACCAGATGCACCTGAATAAAGGATAATGAGTCCTACTACACTATCAGTAAGTCCCAGCATCTTCAAAATGAAATACATCGCAATCATTGAAAGTACGCCTGGGAACATACCAAGGATGAGAGAAAAGCTCATAAGCTTCTTTCTACCCTTAAATTCAATAAATGAAAATGCGTAAGCTGTCATGATTACAAATATTGATGAAACAAGACAGCTAAAGACACCAATAATCATTGAATTCTTGAACCATGCAGGGAAGTTTGCTGCTGCATCTGGCTTAAAGAAAAGCTGATGATAGTTTGCAAGTGTCCACTGTTCTGGGAAGAAATGATTTGTATTAATTCCCTTTTCTACTCCAAATGTTGTTACTACCAACCAAAAAACTGGTATCAACCATATAAATGCAAGTACTGCAAGAAAGATATGTCTTCCGACTATTTTCCATGTTTTTTTCATTATCTGTATACCCCCTCTTTATCTCCACCTATCATTCTTGAGAAAGTAAGAAGTGAAAGGGCTGCACAAACTACGAATGTTACAATACCAATTACTGATGCCATCTTGAAGTTACTGTACTCATTTGTCAGTCTGAATAACCAAGTAATAAGCAAGTCAACCTCGTTGGCGTGTGAATTAGCCATGGCCATGTTTGTTGTCTTGTAGTTGTATGTAAGTAAGTAAATAACGTTAAAGTTATTGATATTAGCAATAACTGACTGAATAAGTGATGGACCTGTAATGAACAATACATAAGGCATTGTTATCTTCCAGAAAATCTGGAACTTGTTGGCACCATCAATCTTTGCAGATTCAATCTGATCTGAAGGGATATTCATAAGGATACCTGTGGCAACAAGCATCTGATATGGAATACCTACCCAAATATTAACAAGAATAATTGTTACGTGTGCCCAGCCTGGACGCGATAAAAATGGAATGAAGGAATCTGCCGCATTAAGCAATCCAATATTCTTGAAGAAATCAAGGATTCCTACATTTGAACAAAACGTATTTACGATACCATTATCACCAAACATCTTACTGATAAGAAGAAGTGTAACGAACTGTGGAATACCGATTGTGATTACAAAAAGTGTTCTCCACATTCCCTTGAATTTAGTGTCCTCATGGTTGATAAACTGGGCAAGTAAGATACCGCCAAGGAAGGTTGTTGCTGTTGCAAGAACAGCCCAAATCAATGTCCAAATTAATACTCTTACAAAAGCGTAACCAAATGTGATTGTCTGGCTTGTTGTAAAAAGATTTACGAAGTTTTTAATACCAACCCATGTAAACAAATATGTAGGTGGCTGATGATTTTCATCATAATTCGTAAATGCGATACATACCATAAATAAAATAGGTATGATGTTGATAAGAATTACGCCTAAGCTTGGAAGAGTAAGGAGGGTGATGTGGAATCTTTCATTTTTGAATGAAACAATATCATCTACAAATGTATTTAGCTTTTCACCATTCTCCTGCATCTTCTGAAGGCGATATGTTGCTTTAATATTACCAATATATAATGCGATAAATGCAATAATTACAAGAATTCCAATGATTCCATAAAGAAGAATCAAAAGGGAATTATCGTAATTATTTACAGTTTTTTTCATAGTTACAATATCAAAAATCTCTTCTCTCTGAACCGTTCCAAGAGTATTGAGCTTTGACATATAAGGTGCGAATACACCAAAGATTGATGCTAACACTCCAACCTGAAGTAATGTCATTAAAATACCGCGCATAATCTGCTTTCTACCAAAGTAGCCTGCGCCCATTATGATTAATGATAACTTGACCCAGATGTCGCCGTGGGCTATTGCTTGCCCAAAGTCTTTAAAGTAATTACCGATTTTCTTCATACATAGTCCTCTTCATATAAAAGGCTTCCCCCTTATCAGGGGGAAGTCTACATCATACTAGCGGGAAGACGCAGCCATTATGATTGCCTTCGGCAAAGAGGCTGCGTCGTGGCAAACATTTTGCCTTCGCTCCGCTAGACAAAATATTTGCTTACTCAACAGGCTGTGTAATACCTGCTACAGCATCATCAAGTACCTGCTGGCTTACCTTGCCCTCAAGGATGTTCTTTCCAAGTGACTCTGCTGGTGTCCAGTAGTTGCCACCAACTCTCTGAAGCTCTGCGAACTCAGACTGTGCTGCAAGAGCATCAAGTGCTGGAGAAGAAGCCTTTGCAAGTGCCTCTGTGTTTGAAGGACCCTCACCTGTTGCTTCGTAAACAGCTTCCTGAGATGTTGCGTTTGTAAGGTACTCAGCAAGAAGCATTGACCAACCTGTGTTCTCTGCGTATGCGTTAACACCTACGAACTTGTATCCTGAGTAAGAAGCCATCTGCTTGTCTTCACCATTTACCTTGAATGTAGGTAGCTTTGTAGCTGCATAGCCATCACCATAAGCCTCTGAGAATGCGTTTACATTCCATGTACCAGATACATAAGCTACAACCTTGCCATCGTTAAGGTTTGCAAGAAGGTCATCGTTTCCGTAGCTCTTGTATGCCTTAGAAGAAGCGATTTCCTGAAGTGCCTCTGCTGCTGCAAGACCTGTCTCATTGTTCCAATCACAGTTGTTTGACTGATCTTCGTTCTCTGTAAGGTTGCAACCAGCGCCCTTGAAGAATCCATATAAGTACCAGCCGTTTGCTGTCTCACAACCAACTTCCTTGCCAAGCTCCTCAGCCTTAGCTGTAAGTGCTTCCCAAGAAGCTACATCCTCATCAGATAACTGGTTCTTATCATAGTATAAGAAATATCCATTAGAAGCTGTGAATGGATAGCCATACTGCTTTCCATCGTACTGAGCAGCCTCAACTGTTGCTGGAGTATCTGTCTCGTTCATATCATAAGTATACTGAGCAGCTACCTCGTTAAGAGCGCCTGCCTTAACAAGTGCCTCAAGCTGATCATCTGGGAATATGAATACATCAGCTGCTGCCTCAACATCCTCTAAAACTCTATCTTTCATATCAGCTTCTGAAACAGCACCAAGTGTGATGTTGAAATCTACATCTGGATACTGAGCTGCGAAATCATCGCAAAGCTTCTTCATAACTGTCTGATATTCTTCTGTCTCTGAGCACCAAAGGTCAATGTTTACTGTTCCCTCTGTTGCTGCAATAAGATTTGCGATTGCATCCTCTGTAGATGCCTCTGCTGTCTCCTCTGTAGTCTCTGTTGAATCTGCTGCTGGTGTTTCCTCAGCTGCTGCACCACATCCTACGAATGCAGAAACTGCCATTGTAGAAACAAGAAGTGCTGAAACTAACTTTTTCTTCATGATTATTCCTCCATTTTTTACATGTTATTTATACTCCCAGGTTGTCGTCATTGTGCAACCGGTTGTTCTACATACATAATCCTATCCCTTGTGGCGTTTTTCGTCAACACAGCAATTTGTACGAGTATTGTGCGAAATATTTATGAATTTTTACTAAGTTGTGCTATCACGCATTTGGATATTAAAATCTGTGAGCAATAAATTTGTGACACTTTTTCCATCTAAGTTGCGCATAAGAAGCTCTATACACTCTGCTCCTAGTTTCTTTGCATCAAAATAAAGACTAGTAATAGATGGTTTTGATGTAGACAATAAATTTGAATCGTAGAAAGAGCACAGCTTTACGTCATCTGGGACAGCAATTCCGTCATTGTGAAGGCAATTTAACGCAGAATTACAAAGCATATCGTCCATACAAACAATACACTCTGCTCCTTCTGAAATTGCTTCCCTCAGCACTGAATCCATTCTTGCGCTCTTGTGCATATTTAAGAAAATCAGACTTTCGTCTGCTTTAAGGCCTTTGTTTTTAAACCCTTCTCTGAAGCCTGCTAAACGACTGTGAGTAACGTTAATATTCTCACCACCACCGATAAGTGCCATGCGATTAATCCCTTTATCTATAAGGGTTTCAATCATTCTAGCTGCTGCTCCTTGATTGTCATGGTCCACGTGTAAAACTGATTCATCTATAGGGTCTCCCACTACTACATAGGGAATATTAGACTCCCTCAAAAAGCCTATAACCTTAGAATCCTTCTCACATCGACTGACAATTACAGCATCTATTTTCTTGTTCTCTACCGCATGTTTTAATGGAGTAATCCCGTCGTTATCTGCAAGCAAAATAAGGACATCATAATCATATTCCATAGCTCTATCGCAAACACCTGTCATAAGTGTTTGGAAATATGGCATTTCTCCCAAAGCCGAATCTGCAGGCACAACAAGCCCCACATTGAAGGTGCGATTAGCCGCTAGAGAGCGCGCTACAGCGCTTGGTCTGTAGTTTATCTCATTGATATACGCATTAACCTTTTGTCTTGTTTCCTCAGAAATACGACCTTTTCCAGATATTGCTCGGCTTACTGTTGTTTTAGAAAGTCCAAGCTCTTTTGCTATTGAATCTAATGTATGTCCCATATATTTTCCACCTCAGTACACACCTTAGCACATCAAACTCCACGTTGCAATCGGTTGCGCTATTTTTGTAAAAACAACACAAAAAGAGCCTCTGATTTTCGTCAGAGACTCTAAATCTGTTTCTTATTCCATTTCTGTCAATAATTAAAAATCATCACGAAAATCATTCTGACTGCTATATGCACCAGTTGAATCATAGTCTGTAGTCTTTGGTCCACCTGGCATTGTGATGAACTTTGATGTCTTATCCATTAATGCGTTTGCTTCCGCAGAAAGCTCCTCAAATATCATCCTCATTTCATCCATATCAGTTGTCTCATTAATACCCATAGCATAGCTTTGTAAATTGATTGCTGAGAACTGAATATCTGAAATAATATCGTTGAAGGTTTCCTTGATTGAATTAACTGACTTGGCAATCTGATTCAATTCTCCTGGGAAGTTCTCAATATCCTCCACAATAAGATTTCCATTTTCCATCTCAGAAAGCACATAAGCCTGCTTGTCAATTACCTTTGACAAAGCCTCTAACACAACAGCTAGTTCATCCTGTAAATCACCAATCTCATCATTTGCTTCAGCGAAATTTAGCTTGGTAGAGAAATCGCCTTCCACGATTTTTTGCATTGCCGGATTAATCTTACCTAGAGGCTTCAGTACTCTTCTAACTGTAACTGTAATATCACCAACTGCTAGAATTGCACACAGTATTGCCACAAACAAACTAATTCGAATTCCTCGATCCACATGCGAAAGAAAGTTAGACTCTGGATAGGCCACAGCCACTGTCCACCTGCTACCCTCAAGCGTTTGAGCTGAATATACCATTCTTTTACCTGTATAGTCAGGAGCTGTTATATATTTATCCTGCTTTGAAGTGGATAAAATATCATCCAGTTCAGGCATAACATCTACTGCTGATGTTATGTTTCCTTTCTTTGGATTAAAATCGGCGTTTGGATGAGCGATTATATTATTTTTGCTATCTAAAAGGAACCCATAGGAACCATTTTCAAAATCTATCGAATTAATAAAATCCTGAACAGTTGCAATATCTGCATCAACAGCAACAACTCCAACTAGCATTGTTCCCCAATAAACAGGGGTGGCAACTGTTACCATCATAATGTCTGGTCGCGATGCGCTGGAATAAGGATCTATTACTACCGTATGGCCTAGCGCTTCTGCAGTCTTATACCAAACTCGTTCTCTAGGGTCTACCCCTTCAACAAACTGAACTCCTCTAGCCATAGTCGCATTACCCAGTCTGTCTGAGAAATATACATAATAGAACTCAGGATGATTCAATGCCACTCTGTCTACGACGGCTCGCACGGTAACCTCATTCAAATCACCTAAAGCAGTAAGAGAACTTGCCATATCTTCTGTAACAGTAGACATGTCCCTAATCCAATTCTGCACTTCGCTAGCACTCATTTGAGTAGCAAGCTCCAGCTTCATCTCCTGCTGCTCGATAATTCGTCGAGACAAATATATAAGATTAACAATAGTCATAACCGTGATAGTAATTGCAATTGCAATTACTACATGCCTAGTTATTCTTCTTCTGACTGTTGTACGCTTATTCTTTTTCATTTTTACCCTCTTTTTAAAGACACGCACACTACTTGTGTTATATATCATTGATTTTAGTATAAAAATAAGGGTATTCCGTGAACAAAAAATGCCATTTGATGAATTATACTCAACGGCCCTTTATCTTGCGTAAACCATGCAATCGTACCTAATAGCTTTCCCCTCTAAACTGTAGCTTGGCTTTCTGTCAGCCAGATATGGTCCCTTGAGAGGACGTTTGATTACTATTCGCTTAGGTCCAGCCATCTCAGCTGCTTCTAACAGCTCATTTTCAGTGCTACATGGACTTTCAAGCCTTTGAATCAGCTGGAATTTCTTTTTAATCAGCCCGCTCTTCTGACGTGCTGGAAACATTGGGTCAAGAAGAACAATATCCGGCGTATAATCCAGATTCTTCATGCCCTCCACACTGTCTCCACAAATAAGCTCCATGCGACCTACTGCCGCCTTTAGCTCTGGAATTTCCGCTGCTCTTTCCATGCAATCCTGCAGCAACACTGCGATTATTTCATCAAATTCATATAGACGAACCTGAAATCCAGCGGCCGCCAATATAAGGGAATCCTCTCCAAAGCCTGCCGTGGCATCCACTAGAGTCTGAGGCATCTCCTGCCCCTTTATCCTTGCAGCCTTCACAAGCATTTCTCTTTGAAGATTACTCTGTTTTAATCTAGGAAGCATTTCCCTGAAATCTGCCATTATTTGAAGCTTGCCATCAGTAAGGCAAAGCCCTTGGTCCGAAAACACAAGGGCTAAATCATGCTGCGCAAGCTTTTTATTATATTCTTTAATCTGTAAATCTGATATCAATATTATTTATCCTCTTCACGTAAGAGTTCCATCTTCATGTTGTAATATGCTGGAGTCATATCCAAATAGTGCTTATGAGGATTCTCGAAACGCTGCTCTTCAGGCCATACACTGGTCTCCAGCTGTTCCTTTACTCTAGCACGAATTATCTGAATATCCTCATCCTCACATGCGGCCTTACCACCTCTGATAAGAGGCTTCTGAAGAAGCTCTGCAGTGCAATTATCAAATACATGTGTACTCTTCCATGGCTGCTCTGGATCTACAAACTTATATCCACCTGCCACAGACATATCTACCTGCTCGCCTTTGATTGCAAGCATATCTGCAACAGCTCTACCGTGCTCATCCTTGATTCGATATACATCCTTGAGGCCTGGATTTGTAATCTTTTCCACTGTCTCAGAAATCTTAATCTTTGGAATAGTCTTTCCTGTCTTTGCATCAGTGACAGCGCAAAGCTTGTAAACCGCACCAAATACAGGCTCAGACTTAGCTGTAATAAGACGCTCACCAACGCCGAATGAATTAACCTGTCCTCCCTGCTGAAGGATAGATGTGATTGTGTACTCATCAAGTGAGTTACTTACGATAATCTTTGCATCTGTAAACCCTGCTGCATCAAGCATCTGACGGGACTTCTTTGTAAGATATGCCAAGTCACCTGAATCGATTCTGATTCCAAAGCTCTTTGACTGGATACCAGCATCCTTCATCTCCTGGAATACTTTTATAGCGTTTGGCACACCACACTTAAGAACATTGTAAGTATCCACTAGAAGAATACAGTTGTTAGGATAGCTCTTTGCAAAGCTTCGGAATGCCTGAAGCTCAGACTTACTATAATCATTATTATCACTTGTAAAATACATTACATAGCTGTGGGCCATTGTTCCGCCAATAGGAATATCAAAATACTGTCCAGCTGAAACTGTAGCTGTACCTGCTGCACCACCGATGTAAGCTGCTCTTGCGCCGTAAATAGCTGCATCATTATTGTGGGCACGTCTTGCTCCGAAATCTGAAACAGGGCGACCTGCTGCAGCTCTTACGATACGGCTGGTCTTTGTAGCTATAAGGGACTGATGATTTACCTGAGCGAGAATCTCTGTTTCCACAAGCTGAGCCTCAATAATAGGGGCTGTAACTGTAATAATTGGCTCGTTTGGATACATGATAGTTCCCTCTGGGAATGCATCCACATCACCTGTAAATTTGAAATTCTTAAGGTACTTTAAAAAGTCCTCTGTAAAATGACCTACACTTCTAAGATATGCAATATCCTCATCAGTGAAGTGCATATTTAAAAGATAATCCTTAATCTGCTGAAGTCCTGCAAAGATTGCAAAACCGCCTCCATCAGGATTCTTTCTGTAAAATACATCAAAGCTTACCTTTGTATTAGGGTCGATAGATGGATCATTAAAATAAGCATTAGCCATGGTAAGCTCATACTCATCCATCATCATGGTAAGATTTCTTTCTTTATCCTGTGTCTGTTTCATTACGCCATTCTCCTGTCCTATCCTAGTCTGCCACATCTACATCAGCGGCAATCTGGATATCGTATTCTGGATATTCTACCAATACCTGGTTATGTATTATTTCAACACCTTCTGTGTGATTGATTTCAAAGCTAAGTACTACGTCAAAACGCATTTCTTTTGTCTCTGTATTTACATAAAAGCCATGAAGCTGTAGCGCCCAATCATGCTGTTTTACAATCTCTAGCACACGATTTCTGATTCTGGCAGCCTCATCATCCTTTGTATTATATGAATAAACACCTACACCAGACAATACTACTCCTGTCTCCTTGAAAACCTTTGCCTGAATTCGACGTGTTATGACATCTACCTCTTCTACCGTCATGGTATCAGGAAGCTCTACATGAACAGAACCAAAAAACTTATTAGGACCATAGTTATTTAGAACTAAATCATAAGCTCCACGAACCTCTGGCTCCTCGCAAATTAATCTCTTTATTCCAACAGTAAGCTCTCTGTCTGGGCGTCGTCCAAGAATATCATCAAGTGTATCTGACATCATTTCCCAACCAGCCTTAACGATGATTACAGAAATAAGCACACCAACCCATGCTTCTAGAGATACACCAAAAACAAGATAGATTATAGCTGATGCCAAAACAGAGGTAGAAATTATAGCATCAAAGCTTGCATCTGCACCTGAAGCTATAAGTGCACTAGAATTTACCTTTTCACCTGTTGCTTTTACATATCTTCCAAGGAAGAATTTTACAAAAATAGCAGCTATCAAAACTACTAGTGTAAGTGTCTCGTACTGAACCTCTGAAGGATGAATGATTTTCAAAATTGACTCATTTAAAGATGTAAGACCTGCATAAATAATAATAGCCGACACCAAAAGAGCACTCAAATATTCTGCGCGTCCGTGCCCCATAGGATGTTCCTTGTCAGGCATTTTACCTGCCAGCTTGGTTCCTATAATTGTAACTACAGATGAAAGGGCATCTGATAAGTTATTAACTGCATCAAGAATAATGGCGATCGAACCAGATAATAATCCTACCAATGCCTTAAATCCTGCCAATAAAAGATTAGCCACGATTCCTATGATACTTGTTCTAACAATAACATGGTTACGATTATCTACTGCGTCTGCTACATTCATGTTTGTATTTTTCATATTCACCTCATCCGGCCCTATGGGCCACCTTCCCCTCAAGGGGAAGGCTTTTTATAATAAAAAAACCTTGAGCAACTAAATTGCTCAAGGTTTATTATACCATTTCTTGATTTAATTCACATTATTTTGCTGAAGCCTTAAGAAGAGCTACAACCTCAGCCTCTGTTGAAAGGCTAAGAGCCTTCTCAGCTAAAGCGTCTGCCTCAGCCTTAGACCACTTAGAAATAATGCTGCGGGCTGTGAGTACGAGAACTGGGTTCACTGAGTACTCATCAAGACCGAATGACATAAGAAGTGGAATCATGAGTGGATCTGCTGCTGCCTCACCACACATACCAACTGGAATACCAGCTGCGTTACCAGCCTGAATGATGTTCTTGATTGAACGAAGAACTGCTGGCTGGAATGCTGAGTAAAGGTATGCAACGTTAGCATTTCCTCTATCAACACTCATTGTATACTGAGTTAAGTCGTTTGTACCGATTGAGAAGAAGTCTGCTTCCTTTGCAAGAAGATCTGCAATAAGAGAAGCTGCAGCTGTCTCTACCATGCAACCAACCTCAATGTTCTCATCATACTTGATACCCTCTGCCTTAAGCTCCTGCTTGCACTCCTCAACGAGAGCCTTAACAGCACGAACCTCATCAACACAAGTAACAAGTGGTACCATGATCTTAACTTTTCCATAAGCACTAGCTCTGAGGAGACCTCTAAGCTGTGTCTTGTAAATATCCTTATTAGCTAAGCAGTAACGAACTGCTCTGTATCCTAAGAATGGATTCTCCTCTTTCTCGAGACCGAGATATGGGATATCCTTATCACCACCAATATCAAGAGTACGGATGATAACTGTCTTTCCACTCATTGTCTCAACGGCTTCCTTGTAAGCCTCGAACTGCTCATCCTCTGTTGGAAGATGTGGCTTGTCCATAAATAAGAACTCTGAACGGAAAAGGCCGATACCTTCGCCATCACATTCGATAGCCTTCTTAGCGTCCTTAGGTGTTCCAATGTTGCAGAAGAGCTCTACTCTGTCGCCATCAGCTGTAACTGTCTCCTTACCAAAGAAGTTCTTAAGCTCAGCCTGTGCGCGGATAAACTCCTCACGCTTGATGACGTACTTCGAAACTACGTCACCGTCTGGATTGATATATACATCACCCTCTGTACCGTCGACGATAGCAGTATCCTTGTCCTTAACAAGCTCTGTAATACCAGGAACTGAAAGAACAGCAGGTATCTCTAAGGCTCTTGCAAGAATAGCAGAATGTGAAGTCTTACCTCCAACCTCTGTGATAATACCAACAACATTCTCTTTTACAATTTGAGATGTCATAGAAGGTGTCAGATCGTGGGCAACTAAAACTGTGCCTGGTGCAACCTTACTAATATCAACATCTTCAACCCCAAGTAAAATCTTAAGCAAGCTAATCTTAATATCAGAAATGTCTGATGCACGCTGACGCATCATATCATCTTCCATCTTAGAGAACATGCCAATGAACATGTCGCATACAGCTGTAACTGCAGCTTCTGCACACTGACCAGCCTCAATCATCTTTGTCATTTCACCAGCCATTGTTGGATCGTTGATCATAGCTAAGTGACCTTCCATAATTTCAGCCTCTTTAGGACCGATGTTCTTTCTAATATTTTCAGCCATCTCGGCTGTCTCAGCCTTGAACTTATCGATAGCTGAGTTAAATCTTGCTTTTTCTGCATCTGTGTCATCAATGTGCTTTGACTCAAAAGATAAGTCGCGCTCTACGATGAGGCAGATACTTCCAATACCTATTCCTCTAGATGCTTCTATGCCCTTGTACATAGATGTTCCTCCCTCTAAATATGAATAGTGTAACGATTAGTCTCCTAAACCGCTCTCAACGAGCTCAACAGCCTTAGCAAGTGCTGCTTCTTCATCAGAACCATCGCAGATGATCTCGATCTCAGCACCACACTTGATGCAAGCTGCCATAAGCATCATAACGCTCTTTCCATCGTACTGCATACCATTGTAACCAATCTTAACATCTGACTCGAATGGTGTAACAGCTGCGCTGAAAACTGTAGCTGGACGCATGTGCATACCCTGCTCGTTTGTAACCTTAACTACTTTTGAAACCATAATAAAACTCCTTTCGTTTCAATAAACGTAATTATCCCTAAAAAAGTACTTATATACTTTATAGAAAAACAACCCATTTGTCTATAATTGTTTCTCTAAAAAAAATACAAGTTTTTTCAAAATTCTAACAAATATAAACAAAAACCCACCCCGAGGGGGCGCCCCCTCGGAATGGTATAAATAATACATGAAGTTAAAAATTCTTTTTAATCCTCTACTGTCTTCTTTAATACACCAAGAAGTAAGCAGCTAACAGCTGAACCAATTGCAAGAGCTACAAGGTAAAGTACAGCATGACCTACTACTGGGAATACGAAGATTCCACCGTGTGGAGCCATAAGTGTGCACTTGAATGCCATTGAAAGAGCACCTGCCACGCCTGAACCAATCATAAGTGATGGGATAACGTGAAGTGGATCTGCTGCTGCGTAAGGAATAGCACCCTCAGTGATGAAGCAGAAGCCCATGATAAAGTTAACAGGACCAGCCTTTCTCTCAGCAACTGTGAACTTCTTAGGGAAGATAAGTGTAGCAAGAGCGATAGCGATTGGAGGAACCATACCACCAACCATAACTGCTGCCATAATCATCCAGCCTACTTCGTTCTGCTCTGCAAGAGCAGCTGTACCGAATACATATGCTGCCTTGTTAAGTGGACCACCCATATCTGTAGCCATCATAGCACCAAGGATGATTCCAAGAGGAATAAGTGATGTTGTTCCCATTCCTGTAAGAACACCTGAAATCCATGCGTTAAGGGCACCAACGATTGGGTTGATTGCGCACATTATAATACCGATTACTGTGATACCGCAAAGTGGGTAAATAAGTACTGGCTTGATACCTTCAAGAGACTGTGGAAGTACGTCGCAAACCTTCTCGAGCCACTTCATAAAGTAACCAGCTGCAAAACCTGCTACTAATGCACCAAGGAAGGCTGATGGAATAGCTCCACCTGGGTTAGCGAAAGTAGCTCCTGTTGATGCAAGAAGACCACCTACGAAACCAACTGCAAGACCTGGTCTGTCAGCAATTGACTGAGCAATGAAACCAGCAAGGATAGGAAGCATAAATCCAAATGCTCCACCACCAATTGTCTTGAACCAAGCAGCTACAGGTGTATTAGAACCGAAGTTGCTAGGATCAATTGAATAATCATCAAGCAAGAATGCGATAGCGATAAGGATACCACCACCAATAACGAATGGAAGCATGTGTGATACACCATTCATTAAGTGCTTGTAAAGCTGACGTCCTAATGTCTCATTAGAATCATCTGCTCTCTTTGTGACTGCTCCTGTGTGATGATATACAGAAGCTGTCTCAGCCTTCTCGAAAAGCTTCTCTGGTGTGTGGATTGCTTCCTTTGTAGAAGCAAGCACAACCTTCTTGCCATCGAAAACGCTCATATCGATATTTTTATCGCATGCAACGATAACTGCATCTGCCTCTGCGATTTCAGCTGCTGTTAGAGGATCCTTAGCTCCGCCAGAACCATCCTTCTCTACTCTGAAACCAATGCCAAGTTCCTTAGCCTTCTGCTCAAGGGCCTCAGCTGCCATGAATGTATGAGCAATACCTGTAGGGCAAGCTGTAACGGCAACAATCTTCTTATTAGAACCAGAAGCTGCCTTCACGCCAGAAGCTGCATCCTTCTCAGCTTCCTTCTTATCGATAAGTCCAAGGAACTCGTCAACTGTCTTAGCCTCTACAAGAGTCTTGCAGAATGATGCATCCATAAGCATAGTCATAAGCTTTGAAAGCACCTCAAGATGAGTGTCTGCTCCACCCTCTGGAGCTGCAATCATAAATAAAAGATTGCTTGGCTTGCCATCAAGCGCCTTATAATCAACACCTGCTGGGCAAGTAATAGCTGTAACAGCTGCCTTTGCTACTGCAGCTGACTTTCCGTGAGGAACAGCAATACCATTTCCGATAGCTGTTGAACCCTTTGCCTCACGAGCAAGGATAGCCTCCTTGAACTGTGCTGCGTCTTTCAAGTTACCAACAGAATCATGAAGTGCAATAAGTTGATCAATTGCATCATTCTGGTCTGCTAACGCAACCTGAAGCTTGATCCCTTTAGGATCGATAAACTCTGAAATTTTCATATTCCCTCCTACATTAAAAACATTAATATTTTTATATAAACATTTATTTCAATGTTTTATACAAGGCTTCGATATCAGCTGCCTTTGCTAGTCCGTCTGAGAAAGCTGTAGCTGAACCTGCTGCTGTACCCATCTTAAGTGCTGTGTCGTAATTCTTTTCCTTCATGTAACCTGCCACAAAGCCTGCTACCATTGAATCACCGGCACCAACTGAATTTCTAACCTGTCCCTTTGGCACACCGATGCGGTATCTCTGGCCGTTTTCATCAACCAGCATAGCGCCATCACCTGCCATTGAAATAAGAACATTTCTAGCTCCCATTTCCTGAAGCTTTAAAGCTCCCTCGTATATCTCATCGTCTGTTGTAAGTACCTTTCCAACAATCTCGCCAAGCTCAAAATTGTTTGGCTTGATAAGGAATGGATGATACTTCAAAACGTTTGTAAGCAAATCCTTTGTTGCATCAACAACAAACTCAATCCCCTTTCCATCGAGAGCTGAAAGAATTCTTTCATACACATCATCTGGAAGTGAATTTGGAATAGAACCTGCAAGAATAAGAACATCACCCTCAACTAGCTTTGAAAGCTTGTTGAAAAGCTCCATCTGAGAAGCCTCATCAATCTTAGGTCCCTGTGCATTAATCTCTGTTTCCTCTGATGCTTTGAGCTTAACATTGATTCTGGAATTGCCTTCCTTAAGCTTAATGAAATCTGCATCAATGCCCTGCTCGCGAACACCTTCCTCGATCGCCTTGCCAGTGAAACCAGCTACAAAACCAAGGGCTGTGCTCTTAACGCCAAGCTCAGCTAAAACCATGGATACATTGATACCCTTTCCGCCAAAATAATACTCCTCGCTAGCAGAACGATTCGTCATACCTGGGAGTAAATCTCCATCCATTCGTACTACATAATCGATTGCAGGGTTAAATGTAACCGTATAAACCATCTTCGTACCTCCGTATTCTATTTCCTATTCGCTACAGATTTTTACTGTAGTGTTGTTCATATATTCCTTTGATGGAAGCTTATCTGTGATGATGGTGCAATCACCTATCTCTGCAAATGTCACAGAATTAACCTCATCAAACTTAGAGTGATCCGCCAAAATAAATGACTTGTATGCATGTCTGATGGCGGCTGTCTTAATCATCGCCTCGTCAGCATCAGGTGTTGTAAAGCCTGCGAAAACAGAGATACCATTGGTACCCATAAAGGCTTTTGTGAAATGATACTTACGAATGAACTCTGTACAATCTGGTCCGACAACTGCCTCAGTGGATGCTTTCAGCCTTCCACCAATCATAATAACCTCAAGACCTTTTTCCATAAGGATTCTCGCGTGTACAACGCCGTTTGTGATGTACTTTGCCTTGTGATTATTGATATATTCCAGCATGGCAAGTGTAGTAGTACCAGCATCGATATAAACAAAATCATTATCCTGTATAAGGCTCGCTGCATAGCGACTGATGTTACCTTTTTCGGTGACATTCTTCTGAGCCTTTTGCTTAACGGCATCTTCTTTGGTGATGACATCCTTCGCTGAGATTGAAGTAGCTCCACCGAACACCTTTATTAATTTGTGAGAACGATTAAGCTCATTGATATCTCGTCTGATTGTGGCTGCCGATGTATCCAAAAGCTCAACCAGCTCATTTACGGAAACAGCCTTCTTTTCATTGACGATTTCGATTATTCGTGTCCTTCTCTCTTCAGTAAGCATCTAGTCACCACCCCTTTGAGCATTTCTGCTCATTTATGATTAATACAATCAAAATATAACATTACTAAATCACAGTGGCAATCATATTCAATCATTTTCAATCATAAAAAATCAAATTCTGTCATATTACACATTTTTTGACTTTTATTTTTGTACACTATTGCTCCTTTTTATGCTGTTCCTTCTCCACATACATCTCTTTATCAGCTGCTTCAAGGCAATCTCTCAGGTTTCCATATTCTGAATAAATTGCAACACCGATTGACAATTGAATAGTTATTGAAACACTGGCCATTTGATTTGCTCTGTTTAATTCGGCCAGGATTTCCAGCTTTATGCTTTCAAGCTCGGCTTCATTTTTTTGCTGGTGGAGAATTACGAACTCGTCACCTCCAAATCTGAAAACAACGCTATTATCAGATGCAACATGCTTTAGGATACGACTGATTTTTGTCAGTACTATATCACCATAGTCATGACCGTACAAATCATTTATCTGCTTGAATTTATCAATATCAATCATCAATAATGCGAAATCTGTTCTATCAGAGACATACTGACTCATGAATTTATCAACTATCTCCGCAAAAGCACGTCGATTGTATAGTCCTGTAAGAGCATCTGTCATAGTTAAAAGTTCCAGCTTTTCCTGCTCCTTCAGTTCATCAGTAACATCCTTGAAATAGCCTACCAAACCAACTATTTTTCTATCCACAACGTAAGGCTGTTTGCTGGCTGCAATCTTTCTTACGCTACCTCTGACAATGCATTCTCCACGGACATTTTCGATAGTACGACCATTATTGATTACCTCCAGTTCATCCTTCTTGAAGGCGTCTGGGTTTATGTGCCAACCCATGTCCTCATCTGTTTTTCCTATAATTTCCTGAACTGATTGAAGGCCATAGTAATCCAAAAACATCTGGTTTGCACCAAGGAATTTTCGCTCCCTGTCCTTCCAGAAAACACCTACAGGAATCAGCTGCAAAATGTTTTCAAATGTAGGATTCATGTTTATTGCATCAATTCTGCTATCCTCATCTAAATTACGTCTCTCCTGCTGGCTATTAGCCATACGCCTTGCAATTTCATTTGGCGCCTCGTTTACACAACAAAGCACACAATCGTTATTTTCAAAATGCATTATGGATAGAGTTACTGTCTTCCATACATAATTGTATCTGGAATCCATAATTCTAAAGAATCCTATTGTGGCTCCATTTGGTTCTTCTGCAATTCGCTGCTCAATTGTGTCCATATCAAACATTTGTCTAAAATAAACACGGTCATCTTCATGAACCAGCTTCTCACATATTCCTTCAATAACCTCTTTAGATTTTCTCTTTCCTTCGTCAAATTCAGTGTAGAGTCGGCTATCATTCAAATAAATATTCTCATAGAAATCATCATGTATTCCAAATAAATCTACGCTTTCATATAGAGAAAACATGGAACGGCTGATTTCAGTAATTCTGTTGTCATAATTTGAGTTTATAAAGCGTGATAATAATCTACATGAAACCATGTAAGCATCGCGCTTTCCTTCTTTAGACTCACCCATATGACGTACTCGCATGTTTACAATTCGTCCGTTGCTTATATAATCCATGCTTTCCGATATTTGCTCTTTTTTACTGTGGGCACATATATCTATAAAGTGGTGATACTGAAGCCATCTTTTATGATCCTTATTTAACATAAGCTCGATGTCTTCCTCATCCTTGTAGCCAAAGATAAGCATGGTTTCCATGAATTCCTGATTGGTGTATTTAAGACTCCACACCTCGTTTTCCACAACAAGAACTGCAAGTGGTAAAGCGCTGTCATCATCAGGATGTGCTACATTCTGCAGTGGATTCTGTCTTAAAATATCAATCTTTCCAATTTCATCATTAAAGATACGCTCATCATAGGTTTCTAGCGTTCTTCCGCTTTTTTTCATGCTATCTAGGCCTTCTAGATATGGCATAGGTCTACCTATGAGGTATCCCTGTATCATCTCACAGCCTATGCTCTTCATGAAATCAAACTGTGCCTTTGTCTCTACACCTTCGATTAAGGTATGAGAGCCAAGATTCTTTATCATTGATACGATATGCTTAAGAATAATCTTGTCATTTTCAGATTCCTCAAATTCACTAAGGAAATCCATATCTATCTTTACAAGGTCAAACTGATAATTCTTGAGCAGATTCAATGATGAAAAACCACTTCCAAAATCATCCATCCATACTTCAAACCCGTTTTGGCGTAGCTTTTCAATCTGTGTCATGATGTGCTCAGTGTTATCCATCAAGGCACTTTCTGTGATTTCCAGATGGAACATATTCTTTGGACATTTGTACTGACGAATCTTAGTTTCTAGAAATTCAACCAAATCCATAACCTCAAAATCAATTCTTGAAAGATTTATGGAAACTGGTACAGCAGGCATCCTTCCTTCCACCTCACGATGATATCGGCCGAACACCTCGTCAATTACAAACATATCTATTTTTTGAATCAGCCTATACTCCTCCAAAACAGGGATAAACTCATTCGGATAAACAACACCTCGTATTGGATCTTGCCATCTTACAAGGGCTTCCCAGGCACACACCTCGCCTGTGAACGAGCGGACGATTGGCTGATAGTATACCTTTATGTATCTTTTTGCTATCGCTTCATCCAGTCTGTCAAGAATCGACTGTTTTCGCTGAATGCTTCCACCAAGCTCCTTATCGTACACACGATATCCAACATCATATTTCTTCTTGATGCTGATACAGGCCATACGTGCTCTGTCGCAGCATTTTATTACGTCCTTCTCTTCTCCGTCGTATAGGTAAATGCCTGCCTTTAGCTCAACACTTACACTCTTTCTGATTAACTTGATTCTATCGCGTATGGATTTGATTGATTGAATAACCTGAATTGTATTAACGCAGGCCACAAAATGATCCCCTGAAAAGTGGGAAATCAGCTGACCCTCAAATTCTTCCTTAAGAATATATGCGATGGATGTTAATAGCTCATCACCTATCTCATATCCATAATTAGCATTAAAAATTTTGAAGTTTTCCAGATCAAAGAAAATAAAAGCATATTCCTGATTCGCAGGAGCTGTATTTATCAGATTTTGGGCGCACTCTAAAAAGGTCTGCTTATCTAACAAACCTGTCAGTTCATCTGTAGACATTCTGAACTCACGAAAGTCCCCCATAAGTTTTATCCTCTAAAGCTTCCATTTTGAGTCATTTTATTTTAGCACTCAATTGTGAACTTTCTATCGAATTAATGTGTTGAGATTAGGTGTGGAATTTGGCGAAGACATTTGAAAGCAGCGTGTTTAGGCAAAAATTGAGCTGCCCTCCGGCCTCGGTATTCGAAGTCGAAAAGCAGCTCCTAAACAAAAACTGTGATATTCATTTATATGGTCCTTTCTGCCGAATCATCCTTCAAAGTTACTTTCCCTTCACATCATCCGATAAGACCTTTGCCAAACCTGATAACGGAGAATTGGTCCGCTTGCTTTGTTGGATAATTCATTTTTGTTTTGTTACTTATATTATCGGATGATGAATTGGAAAGTTTATATATAACGCTAATATTTTTTAATCATCGCTAGGTGGGCCTGGTTCTGAATAGTCTTCTGGTGGTGGAGGCTCTTCATCCAGGCTTGATTGTTCCCCCTCAGCGGGCGATTCTGGCACTGTATTTTCTTGTGTTTCTGAGGTTGATTCTTGCTGTTTATTCTCGGTAGTTTTGTTTGTTTCTTGAGTTGTTTCTGTAGCAGACTCTGGTTCTGAGCCGGTATCAGGTTCTGGTTCTGAGTCAGGCTCTGGTTCTCCTATTTCTTCTACCGGTACTGTCTCGAGAATCTCATTGTATATTTCTATCTCTGGCGTTTCGAGTTCCTCTGGGATTACTGGCTCCATGTCCCATGTCAGTGTTACACGTGGTCCTACATAGATATCTTGCCAACGCCCCATTGGATTACAGTAGCCCACAAGACCAAAGGAATACTGATCAATCTCTGCCATCTCAACTTCTATTTTTACTGTTCCATCTTCGATTAATGGTCGTTCATGGCCTTCGTTGTCTACAACAGCCATATACATTTGGCAAGCTTCATCATCCCAAATGTAAGGACTGCCCACCATCTCGATTTCACCTAGATTGGTAATCTGTGCCGTAACTGTAACCTTTACAGGCACTTCACTTTGGTTTAATACTTCAAATCTGTCGCTGTAGCGGGAAAAATCGTAATCTCTGTCATGATTTCTGAATAAGATTGTGGCGCCACTATCTACACGACCACCACCGTATGCTGCTGCATCTGTTAGATATATGAGCTGCTCCGGATCAATAAGGAAATCTAATGGAGATTCACCATCCTCTGGAAGCGATGGGAATATAACTGAGACTACCGGCTCTTTGTACTCTGGAGTTTCTGGAGTCTCTGGTGTCTCTGAAGCCTGTTGGTTTTCTGGGGCCTGTGTAGTTTCTGTTGTTGCTGGGTTTTGCTCTGCAGGAGTTGGCTGCTCCTCAGTTACCGGAGTTGTTTCTAGAATTGTATTTAGAATTGGAGTTGTTTCTGTTGTTTCTGCAGCTTCAGTTTCCTGCTTATCTTCTGCTGGTACTTCCTCAACTACTTCTTCTGGCTCACTTGCGAGCACATTAACTGGAGCTGCCAAAATAGCAACCATCACCAATACCTCTATACCCTTAATAAATCGATATTTCTTCATAGCAATGCCTCGCAGATTATAAAACTACATACTAATCTGTTATAAGCATTATACTCCCTATGTGTTAAAAAACTTTGATGTGTAATATATATCGGATGATGGAGGTATTTTTGTTATTTGAAATCAGTTTTTCACTGTTTTAGTGAATTTAGGGTCTGTTTTAATAAAAAAATCACTGTTTTTCAGAAATATAGTGATTTTTATCATTAGATTTCCTACGGTAATCTACTTACACAGCATAATATAATTGATTATTTGTCACTCGTGTAATGACTATTTTCTGAAGTCCTCTTTCAATAAGTGCATTTTTCTTCTTTGCATCTTCTTCATCATCATATGTATCATAACCGAGACTAACATTCTTAGCCTCTAGAACCATTGTCCCCGACGCATAATCCATTGTAATATCCGTTGGACAAAATGATACTTCGCCAGCATATTCCCCATTCTTTTCCTTTAAATGAAATGTCACTTCCTCATTACTAAATGAATTCATATAGAAACATCTATTTATCAGCATACTACCGTCCATAAAATATGCCTGTAAACTATACTTTTCCTTTTCTATATTTAGAATATTTAAATCTTTTATCGCTTCTGAAAAAGGAAGACCTTGATTTATTTCAAAAGCAATGGCTCGTAAGCAATCATAATTCAACGCAACTCTATTTGAAAATTTAATCACATTATTAATTTCTTTTTCATATTCAGGGCGAAGCTTATCTTCCAAATAAATTCTGATATCTTTTGCTGTTGGATAATCAAATCTAAAGTGATAATGAAATCTACCTGGCCTGTTTACCAAGAAATCGTTCAATCCTCTCAGCTCATTACAAGTAACTACAAACAATTTCTTTCCTTGTGAAACACCATCAAACAATGACAGCATACTAGATTGCGGATTAGGTCCATCGTGATTCTTTGAAGAAAATGTTTTGTCGAATTCATCAAATAGAATCATGACTTCTTGATCAATACTATCGACAAAGGAGCCTATCCCTTCAATGTACTTATCCACAATCACCACTGGTATCCCTGTTTCAACTGCTCGATTTCCAATCATTCTTGCAAATAATGATTTTCCTATTCCCTTATCTCCACTCAAGATAATTCCCAAATTTCGATTAAACTCCTTATAAGATTTGATTACTTTTTCAACTTTTGAAACATGAACTCCATAAATCTTAGATTCTGTCATTTTAAATTCATAATATTTTTCCAAATAGAATCCTTCCGTCTTATTAAATCTAACCACATAATAATCAGCCGGAAGTTTCTCATATGTCTTTAAATCATCTGGAAATATATCAAATTTTGAACCTGTACTTATTACTTTCATTATGTCTCTCCTTTGTTCGTGTTTATAAACTTTTATTAATAATCCTATTTATCGAATTTTATTTGTAAAATTTATCACCTAGTGTTCTATTATTAGTGCTAGGTGAAATCATTTCTTATTTAAGCAAAAACTTCGCATATGACAATAGATGTTTCTTGCTTTCCTTGTCAGCGGCACGGAATATATCTATAACCTCAGCTTCATCACTAGATAAGTAATATCTATATTTGCCCTCTTCTTTTTCTAGTGAATCTAATTCAAAAAGCTCTTCTGCTGAAATATTTAAAACTCTACAGATTACGGGAATTTTATCTGCCCCTGGATTAAACCTCTTGTGTTTCCAGTCACTAATAGTGCTTTCAGATATCCCCGTTAGTTTAGAAAACTCCTTTTGAGACATTCCCTTAGCCTGCAATAATTCAAATATCTTTTCATAAACTTGTTTTTGCATATAGGATTCCTTTTCTATATCTTAGTAATCCTTATTATATCGTAAAAGTATCCTTTATTACTATGCAATCTGTAAGTTTTTATTTAACTGGTACCAATTATTGGAACATCCTAAAGCATGCCAAAGCTTTCCATCACCATTAAGCAAAATGTTATTATCATCAATAATTGTTTTGCCAAACAAAAGACTGAAGGACTCTATAAGTATTATAAATTCCTGTGCATTACTTTCTTTGAACTTTCTCGTGAAGACATCTCCTTCCGGAAATTCGCCATTCCAAGCTTTTACATACTTGCTATACATATCAACAACATCTATTTTCTCAACTGAATCTACACTAGAAAAATATGTACTAATCAGCTGCGCCTGAACCCCATTATGACTCGTCCAATCATAAAATTCTCGACTAATTCCTATTGATCCTCTATAAGGAATAAATTGCAAAGGTCTATGTAACAAATCCTCATATTTCTTCAAATACTTTTCTAAAACAAAAAAGTCTTCTCTTGTCACCCACATACAAATCTGATCATCACGACTAATTCTTGTAACTTTTGCGTGAAAAAGACCTCTCCCCTCTTCTATCATAAATTCCACAGCATCATAAAATATCGCTAACGCATCAGATATATCCTTTGCGGAAAGGTACATTTTTATTAACGCCAAATCACTAACATTTCTTTTCTCATCGGTTCTTTGAACATCAAATCGTCCCCAATAAACGTCGTGCAAACTTATATTGCAGCTTTTTATTGTCTCCAAAGCGTCCGCCTTTTCTTTTAATTCGCATAAAACTTTATTAACGCCTTCGATTATTTCTTCATCTTGCCCCAATTTTTGAAAATAATCATAAACACCTGAGAAGTGTGTGTCACGTCCAAGCGCTTTGTATGCTTCCTTTAATATATTATTTATAGCCTCATATTTTGGACATACTTCTACGTTTATATCAAGATTTCTTAACCCAACAAATGAAGATGGCACCTGCCCATTATCCTCATACAACGTAGCATATTCAGCAATTTCTTTTTCCTTTGCAATACGCTTTCTTTCAGCCTCAAGCATCTTCTCTTCTGCTACCCATGCTCTCATCCTTGCAATATGAGCTTTTGTCTCATCATCTAAAGCAATATCATAATCAGGAGATGCACTTCCATTCTCGTCACTTAACACTAAAATAGTTTGAAAATATTTCTTCATACTCTCCGTCACTGCATATGTTCTATACCATCCCATATCCATCTCTGCCTCAACACCTATATTAATCCCCTCATTTACACAATAATCAGCTATAGGCTTCACATTTCTTACATGTTTGCTACTAATGTATTTTAAATAAAATTGACATTCCACTTCTGCTGGTAAAAAAGATGTAGTCAATATTCCACCTGATAATTCATAATGATCAATATCTAAAAAATCATCATAGAAATCGTAAACATCTTCTAAAAAATCATACTTTGCAGCATATAACAATGGCTTAGATATTTCATCGATAAAAATCATAGCACGTTTATCACGTTGTTGAAGCCTTCCTCTATAATAATTGACAATAAATTGCAAGCTTTCTCTCAACTCTTCTTCATTGCATTCTCCAGTGATTATTTTAAGTGCATGCTCTATCGTTTGATAATAAACTGTCGGTTTGTCAAAGCATTTGAATACATCTAAGTATACTTTTGACATCTTCTTTTTTATGTACAATACAAACTTTTCATAATTATTTATTCTACAATCTGAGAAATCCATGTAAATCACCGGATGCCCATTATCTGAATAATATCCTCTTGCCTCATTTAGCCATGTAGTTTTTCCAGATTTTCTCGGTCCACATAAGTTAACACACTGACAATACAAAGACTGCAGATAGTCTTTATCAAATATATGATTCATTTTCCCTAATCCCTTTAACTATATTTCGAATTCATTTTTCTATATCCGCTTTATCGGATTTGGTGTTATAAAAAATTACACCTTCTTTTAGGTGTACTCTTATACGTTTACGAATTATTAATTATCAATTCCAAAAATTCTCTTGGTGTCAAAACATATTCTTTTTCTGGAAAATGCTTTGTATTTCCTGTAACTAATTTAGCATCATATTTCTCCTTGGCGCTCATTGTGACTTCGTAGAAAACTACATCCTTAAAATCTGGGAAGTATTCATTAACCGTTTTCCTTGTAGATTCGATTCCCAACTCTGTTATCCTCCCAACAAGAATATCTACTTCCTCGTCTGGTATTTTAAATTTGGGTCGAGTTAAAACATCTTTATACTCTTCAATTATTTCACTATTGTATATTGGAACTATCATCCCTCTATATACAAATTCTAGGATAATTCCAGGCACTGATTGAGCTTTTAACAAAGCAGAAACGATAACATTAGTATCTAAAACAACATAGTACTTAATCATTTATTGCGACGTACCTCCTGTATCTCAGCATTTATCTCTTCTAAAGACATTTCTGATAGCCCGTTTTCAGCAGATCGTCTACTTATTTCTCGCATTGTGCGTATAGCCTGATTATCTTCAATCTCTGTAACATTCATACTAAATGGAATGCCGTTTTCCGAAATAAGACGAGATAAACACATTCTTAGATATGCCTGTAGATTTATCCCAAGCTTGTCGCAAATTTTAATTGCTTCTAACTTTTCCATATCATCGGCACGAAATTGAATTAATGTACTTGCCATATTAAATCTCCTTTCTCCTTTTGTACATACAGTATATCATCATATGTATATATCTGCAATCATATGATTACAGTTCATTAAAGCACTTAGCCCCAAAATCCTCAAACTTCACCCAGTAATTATCCAAGTGATTATTTCCATTATTCTTTTTGATATATAAATCAAAATCCATTTTGTCCATCCCCAATGCCTTGAGATGTTCTCTGTAAAACATGCAACCCTCGCGCATAGTTCTGCGCTGAAAAAACTGATTGAAGCTACCATAGGATACACCCAGCTTGGCTAATTCCCATGGATATAGCTTTCCTTTACTCATATCTTCAGCCTTTACAAGCTCACGATTCTTTATTTCAAAATCCATCAGTGGTGTATCTATGTAATAAAGAATCCCCTTTAGATTATTTATTAATCTAACTTCTGCCATAACTGCTGCATCCTCCTTTCGTATTCTTCAGCAAATGGTGTGTGCAAAATTTTTAGGTAATGAATTTCCTCCACTCCCTCATAAATTACCTTTAGATGATACTTTTTATTTAACTCAAGTAAGAAATCAAAAGGATCCTCTCCTTATGGCGAAACATATACATTGTTCATTGCTTCCTCGAAGCTCTTATAATTGTCCCTGTAATAGTCATGCTCAAACAAGCCCATACCATTATCAAACACTAGTGGAATCGAGTATTCACCTTTGTTTGAATTAAAGAATAAACCGAAGTTTCTTGTATGCCTGTCCACATTTCCAACCAGGCAATCTATCACTGCCAAATCTATCATGTATTTCTCTGCCTGCGCACAGGAAATACCGCCAATTCGTGCCAACTGATTAGCACACCATTCTAGTTTTTCCAGACTACCCATTCTTATAAAGGCATCATCTTTAGTAGAAAGATGCTCTGTTGATATCAATGATTCAAATGACAAAAATGTGTACCCATCAATCTCAAAATTCTTTGAATATACACCTTCCCACTTTCTATTTCCGAAAGCAAATTTACACTGATGTTGTTTAACACATGGAATTCCCAACTGCTCTGCCAAATCTGACGCTATTATCTCCACTGCCCAATCCTGCATTTCCACTCCTGAAATCACTGCCTGAGATTTTATAAATAACCTTCTATCAGAAGACATAGCTTTCATCTGGAAGCCGTCAGTATCTGTTCTGGTGAGAATAAGGTCTTTCTTTTGAAATTCGAAAACTGGGATTTCTCCTTGGAAATCTTCGGGCAAATCCAGCACTTCATCTACCTGAAAACCTTTCCCATCATCTGTAACCAGATATGTTCCAGGTTCATCAACACCGTGTTCTTTTAAGTATTTTTCTTCCAATAAGCTAATGAAATTTTGCCATGTTGGATGGACATTAAATCCAAATGGAAGCCTTGATATTTCTACTGCATAATTTGCAAGAACTATACCTCTCCTCTTGAAATCAACCTCCATAGAGGATACACATTCTCCATCCTCAATCCAGTCAATTTTCACTGGCTTATTGGATTTATCCTGCAATCTCTTATGAAGCGCCTGACGAGTAACACCATACTCCTTAGCAATGGCACTAAGACTTTCGCCACCATTGTATCGCTCTTCTATTTCATTTATCTGCTCTTCGCTTATTAATGGCTTTCGCCCTGCATTTCTCTCATTAGACATAAAGATAGCCTCCATAATTTGATTATGGAGGCCGGAAAACCATTTGTCAACTTATTAATTAATTTACATATTCTACAACACATCCACCATATTCGTCATTCTTCCAAAAAATGGATCCTCCACTACAAGCTCCTTGAATTTGCTATCTGTTATTTCAAGCTTTCCAACCAATGACAACAACGCCTCGTCTAGCTGCTTATTACTCACGCGCTGCTCCTCTGGCACAATGCTTAGATAATCTTCTACGTACTCCAGGATTCCTTCCTGCATCAGCTCCACGCATGACAAATTAGCTGAGCTTCTTGTCTCAGCCGCATATACAGGATTTCCATTCTCATCAAACTCATCAACTGATGGCATTGGTGATGTAAGAATTGTCTCCAAAATATAGTAATTGTCAAAGATTACACTCTTATCTCTTTCAGCTTCCGTATAAAATGATTCTATTTCCAAGCCCTTGTTGTCCATAAATTCCGGTTCAAGCTGTAGAAAATACAATCCGTATAATTCCTGTGAAATAATCTTTTTCAAAAACAGCTGAGTGGTTCCCTTGGCAACAAAATCAAAGACTGCCGTTCTTCCATTTGACAATCCAAGTCCAACTAAATATCTCTTATAATTCTCCTTTTGGATTTTAGACTTCTCTAAAATAGCCTGTGCTCTATCTTCCTCAGGCCTAATACTAATCCCAAAGCGGGTCTTCAGATTCTCATCATCGGTTCCAAAGAATTTCATGCTATCCACATAGTCCAAATCTTCCTGACTATCTATACCAGCTCTAATAGCTGCTGTTCTGGATGTAAGAAAATATGCAACCCTCCCCTGCACATCAAGCGAAAGCCTCTCAAAAATCTTCTCCATCAGATAGCCATCTCTTGCACATAGCAATACATTGACCATTTCGTTTTTCTGAACCTTTTCTCTGAACCAAAAAGCGAAATCTAAAATCATAGGTCCACAGATAAAATACCCAATATTCTTAGCATCTTCTATTTTGATTCTTTTATCTTCTTCCTCAAATAAAAATGGATTATTAAATAATTTCGAGAGCAACAAGCCAATTTTCACTTTATCAGCAAAACTGTCTCCACAGCCATCCAGTCCTAAACAACCTACTGCGTCATACAAATCCTTTGCACCGTATATACGATAATCGTCCACTCCTGCTTCTGCAGCTTTCTCCACATCCACATATTCATCATCACCGATATGGAGAATTCTTTTGCCTGTAAATTGGTCTTTTACAACGCCAAACAGACCATCTGCCTTTGATTTTCCATATTCTGAAGATACAAAGATTTCATCAAAGACATCCAAGTCAAATCTTCTAAGCATCTCCACAAGCTGTGACTTGGCGTAATAGCAGTCTGTTGTGACTACTACCTTTTTCCCACTATCCTTGGCGTACTTAATTACTTCTAACATGCCGTCTCTAGGAATAAATAATGATGAATCTATTTCCCATTCCAATTCTGCCAATTCACCATCCGTTATTTCTTTGACAGACTCCTCAGCCAACAACCTTTCATAAATATCTGAAAGCTTTGGCGCAGCTCCCACAGAAAGCTCTTTTTCAGCAGCAATTCGTTTTGACGCAAAATCATCTATGACTATACCGTTAGCTTTCAATCTGGATTCCACCAGTTGAAAAACATCAGTGTAATACAACACTTTTCTCACAATAAGTGTGTCAAACAAATCAAAACTTACTACATCCACATCATCAATAGCAGCTAGCAGACTCTGCTTCGTATATACGTTAATCCCACTAAAATCAAATTTAGCTTCTTTCTCTTCTAATAAATCATTGCCACGGACATCATAAACAGAAATCCCGTTTTCACGACAGACTTCTCCTATCCTCTTGGCAATAACTTTACAAGACCCTGGCCTAGCCACAACAAGTATCTGCTGCACTCCTGCATCCACCGCCTGCTGCAGTGAAATAATTGGATAGCCATAAAGCTCCCCTTCTTCTCTAAACCCATCTAACAATCCAATAATTTTAGGCCCACCTCCCCACTGGGAAATGAGCCTTTCAGTTTCTGTGCCTAGACCATATAATGCAATTTTATCTGAAGTAATCCATTCCATCATCGTTCAAACCTGCACTTATTTGGATATCTTCTTTCCAGCGCTCCATTGATTGCAGCCTTCATTCTCTCAAACTCCTCTGGTGTACAATTTTCGTTAAAACTTATCATAGTATATAGATGATTATCTATCGCCTCGACAACCTCATGATATGTATCAATCGTAGGAAAAAACACCTTTCCTTGTGTACGTCTTGGAACAAACTCTCCTGAACAGATTTGCCAGTAACGAATTAGATACTGTGTCACATCTGCATGTCCCCTGAATCTATCACGTGAACCTGCATCCAATGCTTCTGGTTCTAGCTCCCATAATTTAGACAGTGTAGATTTCTTCATTGCATTTGCCATATGAGGATCATAAAAACCTGGGAAATCGTACCAATAAGCACAGGCCTTTGTTCGCTCTAGCCTATCACCGTAATCCTCACAATACCATTTATCCCTGTTCTTTTCCTGCACCTCTCGTTTCTTGAAATATTTATTTATGATAAACATGTTGTTTACCTGCGCATAGCGTGTATTTCTAGAAACTGCTCCAAATGAAGATGTGGTGATTATATTTTCTACAGCCTCATCGCATACCATGTTATTTTTAAAATAATACTCTTCCTCGATTTTCTTCAAAGGAAAAACATCATCACTGAATAAAATAAAGTTCTCTGATAGTGACGGTATTCGATGAATGTTCATCTCTATAGTGTTGGAATTAAATGTTGGAAGGTATTCTTTTGGAATGAAATCAGTATGAAATACTATTTTTAATTTTGGATTATTCTCATCTAAAAATTCAGGAATCTGACCGCAGGTAATCAAATAGATATCATTAATCCAAGGCATACACTCCTCGATAGCCCTGAACCATAACTGTAAATTATCCCAGCTTTGAAAACGCATATTTGAAGCCTCAAAATCCTTAGGGCTCTCATACTTCTGCTTTTCATGCTGCCATTTTATATCCTTTTCATCTACCCAGGGAATAACAATATCTATTGGTTGATTCATCTAATTTCCCCCAATTTTTACAACTTGCATTTATCTATAGGAGTCATCATTACACTGTTTATTATCTCATCATATGTAGACACATTCCTATATCCTTTTTGAATAAATTCATCAACTATTTCATCTGGTCTATCCTTCGTAATTATTACTTTAGAATCATAGGGAATATCTTCTGGTCTAATTACAGTAGCACCATACGTATTTGTGTAATCCAGCTGCGAAGACTTATCAGAAATATAATCCACCTTAATACCTCGTAAATATAATCCCTTTAGAAGAGCACGCCCCCTCTTACCGATACAATACAAAGTAATTGTCTCTCTTTGTGGTTTTATTACTTCTTGTAGCTTCTTACGCTGCTCTTGTCCATCTGATACCTCCACATTAAGCAATCTTGTTTCAGCAATTTTTGCAGCTCCATATCGTCCAAGACTTTCAAATCGAAGCACTGCTAGTCCCAAGAATGTATATAAATCCATTCCTGATGCCGCTAAATCTTCATCTCTGAACTCCCCCATCACCCTGCTATAAAGCTTATCTGATTCTTTCTCCCAAACAGTAGAAATACGCCTGCCTTGTTGCTCCTCATGAACACGATTTTTCGCAAGATGCTCATCTAAATAAATCATCCTCTTACCATGAAACATCTCAAACCACTTCATGTAATCCTGTGTTGTTCGCAACGATTCGTCAAAGAGTCCATTTTCATCAAAATAACTTTTATGAAAGGTTAGTGACAAACCATCTATCAATCCTAGCACTACTGCGGTTAGTCCTGACTGGTATAATTTAATATCATAATTGTAACTTTGATTTGGCGCATACAATTCCTTACTATCAATCCATCTCACGTATTTACTGTATACAGGAGCTAATTTATCTCCAGATTCCAAAATAGCATCCATATGCCTTTTTATTCTTTCTGGTAAATAGACGTCATCGTGCGAAAGCCAGGCAAAGTACTCCCCTGTCATTCTTTGAATTCCATAATTTAATGCTGATGATGTACCGCCATTTTCTTTTTCAAAATACCTAATTCTATCACCATACCTCAATGCCACTTCTCTGGTAGCCTTATTATCATCAGAGCCATCATTTACTACAACGATTTCTATGTTTTCGTATGTTTGAGCCAGGGCACTGTCAATTGCCTGCTGCAAATAATTGGAGCCATTATATACGGGTATGATAATTGATACTTTAGGTTTCATTTATCTTTTCCTTATCCAAATGCTTCTACCACTATGGAAGCACTACACATAAACCAAATTCTTGTATATTTCCAATAATCCTTCCGTTACCGTTTTCCTATCATGCCTTCTCAATGCTGTTTGTACTCCATTTTTTGATAACGTCATCACTAATTCCTGGTCTTCAAATAATTCCCTTATGTAATACGCGCCCATATACCCCGCATTACCCTGATACAAAAGACCTGTTACACCATGGTCAACCATACTTGGAGTACCGCCTGTATAAGTAGCCACAATAGGAACGCCAAGCATCATAGCTTCACATAAAGAATTACAAGAATTTTCTACAAGAGAAGGCACCACAAAAACATTTGCCATAAGCATATGGTTTATCATTTCCTCTTCAGTAAGCATTCCTGTAAACTGTAAACTATCAGCTATTCCTTTTTCATCAATAAGATGACTAATATACTTTCCGTAGCCACTTATCTCCCCTTCGCTATTTGCTTCTATAGGGTTTCTTCCAGCTATTGTAACTTTTATATCTGGATACTTTTTTCTCACTATCTCTATTACTTCTACGAATGAGTGAAATCCTTTTATAGAATATGCAGCACTACTTATAAAAATAGAATGTTTTTGACATTCACTATAATTCCATCTCCCTGCATTTTCGTAGAATGCATCTCTTAATATTTCAGGACAGTACAAATAATTAACCGAATCATTGAATAATTTCGTAGTACCTCTATCCCACTCAGTTCTTCCAAGCACATTCTGAACAAGCTTCAAAGTCTGCTCTTCTAAAGAACCTTGTTCTATAAATCTTTCGTAGTGTTCCATTATTTGTTTTCTCCACTCATAATGTACACCATCAAAAAAATGACTCGAATAACATGTCACTATACCTTGGATATGAACCACAACTTTACTTAATAATCCAATCTTATTTGCTGCCATAGTAGCGTAAAAGGCGTGTTTATACTCTGTCCCCCAAATTTGTATTATGTCTGGTCTAAACTTTTCATAAATATCAATAAATTGGTTTATATATTTATCATTCCTATCAAGATGATTCATGTTTCCATCAATAGAAAATATTTGCACATCATCACTCTGTGTGTCTTTTCTTCGTTCAACATCATAAATTGGAAACACAAGGCCAATCTCAACCCTTAAATCACTATCCAATAATGCCTTTAACTGTCCAGAAATCCAACCTGCTACATTATTTTTTTTGATGTTAAACACATGTGAATATTCCGGTACAACAATATTACAAATCCAAAGAACCCGCATAGATATTCTCCTAATCCTTTTTTACGGCACTGACCCACAAAATACACGGACAATCTTTATTGGCTTTTTCGAGCAAATTTTTGTCTATTAAATTTTTGTATGTCTCTTTTTCATCTCTTTCAGCAATTCTATATGTTTCTATTTCAAAATTTTTTAATAATACCTCATTTATAATTTCTTCTGTCAAAGTCTGTGGTTCGCATTCTGTCACTGGTTCAAATAAATTAAAACTAGCCAGTAGTCGTCCACCCTTTTTGAGTATTCGATTTAACTCCGAAGATATTATTTCCAGATTTCTCACATGGTCCAATGAATTTATAGTTAATAAACAATCTACAAATTCATCTGGCAAAGGAATATATTTTTCTGTAGACGTAACATAAATCATCTCATGATTTATCATTGTCTCACCAAAATGCTCAAAATACTTTGGCACCAGCACATCCACTCCAATTTTCACAGCTGGACTTTTCATCCAAGTTAAGCTTCCCCTAGGCCCACAACCAAAATCGCATACGACTTTTTCAGACAGAAATCTATCGTTCTTCTCTTCTGCTATACCTAACATTAGTCTCTTGTAAAACTCGTTTTTGAAACTGTGGTTTTCTCTATTGTATACATCTTCCCAATAGCCTAATTCCCCTGCATACTTCACTTCGTCAAGCTCATCAAGTTCTCTATAGCCAATCTTATTGTTAGCTAATAATTCCTTTATCTCCTGTCGTACTTTTCTGTTCCTAACGGCTATAATAACCTCATAATTGAAATGAATCTTCTTGAGTTGCTCAAACGAAATAACTTCTACTCCATCAATAACTTCGCCACTTTTCTTATTGTCACAGAAATATGCTACAGGACTAATAGTTCCATTTCTTAGTAGCTCTCTTCCAACCTCACCTGCTCCAAATAATATCTTCTCCATATCGACTCCCCTTAGCCAATCCAACCTTTAATCAATATCTTTTTTGTGTTGTCCTTAAGTATTTCACTCAAATATTCATATATTTCTTTATTTGTAGCTATTAATGCGGCATCCATTTCCAGTGCACTTTTTGTTTCAATAATTGTCGATTCATACTGTGTCTTTCTTCCGAGCATAATATCTTTTTTATCAGTCACATATATTTTTTTTGAGCATTCCATTTCATGTATTTTTCTATCTAGAATTACTCCGTTATGGCCATACCCCCAAATTATTATCGCATTCTGGTCTATCAACTGCTTAAGAACACTATGAATATCTATCTCATCATTATTATTTTTTTCAAACCATCCACTCTCAAATTTCTCATCTCTAAATGATATGCAGATTTCTTTCGTTTTTTCACTCTTAATACCTTCAACTCTAACTTGATTTCTAATAAAATCACTGACAAATCCGTATAATTTTTTCTTTTCTTGTATATCTTTGCTCGCCATTAATTCAGCAATCGATAAATAAATTAGAGCTGTTACTAATTGGTTCTTTTCCTCATTTGATACATCTTTCAAATCCTGAAACAACTTGTCAAACGCTAAAAATAGATCAGATATTTTCTTGTTTCTGGATATCTGATTGCTTCTACCTTTCCGATACTCAACTAATGGATTTCCATTTTCGCAATACATAATACGAGTGGCTTTCATAGCGCACATTATTGTAAAATAGACATCATTACATGATGCTATCTCTTGAAAGTGGCATGATATTTCTTTCACAAAATCTAATCTGAAGAGCTTATTCCAAGGTGCTGTGTTCCAATGCAGCAAAGCATCTTCGCTCAAATTTTTTACAGAAAAATAACCGTCAGTAGTTCCCCTTTCTTCTTTATGAATGATTGATGTAATATAACCTTTAGATTCAACATCACACACAACAGCACTACAAATACACAAATCCAATTCATTTTTCTCACACTGATTAATCAGCTTTTCTAGCATAGATGGAAATGCGTAATCATCTGAATCAAAAAATAAAATATATTTTCCTTCTGCAGCTTCTAACCCTATATTTCTAGCTCCACCAGCGCCTATATTTTTCTCAAGCACAATTAGCTTTACCCTTGCGTCTGCATTTAAATATTCTGCAAGAATTTCTTTTGTCAACGTATCATTCGATGCATCATCAACACATAACAACTCTATATTTGTATAGGTTTGATTTAATAAACTTCCTATACTCTCCTTCAATAATACCCCTGTATTATAAACAGGCATTACAACACTTACTAAAGAGTTATTCATATATAATCCCCAATGTAATAAAAGCGCCTCCCATCATAACGATGCGAAGCGCTTTTCAAAACAATATTACCTTTTTACTCCCCATCGACTGCTTATTATAATTGTCACAACATTGCTATTTTTTTTCTAACACACATTAGCGCGTATCCCAACAAATTATTGCCTCTCCATGCAGTTATATCGGTCTTTCGGTCATCTTTCATAGATACTCCTATACCCCAAACTGTATCCTTGACCGCACATTCTGCTATAATATCATTCCCTGTTGCTATAAGCCTTTCTCTTAGCTCTTTGTTTTGTGAAAATTTAGCTAAAAGCCCCTCATACACAATAACTTGTCTCATCCCATTCCAGATATTTTCATTATAGCCTTTTACCAATCTACCCAAACTTTTTATCTCAGCAACATCTGTAGTTGACATTATCCTTTCAGCTATCTCTTCATCTGCAAAACATTTAGCTTTCATATACATCATATATTGTTCCATTGAAGAAAACTTTTTATTATCAATAAAAAACTCTGATAGATACCAATTACTTAAGTATCCATTCTCTTCATCAGGATTATGAAAGGTAATGATATTCATCATTGCATCCCCACTTTTTTCACTGCGAGATCTAATTCAAGGTCATGAAGCCCATGGTATGCTTTACATAAAAAATCGATAGGTACTTTTTTTATAACCTCAGAACTTGGCATATTATAATACCATTGATAATAAGCATAAAATTCACCTATCCAATCTGGAACAAATCCCTCTAAAGATTTTCCCTCTTTTAATTTATATTTATCAGTTTTAATGAAATAATCCCACAAATAGTTGGTATCCATGGTCATAACATAAGCCTGACCTTTATCCACACTCTTTCGTGTCTTACTTTTCATATATGAATTAATAAAATCCTTTGTATCTTTATCTGGATAATACTGGGCTATGTAATCAAATAACTTTCCCTGATTCTCCACTACATCATTCAAGTAGTCCTTAGAATATGCCTGCATAAAACATTCCTCTTATAGTAATGTACTAAACACTTTTTCAACTTCATTTGCATCAGAATCAACTAATTCTCTCATTTTCTTTCTAGCTTCTGCATCCCTACTGTTGTATTTTTCATTAAAAACTTCATAATCAACAATACGTAGCCCATTTTCTATTTCTTTCAGCTGAGAATAAGCCTTTTCACTTTTTATACAATATTGTATTCCTAATCCTCCTAGCGACAGTAAATCTTTTAAAATTCTAATGTCTTTGTTGTCTCTGACAAACTCCTTAGCTATATAGAAATATGAAGCATCAGCTCTCCACCCTTTAATAACATCATACCCTGATGTATCAATACCATATTTTTCAATAAATTTTGTAGCTAACACACGATATCGTTTTGAATCATCTGCATCTCTATGTTTCATCAGCTCTGCCAACCAGGCTAAAACATCTTCTTTTTGAAAATCTAATACTTTAAGTCCATCTAAATCTAATTCATATTGATGTACGTATCCATTTTTTACGTCTGGTCGGCAAACAGCCCATTCTTGAGCCAAATCATCATTCTCAGTTAAATAGAATCCTTTTCCGTAATCATGTTTTTCCTCTCCTAGTCCGTACCTTGGAGTAAATGTTTTAGTTAATGAACCATGATAAAGAACAATTTTATCCATAATATTCTTCCTTTGTCTTTTAACATATAATATCGTATACTACAATTTTTTTCCATTATGTATGCATTTATATATTCATCTCGCTTTATAGTTCATCTACTATTTTCAACAAATCATTAAATAAAACTATCCTGCTTTGCTCAATTCCGTTATCAACTAGCTCTCGTATTATTCCTGTATAATTTCTCGATGGGGTAATAACAACAGGCACATTATCTCTTGGTATATTTTCTGGAGTCTTGATTCCTACATTTTCATAGCCTTCTACAACTATCTTCTCATTCGCAGCCCTTTTATCAAATATTCCTTTTACCCTACTCGAGCCAGATAAACTCAAATCAGATAGGACCATTCTTCCAATTTCCCCCACACCGTACACATATATCTCTTTTAATTCTTCTTTGTTTAATATATCTTCTATTCGCTTACCAGCTGAAGTTAATTTTGAATAACGATAATAACATTCACCTGATACATCTTCACGAATCAATTCAAGCCTCTTTTCTCTCGATATATTTTGATTTAAGTTAGTAATCTCATTTTGGTCAATGTATTTCATATCGAGTTTATCTATAAAATCATTAAAGCGATCTTGTTCTTTTGTCTTTAAATATTCAGGCATATTATTAAACCAATATATGGTATCAAGCAATTCACTTTGAATTATTGTCTTTCGAACTTTTTCGCTAACATTTTTCATTGCATTTTCTATAATGTAAAAAGACTTATAATGACATTCGAAATTTTTGGCCCTTATTCCAACTAACGATGTTTCTCGCCCTATTTGATGATTCACAACAGCAATATTACTCAATGAAATTTTTTCAGCATTTGCAATCACGGTAGCATAAAATGACCTGTCATTAACACAAATCAATTCATTAAATAGAATGTTGTTTTTTTCTAAAAATTCCCGTCTATATATTCCACTCCATGGTGTATGGGAGAATTGTTTTACTATTAAATCTATGTCCTCTTCGACATTTAATAACCTTCCATCAAAGTATTTTTCAGGGACATTGAGTAGCGAATACTCCAAATGATCTTCATTTTGTATTCCACTACCAGCCATAAAACAAAAACATCTGAATTTAAGGTAGTCCAATTTATTTTCCGCTGCTTGCATATATATCTGAGAATATACATTGTCATATAAATAGTCATCTGAATCCAAAAAGTGTATATACTCCCCAGATGCTTTACTCAATCCCAAATTTCTAGCTGAACCAGCATACTTTCTAGATTGTCTATATACTTTTATCTTTGGATTATGTTGCTGGTACCACAAAAGGATGTTATAGGAATTATCTGTTGAGCCATCATCTACACATATAATTTCCATATCATCTAAATTCTGGCGCGCAACACTTTGCAAACACCTGTCAATATGCTTTTCCGAATTGTAAATTGGGATTATTACACTTAGTTTCATAAATAGTAACCCTTTTTCTCATTATCCAATAGTTCTTTCCATACCACTTGAAAACAAGATTCTTCTTGCAATTCTTCTATTTTTTGCTCTATTTTTTTTCTTATCTGTACATTATTGTCTTTTATTTCCTCTAATTGATTAGGTATAGCATTTACATCAATAACATTTCGAACATCAGTTAAAAAGCATTCCTGATCCATAAGTTTTGCAAGTTCATTATATTTATCTGCCCAACCTATTATGATACATGGAATACCAACCTTAAATGCATGAACTATAGAGTGATATCTTGAAGCAACAATAAACCTAAACTGTTTTATTATCTTCTCAAACTCTAAACAATCGAATTTCTCTTTAATGTAAAGTACTTTTTTATTCTGATTATAGTTTTCATAAATCTTGTCACATATAACATTATCATCGCTATGTGGAACAATATAAACATCTATATTTTCTTTTAGTAATCCATCTATTATTTGAATATATAATTCAATACATTTTTCTTCACTCAAATACAATAAAAGATTTCTATTTGGGATAATTCCAACACTATTATCATTTTCTATTCGAATTACATTTTCACTATGATTGTTAAAATAAATATTATTCTCATCTATTATTTTACTTTGTAAAACCATATCATTAGACAACTCTAAATTATCTAAATCAAAAAGACTCCTCAACAGATTATAGCCTTGCTCTTCTCTAGCAAAAATTTTTTTACAACTTTTTAATAAGGCTTCCATCTCAGCAAGCTTATATTTAGGATAATCTAATGGTCCAAACGATTGCGGCATTAAAAAAAAGGGCACATTATATTCATAAGCCATCTTCAAAAAATTCATTACCCTCTCAGTTTTCCCAAAACCATCTCTAGATGATATTGCATACCCACTTACGTCGATAATTGCTGTCAACCTAGGAATAATTTCATTCACAGAGGCTTCATTCGTAAATCCATCTTCTAAAAATATCATTCTGTAATCATTTTTAGAATATATCTGATCACTAATATTAGGACAACACCATATTATTGCATTTTTATCATTTCTCCTAATTTCATTCATGGTCACAAATGCCATCGCCTGTGATCCTTTGTTTTTAAAGTTAGCCCCAACAATAAGGTATTCTTTTAATTTTGCTGGATTAAAACATTCTTTTTCTTTTGTAAAATAAACCGCATACCTTAAAATTAAATTTAATGAAATAATTCTTTTTAATTCTATCCCCTTTTTTACTAAACCATCTCTAATAACAGAATATTCCTTTGAAACAGTAACTATTATAGGATTCCCATCATTTGGTATTTCCTCTGGTCTATAAACTTTTACTGTTCCTAATACATCGTCTATAGCTGTACCTGTACTTTCTATTTTTCTGTCAGATAAACCTTCTATGATTTTCTCATCCTTAAGACAAGATATAAGTATCTTTCCAAATTCACCCAAACCATAAATATAAATTTTAGACATACCTAGCAAATCAAAAGTTTTAATTAGTTCTTCTTTTGAAATATATAAGTATGTAAAATTTCTATACATAATCAAACTTTTATCCATTGTCATTCCTCTTTATTAAACAAACATCTTGTCTAGTATTTGTTTCAATGGTAAGTTACCTCATTAGCATTTCATCAATTATGAATTCTAATGACAAAATAGGTATATCTTTTTTTTTCTTCCACAATTGTAAAAAAATATCCTCATAGTAATGAATAGCTGTCACTATTACAACGTCCACATCACAGGCATCTGAATATTCATCAGGTGTAATAACTGTCGTTGCTACGTCTTTACAAACATCATCTACTCTAGCATCTATACAATAAGGTATCGTCATTCCACATAGCTTTAAATCATTGTAAAGTGTCTTACCAAGTTCTTTCATTCCATATATCGCTACAGTATCAAATCCATTATGTTTTAAAAATTCTCCTATCTCTTGTTTCTTTTGTTTAAGCCCAATCCATTTTATAAGAACATCATAAAATTCTTGTAACTTACTTTTTGTCCTTTTTACATTCTTTTCATCTAAAAAAGAATCAGTTTTCTCAAAATATTTTTCCACCATTTCCTTTTCTTCTTGTGTTATCAATTGTCTGTTATATGCGTGAATAATCGCATCTTCTATGCCTAGCTGATACTCCTCGTCTCTAGGTAATTCATTAGCCTTATATTCATCAACTATTTTTCCTACAGTGTTGGCAATTCCTATTTCATTACTTATTAACTGACTAAAACCTGGCACTGCCTTTTTTAATTTATTATCAATTACAGAATAATTTCTTCCTCTTTCTCCTATAATCGCCTCATACCTTCTAGGTACAAACATTTGGAATAATAATTTTGGTAAATGAATTACATATGCATCTGTATCTAATGACTTAGCCACAAGTTTATATACTTCCTCCCATGTGGTTTCTTTTCCCTGTTCTGCAATATGAAAAACTTCTCCGTACGCTAAAGAATTTTTGAATAAAGAAACCACTCCTCTAGAAAAATCCTCAATATTTACAAAGGGAACCTTATAAGTTTTAAAACATATCAGCGGTTTTTTGCTTTTAATTCTATATATATTTGCATATTCATCATAAGAGCTATCTACTCCATACCTAATGTGATAGGCACCATAGGTAAAAAAAGGACGTACGATTGTATATTTCTCCTTTTTCTTTTTAAAATAAGTAGCCAATAATTCCTCGCAGGCAATTTTATTACGCACATACTCTCGTCCACCATAGTCTAGAGCGGAATCTTCGGAAACCGTACTATTATCCGATGGAATTTCCAAAACTGCTGTCGATATAAAAATATATTGATCACATATGTCACAGAATGATGCCAAAGAATACTCTAACTGGAGTGGATTAAATACCAAACATTCAACAACTACATCAAAATGTATATTCTTTATTCCATCTAAATAGCTATCTCTATCCCATACATTACCTGTAATATATGTAGCGCCTTCTATGTTTTTATGAGAATGATTTCCCCTCGTTATTGCATAAGTATTAAAGCCTCTTCGTACAGATTCTCTCACAAGTCCAGAACTAATTGTTCCTGTTCCTCCTGTTATCAGTACATTCATAGTTTACCCTCACACTCTTACCCTTCATCCAAAATTATTTTTAAAAAGGAAGTTAATTTAGCATCATCAAACATTGATTCATATATACAGTTGTTTGTGTTAAAATGAAGTTGATATAGCATATTCTCAAAGTTTTCCCCTGGGTGAAGTTGCATCATTTCCACATAATCATTATCCGTATTAATACAAATCAACTCATTACAAGAAGAAGGATATAAAAATATAAAATTCTCATAATTACCGCAAGCACAATATTTTACTAATGCTCTCTTTTCCTCCTTATTATCTAATATTATGAATGTCTTCCAAATACCTTCTTCTTTGTCGTATTTCTTTACTTCGTTTCCCCTCCAGGGAAGAAGTAAAAACGTGTCAATATAAGGTGTAACCGTAAAAAAAGCCTTGTCTTCTACATCGTTAAATGTAGTTCTTTCATAATTCTCTTCACTATACCATTTAACAATTTCTCGTCCATCAGAAGAAACTAACCATAAATTATCACTTCCTGCGTACATATTATTTGTCTTAAACGAATTAATAGGTATCTTTCTGGCTTTCTCGCTTACGATATTAATAGCAAGGAAGTACTCCTGATTTACAACAGATATCAATATTTCTCCTTTGAAAGTACAGGCCCCTTGATATCTACAAATCGCACTACCTTCACCTTCAATAAGGCACGAAATCTCCTTACTTATTTGCGATGCCTTTTCAACTCTCCTTTCTTCAGGATAAAGAAACCAAAAGTCTTTTTCTAGATATGCTGGTATTAGTAGATACTTGTCTTCGAGTGGTATATACGAAGATATATGCATTGATTCATTACCACCTTCTCTAAATGTAATACTATCTATTTTATGATTTTGTATATCATAAACACTAATTGTTTTCCCATGAATAGGCAGAAAAAAAATATTCTCTCCTTGCCGAATAACATGGCCATATATATTGTGTACAAACACTTCTTCGTCAGGAAAAAAAGACAAAAATTCCGTTTCATGACTAGAAATATTCCATCTAAATAAAGCGTTAAAGTCAGATGAAGCAAAATATATATATTCATCTATGGCTATTCCGTCTAAAAAATGTAAACATTCACTCATCACTATGCCTTCTCCATTCAATATTTTCCCTTATCACACGTGCATTGCCAGCAATACCTGCATATATACAATGATCAGGAACATCCCCTTTTATAAGACTATTAGCTCCAATAACACTACCTTCACCTATGTTTGTCGTCCCTAATATCTTAACATGCTCAGACAGCCAAACATGGTTTCCTATTTCAATAATTCCAGCTGTTTCATTAATCTGTTTACCTGACTCCTTGTCAAAAATCTTATGCCCATCACCTGTTCTAATTGTTACATGCCGAGCAAACAAAACGTTTTCCCCTACACGTATCATAGAATCTTTATAGACTACTAATAAATCCGTTTTATTGAAATGTGTTGTATTGCCTATAATTACCTTCCCATTTGCTCCTACATACATCTCCGAGCCATCACCCCAATCTACCTCATCAATATCATGGCCCCAAGAAAAATCATCTCCAATAAAACAGGTTGCCTTATCAGCAAACCTCCACTTTGCATTATGAATTTCAGCCCGATCTCCTATGCTGATATGTACTCCTGAATAAACATCTATAGTTAAACCAAATGCCGAAAAATCACATCCTATCTCCACAGTAGAGTCTTTTCCTCTCCAGTTAATTGTACATCCTTCTAAATTTGTTCCGTTGCAAATGAGTGTATTATTATTTCCAAATACTCTCTCTGTTCTATTCTTTCTAATTTTTGGATTATTCCTTTCGATATACTCCATAGTCGATTTAGGCAGAAACAACTTGAGTCCTACAACATCTTTATTCTCAATCATTTTCCGTACTGCTGATGCAGATATAACTGCTCCATCTACATTTAGTCTTTTTATTTCTATTACTTCTATTCCTTTTTCTTCAAGATATCTCTTTTGTTCTTTGTTATATGTATTTGTTATATAATCAAGTGGTTCCTCTCCAACATATCGTCTAGAAATATTAAATGCTGGCGCAATATAGTCTCCAAATATCTCAAGATCTTTTGACATATCAATAACCTTTGCTTTTTCTTGAGACTTGAAAAAGTATTCTGGCATTGTGTACGTAGAAAGGACGTATTTTCCACTTGGTATTACAAACACATTTTCCAAGTCTTTTGTTCCTAGTTTAACCATTTCGAATCTATCAGCAAACGAAAACTCTGATCTATCTTCTTCTACAACAAATACAATTAAATAATCCTCTCTTGCGGCAGCATTTTCAATCAGATACCTATGTCCTTTTGTAAATGGATTGCAGTTCATTACAACTGCGCCCACCTTTTTCCCTTTTAGTTGTCTTACTGGGAGTATTTTAGAATACGATGAAATATATGCATTAACCTCCTCTAAATTTACGCTTATCAGCTTCTTATGCTGTGATTCCTCACCCTTCTTTAATACCTTACCTACCTTAAGGCATTGCACATCGAAATCACTTTCTAGAGTTTTATATATATAATTAGCGATCACTGAATACCCTTCAGCATTCATATGTCCAGGGATATCGTAAAAATCTACATTACCACCTTCTAAAGCCTCATGAAACGCCATTGTAGTGTCATCAGAATATATCCCAAGCTTTTCTGCAATATCAAAAAATGGAATATCTCCCATATATAGAAGTACCATATCATTTCCACTAATCGTTCCATCTAATATGTCTTCATATAGATTCTCAAAAATGAACTTATCCTCTGCTCCCCAAGTTCCATGATTTACAACTCTAACACCTCTATCTTTTAGTATCTTCTGTAGCTGTGATGGCATATTTTCAGAATCTTCTACTGCATATCCAAATACCCCACACCTTCCATATATATGGACAGAATAGCCAAAACAATCAGGTTGATTACATACTACTCTTTGTCCATTAACGATATTTATCAGCCTATTACATTCATCCATATGACAATATCGATTCCCAATTTTTACTATTGCTGATACGTTCATCAAATCCTCTAAATATTCATTTGAATAACGCTTGTTCAAAATATCTTTTAAAATATACGAATAACTATCAATATCAGAAGTCATCACTGGAAATGATAAGTGCTCATGTATTCTCTTTTTCTGAGCATCAGTGTAAGGAAAATCTTTTTTTATATCAGGACGTCTAAAATAAAACATTTTGATATGGTTGAACTTCATTATGATGAAAGGAAGTATCCATCTCCTTGCATCATTATTATCAACCTCTATGTTATTTCTCCTTACTTCAAAAATGATTCTACCTTCATCATCCGTTATCGGAATTCTTAATATTTTTTTATTTGATTTGAAAACCTCTTCTATTTTCAAAATTAATTCTTTCTCACTGATGCTGAATTTTTTAAACTCTGAATTAACAATAGATTTATCATTGACATTCGCATTTATAAATGCTCCCAATGTCACAATTCCTTTTACACAATTATCTTTATCTACTATGTAAATTATTTCTTGTCCATTTCTGTATAATTTTTCAGCAATTTGTATAATATTTACATCATGCATTATGCACAGTTCCGATGTCGTACATACTATTCCAAACCTAGAACATAATTCCGAAGCCTTTGAAAAATCTACATAGTCCATGAGTTGATCAAAAGCTTTTTGACTACAGTGTAAACGTGGAGAGTTTGTCAAATGTCTACAACTTAATTCTGCCTCCTCCTTCTGTACCTTTTTTATATAAAGCGAATTTTTAATTATCTCAATAAATTTTTCTCCTTTACTAGATGAGGCAACTACTAAAGAGATTCCTAACTCTCTTCCTGTAGGAATAAAATCCCCCTTATTCGTCCAAAAATCGGCTAATGTAATATCTGCAATTCTTGGCAATCTTGCAAACTTGCAATATCCGCATCCTCTTTCCATATTAATACCCTTAAGGTATAATCTATGAAGTATATGATTTTTACTAATACAAACATCTTGTTCACCGTTCTCATATGTTTCGCAAATTGCATTATTTTCCCAACCGAACTGTTTATCCCTATAGTCTATAGATACTATTTTTGAATTGTGTTTTTTTTCACATAATTCAAGATATTTTATTAACGCCTTAGTAGTAGGTACGCCATGACATACAACTTCAACAGTTAACAAACGCTCATCATATGTCTTTCCATTTAAATATTCATACAAGCCATTTATTTGACAACCTGTACCAGAAAAAAGTACCCATTTACCATTTTTTAAATCATTTTCTATAGGTGCATATGATGTGATTTTGCTTCTAATATACTTTGACTTTCTAAATCTTTTTATCTCATCCAATGATACTGCTCGTTCATGTATCACCTTTGTAGGTGTGAGTTGTGCCGCCCCATAAATAACTCCTTCTCGATTTAATATTTCTTTACTCAATTCAAAAAAAACGCCTCCTGATGAAGAAGCTCTCACATTCACCTCATCTCTTGAAGCCGCTGCATAAAAAGTCATATGTCACCCCCACAATAAAGTTATTAATATCTATGCATCTATTTTTCTTTTTAATTAACAAAACGGAGCCGACTATACCGTCGACTCCGCCATAATATTACTACGCTTTTTCCGTCATTCTTGTATAACTATTCCTTTGTGATTTCAACTGTATCTGTTTTTCCACCAACAAATTCTACAGTGAGTACTCTCTTTTGTCCAGAAGTCCATTTGTCAGTCCATGACGACAATACTGTAATTTTTCCATCTGTAATGGTAGTCTTAGATTTTACTGATGTTGTATCAAGCTTAATGTCGGAAATATCTGCGATTACACCACTAAATGCAATATCTGTATTTACTCCTGCTTTAGCTGTAGCAGTCTTTGTTGTTATACTAGGACCTGCTGTTGGATCAACCCATGACCATGTAACTTTAAGTGTAGGTGCTGTTGTACCATCTGCAATAGCCTTTCCAGATGTAGCACTACCCTCTACAGCAAATGTCATACTCTTCCATGTATCTTCATAATCGTCTTCAGTTTTAGAACCATTTTCGTCTAATGCCTTATACTCATCATATGTTCTTGCTCTATAAACATATTCGCCACTCTCTACAGTGATGAAATAGTTATCAGCATTACCTGCCAAAGTGATTTTCTTAGTTACAGGTGCATCCGACAAAATATCAGTAGTAGATGTTGTAGCTTCAACTCCTGTGTCAATGATAAGACCAAGATTTAAAGCTGCTGCTGTAGCAGTACCAATAGCAGTCTTTTCTACCAATGGAATATCTTTTCCACCTGTACTTGCCTCAGCTTCTGCTGTAACAGTTAAATCAATATCAAAACTACTTTTATTTGTAACTGTTAAATCCTTACTTTTATTTGCATATACAGTAATGGCAGCATCAGCTCCTGATGCAGCTTTTGGTCCATTATTAAAATAAACACCCGTATCACTAGCAGCTGCTGGATACTCTGAATTTGCATGTTTAGCAGCAGATGTTGTCGAAATAAGACGTTCTGGATCCATAGTGTATGCAAAAGTACTTGTATCTCCTGTAGTAGGCAATACAACATTAGGATGCTTCTGCTCAACATGTCCCTCTGATGCGCCAGCTCCAGATGCTGCACCTTCGGTAGCAGGTGCTGTATCTTCTGCTAATGCTGTAATAGACATTGCCATAACCATAGTTGTTGCCATTGCAACTGCTAAAATTCTTTTTAACTTCATAAAGTTTCCTCCTTGAAAACATAACCTTCCCTCGCCATCCATGTCGAGGTGCTTGTTAATACGTTCCCCAATATTAAATTTTCAAGCTTATTGGTTCACTACTATAGTGATACCTACGCGGACCGTACTTACTGTTTTTTGCTCCTCATCAATAAGATGATAAATACAAACACAATTATACGTTCCCGCATCTAATGGAGTGTCAAGTGCAATATTTTCTAGTTCGCTACCCCTTGGGAGTACTGGAGACTTATATATCACCTGATCTTCGTCCTCTGCCAAGACAACATCAAAATACACATCATTGGTGTTTCCTTCAACATTTGCAACATATGCATCTTCTGATACGTCAGAACCCGTAGCAAACGTCCATGTTGTGTTCATTGATGCCTCATAATATCCTGGTTCAATATACTCTTGATTGTCCATTTCTTCGACAACTTCATCGACATTGTCTTGAGTAACGACCACATTTCTTCTTTCAGGCTCTTCCTTGTCTTTTCCTACTAATAGGAATATTACTACTCCCAACAAAGCTACTATAACAACTACGCCAACTGCTATCGCAATTTTTAAACCGTTACTTCCCTTGCTGTTTGTATCTGACACGACTAAGCCCTCCAAATTCTTCTGTGTTCATTCTCCATTCTTACAATATTAAGTTTTAAATCTTTGCGTTCTTGTTCCGCGCGACTCACCCCCTTATAGTATCTATATCGGTGTGAGTGTGATTATAATAAACCCTATCTGTTAAAAAACTGTTAATTTTTTCATTACTTTTAATCTTTTGTAACAGTTCACAAAAACGACGTAGCTATTTTTGGCATTTTGCGAGAAAACTTTGTTCTGTTTTCTGGGAAACGTTTCAAGGAGTTTTATGGCGCCCTATCTTTATTCATTTATCAAGCTGCGATGATATATTTTAACTATAAATAAGTTCAATATTTAGTAAAATCTGTTAATTTTTTTTATTGGCATCTAGCATCTTCTCTTGTTTGCTTCTCACAATTTCTAAAAACAATTCAGCTTCAATTTCACTTTCAAATTTCGGAATAATATGATTTACATTACATCCACAATTTCGGTAAGGACATTCAACAATATGAATCCAATCTTCTTCCAAAAATGGATTACATTCAAAGATATTTGATTGTTTTTTTGTCGCTGTACAAACCATACCTTTACATTCACCATTTGGGCCAATTTTTAATATAGATGCTCCAGAAATACATTTCATTCCTTTGCAATTTAGTTTTCCTTCAATCAACCATTTATTACGATCATAATCAGTATTAAATGTTGTACTATCGAGATTCTCGATTTCTTCAAATATTGTAAAGGTAGCCCTATCATACGCTATTGGTAGCTTTTTACTCTCGTCATCCACAACTTTTCTAAAAATTTTACTAGCGTCATCTCTCCACTCAAGAATCTCATTGGTGTACCTACTATCAACAGCATCGAAATTTGGTGCTTCTCTCAAAAGATTTATTGACAAATTAAACGAATATAATTTTCTTAACTCTAATGCTTTATAGAAGAATGTTTTAACATCTTCAAACCTATCAATCTCTAGCATTAAATTTAATGTAATACCAATATCTCCCGACAAATCCTTAATAATCTTTTCGATATGTTCAAATTTTGCATATTGTAAATGAATAGAAATGACTACTCTAATATGCATTTTGTCTAAATACTTTTTTAAGTTGCTAAACCACTCACTAGATTTAGATCCATTCGTAATTATAAATACACTCTCTATTCGTTCTCCCAATTGACTATACAACTCATCCATCAAATACCAAAATTCCGGATGAACAGTCGGCTCTCCTCCTACTAATGTAAATTCATATTTAGTCCTATTGCTTTTTGCAATGTGCTCAACTGCTTTTTTCAATTGTTCCCTAGTAGTAAATTTATTCTTATCTATTGGGTTTTGTCCATAACAATACTCGCAAGCATAGTTACACATTGTTGTTATGCCCCAATTAACCTTTAGTGGCATTTCATATAATGTTTCTACTGCTCCTTGTCTAATTATTTTCCCCATATCTGCTCTCCATTAGAAGCTTTTTTTCTATTTTATCGCATCTTGTCGGAAAATACTCCTATTTTCACAGAATGTTGCGAATTTTCTTGAAACTATCAGATTTTAAGGGTATAAGAAATGCCAGCCTCATCGGCTGGCCATCATCTCTTTCTAATTTGCTACTCCCTCATCTTTCAAATACTCATACACAGCATCAGGCCTATAACCAAAACTATCTGATGGATGTGCTATCCCATATACAATCAAATCGTTAGTCAAAATTTCATCGCAGCCATTGTGCTCTAAGTTCTTCCTATATACATATTTATGAATCGTACGGGATCTTCTTGCCCCACTACCATTTATCTTATATGTAATACCATTGTCTTCGAGCTCGTTCCTTCCCGGTAAGCTCCAATAAGATCTTTTGCTAAAACAGACCACAATATCTATTTTATTTTCATTTATAAATTTAAACAGACGATTATTATAATCAGTACGATGCTCTTTTATCATTTTTTCAGCTACTTTACCTCCATGGGATTCACAATAATGTGTTATGTAATTTCCAAAATACACCTTGTTGTAAAATACAACAGCATCCCCATGATTTTTAAATCCAAAGCTTGCAGATATTCGGTCGAAGAAAACATATTTATATTCCTTTGTAAAATAACTATTCATGACGTATCGTGTGCAGTCCTCAGTTACTTCTTCACCTTCAAGCTTTTTTTCATCATAATGAGACTCTCCTAGTATTAGTATCTTTTTCTTCGAAGTGCTAACATTTTCACCAACCCAAAAATCCACCATAAAAATCCCCTCCTTACACAATTGAATTTTCTTATCCTATAGCTTTATCTTATAAAAATTACTTAGATATAAAAATGAGCTGTTGGATGTAAAGCTTGTTATAGCATAAGTATATATTCTTTGCTTTCATCACCAAACATATGGGTAGACAAGCTATCTTTTACATTTTTCTTTGGATTTTATTTATTCTCCCTCACTCATATAAACGTTCAAATATGTAAAAAAAAATCCCAATGAGAACTTTATATTCTCATCAGGAGCCTTAATCTCATATTTAGTTAATTCTTCGTAAATATCTTGGACATTGTTATATTTTACGAACTTACTTTTTCAACATATTTTTCTATCTCATCAAGTAACATTTGAGCCAGCTGTACCTGATTTTTTGCCTCTTCTTTATTTGCTATATAAAAGTCATCGTAATCGCTTGCATGTCTTATCTGTTCAGCCTCATTTATCTTACGGCCCCAATCTCTAGAAAATATTTCTGTTTTTATATAATTCTTATTAAAATTGGCTATTGCATCCTTATGCTTCTTATATGACATTCCATCAAGAGCATGAATTGCATTTATACCATGAAATATTGCGTAATAAGCCCTATTGTTAGCACCTCTATAGTCATCTATCCCAAGAAGTACCTTTGCAGACTCAACATCTTTTCTAGCAACCTCTAGTCTATATCTACACAAATCTACACGTGTGCCAACATCTTCATTATGCTGCATATAACACAACTCCCTCTCTTTCAATATTATTGAAAAATGGATAGTTATCTACCCACTTTTCAAAAAGCTCATCGCTATGAGTCATCGGATTAATTTCAACATCGTTATTCATATTAAAATCATATGTCTCATCAAATAACTTTTTTTGATATTCTTTTGCTTCTAAATCACTGATATTAACCAGAATCATAATATCTATATCAGAATCAACGCTATTATCCCCTCTTGCATATGATCCAAACAAAATAACTTTTACAAGACTCGAACCATAAATAGCCTTGATTTCTTCTATATACTTTGTTAACAAATCATCTACTCTGTTCATCTCTTTACTCCTGATAATAGTAGTTATTCCTACAACTCTTTGTAATTATACTATACAATATTAATTAGATTCTGTCATATTTATTAGAATCACTACTATTCTTTCCAAATTCTTAATCTCCGCTAGTTACCTCCCCCTTAAGAAACATATTCTCTCTCCAGCCTTCTTTTAAAGGATGAAGTATATCTGTTTTAATAAGATGTGAGAGATTCTGCCTAGTGCAACCTTTAGCAACCCATCTACTCCCTACCACTCAAAAACTTCTCCATAACCCCGGCGATTTCTACACTGAGATTTTCATAATCCACACCATCGTCCTGACCTTGGACCTTCTTCACGAAATGTTGGATTTCATAGCGCATTCCCGTACCAGCGAAGTCCTCATCATAAGAAATAATTCTGTTTGGATCCTCGAAATGAACCTCGAAGTGTTTCGTCAGCCACCAAGGTGACTTTGCGATGATGTAACCATTTGTGCCTGCCACTATCATCTCTCCTTCAGTCTTCACACCAAGGCCCGACACCGCAGTACCAAAGACCTTCCATAAGCACGAGATTATTTTTCTTAGCCAGTGTAAATAGCGCCTTTGCTTCCTTCTTGGTGAATGCCAGCGGCTTTTCGCACAAAACATGCTTACCTTTTTGCAGTGCTGCTTTCGTATATGTGAAGTGAGTACCATGTGGACTGGCTATATAAACTCCACCTCCTGCAAAAACTTCTTTGCAATCCTTCCTGTTCCTATAATTCCAATTTGCATATGCGTAATCTCCTATTTCATTCTAATATTTATCAGTCATACACATCACTTTGACATAAGGCTCTTTTTTATCCCTCATAATCTCAAAGCCATCCACTATGTTTTCCAAATCATAACGATGTGTAATCAACTTCTCTGGGTGAATCCTGCCCTGCTGCAACCTGTCCAGAACATAGTGCCAGTCGTCATCCACCTCATGTGTAAATGATGAGTTCCAGGTCCCCTTCACTGTTAACTGATTCCTAAGTATCTTCCAATAAACATCTCTATCCAATCCCATATCTGAATGAGGATTTCCCACTGAACAAATCTTTCCTAGTGGTGCCGCGGCCTCGATACCCACAGCTAATGATTCATTCTTTCCTATACATTCAAAGAAAACATCTGCGCCCAAATAATTCGTATTTGCGATAATCCATTCAGCCGCATTATCTTTACTGCCATCAAAGTAATGCTCCTCTGGTACACCCAGCTCCATTACCATTTTCTTTTGGAAATCCTTGTTGCCGATAGCAAAAATATTTTTTACCCCCATATCAATTAGGAACATAACAGCCAACAACCCGATTGTTCCTAGTCCCATCACTACCACAGCGTCTTCGCTGGATGGATTCACTCTTCTGATTGCATGCACCGCCACGGCCATCGGCTCCAGCATTGCCGCCTGTTCCATAGTCACTGTCTCTGGTAGCTCAATCAAATTCCATTCTGGAACAGTAACATACTCAGCAAATCCACCATTTCGACGGGAGCCATTATAGGAATATCTCTTGCACATTTCGTATTTACGAATTTTGCAGCACTCGCATTCTCCACATGGAATTAGCGGAAAAACACCCACTCGCTTTCCAATCCAACCCTCGTCAACTTCTTGACCGCAAGCCTCCACCACTCCTGCAAACTCATGGCCAATTACTAGAGGCATGTTGTGAGCTCCATCCTTATACGCTCTTGGAATATCTGAGCCGCAGATGCCGCAAGCTTTCACGTTAACTAAAACCTCCCCCGGCTCCGGAGAAGGTTTATCAATATTTTCTATTTCTAATTTTTCAATATCTTTCAAGACTAAAGCTTTCATCCCAATATCCTCTACCAACCCTTGGTTTACTGCTCATCCTGCTTCACTATTTCCACAAATCTTTCCAAGTCTGCCTGTGTTGTTATCTTGAAATTCCTCTCATCTCCATCTATCATATGGATTTTCATTCCCGCCAAAACGGCTGGCTCAGTAGAGCCATTTATTGCTCTGATTCTGCCTGAATCCTCCAATACCTTATTAGCCTTACAGTATTCGCCATATACAAACACTTCTGGTGCCTGTCCAGCAAATACCTCCGACCTCTCCAATAGGGATGAAATGCTCTGACCATCCTTTGAAAGATAAACTGTATCCTTCATTGGCAGCACAGGTATTACCCCATCATAGCCTTTCATACCATTCACAGCTTCATCTATCAGCTCTAGTGACAGCAATGGTCTTGCGGCATCATGTATGAAGACATAATCATCATCCTCGGCTACATCGCAGATATCCTTAAGGGCATTTAAAATTGAACACTGACGATTCTCCCCCGGCTCAGAAAATCCAAGGATTTTCGCATCCAAACCAAAGGACTCCAGCCAGTCCATAATCCTGTCATGCCATTCAACCTCTGCCACAATCTGTATCTGATCAATTTTTTCACTTTCATCCAGTTTTTCAATGCAATAGAGTATTAACGGCATACCATTTACTTCTATATACTGCTTCGGGACAACTGCCCCCACTCTACTACCAGTTCCACCGGAAAGAACAATCGCTATCGTCATACTCTCATCTTCCTAATATCAGCTAAGATATCCTTATAACCACGTCCTCTTCCAAAAAGCAATGTGGTTCCAAGAACGAAACCATCTACTCCCTTTGGTGCAAATTCCAAAATCTTACTTCCAGAGCACGCTCCATCCCAATAAATCTTAAATCCATAGCGTTCCTTTAACTTTAGAAGCTTGTCGATTTTCTCACCAACGTACGGCAGATACATCTGTCCTGCATTACCAGGATTTACCGACATGACCAAAACTTTATCTACTATCTTCAGCATCTCTTTAACCGTCTCAATACTTGTGCCTGGATTTATAGCAATGCCTGGCACCATTCCAGCATCTATTACCTTTTGTAGAGTCGTAGATGGGTGATACTCTGCCTCAGGATGAATATAAATGGTATCACCCTTGCGAAGGTTCTTAATGAACAAATCAATTGTATTATTAGGGTGCTCAACCATCAGATGTACATCCAACGGTTTAAAAGTCACACTGGCGATATAACTCATGTCATTTAAAGACATGGCAAAATTAGGAACAAATCGACCATCCATAATATCAATATGGAATGAATCGATTCCCCCCTCCTCAAGCTCATTTATTTCGCGTGCCAAATGACCATAGTTTGCGCACATCATCGAAGCATTTAATTCAAACTCCATACCCCTCTCCTATTCACAGCACAAAACCTCTACATTTTGTATCATTATTGGCTTTTCTAATTTCTCATAAAGCTGAACTACACTACTGCCATCACCATAATACGCATCACTTATTAGTATTGCTCTATCAATGTCCGAGGTGTCATCATAGATACCCCACCCCTCTTCTTTGTACTCTTTCACAATCTGACGATATTGCTCTAAAATCTCAGGTACCATGCTTTCAAGTGTAGCTTCAATCAAAGGATGTGGCCTCCACAGCAGAGCCACTTCGTCCTTATTCTCCTTAAATACCTCAAACACATCCTTAATCTTATCAATCATTTTTTGTTCCTGATTAAGAATGGCCACTACGCTGGTATTATAAAAAACTATTTTCTTCCTTGTTCCATCTGGTTTGGTGATTATTTTCTTCCACTCTTCGGGTATCTCCTGTGGTTCATCCTTCAACCTCAATATTCGTTCAAACTTCGGAGAACCTGTTCCTTTAATTTTCCTTTCCCAAACCTCCCTCGTCTCTTCTCCAAACTGCTTGACCAGGCACTCTACATAGGCCTGTTTCATCTTTTCAGATTGAACGATTACCTCGTCCGCATTTATTACACCTTTTGTCACTGCAAAACCAAATATATGATCCATTTCCTCTTCATTATCAAGATTTGGTTCTGACAGCACAAAATATGGGATATAAATCAGCTTGTCTGTTATTCTCTTTAAATTCTCAGAATAGAAATACGGGTGAACGCTGGTAACATAGTTCATTTCATCATATGGATTGTGTATATATATCTCGTCTGGATGAACTCGCTCAAAATCAAATTTTTCGAAACTTGTAATTGGAACATAATCTGGATACTGATCCCCCTCATAATGAATCTTTGACAATGCTCCCTTATCATCTCTCTCATAGTAAGGAATCGGTATTACAAAATCCTCGACATTCTTATCATCCTTAGCTCGCATCCACACCGTCTCAAGGGAATCCCACATTGATGCCTTGTAAGGCAAAAATACAACTACTTTTGTAAGCTTTATATCTTCGTGGGCGCTCTTATCTATAGCATTGATGCAATGCTCAATTCTATTTTTCGCCGAAGACGCAGAAAGTCCTCTATCAGATTGAATTTCTTCATGTATCTGAAAGAGAACTTCGCAATATTCCTCTAAGTGAGATACCGTTTTATGTCCCTCACCTTCGGTTTCCTCTATATAATTTCCTAAATCGATGGCCTTTTGTTGAGCCATTTCCAAGTACTCACAGGCCTTCGCAATCCCAGACTCCTTCTTATTAAGCTCCTGATACACACCCTCACAGAGCTTACGAAACAGTTCAATGTAATTCTCTACCTGCTTGAACCTTTGCTTCCTCATCCCAACTCCCCATGTATAGACAATAAAGCGATAATACCCAGATATTATTATATGAATATTATAGGTTTAACCGTGGTCATATTCAACGATTTGCCGTGATTACACGGAATTATCACAATTAAAGGAGATACTTCTCAATCATACTCTTAATATTTCTTGAGCTAATAGGTTGTTGAGATGTCTCAAAGGATGCAATCATATTTACTCCTAGATAATAACCATTTTGTTGATACATATTCAGTTTAGCGACATTTTTATTTGCGTAATCGCTGCTGTCCATCATACCAAAATGCTCCCAAACATATTCCTTCCTTTGGCTTTTATTCAAACACACAAAATCTGGTCTAACTGTTCCCTTTCCCTTTAGTATTAGGGGCTTCTCATACTTATAGGGAACATCATATTGTTCCAATAAATTAGCTATTATCAACTCAGATTTTGATCGAACCCTCACTCCATTTGTTGAATAAAACTCCGTATTATCCATAAATGGCATCGGCTCATATTCTTCTGCTAACCATGATTGAATAATATCATCTATCTCTGGATGAATTGGATTTACAATCTTCTTTTTAGCACTACTCAGCCCATCATATATCTTATGATAGGAATCTCTTCTCAGGAAGTCATCATACTTGGAAATGATTCTTTCCTCTTTTTGCGCCAGCCTTAGCACTTTCCTGTTATATTCCTTCTGTGCCAGAGCCTTAGCTATTTCAATTTTTTCCTTTGGTAAGTATTCTCCATTTGTATCTTTACTTGCCCTGCACCAATAATATTGTGCATAGCTCTTCTTATCTACAATCCTTAATGATCCCTCAGGAGCCCTTCTTATTTCTCCCTCCAAATCTCTTATCAAATCCTCAATACAGAGCCTTCTCGCCGCTATGTTTTCTATATATCTATCATCAAATAAAATCTTATTCTTGTTACTATTTTCTTTCATGCTACTCCATAACTACCATTTATATTCTTCAAACTTGCTCCTGCACATATAATTTTGCTGAAATCTTTAAAATTATATGTGCGCTAGCCCTTTCTCTGAGGCCAAAATCACCTTCCAAACATATAATTTTTCAAAAACCTTCAAAATTATATGCGTGCCTACCCTTTCCACAACCCCAAATCTACCTTTCAAACATATAATTTTTCAAAAACCCCAAAAATTATATGCGTGCCTCCCCTTTCAGCACCCCATAATCTACCTTCCAAGCATATAATTTTTCAATAATCTCCAAAATTATATGCTCAACAGCTCTTTCCACAACCTGTACTAACCAAAAGCCTTCAGCAAACACATATAATATTAAAAAAAAGTGGGAAATTATCTGCGAATGAACTTCGCAAACCATAAATAATATAAGTCTAATGAATAGTTCTTAATGAACCGTTACAGAATACCATGATATTACATAATTGTAAAGCATTAATAACTCCAGCCAAAAAAGGACCCATGCTCACATGGGTCCAAATCAAATTATTTAACTATTTCATCCAATATAACCTGTGCTACATCATCCTTAGACATGATAGGAAGCTCGTGGGCATCTTCCGCCGTGATTAATGTTACCACATTAGTGTCAGTACCAAATCCTGCGCCTGCAGTGCGCAGGTTATTAGCTACAATCATATCCACGTTCTTTTTCTTGAGCTTGGCTTTGGAATTCTCCAGCATGTTTTCCGTCTCCATGGAGAATCCGCAAATAAACTGGCCTGGCTTTTTATTTGCCCCAAGATAGGACAAGATATCTTCCGTGCGCTCCAATTCAATAGAAGAAGCTTCACCATCTTTTTTCTTAATCTTCTCTGCAGCAACAGTAGCTGGTCGATAATCCGCCACTGCTGCACTCTTTATTATTATGTCCATCTCCCCTGCCCGAGATTTCACCGCTTCAGCCATCTCGGCAGCACTCTTGATATTTACTACATCTACAAACATAGGTGGCTGAATAGCCACTGGACCGCTTACGAGTGTAACCTCAGCTCCCCTAAGCATTGCCGCTCTGGCGATAGCATAGCCCATCTTGCCTGTACTATGGTTGCTTATATATCTAACTGGGTCAATTGCCTCCTGAGTAGGCCCTGCTGTTATCATAACCTTCTTCCCTTCAAGATCGTGGTCGAAAGCGATTTCTCTAAGTATGTACTGTAGTAAAACTTCTGGCTCAGGCATCTTACCTGCACCAGTGTCGCCGCATGCTAAATAGCCGCTGGCTGGCTGAATAATCTCGAATCCATATTTTTTCAAAATCTCTAAATTGTCCTGGACGATAGGATTTGTAAACATGTTTGTGTTCATGGCTGGGCTCACAAGCTTCTTGCACTTTGCAGCAAGAATAGTTGTTGTGAGCATGTCGTCAGCTATTCCGTGCGCCATCTTCCCTATGACATTTGCACTGGCTGGTGCCACCATGAAAATATCAGCACGCTTTGCCAAAGCCACGTGCTCCACGTTAAATTTAAAATCCCTATCAAAAGTGTCCACAAGACATTTATTACTTGTTAATGTTTCAAAGGTAATTGGATTGATAAAATTAGTGGCATTTTTAGTCATGATGACATTAACATCAGCACCTAATTTCACTAAGGCTGATGCAAGATTTGCAATCTTATATGCTGCAATGGAGCCTGTTACTCCAAGTACCACACATTTACCCTTTAACATAATTCCTTATTACCTCCGGACTGTTGTATTGCTGTTTTATATCTTAGCTTACCAAAGGCTTCCCTTCACAGGGAAGCTGTCAAACTAGCTGACTGATGAGGTATCCTACTGAGCCATCTCCTGAACAGTGCTTGTTCCGTCTACAGTATTCACCTTTCCATTTTTCTTTCCTGAATATACACCTGCTGGCTTAATCTTATCAAGTACTATACCAACAAGGTAAACGATTACCGCACCAACGATAGCTTCGATAACTCCGTTGAAGCTGATGATTCCGCCAATTACTCCCATGAGAGCACTTGGGTCGATCTGAAGAACCTCTGCGTATGGGATTCTGTAGAATGCGTAAATGCTTCCCATAACAAGAAGTGTGTTTGTCATTGCACCAGAAATACCAGCTGTGATAAATCCAAGTGCCTTAGCATCTTTATTCATAAATAAATACTCGATAGCCACGAAAAATGCGATTCCAACAACAGCGCCGATAATCTGAGCAGCTGTAACTGAGAATCCAACCTTGCCTTCAGAAATCATCTTATTGAAGAAAGCAAATACACCAAATCCCATGATGAAAGAGATGATTACGTTGATGATTGAACCGTAAACAACCTTCTTCTCTGAGCTGATTGCCTTCTTGATTCCTACGTATACAAAGTAAGGAACTACACCAATAAGAATTCTAGGAACGATTGCAATAAATGTGCTCTTGAAAACAAGTCCGATTGCCTGTCCTACAGTATCATGTGGAAGCATAGTAAGTGCAGCCACTGGTGAGAAAGCGAATGCTGATGGAGTAGGTGTAAGTGAGCTCTTGATAAAGCTTGTGATACCAAATACTCCGCCGAGGCAAGCTCCCTTCTTTGGTCCTAAGAATAACGAACCAATGATAACTGGAATATGAAGTGTTGTTGCATTAATAACTACAAGTGGAATATATCCGAGTGGTGTTGAAGCCATAACTACAATAATGGCTACGAATAACGCTGTGAGCACGAGCTCATAGGTCTTAGAATTGTTGCTTTGCATATTGTTTCCTCCTTCTGGTAGAAGCCCTTAGGCGGGTCTCCTCCTGTTAAAACAGTTTTTTGCAAGCTAATTTAATTGATAAAAATTTAACAGCACAGAGATTCTATCACATAGATTCATATGTGTCAAAAGCCCGGTACAAGTCACTGTGGATCTTGTCTGGACTTTGACACATATCTAAATAGAATCCTCAGCTACTCCGACAGTCCCTCGGTGTAGTAGCTGTTACCATATATATCGGTAAAGACATACGAAATCAATATATCCTTATCCTCAATTACAAGATTTGAAATCTTCATATCTTCCATGGCAGTGCTAACAGTCATCTGCTCTCCAAGGAAATAGCTATCGGTATATCTGCCACTATAATCATAATAATCACTTATGAAATCAAGTGTGTCCCCAGGTTGAAGTTCTGTAAGATTCTTTGCAATAACCTCTATCTCACCATCCTTGTAGTCATAGGTAGCACCTGCCACATAGCCATCCTCATGCTCGCTATCAAACACAAGGATCAAATCTGCTCTCTCATCGTTAAGGAGTACCGGGACACGTCCTGTGATTGTATAATTGCTAGAATCACCAGTAGTATCGATGTGATAATAAGCCACTATCTGACCATCGATTGCAAGCCAGCTTCTATCTGTATTTGCGATAAGATTATTGTTCTCATCCCACTCAAATACATTATCAAGACCAAGGTCGATATAACCCTCGCCATCATCTACAAATGTAGAAAATTCTATCTCCTGCACGTTCTCCCACTGATCTTCATCTAAAGAGATTACCTGCTGCCCAGCGGAATTCAGAGTCCATTCCATATTTGCAACATTACTAATGTTGTTATTTGCTATATACTCTGCTGCATCGTCCACCGATACTCCATTATTCAAAAATCTAGGAGATGAACTACCTGAAGAGGATAGATAGGCATTTAATATGCTGGCAATTGCCTGCGAATTCATAGTATTAACATCAGTATTTCCCGCACCAAACAGCATGCTGGCTGGATTCGAATCATAGGTTGTTGAATTCTGTCCATAGTAAGCCATTGATGCAAACTTCTGAATGCAGTTACTGTAGCTTTCGTCCATACCTATTTCATCATAGGTATCCACCATATTGTCCACCTTGCTGGTCTGACGATATGGGAAATAGATTGAAAGACCATAAGCGTTAGTCATGTTGCTTGAAGTCTTGTTGTACTTTACTGCCCCCTTCAATGACTCAGCCAATTCCTTGCCAGAATCATTATCCATCTTGATTGCAAAATCAATCAAGTCAATCTGGTCAATCTTTGATGATGTGGCAAACTCTCTTGTTGATGAGCGTGCATTTGAAACAACCTTATATTCCTTCTTGTCGATAAGACTTGCTGTAGAATCTGCAAACCCTTTCAAATCCTCAGGTACTGTCGCATTAAGCTCTGCCAAGTCTACCACTGACAAAGTAGTCTTCTGACCAGCGCACTGCTGACCACACTGAGATACGAAATCATCAACGATAATCTTGCCTATCTCTAAAGTAGACATAGATGGATTCTTGCTAAGCTCTGTAAGCCAGTTTGTATAATACCAGCCGATACCAGGCTCTGTTTCCTCTGATGCAATCATGTAGTCGCTGTGAGCGTCAAGCATCAACCCTGTCTCTACTGTAGCCATTAGACATGCATCAAAGCCCACAAAATCATATTTCAATCCGCCGTCTGTAAGAGCCTTATTGATTCCTGCAAGATTCATCGAACCTGCTTCTCTATGCTTTTCATCATAACCATAGCCTGTTACCGATCCGCCGCCGTGATCCCAGAAAATAAGATCATATCTGTCAGCTTTATAATTCTGAGCACCCCACTTGATAAAGCTTGAAAGAGTATTAGGATCAGTCATAGGAAGATCTCCGAGATTATCCTTAATCAAATTCACCTTCCCATTTTTAATCTGGTATATCTGATTAGTTTTGTTGCTTACAAAATTATTCTTCCAACCAACGCAGCCTCCAGTATAAACAATCAGGTTGATGTTGTCAGCAACAGTTGCATTCAGCATCTCCTGCATATCCTTTGAAGCCATAGCTCCTCTGGACTCCAGGTCAGTACCACACATGTAAACCATGATAGTAGTTGTGTCCTTACCGTCCCCTTTAAGCACAGTATATTTATCTCTGGCACCATCAGCTACAGTCTCATCCAAAACACCAGTATTGGCCTTGCTACTCCAGCTGGAATTTCCACTGGCAGCCGTACTCGTATAGCCTCCACTACCTAGAAGCAGAGACGCCATCGTACCAATAGTATTTATGGTACTTGCAGCACTATCCCCAGAAAGAGAGCCTGTACCAGTTCCGCCTGAGCCGCCCCCAAAGAACGCACCAAGACCGCCTCCACCGCCTAGTAATACTACTAGTGCAATGATAATAAGCTTTCCAAGACCACCGCCTCCGCCATAGCCTCCATCACGATTTCCACTAAAACCTCCTGAGCCAGAACCTCCTGGCACATGACCGCCTGAACCTCCGCCTACGGGACCGCTTCCCAGTCCACTACCACGGCGATTAACCGAACCAGAACCGGTTACATTCTTCTTTCTTGATACTGGTCTGTCTGCCATACGTATTTCCTCCCAACACGAATAAATGGATTATGAGGTAATTCTACTCTAATATAAATAAATGTGCAAAATAAAAGCACTGTAGCTATCAATCTCTGAGTGTTACTCAAGGAGAGCTTTCTTCAGCTCGACGGAGTAATACCTCAGGATTGAGAGCGTAACAGTGCCTTCTCAGTGTTCATTATTTAGTTTACTTCAGTGCCATCTCTTCCATATCTTTTGCAATCTTATTGATTACCTTAAGAGTCTCATTCATATTTTCAAGGGCATCCATTGCATCATCACTTACTGCACCTACTGTATCAGCCGCTGCAGCAACCTCCTCAGACGTTGCAGAAAGATTTGTGATATTATCCATAATCTGTGTATTTGCACTAAGTACTTCGCTAACAGATCCCTTTACCTGAACAACACCATCTCTAAGTTCATCCGAACCTTCCTTGATAGCATCTAGCTTAGTTCCAGTTTCTGCAATAAGATCATTCTGTTTCTGAGCATACTCAGCAGATTTCGACATTGCAGCCGATGCTGAGCGAGCATCACTTGTAAGTCTTTCAATAATTCTTGAAATCTCTTCTGTAGCTTCTCTTGTGCTTTCTGAAAGAGCTCGTATCTCATCCGCTACTACTGCGAAGCCCTTGCCGGCCTCACCAGCTCTTGCAGCTTCGATTGATGCATTTAATGCAAGAAGATTTGTCTGACTTGAAATACCAAGAATTGTCTCTGTAATTGCTTGTACATCCTGAATACTTGTATTTAATGCCTGTGTTGTTGAGGCTGTCTCCAGGTTAATCTTTGCTACTTCCTCAGCCTGACTCTTAAGCTGATTAATAAGATCAACACCTTCGTTAACAGATTCCTCTACACGGCCAGAAACATCATCAATATTGTTAGCTTCCTGCTCAACTGCCTGAATGCTTTCCTGAATTACAGCAGTTTTATTTGTCTGATTTTCGATAGCCTCAGCTGTATTCTTTGTACCCTCTACAATTTCATTTACTGATGAATGTGTAGCCTCCATTGACTCGTTAAGTCTATCAGATACATCATTTGCCTCAACAAATTTCTGATTTAGCTGTTCTGCCAAATCAACAATCGTATCAGATGTTTCCTTCAGCTCTTCCGCATGTTCTTTGATTGTATCAAGTACCTCTGTTGTCTGACGTCTCTGCTGCTTACATACTACAACCGCAATGGTACATGCAATAAGACTGAATACCATCTCCGTAACAAGCTCACGGCCTGTAATATTACCTTTTCTGAGCTCCATAAAGCCCGAAGTGATTAAGCAGAAGTTTGCGATAAAGCAACCAATTCGTACTGTATTGGCCTCACCATATATCATTACAATCAAAATGATTGTATACATAAAGATATACATATTGCGGTCATTTGGTGCGTATATGTTAAGAACAAACATTGCCACCATTGAAAGCGTCACCACATATTTATATCTATATTTCTCTCCATACATTTTATATGTTACTTGGAAGAGAATTATATCTAAAATGGTAACAGCAAGTCGAATTAAATCCAGCACATTCATGCCATCTATCACTAACGACCTTACCGTACAAAAAATCAAAGCCAGACAAGTAATTGTTCCACAATATCTGGCCAGCCTATTTTTCTCCAGCATCTGTTTAGTTTTCAAATCCATAGAATCATCACGAATTTCTTCTCTTTCTGGCATAGGTTCTGTCCTCCATTTATAAAAATAAAAAACATATTATTCCCCTACTCTAGTAGAATAAGTATATCAACTTTTTCTGTCATTTTATAAATTTTGGCAGAATTTTCACAAAACTTTCATTTTGAATATATTCCAACACGTCTTTCTATTAGTAGCATAATTCTTCTAATACTAAAAAAGGACATTTCAGAATTCTATTCTGAAATGTCCTAAAACTATTCGTATTTGTTTTTATTCTCCTGGAGCACTGTTAATAACCTTACCTGTGTTCCAAAGCATTGCTGATTTCTCAGCTGCCTGTAAACGACCATCTTCGTCCTTGTAGCTAACAGTTCCTGTATAGCTTCCACAATCGAGGCAAGCCACGTAATATCCGTGATCTTCCTCTTCAATAAGGCCTGCCCCTCCGCAGATTGGGCAATCATCAAGTTCAATCTTTTCTGTAATATCCATAAACACCTCATCCGCCCCTTCGGGGCACCTTCCCCTCAAGGGGAAGGCTAACTTACTTTAAGTTTAAATTTCTGTAGATCCCTCTCGGAATCAACCTCTTCCATAACAGCACCGAGCTTGTTTAACTTACCAACGATATCTTCATATCCACGCTGGATATACTTGATATCATCGATGATAGTGATACCATCTGCAGCAAGACCTGCAATTATAAGTGCAGCACCGGCACGAAGATCTGGTGCGCATACCTGAGCACCTGTATATCTCTCAACACCAGTAACAATAGCTACTGTGCTCTCTACCTTAATATTTGCTCCCATGCGTGCAAGCTCATCTACATACTTGAATCGATTCTCGAAAATCGATTCTGTAACTGTACTTGTACCATCAGCAATACCAAGTACTGCTGTAATCTCAGGCTGCATATCTGTAGGGAAGCCTGGATAAGGAAGCGTAGTAACGTGAGTCTTTGTAAGCTTACGTCCCTTTGCGATAACGCGAACTGCATCATCATATTCCTCAATAACACAACCAGCCTCAATAAGCTTAGCAGAAGTAGCCTCTAAATGCTTAGGAATAACATTCTTAACAAGAATATCTCCATGAGTAGCTGCGGCTGCACACATATATGTACCAGCCTCAATCTGATCTGGAATAACTGCATATGTAGTACCGTGAAGTGCAGGAACACCAACGATACGAATAACATCTGTACCTGCGCCTCGGATGTTAGCTCCCATACTGTTAAGGAATGAAGCAACATCTACGACGTGTGGCTCCTTAGCTGCGTTCTCGATAGTAGTCTTTCCTTCAGCAAGAACAGCTGCAAGCATAATATTGATAGTAGCACCAACAGATACCTTATCAAGATAAATGTGGCTACCAGCAAGCTTATCAGCACGTGCTGACCAAAGTCCATAAGATACGTCAACATTTGCTCCAAGAGCCTTAAGCCCCTTAACATGTAAATCGATAGGACGTGCTCCGATAAGACATCCACCTGGAAGTGCAACCTCGGCGTTCTTATACTTTCCTAAAAGTGCTCCCATTAAATAATAAGAAGCACGAATCTTCTTAATATATTCATAATCCACTGACAGTCTTGATATGCTAGAACCGTTAATCTTAACTGTGTGCTCATCAATGCGAGTAATAGAAGCACCAATATCCTCAAGTGCTCCGATAAGTACATTTATATCTTTGACATTTGGCAGATTTTCAATTGTAACAGTTTCGTCTGTCATTATGGCACCTGCAAGAATTCCCAGTGCCGCATTCTTAGCGCCACTGATTTCCACTTCACCAGAAAGTGGTGTGCCGCCTTTTATCACATACTGTTCCATATTGTCTCCTACAATTCTCTCAAAATCTCTATAAGCCAAAAAAGGGCATAGTTATCCCTATGCGATTTGACTCCGATATAATTTAGCATAATATCCGTCTTTCTGCAACAACTCTGTGTGATTACCCTGCTCAACAATTTGACCATCCTTGACGAATAAAATCACATCAGCCTCACGTATTGTTGAAAGTCTGTGAGCTACAACAAAGGTAGTTCGGCCTTTCATCATCTTATTAAATGCTGATTGTATCTTTTGTTCTGTTCTGGTATCGATTGATGAGGTTGCCTCATCCAAAATCAACATACGCGGAATATTTAACATTACTCTTGTAATACACAAAAGCTGCATCTGTCCCTGAGAAAGAGATCCATTCTCTGGAGATAGAATTGTATCGTAGCCATAAGGCATTCTCTTTATGAAGCTATGAGCGTGTGTAGCCTTTGCAGCTTCAATAATCTCATCATCGGTGGCATTTGGACTTGCCATCTTCAGATTTTCTTTGATAGTTGCATTCTTCAACCATGTTTCCTGAAGCACCATTCCAAAGTTTCTTCTAAGATTATCTATATCTATATCTCTTATATCTGTGCCATCTATTAAAATTTCTCCGGCGTCAATATCATAAAATCTCATTAAAAGATTAATGATTGTACTTTTTCCTGCACCAGTTGGACCTACAATAGCTACTCGCTTTCCAGGCTCTACCTTAAGATTAAGATGTTCTATAAGCTTTTTACTCTTATCATATGAAAAGCTTACATCCTTAAATTCAATCTCACCCTTTGCACTGTCTATATTAGCATTTCCATTATTAACCTCTACCTCAGCATCAATCATTACAAAAAGACGCTCAGCACAGGCCAAGGCATTTTGGAATTCAGTAATTACGCCTGAGATTTCGTTAAATGGTTTTCCATATCCGCTGGCATAATATAGGAAAGATGTAAGACCACCTACAGTGATTCCTCCACCTATTGACATCAAAGCACCAAATACTCCAACGGACGCATAGATCAAATTATTAATAAGACGTGTGCTTGGATTAACCGTAGATGAATAAAAAGTTGCTCGCATTGACGCATCCGCCAGCTTATTATTCATATCCTCAAAGTTCTGTAGGGCTCTGTCCTCATAGTCCATGTTTCGAACTATATTCTTGTTGATAATAATCTCTTCAATATAAGAAGTTTCGTCACCTCTAAGCTTTGCCTGATCCCCAAAATACTTGTATGTTCTTTCAGAAATAAATCTGGCTAGTAAAAGAGAAAATGGAGTTGCAATAATGACTACAAGTGCTATCTTCCATGAAATAATGACCATGAAATAGATTGTTCCAAGAATAGTTAGTACTCCTGTAAACAGCTGCGTAAATCCCATTAGCAAACCATCTGAAAATGTTTCTGCATCTGCAACGATTCTACTTACAAAATCACCATGCGGATGGCTGTCAATCTCAGCCAGCTTCATGTGCTGAAGCTTTGCAAATGCACGGTCTCTAAAGTTCTTTGTAATAGTATAGGTAATATTATTATTTACCCTGTTCATAACCCATTGGATAAATCCAGTAGCAACTACATTAAGAGAAATCTCTTTTAATATGAAAATCAGTCCATCATAATCAATCTCAGCTGGGCCAATAATACAATCTACCGCCCTTCCTGTTAGAATTGGTATTCTTAATTGAAGAACCACCGTTGCTAAAGCACATAAAACTGAGACTAAAATCTGTAAATCATACGCTTTTAATTCTATTAAAACACGATTTAATATTTTAGATTGAGATTTATTTTCCACTATTTTGCCTCCTCTCTAGGAAACTGGCAATAATAGATTTCCTGGTATGTTTCACATGTTTCAAGGAGCTCATCATGAGTTCCAAGGCCCACACATTTACCATCATCCAGTACAATTATCTGATCTGTGTCCCTTACAGCTGATGCTCTCTGGGATACAATAACGATAGTTGGCTTCCAACTCAACTTCCTCAAAGCCGCTCTCAACTTGGATTCTGTCGCAAGATCAAGTGCTGATGAAGAATCATCTAATACCAAAATTTTAGGTTTACCAACGAGAGCTCTTGCTATTGTTAGACGCTGACGCTGACCACCGGAAAAATTACTTCCTCGACCTGTTACCTCAGCATCAATTCCACCATCTTTAGCTTCAACAAAATCCAAAGCCCGAGCTATATTTAATGCTGTTTTAATTTCCTCATCAGATGCACTATTTTTCTTCATTGTAAGATTGCTTCTGACTGTGCCATGAAACAGAGATGCGCGCTGTGGAACCACACCAAAGTACTCTGAAAGCAATGAATCCTCTAATCTTTTAACATTTTCTCCGTCAATCTCAATTTCACCTACTGTAGCATCATATGTATGATTCATGAGCTTTACCAATGTGCTCTTACCAGAGCCTGTTCCGCCAATGACTCCAAGACTTGTTCCACCAGGAATTACAAGACTTATGTCCTCTAAATCATATTCTGTGCCACCATTGTAGCTAAAGCTGACATTGTTAATCTTTATAGTACCTGGCTGCTTTGCATCTACCATAAGATTATTCTTCGAATTAAACTTATTCTGATGTCTTTCATCTGACTTCATTTCCATAAGCTCCTGAACGCGCACTGCTGATGGAAAAGCCTTCATCAGAAGAACTATAAGATTAGCTAACTTAATAAGCTCTATGAGAATCTGACCCATATAATTTACAAGTGCCACCACATCACCCTGTAAAATAAAGCCTTTGTCCACCTGTCTCATAGCCACATAAATCAGTCCAACAATTCCAATATTTACTACAACGTAAGTCACAGGATTCAATAGTGCAGATATCTTTCCAGTGCTAATCTGCATCCCTGTAAGCTCTGATGTTCTATTCTGGAACTCATCATTTTCATGATCTACCTGACAAAAAGCCCTAAGTACTCTAGCTCCCTCCAGATTCTCAGATGTTAAATGAAGAACCTTCTCAAGCTTTGCTGCAATAGCTTTATATCTAGGAAGCGTATTTTTCATAATAAAAAATACTATTACTGATAAAATAGCCACCACAACCAAGAAAGTTAATGCCGATTTAACATTTACAATAAACGCCATAAAAGTAGCACCTGCCACTATAAATGGTGATCTTAAAAACAGCCTCAAAACCATATTTATTCCGCTTTGAACCTGATTAATATCATTTGTAATTCTGGTGGTCAGCACCTCGTCCCCCACCTTCTCTTTTGTGCCCTGAGATAGAGAGAGAATCTTCGCAAAAACATCTCTTCTAATCTCAGCTGCTGAATACACTGCTACATAAGCACTAAAATATTGAGCAGTAATAGAGAACATCAGACCTACTACAGCAAGGAAAATCAAAACCCCACTCATCCTAATGATGTAGTGGGTATCTGAGCCCACGATTCCCTTGTTGATAATCTGTGCCATAACAAGGGGAACCAAAAGCTCAAATATCGCCTCTAACATTTTGAATAGTGGGGCTAAAACTGCTCTTGTTTTATATTTTTTTACATAACTGATAACAAAGCTCATAGTTTAATTTGATTCTGAATCCTCAGTTTCTTCAGAATTATCTTCTGTAGTGTTCTCTGTTGTTTCCTCAGTAGTTTCCTCAGTAGCTTCTTCTGTAGTATCATCTGATGTCTCTTCTACTGTCTCCTCAGTAGACTCTTCTGTTGTTGCTTCTGTTTCTTCTGTAGACTTTTCTTCCTTCTCAGGAGCCTTGAATAAAGTTGTGAACTGAACCTTTTCCCAAACCTTATCATCTACAGTCCACTCGATAGCTTCCTTCCATGAATCCATAAGTGTGTTAAATGCTTCTGTCTGTAAAGAGCTTCTCTTGTTATCTGAAGCCTCTGTATCGTGATCTTTCTCAAGCTTGATTACATAATATCCAGCATCCTTAACCTCGATTACAGCTGAAACCTCGCCTTCCTTAAGTGACTCAGCAGCCTTGATGATTTCCATATCCATTGAGCTGTCCTCTGACTCACCCTTATGGTATGAATAAGACTCCTTTGTAGCCTCAAGCGCTTCTACCTCTGCATCAAAATCTTCTGCCTCTGCAAGAGCCTTTGCATTTGCCTTCTTCTCTAAAATTTCATCATCTGTAAGAGGCTCTACACTACCATCCTCTGTTGATTTGTTTGTTGTATCAAATAATACATATGAGAATGTACGCATCCAGCAGTCATCGTCTGTAATATCTTTATCTGCTTCCTTCTTAGCTGCGTCTGCTACAAGATTGTAGTAAGTTCTATACTCAAGGTACTCCTTAACAGTATCCTCTGTAGCTCCCATCTGCTCTAAAGAATCCTTATCGTTGTCAGAAATGAACTTCTTAGCTGCTTCCTCAATAGCCTTCTTCTGTTCGTCTGTAAGACTAATGCTATAATCCTCAGCGTGAGCCTTTGCTAAATACTGCTCCTCAAGGTCGTTAAGAACCCCATCCTTTGTCTCATCCTGAAGTGTTGAACCAGAGCCTGACATATCCTGCTTCCACATACCCTCTCCATAGTATGAAAGAAGATACTGGTCGTACATAGACTGCTGATATCTTGCAGCGAAATTACCAAGACCAAGTGAAATGGTATCTGTCTTATCTCCGTTCTTTATAGTTACAAGTGTTTCGTTTGGATCAAGTTTTCCGCAGCCTGTAAATAAAACTGCAGCTGAAAGAGCCGCAATGCAAGCTGACTTTACATATGTTTTTTTCATTATTTCCTTCTTCCTGGGTAAACCCTACCCATTATTTTTTCTAACGTTTCGATTATAGTTAATCTTGGGCTAATTATCAACTTTTAGAGACTTCAAATCAGATAAGAAATCCTGAAGATAATCATAGATTTCATTGGGTTTTATTCTCGTATTGGCTTTCGTGTTGAAAATAAACGCCGGAGCCTTGGGATCTGCAGCAAATGTAATATGTGGATTGTTTCGCTCAAGTAATGCTGGAATCTGAGCCACATCAATCTTTGCTTTCTCATACATAACTATCCTAATTATGTCTCCCTTTTGCTCAATTGCAGTAACATAAGCATCATGCGCCTTCACACGAAGCATAGCCACCCAAAGGAGATTCTGAACGCACCTCTTAGGCTCTCCAAATCTATCCACAAGCTCATCCAGCATATCGTCTCTTTCTTCCTCTGAAGAAATGGCAGCAATTCGCTTGTATATATCGATTCGCTGTTCCTCATTTGAAACGTAGGTATCTGGCAGGTAAGCCTCGATATTAATATCAACTGAGGTATTAAAGCTGTCTTCCTTAACCTCGCCCTTTTCACGCTTAACCGCCTCATTAAGCATCTTACAGTAAAGGTCGTAACCTACAGCCGTCATATTTCCATGCTGCTCCACTCCAAGGAGATTTCCAGCTCCACGGATTTCCAGGTCTCGCATGGCAATTTTAAAGCCAGAACCCAGGTCCGTAAACTCTTTAATAGCCGCCAAACGCTTCTCAGCCACCTCTTTAAGCATCTTATCCCTCTTGTACATAAGGAATGCATAAGCTGTTCTGTTACTTCGTCCAACACGTCCTCTAAGCTGATAAAGCTGCGAAAGGCCCATATTATCTGAATCATGAATAATAATTGTATTAACGTTGGAAATATCCAGACCAATTTCGATGATTGTGGTAGCAACCAGTACATCAATCTCGTGATTAATGAACTGCATCATCACATCCTCGACTTTAGCCTCTGTCATTTGGCCATGAATGTAGCCTACAGTTGACTCTGGAACCAACCTTTCTATTTCCGCAGCCATATCCTGAATTCCACGAACTCGATTGAATACATAATAAACCTGACCATCGCGCGCCATTTCACGCACGATTGCTTCTCTTACCATTTCCTCGTTATATTCAAATACAAAGGTTTGGATAGGAGTTCTCTCCATAGGAGCCTCATCCAAAACACTCATATCACGAATTCCAACAAGGGACATATGAAGAGTACGTGGAATTGGGGTAGCAGACAAAGAAAGCACATCCACTGTCTTTTTCATCTGCTTGATTCGTTCCTTGTGATTTACACCGAAACGCTGCTCCTCATCGATGATAAGCAGGCCTAAATCCTTGAACTCAACATCCTTTGACAGAAGGCGATGTGTACCTATAACTATATCTACCATGCCCTTTTTCAGGTCTTCTATTGTCTTTTTCTGCTCAGCCGGTGTTCTAAAACGGCAGAGAAGTCCCATGTTTACTGGATAACCGCCCATTCTCTGAACAAAATTATTGTAATGCTGCTGTGCGAGGATGGTAGTCGGAACAAGATAAGCAACCTGTTTTCCCTCCTGAACAGCTTTGAAGGCCGCTCTCATAGCCACTTCTGTCTTTCCAAAGCCTACATCACCGCAGATAAGGCGGTCCATAATCTTTCTGGACTCCATATCAGATTTGACTGCCTCTATTGCTGTAAGCTGCCCCTCTGTTTCCTCGTAAGGGAAGCTTTCCTCAAATTCCTTCTGCCATACGGTATCAGGCCCATATACAAAGCCGTCAGTATTTTGTCTCAGTGCATATAAATCCACCAGCTCCTTAGCCACAACACCTACCGCAGACTGTACCTTCTGCTTTGTTTTAGTCCATTCCTGGGTTCCCGCACCAAGGGAATTAAGCTTTGGTTTCTTTCCATCTGGTCCAGAATACTTCTGAATCTGGTCTAGTTGATTCGTGAGTACATAAAGATTACTTCCCTTTGCATACTCGATTTTTATGTAGTCTCGAATTACTCGGTCCAATTCCATCTGCTCGGTACCTTTATAGACACCCAAACCATAATTTTCATGGACCACATAATCTCCAACATGTAGATCAGAAAATGAAGAAATACTCTCTCCTTCGTACTTTTTAACCCTCTTTTTCTTCTTTCTGACATGTCCGAAGATATCGCCATCTGACAGCATTACAAAGGCTGAATCGGGATAATCAAATCCTCTTTTAATATTTCCTACACAAATCATTGTCTCACCAGGATTTATCCTGTGATCCAAATCTGTAGTGAAATATGAGTTCAATCCTTCGTCTAAAAGGTCTTCTGCAAGACGCTGCCCCTTGGTAGCGGAGCTTGTTACCAGAAGCACCTTATATTTTCTCTTCTTATACTGTAAAAGCTCCTTCGTAAGTAGCTCGAAGCTACCATTGTATGCATTTACACCCTGTACAGCGATGCTAAAGTGATCTGCTGATTTAAGCAACTTGTTCTTCGCATCAAGGACCGACATAAGAGTGATAGGATATCTTTCCAGCTTTCCAAAGACCTCTGCCACGCCGTAAAGCATATCCATCTGGCCCTTAAGCATATATCCTGCCTCTACACGGCGGGTCATCGCATCAGCAAACTCTGTTTCAGTAACCTCAGCTTTGTTAATTACCTTCTGAACCTCATCAATAAAGACATATGTGCCCTTCGGCATAAAATCTACAAAGGAACCCAGCTTATCACAGAAGTAAGTCAAATGAGTCTCCAGCTCCTGACTAAGTCCCCACTCTCGTGTCTCCTCGATTACTCTGTCAGCATAGGTTTTCAGATGAAAAGCCTCTTCTGTTTTCATCTCTTTACGGTATGCTTCATACCTTTCATCGCGTTCTTTTTCAATCTTTGCCAAGCCTGCTTCAACCTCGTTAGCGCCCAGTATCAGCTCGACCGCTGGAAAAATTAAAACAGAATTTATATTTTCGATAGATTTCTGATTTGTAGGGTCATAGGAACGAATACTATCTACTTCGTCACCCCATAATTCAATACGAACTGGTAATTCCGCTGTCAGTGGATAGACATCGATAATACCACCTCGCACTGCAAATTCTCCTGGATGCTCACAGGTGCCCACATTCTCGTAGCCCATAGCAACAAGCTTGCGACGCAGCGCCTCCAGCTCTACACTATCTGTATCAGAAATAGCAACCACACCTTCCTCAAAATATGAAAGAGCTGGTAGCTTATTCATAAGGGCGTCGATTGTAGTAATAACAGTACAGGCGTTATTGCTGATTACAGCCTCTATTGCCTGCATACGCTCTCTTGTAAGAGCATTACCCCTGATATCAGACTGATAGAAAAGAAAGTCCTTGGCAGGGAAATACACAACATCATTGTCGAAGAATCGATATTCCTCATACAATTCTCTGGCCTTAAGCTCATCGCTTGTAACAATAAGCTTATAGTTAATATCATGTCCTATACCATAAATAAGGTGCGCCTTATCAGCGCACCCAGTAATATCATATATCTTTCCAAACTTAAGTAGAGCCTCTCTAAGAGACTCTACTGCTGTAAGTGATTCAAATGGTTCTAAAAATGCCTTCATAAAGTTTAACCTGTATTTAATAATCTAGTAAATTACTTTAACCAAAGGAGAGCTTCTGCTCTATCAAGAGCGGCATCAATGTTAGGCTGGAAGTTTTCCTCGCCTACAATCTTAATGAAATCAGCCTTTTCCATCATCTGACGAGGCTGCTCATTTACATGTGAGAATACAACTGTAACACCCTTCTTCTCTGCACGCTCTACTAAATCTCTAAGAGCACGAAGAGCTGTGATATCGATTGCTGGAACAGAACGCATTCTCATAACGAGAACCTTTGTATAATCCTTTACGTTAATGCTCTCAGCTAGCATATCTGAAACACCAAAGAAAAGTGGTCCTGTAATTTCAAATACACGAATTTCCTTTGCAACTGGACGAAGATCATCTACGAACTCTTCTTCATCACTCTGATATGTCCAGCCACTTACATGTGTTTCCTCGCTCATTCTCTTAATAAAGAGGATACAAGCTACAATCATACCCCATTCGATTGCTACTACAAGGTCAAATACGATAGTAAGCACGAATGTAAGCACCAGAACAATAATATCTGACTTAGGCGCATACTTAACAAGTCTTGTGAAAGGTCTCCACTGGCACATATTATAAGCTACCTGGAAAAGAATAGCTGCAATACATGGCATTGGGATGAACTTTGCGAAAGGCATAAGCACTACCAAAATAATAAGTAAAGTAATTGAATGAACCATACCAGCGATAGGTGTACGTCCACCATTCTTGATGTTGGCTGCTGTACGAGCAATAGCGCCTGTTGCAGGAATACCGCCAAATAATACAGAACCAATATTTCCAATACCCTGACCAATAAGCTCCTGATTACTTCTATGCTTGCTGTTTACCATACCATCAGCAACTACAGCTGAAAGAAGTGACTCAATAGCAGCAAGAATAGCGATTGTAAAGGCGTTTGGCATCTCATTCATAATCACGCTAAATGAGAAATGAGGCACTGAAACAGAAGGTAACCCAGCCTTTAAATCAGGATAAAGAGTACCGATTGTGTTTACATTCATTCCAAGACCCTTAACCATTGCGATTCCAACGAATACAGCAATAATAGATGCTGGTACCTTCTGGAAAAACTTAGGCCAGATAATAAGAACTGCAAGACAAACAACACCTACAAGTACTGCCTGCCAGTTGATAGTATCAATATTTACAAAGAAAAGTCTAAGCTTATCCATTGTCTCGATTGGCTTCTCGCCATGGAAATCCATACCGAAGAAATCCTTGAACTGACCAATGAGAATAGTTACAGCGATACCTGCTGTAAATCCTGTAGTGATTGTATAAGGGATGAACTTAATAAGTGCACCCGCCTTAAAAACACCAAGTAAAATAAGGATAATACCAGCCATTATAGTAGCGATGATAAGACCATCCATTCCATCAGTAGCAATAATACCTGCTACAATTGTAGCAAAAGCTGCTGTTGGACCAGCAATCTGAACTGTACTACCACCGAAGAAGGAAATCAAAAATCCTGCTACGATAGCTGTGTACAAACCTGGCTCTGGGCCTACGCCAGAGGCAAGAGCCAAGGCAATAGAAAGTGGCAATGCAATGATTGCCACGATAATTCCAGAAACTACATCTTTTACAAACTGCTCCTTACTGTACTTTTTCATACAGGTGAACAGCATAGGTTTAAATTGTTCCATTTTTCAATTACACTCCTAATCTTCTTCCTAACATTTCTGCATTAACTGAAAATTCTAACGCAGTGTCCTTAGTGATTTTACCATCCTTTACCAACTTGTAAAGACTAGAATCCATAGAAACCATGTCATCAGTGTCACTTGAGTAAATTACACCCTCAATCTGTGGCACCTTATTCTCCCTAATCATGTTTCTAATGGCTGGTGTAACAGTCATAACTTCGAATGCTGGCACTAGTGTTCCATCAATTGCGGGAACAAGCTGCTGTGAAACTACAGCCTTAATAACCATCGAAAGCTGAAGCGCAATCTGATGCTGCTGCTCTGATGGGAATACATCTATAATTCTATCTATAGTGTTTGCCGCGCCTATTGTGTGAAGGGTTGATAAAATCAAATGTCCTGTTTCAGCAGCAGTCATAGCTACAGAGATAGTCTCTGCATCACGCATCTCTCCAAGCAAAATAACATCAGGACTCTGACGCAAAGACGCACGTAGAGCCGTAACATAGTTTTCCGTATCAAGATGTATTTCTCGCTGGGAAACAATAGACTTATCATGTCTGTGGAGGTACTCAACCGGATCCTCCAAGGTGATAATATGCTTATTATAGTTTTTATTTATCTTATCTACAATACAAGAAAGTGTAGTTGATTTTCCACTACCTGCAGGACCTGTTACAAGCACCAGTCCCTTTGATTCATTTGACAGATTAATTACAGACTCAGGGACGCCTAAATGCCTATAATCAGGCAAAGAGAAAGTAATTACACGTACTACTGCCGCGTAAGTACCTCTTTGTTTAAATGCATTTACTCTAAATCTGGAAACATCCTTTATTGCGAAAGAAAAATCGTCATCTCCATTTTTCTTGTAGGATTCCATATCTCTTTTTGCCAGCTGATAAATCTGAGTAACCAACTCTTCTGCCTTTGCAGGCATAACAGGACCCTCATCCTGCTCAGACTTCTCAACACTGCTGCTTTCCAGATCGGATCTGGTAAGGACCATATCATTTACTCTAAATGATATTTCGCGTCCTGTAATAATAAATACATCAGAAGCTTTGTACTTTTTTACCGCATCAGTTAAGTAGGTTACGATATCTACAGCCATAGTTCCTCCTTAATTCCAGTCATCTAAAGTTATTACTGGCTGAGTACTGTCTGCCTCCCAGCTGCTATTATTGATAACCTCCCAGACGACTATTTCTCCACCACTTACCTTTACACTTAAGTCCTGTGTATCATTTATACTCACTGAAAACTCCTGATTAGCCCATTCTGATGCCGCTATCTTTTCATACGCCTCATTAGATGCAGCATAGTATTCGTCTGTATGAGCTTTTTGCTTCTCGCTTAAGCTGTAATTATTGTGGCTTGAAGATATAGCCAAAGCTGCAATTACAGCAAAAGCCAAGCCAATGAGAATCACAACCATCAGCGAGGTTCCAATATTTATTATTGAACGTGCTTGACTCTTCTGTTCTTCCATATTAATCCACACCAATACCCTTATTTCAAAGCTTTTTCCACAACCAGTGAATAGATTTCCCTATCGTCATTAGTGGCTACTACTATATGTAGCGACTGACAGCTCTTTTTATCCTCTGCATCCGTTATAATTGCAGTTGTTTTATATGCTCCTTCATTACTTACAATCTGCCAGTTTTCATCGTAATACTCTGTAAATCCCTCAAAATCAGGTTCTACCAGATATCTCTCTGCTGCATTTGTTGCTGCATTTACAGCACCTGTAATTTCACTTGCATCTCTGCTCTTTGCATAGGCGGTAGCAAAACACTGTATACATATTGCAGATACTATAATGAAGAATAATATTGAAAACATAAGCTCCGTCATAAAAATACGCGAGCCATTATTTCTAGTTCTCATTTGCCACCTCCTCTTCTGTTAATCCCTCAGAATCAGCGGTGTTATCATCAATATATAATGCTGATTTAACTCCTATATCTACTACCCTTTTCTCTCCAGTAGCCTCTTCTACCTCCACCTCAATCAGTTGAGTGTTCTTCCAACTAAACTCAAGATTATTTATCTTTATCAGCTGATTTCCAAAATCAGCAGTTACTCCAGCATCATCCTTAGCCTCTAACTCCATCAGATAGCCATCCAAGTAATAGATATAAAGATAATATCCTTCTCCTTCATCCATTTTGATAGCTTCGATTCCATCGATTTGTGAGATATCTATACTTCCACTTTTGTCGTGCTGACGCACCTTCTCTCTAATATAAGCTGTTGCTGCTCTTGTGTTTGAATTCTTCTCATTAGACACAACTACAGCCTTATAAGAATTAACGGCCAGCAAAAGAACACTCACTGCAGAAAAAGTGAATATCAAGAAAAGAATCATAAGGAACATGATATCGATATTATGTTTTTTCAATCGATTCTTGTTCATTGCCAAGGCTTTTTCCTCCCAAAACTACCTTTCGCCGATATTTATGATTGTAATATCCGGCTTCATATTAGTTCCAAAGATTACATAATCTACCCTAAACAACTCGTCATCATAAATAATTCCATAGTTTTCCTTAAGGTATTCAAAGCTTTCTGGATAACGTCCCTCTGTGACGTAGCACTGCATAACAGCCCTGTCTATCGCATTAGACAAGTTGTTTTTCTGTTCTTCAACAGAGCCCTCAGATGCCTTGGATACAGCAAACAGGAACGCTATAAATATGAGAATGAATAGCCCTGCAGATATAAGTGTTGTCGAGGCCACATTCTTTTTTTTGATTTGATGAATGCCATCAAGGCTTCCAAATCTTGTTTTAGCCATATCAAATCATCCCTGACATAATGTTTAACAGTGGTAACATAACTGAAAGAAGGATAATACCAACAATTACCGAAAGGATAATAACCAATGTTGGCTCTACAACTGCGATAAGGTCATTAATTTCCTCGTCAGCCTCCTGCTGATATGTTGTAGCAACCTTCTCTAAAACTGTCTCCATATTACCTGTTTTTGCGCCTAAGATTGCCATTCTTCCATAGAGTCCTCCAAAGATTCCTGACATTGAAAATGCTTTTCCAATATCCATTGTATCCGCAAAGGAATCCTTACATTTTTCAACCTTCTGCTCAAATTCTGGAGCATCTACAATTCGTCCACTGACATCCAGCGACTGCATTACATCCATACCACTTGAAAGAGTCATTGCCATAGCCGATGCGAATCTACTTGTAGCAATCTTTGAATGAATAGACTTAAATCTTGGGCTCTTATATAGGATGCCGTTTCTGTGCTCCTTGCCCCATGAAGTTTTATTAATAACAATGAGATATACCACAATGGCAGCCAAAAGAATTAAGAATAATACGCCATTGCTTTTCATGAATTTTCCAACTGAAAGAAAGCCTGCTGAAAGGCCATCCATTGTGCCACCCAGCTGCTTAAAGACCCTGTCAAAGACAGGCATAATTTCTGTAACTAATACAATGATGATTACTAGCATCATAGCAACCATCATCAGCGGATAAGTAACCGCACTTCTAATGGCATTACTTATAGCCATTTCTCTAGAATAATGAGCCGCAAGATTTACCAGAACAGAATCCATTTTACCGGTCTGCTCACCCATCTTTGCCATCTCTACGAAATAATCAGGGAAAACGCCTGCTCCCTCTATAGCCTTGGATAAAGAACCTGTTTCACCAACAACTTTCTCCATCTCTGTAAGAAGCTCTTTTTCCTCACCACCCTCTGATTCATCAATCATCATGGCAAGTCCCTGAATTGCCGATACACCACTTGAAATCATCATTCCCATTTCATCTGAGAATGCATATAGTTCTTCTGACGTTAATCTCTTTCTAGATTTCTCACTCATAGCCCCACCCATTAATATTTATATTTCAATTGATAGTAACTGTCGTCTTCTAGATATTTCTTAACTATACTTTTACTTGCATAGGAACCAAGTGTTGGATCCATCAATGTCCATTTTTTACCGTCAAATTGTATAATCTTGTCTATCCAACCCACATCTGGAACATAAACAGATATCCATGCATGATACTCCGTTCCAGCGTAGCCAATCTCTAATCTGGTTGGTATACCCTGTGACCTTAGCATTGCTCCCATCAAAGAGGCATAGTCAAAGCATATTCCTGTTCCAGTGGCCAAAGTTTCGTCCACCGTTGGAATATAACCTGACTGGACTGTAGCCGCCTTTTGATGGTCATAGGTAATATTTTCAATAATGTAATGATATACATTCTGTACCACCTCAAGATCGGTATTACATCCTGTTGCCAGCTCTGCACCCTTTAATACTGCCTTTGAGGATGCATTGAAATCCACATAGGCATTTGGGTACAGGAACATGCTAAATTCATCTTTTAGAGTGACATTCACTGACTGAGTAAATGCTGCTGCATACTGGTCATCGTGTAGGTTCTCATAGACACCGATTTTGTATTTTCCGCTACCTTCAGACAATGGATAAACATCATAATTCCCATCAAGCGCCATCAGATAATTGTATGTATTCCCTGCTGGTGTCTCTATTAGCATTCTAACCTTTGCGGCACTTCCGGTATATTTTACCATCACATATCCATCAGCAGCATTGCTGGCATCAATTGCGGCATCATTGTTTGAATAAACAGTAACACCGCTTGCCACAGGTTCAAGTACAACTATCTCATTGGTTCTGACACCATTGGACTCTTTTGCCCGAGTGCCTCCCGATGAAACGCTTACAGTATCTCCTGGTCCGCTGCTTTGTATAGCGGATGTCCCTTCGAGGGTTCCACATGCCACAAGGCTAATACTCAGAACAATCAGTGAAAGCAAATACTTAAATCTTCCCACTTGCTTCCTCCACTTGCTCTACATTATTTTAGCAATCTTATAAGTTCTACCTCACTATTGAAAGTAAATTCAACATCTTTCTTTTTGTCATATATCATTCCCTGCCATGTAACGTTATCGCGGCTGGTAACCATAAGTACGTAGCCATCCTTAACATCTGCAGGAATCAATTCCTCAGCTTCCAAAACCTTATTCTCAACATCAAGCGGTTTTACTTCAAAGTCTACAGAAGTCTTCTTAAAGGTTCTGTTCTTTGTTTTGACTGCTGGGAAATTCAGTGCATCCATAACACCTTCTACTATATAAAACATTTCATTGATATCGTTGAAGCTCTGTGGCTCCTTGGAAAAGCAATTATACACTCTTCCCTTAAAGCCTTTCTTTGCCTCTTCAATGCAGATTCCAACACAATTTGGAGTTCTTTTCATTCTAGCTGATACTGGCATTAATCCTCACCCCTTACAATATCCTGAAGCTCATCTGTATCGTTATCAGTTCCTGCACTTGCCAAATTAACTGGAGCAAGGTGATATTTAATATATCTCTTTCTAGATTCCTTGCTGAGGTTCTCATTAATTCTAGCCTGAACCAATACACAGTCCTCCTGAGTGATATCGAGAAGAAGTACAACAAACTGATTGTTGCTGTATCTTGCATACATATCGCCTCCACGGGCTGATGTTCTAATAGCCTCAGAAAGCTCGTCTGAAAGAAGATTTAATCGATCTGAATCATTGAGGGCAAATCCCTTTCCGTCAGTAATTGTGCAAAGCATAAGCCATGCAGACTGGCCTGAACGACGAATTACACGCTTAATGTATCTATAACTTTCAACGAAGATTGGATATGTGCAGTAGAACGCACCCTCAATATCCTCTTTTGAAGTATCGAGGTTCTTCTTTACCTCGCTGATTACATCTGTATTATTCTTAATCTGTTCACCAAGTTTATCAAGCTGTGCTGACATACTCTGAGAAACTGAAACACCAAGCTCCTGGAACATGAGGGCTTCTGTATCCTCATAAAGCTTGAGCGCTTCCTTAGCCTTGCCAAGCTCGATAAGAGCCTGCATCTCGTATGTCTGCCAGTTGTCGTATGGATATAATCCATCAGCCTTATGACTAACCTTATAAAGCTTATCGAACTTCTCCTGGAGAATATACATCTCCATAAGCTGCTTTAAGCATCTGTCATAAAGTTTCTTGAGCTTAACCTGAACAGTTACAACCCATTCTACACCACTGAGACCTGGTAAAAAGTCTCCGTTGTAAAGCTTAACAGCCTCTTCTAAAAGCTTCTGCTGCTCTTTAATATCCTCTGAAGCAAGAGCCTGTCTAGCAATATTTTCAAATTCTATAGCATCACATTCTACAGTTACATTAGGGCTGATGCGATACTGTCCGCGCTTTACATGTACATAATCCTCATCAGGAAGGCCTACCTTTGGAAGTGCCTTTCTTAATCTGAATACAAGCGCTCTTAAACTGTTAGACTCATCAGCTATATCCTCGTTATGGAACAAGTTATACATTACCTGCTCACGAGGTAAACCGTTTGTGTAATACAATAACATCTGGAAAAGCTGATTTACCTTTGTAGTATTATTTCGCTCGATTGTGAAAGGTTTATCATTGTACAAAACCTCCACATTTCCCAACATTCTTGCTTTGATAATAATTGTTTGATTAACCATCACTCATCCCTTTTCTACTACTAGATATTGCCTACTTGTTACAACCTTAAGTATAGATTTTTTAATCGTTATTGTAAATAACATTGTTACAAAAATGGGCACACTTTTAAGTGTGCCCGTAAGATTTATCCTATTTCTCTTCTTTCTTATTGTATTTATTCATTGCAGCGTCCAAATCACCATCCAGGAACAATTCAACTGCTCCAATAACTTTTTCCATGGAAGCGTCTACTCTTTCCCTGTCCTCAGCGTCATATCTTCCAAGTACATGAGCAATCATATCGCCCTCGCACTCTCCAACGCCTACACGAATTCTAGGAAATTCGTTGGTTCCAAGAAGATTAATGATATTTTTCAGACCATTATGCCCACCTGCGCTGCCTTTCTTTCTCACTCGGATATTTCCGGTAGAAAGAGATACATCATCTGAAATAACTACCATTTCTGTGGATGGATCAATTTCATAATAATCTGTAAGTGGCAAGACACATTCACCACTAAGATTCATGTAAGTTTGTGGCTTTACAAGAATCACTTTCTTTCCGTTAATGATTCCCTTTCCCACAATTCCCTTGTGTTCCTTGTGGTTCACCTCGATTCCAAACTGCTTAGAGATGGCATCGATAGCCTCAAATCCTACATTATGTCTGGTTCCATCATACTTTCTCTCTGGATTACCTAGACCTACAATTAAATACATAAAATACTACTCAGGGAACTCTTCTTTATACTTATTAAGAATCATTGTCTGCATCTGCTCTCTAGTCGTAGACTTGATAGGATGAGCAATATCCTTATAGCCACCCTCAGAGCCACGTCTTGATGGCATTGCGATAAACAGTCCCTTATCTCCTTCAATAATCTTGATGTCGTGGATTACAAACTCCTCATCGATTGTTACTGAAACAACAGCTTTCATTTTGCCTTCTTTTTCAATCTTGCGAATTCTGATGTCTGTAATTTGCATTTGTGTTATACCTCCCCAACTGGCATATCATATCTGTTTTTGTTACCGGTAACGATGCGGATACCATTTTCCCCAATATATGTTGATCCGCTGAGCAACGTCTCGTGGCTTTCTACGATGCAATTCTCTACATGTACGTTGTCTCCTATATATGCTCCATTCAAAATGACGCAGTTTTTAACCACTGAATTGTTTCCAACAAACGCCTTCTTGAACAGTACAGAATTCTCTACAGTGCTGTTAATGATACATCCTCCAGCAATAAGTGAGTTTGAAACCTTTGAGCCTGCGTTGTATTTTGCAGGTGGAAGGTCGTGAGTCTTTGAGAAGACTCCTGGCTCTGTGTGGAAGAAATTATCTCTAACATCCTTGCGTAAGAAATCCATGTTTGCCTTGAAGTAACTATCTACGTCTGCAATGTTAGACCAATAGCCTTCCATCCTGTAGCCGTAAATCTTCTTCATGCTCTTGTATCTTATGAGAATGTCTGTAACAAAGTTGTACCTGCCCTCACGATTGCACTCCTCCAATAAATCGATAAGAGCTCTTCTTCTAATGATATAGACACCAGCAGAAACCATATCAGAGTTTGCCACCATAGGCTTTTCTTCGAACTCAGTGATTCTGCCATCTCTATCCATTGTAACCACACCGTATCTATTGATGTCGTCTCCCTCTGGAAGCTTAGCGCAAACCACTGTGATATCAGCCTGCTTCTCAATATGATAATCGAGAACCTTGTTGAAGTCCAGCTTATAAACGCCATCTCCACTTGCAATGATTACGTATGGCTCATGTCTTTTCTTTAAGAAATCAATATTCTGCCAAATAGCATCTGCAGTACCTCTGTACCACCAGCTATTATTTGTGGTTACTGTTGGTGTAAAAAGGAAAAGTCCTCCCTGCTTTCTACCAAAGTTCCACCACTTTGATGAATTAAGATGCTCGTTTAGAGATCTTGCGTTGTACTGTGAAAGTACTGCTACTGTCTGGATGTGTGAGTTTGTCATATTTGAAAGAACAAAATCAATACATCTGTAGCTTCCGCCTATTGGCATTGCAGCGATGGCACGCTTGTCCGTCAACTGCTGCATTCTGCTGCTGTTTCCACCTGCTAGTATAATTCCTAATGCTTTCATAATCGATCACCTGCCTTGATAATGTAGCCACCACTTGCTAATTGTCCGTCAGGATAATCTCCCTCGCTTGTCTCGCCCTTGATAGCTGTATTCTTTCCAATAGTTACATTTGCTGGGATAATAGAATTCTCACCAATTACCGCTAATCCAAATGAATATACGCTGGCATTCAGCTTGCTTTCTACTTCCTCGCCCTGACCAATCTTAGCGTTATCGCCAATGACTGTGTTTTCGGCAACAATCGATTTATCTATTACACAGTTCTTTCCTATCTTGACTCCCTCCATGATGATGGAATCTCTAATCACTGTGCCTTCCTCAATAACCACGCCTGCGCCTAGTACTGAGTTATATACTTCTCCATAAATCTGAGCACCCGCACCTACGATCGCCTTTTCCACTACTGCGGAATTTGCTACGAACTGTGGCTCGATAATGTTCTGATTTGTATAAATCTTCCAGAACTCCTCGTAAAGATTAAACTCTGGAATTAAATCTATAAGCTCCATATTGGCTTCCCAATATGAACCAAGTGTTCCTACATCCTTCCAATAGCTGTTAAATTCATAAGCATACATTGGCGAACCCTTCTCGTGAAGGTATGGGAGCACGTGCTTACCAAAATCGCAATTGCTTTGATCCTTAAGGGCCAAAAGTGATTCCTTAAGTGCCTTCCAACTAAAGATGTAAATACCCATTGAAGCCAAATTACTACGTGGCTGAGGTGGCTTCTCCTCAAACTCGCTGATTCGCTTATCGTCATCAGCAATAACTACGCCAAATCGCGATGCTTCCTCAATAGGAACTGGTATTACTGCGATAGTAACATCAGCACCCTTTGCCTTATGAAAATCTAACATGGCCTCATAATCCATCTTATATATGTGATCTCCAGAAAGGATAAGCACATACTCTGGGTTATAGCTCTCCATGTACTTAAGGTTTTGGAAAATTGCGTTAGCAGTACCAGAATACCACTCACTAGTGTCACTCTTCTCGTAAGGAGGGAGAACAGTAACTCCTCCGTTGTTTCGATCCAAATCCCATGGAATACCTATTCCAATATGAGAGTTCAAAACAAGAGGCTGATACTGAGTTAGTACGCCAACGGTATCAATCCCTGAATTGATACAATTTGATAGAGGAAAGTCGATAATACGATACTTACCTCCGAAAGAGACAGCTGGCTTTGCCACGTCTGACGTTAGTACGCCCAAACGGCTTCCTTGCCCACCAGCCAAAAGCATTGCGATCATTTCTTTTCTAATCATCCTTTTTCATCTGCCTTTCTCATGGTGTCCGTCAAGGATGTGCCAATTAAAAAGAACCCATAGCACTCCCCTTTAAGAGTTGCAAAATCTAACGAATTCTACACTCTTATGCATTTAGTATAACAAAGTGATAATTTACACGCAATATTATTCTAATTTTTTACGATTAATTCGTTAATTATTTGACAATTCACCGTCATATTAAACAAAATAATCCATAATTTTCCTTAAGTTGACCCTTGAAAGTAGATGCAATTGGGGGTATTGTAGGGGAGGTTATTCTTTAATAAGAAAAAAGGAAGAAAAAACAATGTATAAAATTGATTTTAATAACAAGTGCCACGTCCACTTTATCGGAATCGGTGGTATCAGCATGAGTGGCCTTGCCGAGATTCTTCTTGGTGCTGGCTTCACTATTTCTGGTTCAGACAGATCTTCTTCAGATTTGACTAAGCATCTTGAAGCAATGGGTGCAAAGATAAATTACCCACAGGCAGCTGAGAACATCACAAATGATATCGATTTGATTGTTTACACAGCAGCCATTTCTGAGGACAATCCTGAGCTTATGGCAGCAAAGGCCTCTGGTAAGCCAATGCTCACTCGTGCCGAGCTCCTTGGTGAAATCATGGAGAACTATGCTAACTCAATCACAGTTGCAGGTACTCACGGAAAGACTACTACCACTTCTATGGTAAGCCAGATTCTTCTTGAGACAACAACTGAGCCAACAATCACTGTAGGTGCCATTCTCGATGCCATCCACAGCAATGTTCACGTTGGTAACAGCGATGTATTCGTTGCAGAAGCTTGCGAGTACACAAACAGCTTCCACAGCTTTTTCCCTAAGTACAACATTATTCTTAATGTAGAAGCTGATCATCTTGATTTCTTCAAGAATCTTGATAACGTTCGTGCATCCTTCAGACAGTTTGCAGAGAACACATCAGATGATGGTGCTCTTATTATTAATAATGAGATTGAAAATGTTTCTTACTTCACTGACGGACTTAAGTGCAAGGTAATCACTTATGCTCTTCATGGTGAAGCAGATATTGTTCCTACAGATATTTCTTACGATGAAAAAGGATTTGCTTCTTTTGTTCCTGTTTACAATGGACAGGCTCTTGAGCGTATCACTCTTCACGTACCTGGAGACCACAATATCAGCAATGCTCTTTCAGCTATTGTTCTTTGTATTGAAATGGGTGTTGATTACGAATGTATCAAGACTGGACTTTCTAAATTTGGTGGTGCTCACCGTCGTTTTGAGCTTAAGGGTACTTACAAGGGTGCTACTGTTATCGACGATTACGCTCATCATCCAACAGAGATTCGTGCCAGCCTTGCAGCTGCAGCAAACTACCCACACAATCGTATAATTGTTTGCTTCCAGTCTCATACCTACACACGTACACTCAGCTTATTAGATGATTTCGCAGATGCATTAAGCACCGCAGATATAGTTATCCTTCCAGACATCTATCCAGCCCGTGAGCCAGACATTTATGGTGTCAGCTCAAAAGACATTGCAGACCGTTTGGAAAAGCTCGGAACAGAAGCCCATTATTTAGCCACTTTTGAGGCCTGTGAAAAATTTTTAGAAAAAAATGTTTTGAACAATGACTTGTTGATAACTATGGGTGCCGGAGACGTGTATTTAGTAGGCGAAAATCTACTTAAAAAATAGTTATCCACATTATCCACATTTTTTTGAGGTTTTTTCCCCACAAAAAGATGTGGATTTTTTTGTCCCTTTTTTGCTATATCGAGGGCACTTTTCCACATTATCCACAATCCTCACAAACCCTTTATTTACAAGGCTTGCGGGACTTCAGACCCTTTTCTTTTCAATGTGACTTTGCTATAATTTGCCACATAGTTAAGAGGGAGATGAATAATTTATGGCTGACATCATGTTGCACACAACTGGGGGCACAGGCTTTACCTGTGTTTCAAATTCTTTCATAGACGATTTCATGAAAGACGCTAATGGAGAATATGTAAAGGTTTACCTTTATCTGCTTCGTTGTCTTACTAGGGATGGGTTCGAATTTTCCATCTCGCAGTTGGCGGACTGTTTAGACCACACAGAAAAAGACGTAATGCGTGCCTTTACTTATTGGGAGAAAGTGGGCATTCTTCGCCTTGAGTATTCTTCAGATAATGAGCTTTCTGGAATCTACTTAGTAGATGTGAATGGTAATGGATATGGCAAGACTGAAAGCCCTGTCATATCCAACATTACATCCATGAACAAGGTTACTCACTGCACATCTACTGCAAATAACAATATAGCTCCTGTTTACACCACCGTTGATACTAAGCCTAGCTACAGCCCTGATCAGCTCAAGGCTTTCAGCGAAGACCAGCAGGTAGAGGATTTAATTTTCGCTATTCAGACTTATCTGAAGCGTCCACTGTCTATCAGCGATACTACCACCCTTCTATTCTGGTATGACAGTCTCCACTTCTCAGTGGATCTTATCCAGTACCTTGTCGAGACTTGCATCGGCGGTGGCCACAACAGCTTCCACTACATGGACACTGTAGCCCGCAACTGGGCAGAGGACGGTATAACTACTGTGGACGAAGCTATCAGCACATCAAGTGCTCGTAACAATCTTGTTTACTCTATTATGAAGTCTTTTGGTATTTCAGGAAGAGTTTTGGTTGAGTCCGAGCTCAACTATGTTAACAAGTGGTCAGGTTCATACGGAATGGCTCTCGATTTAATATGTGAAGCCTGCAAGCGTACTATCATGCAGACTAACAAGCCATCATTCCCATATGCAGATTCTATTCTTACAAGCTGGCACAAAGCAGGTGTTAGAACAATGGGAGATGTTGAGAGACTTGACCTTGAACATAGCATGGCAAACGTTGCTAACATTTCAACAGCAGCACGCACCAGAAATAATAGTGCTAACACTAACACTGCTGCTAAACCTAGAACTAACACCAAGTTCCATAATTTCTCACAGAGAGATTATAATTTTGATGAATTAGAGAAAAGAATTTTAGGAAATTAAGGGGGAATACATATGGCATTAACTAACGAACAGTATGATGCTCTTATGCGTCAGTACAACCATAAGCAGGCTCGTAACAATCAAATCGTTGCTTACCGTACTGACGAAGTATACGCAGCTATTCCTGCTCTTTCACAGTTAGATGAAGAGGTTTCAAAGATTTCCGTATCTTCTATCACTGCTATTTTCAATGGCAGCGATTTACAAACAGCGGCTGCAGAGTCTAGACGCAAGCTCTCTGAATTAAAGTTACGCCGCATTAATCTTATGGAATCAGCAGGTTTCCCAGCTGATTACCTCGAACCACCATACGATTGCCCTGATTGCAAAGACACTGGCTACATCAATGGAAAACGTTGCCACTGTTTCACTCAGGCTGCCATCAATCTTGTTTATAAACAGTCAAACATCAGCAACATCCTTTCAAAGGAGAATTTCGACTATTTTGACCTAAATGTATACGACGAAAATTACTATGAGGGTAATTCCGACGTCAGCGCAAGGGCTACTGCACAAATAGCCCTAGAAAGAGCGCAAAACTTTGTGCAGAATTTCAAGACAAAAGGTGGTAATTTAATGTTGCTTGGACAGACTGGTTGCGGAAAAACCTTTCTATCCAACTGCATAGCTAAGGCTCTATTAGACGAAGGCATATCTGTTATTTACTTTACAGCCTCTGAGCTATTCAAAGTATTTGAGGATCAGACTTTCAAAAGGAACGTTAATGTAGAGGATTTACACGACCAGATTTTTGATTGTGATTTGCTCATCATCGACGACCTTGGCACTGAATTTCCTAATAATTTCACTATTACAAAGCTATTTCAGTGCTTAAATGAAAGATTGCTCAGAAACAAATCAACAGTTATTTCCACAAACCTTTCTCTCGAAGAGTTGAGAGATACTTACAGTGAAAGAATTACTTCGCGAGTATTTTCATACTATGATGCCATCAGGCTCATTGGAGACGATATTCGTATTAAGAAAGTAATGATGAATAAATAAATAAAATATCTTTCAAGGAGCAAACAATGCCAAATAATGAAATCGTGTTGGAAAACACACCACCTATGGCTGAGCTTGGATTAATTCCACACAAGAGCTGTACAGCCATCGCGGAGCGAGTTAATGACTACCTTCTTCAGTGGAGACAGGAGCGCAAGAGCGACCAGTCTATCATCACCCTAGCAGGTTACCGTAGTGATTCCTACATTGTTGATGCTGATTGTCCACGTTTCGGTTCAGGCGAAGCAAAGGGTATTATTAAGCAGTCTGTTCGTGGACTCGATTTATACATCCTTGTTGATGTTACAAATTACAGTCTTACTTACACTGTTTGTGGCCATGAGAACCACATGAGTCCAGATGATATCTTCTGTGACTTAAAGCGTATCATCGCAGCAGCTATGGGAAAAGCAAAACGCATTACTGTAATTATCCCATTCCTTTATGAAGGACGTCAGCACCGTAGAAGTGCTCGTGAATCCCTTGATTGTGCTATGGCACTTCAGGAACTCGTTAACATGGGTGTTGATAACATCATCACATTTGATGCTCACGACCCACGTGTTCAGAATGCGATTCCACTTCACAGCTTTGAGACAGTATCACCTACTTACCAGTTCCTTAAGGGCATCTTTAAGAACTGCAAGGACTTAAAGCTTGATAATGATAATCTTATGATTATCTCGCCAGATGAAGGTGGTACAAAGCGTGCCGTTTACATGGCATCTGTTTTAGGTGTAAATGTTGGTATGTTCTACAAGCGTCGTGATTACAGCCGCATCGTTGATGGACGTAATCCTATCGTCGCTCATGAATTCCTTGGAAATGACGTTGCCGGTAAGGACGTTATCATCGTTGATGATATGATTTCTTCAGGCGAGTCAATGATAGATGTAGCTACAGAGCTTAAGAAGCGTAATGCTAAGCGTATCTTCGTAGTAGCCACATTCGGACTCTTCACAAATGGTATGGCTAAGTTCGATGAAGCCGTAGAAAAGGGCATCATCTACAGAGTTGTTACTACAAACCTCACTTACCTTCCAGAAGAAGTTCAGAGCAAAGACTACTTCATCAAGTGTGATATGTCTAAGTACATCGCTTACATCATCGATACTCTTAATCACGAGTGCTCAATCTCAGAGCTCCTCAACCCATACGGACGTATCGAAAAGCTCATCACACGCTACAAAAACGGCGAATACTAAAAAGCCCAGAGGCTCCACAATGTGGAGTCTCTTTTTTAATGCCCTCTTCTTGTTCTCTTGCCCACAGGCCCTCTCACTCCTTTATTATGCCTGCCCCAAGCTGAGCCTGCTGCCACACTGCACATATACATTTGAGCAGAATACTAGATTTTCTTAATACTGCATGTGGAGCTTTTATATGTGTCTTTTCATTGGTTTTGCACTTCGAAGAGAATGCTGTGTCAGAGATGGACATTCTTATCTCTCAATTCTTCCTTACACTCAAATCCCAGTATAATTGCAATATCAACATCGTTCGCCTAAGTAGAGCTACAAAATGAGTTTGGTTAGCATAGGCACCGCCTTCAAGTTCAGTCCGTTTCACTATCAGGCTCGCTTCGCCGTCCATGGCTCAGCGTGCCTATGCTAATCCAAACATCATTTTTGCTCTACTAGAGTCTCACTATATTCATTGCAATTATTACTGGGTTTGAGTGTAAGAAGAAATTCTAGTTTATTATTGTCCATCTATGACACACATTCTTGATAGGAGTGCAAAGAATTGAAAAGACACATATCAATAAGAAAGCGACACGCAGTATTTTAGAAAATCAGTATTATGGGATTGTATATGTGCAGTGTGGCAGTAGGCCCAGCTTGAGAGGGCAGGATATGTGAATTTTGAAAGGGCCTGTGGGCTAGGTCTGTACTGGGCGGCATTAAAAAAGAGCCCCTTGAAAAGGGGCTCTGGGCTTAGTCAGCTGAATCAGCTTCGGCTTCTCCATCTTCAATTGCCTCTTCCTCAGTCTCCTCTACGTAGTGTGGATCGTAGACCACGTACTCGTTGGATTCACGGAAGATTGTATTTGAACTACCTACCTGGCACACTTTAATTTTATCGCCATTCTTAACATCTTTGGCATTTATCGTAATAACCTGACCAGACTCATACTTTGTAGATACCTGCTCATCATTTACGAATACTTTAGACCATTTAGTAAATTCATCACCGTAGATATGAAGCCTTCCATTGAAGAAATAAGCTCTGTCTACGTTTACCTCGTTAACACCCATAATGATGTCAGAAGCCTTGTATTCTTTACCGGCCTTATATGTATAGCGGTCACCGTACATGATGTCATACTGAAGCATTCTAAGGTCATTCATGTACTCGCCTGTGCCGTATTTCTTACCTGCAGCCATTGCTGTCTGGTGATATCCATTGATATTTCCGTTGTGGATACCAAGTCTGTTTAAATACTCTGATACAAGCTGATATGAAGTAAGATCCATATCATTCTTTTCCATTCCAAAGTTATTCCATGTGAAATATTTTGTCTTGTATAAATCACCAGTTTTTACTTCGTCATTTGTAAGACCCATTGTTGGAAGGTGGTCACCAAACATGATTACGATGGTGTCCTCACCACGCTCATCAAAGGCCTGGATGTACTGCTTAATAAAGTCATCTACGTTGTGAATACGGTTTACATAGTATTCCCAAGCATAATTCTGTCCTTCTGTCTTTCCATTGGCTTTAACCTTGATTTCAGGGTCCTTCTCCACCTCGTACTCTGGATAAGAGCCATGTCCCTCTACTGTGATAGTGTAAATGAAATCACTACCCTCTGTAGTATCCATAGCATCAAGTGTAGCCTGAAGAAGAATATCATCTGTAGGCCAGTTGCCGAGTGGTGTGTACTCTGTGATATCTAAAAGTTCCTTCGATGTGAAGGTATCAAATCCCATTTGGGAGAATGCGTTCTTTCTAGAATAGAAATTACCACCATTGTTGTGAACTACATGAGAAGTGTAACCAATCTCATTAAGAACATCGGCATAACTTTCTACATCTACTTCCTTAAGGATAGTCTTCTGTGGGTACTCACCTGGTCCAAAGAAGTTACAGCTGAGGCCTGTAAGAACTTCGAACTCTGAGTTACATGTACCAGCACCAACTACAGGCACGATACAGTGTCCAGTAGAGTAGTTCTGCTCCAATGAGTGAATAAATGGGATTGGATCCTCGCTTGTCTCAAGGAACTTGCATTCTGATACATCATAGAATGACTCCAAGAGGATTACTACTATATTAGGTCTTGTTCCATCTGCTGTCTGGAGTGTCTGGATGTATGCTCCATCGTTCTCCAGAATAGTGTCGATTTTAGCTTCTGAATATCCGAAGGGTCTATTCATACCTCTGTCTAAAACTGAAGTAGAAAAACCGTATAAATAACCGTAATCAAGGTATCCCTGTGCAAGGTTTCCGAAGTATGATGTCATGATTCCGGAATTTCTAAGAAGGATAGTGGATGGATAAAGTGATACGAATAAAGCAACAACAAGTATCAATCTCTGCCAGAATGGCTTTCCATCCTGCTTCTTAGGACCACGCGCTGCATAGATAATCATTAGTATAATGTAGACAATCAATGCAATGATGGCCAGCATAGCCTGCTGAGGTGAGAAGTAATTAGAATCCTGCATAGTAAGCAGGTCGCTAATCATATATAAATCTGTATATCCAAATGGTGATACTCGATTCAACAGAATGACACAGTTTATAATTCCAAGAATTATAAATATCATACTGATAAATACTCGCCACCAGCCTCTTCTCTTGCTAAGAAATACTATAGATAATGCTACAAATACACAATAAGAATTAAATAGGTAAGGACCTGTATGGTCTGAAACGAATGTGCATGCAGCTGTAAACGAATGACGGGACATCCACTCCATAAGGAATATTATTATTAGCGAAAGTGGAATGTGCATCCAAAATGAATATTTATCCCAAAGCATCATCCATGTTCTATGGAACTTAGAGCTGAGATAGCCTTGAACAGCCTTTGAATTTGCGAGCTTTATGAAAGGCTTCTTTATATTATTTCCAAGCCAACTAAACCCGGCTTTTATTTTCTTAAGTACTTTCTTCATGAATCCTCCGATATTAAATACCTCATCTATCTTAATTTAACAAGACAGTACTATAAAAGAATGATATTATTAATACGTGTTTTAATCTCACGGATTATATCACTTTATTTTTTATTAAGCAAGAAAGCGAGTCCTTAATGAAACTACAATTCTACAAAAAGGGGATTCCTACCAAAATAATTAAGCGAATAGCCATTTTATTCGTCGTTTTTGTGGCATCCCTTATCTTTTTTGAAATAATAACAAACGTATCTGAAGTGGTTGAAGTCTCTAGTCAGGCATCTCCTACTCTTCCTATTGTGAGAGTGAATTATCTTAATGATGCTTCCACTGAGCTGCACGGTTATGTCTCTGAGATGGATCCAGCATACATGCGTGATGCTATTATCCCACTTGATTCAGAACGTAATATTTCCTTATCTATAGACGTGGGTGATTATCCTGTTGATGGTCTTTCATATGAGATACGGTCTCTTGATACTCAGAGAAATATCTCTAAGAACGCCCTTAAGTATAAAAATAAGAAAGGCACTCTTACAGCCAGCTTCCAGGCTGAGAACCTTATCGACGCCAATGAAGAATACCTGCTCGTAATTACCGTCACTAGCAAATCTAATAAGATTTATTACTATACCCGTATTATGCAGCCAGAAGGTTGTAATGAGGAAGAGATTCTGGATTTTGCCCAGTACTTCCATAATACAGCTCTTTCTGAGGATGCCGCTGATTTGGCCACATATATCGAGCCTAAGCCTTCCATGGCCAACCAGGATTTGAGTCACGTTACTATAAACTCAAATCTTTCTCAGGTTTCCTATGGTACATTTAAGGCTACTCAGGCAGGCGACACTAATGTATCTATCACTGATATAAGCACAAACTATATCAGCCTTACTTTAGACTACACACTTAACTTAGATAATAATGGAAAGAACGAATACTACACCTGCTCTGAGGATTATCGTATCCGCTACACTGCAGACCGCATCTATCTACTTTCCTACGACCGTACCATGAATCAGATTCTTGATGAGAATTCCATCTCTATCAAGGATAATCTGGTTAATATTGGTATAACAGATGCTGATGTTCAGTATCTATCAAACGAAACTGGTACTATTGTTTCCTTCGTTCAGAACGGCAGCCTTTATCAATATAATCAGAATGACCGTCAGGTAAAGGAAATCTTCAGCTTTGTTGATAATCCTGCTGATATCAGATCCACTTACAATCAGCACCAGGTTCTCATCCTTAATATCGATGAGTCTGGTACCATGGATTACGTTGTTTACGGATATATGAATGCAGGTCCTCACGAGGGCTTCTGCGGTATCAATCTTTACCATTACGATGCAATCAACAATATCTCTACTGAGCAGATATTTATTCCATCTACAAGCTCATTCCAGATATTGAACGCCAACTTCTCAGACCTTTTGTATGAGACAGCGGACAATGAATTCTATATCATGGTAAACGGAACTCTTCTTTATATGAATCTTAATGATTTAACTACAAAGGAGCTCCTTACCGGACTTGATGACCGCCAATATGCATCATCTGGCTCTCGTCGTTATCTTGCATGGATGGATAAAGCCACTATCTCCGAGCAGATTCATGTAATGGATTTGGAGACAGGCAACAACTTCGATATTACAGCTGAATCTGGCCAATTACTTAGACCTTTGGCATTTATGGACGAAGATTTAATCTATGGCACTCTCTACGAAAAGGACATTACTACCGACGGTGCAGGAGCCACAATTTACCCAATGTATTCTCTTACTATTTCTGATATTACAAGCGGTACAGAGCGTCCTAGAAAGACCTATAGCAAGAATGGATATTATATTACTGATGTTTCTATTCAATCATATTCTATATATCTCGACCGCATCCAGTTTGATGCTGATGGAAATATCCTTCAGGCTGACCAGGGTAATATCAAAAACAGTGCCGGTGAGCAGAACAAGGCCGTTCCTATCACCACTGATATAGATGATGTAAAACAGCAGGTTGTCATTTTAAATATGACTCCACTTGAGGAGGGTGAAAAGCTGGGCAAGATTAAATACGAGGTTACTGATTTAGTTCTTGCTGATGAAAACCACAGTATTTCTGTTGCCTCTGCTACCAGCTCAACTCAGTACTTTGTATATGCCGGCAGCAAGGTTAAGCTTGCTACAGATAACCTTATCGATGCAATCGCCATGGCAGATGAGGAAATGGGTATCGTCCTCGATAACGAGCCTAAATATATATGGAAGCGTGGCCGTAAGGCATACCAGACCTCCATTAGTCCTATCACTATTGGTTCCAGCGATTTTGAAGCCAGCGGTTCAGCAAGAGCACTTTCAGCAATGCTTGTGCATGAAGGTGAAAACGTACAGGTACATACACTATTAGAAAACGGTGAGACACCTATTTCCATCCTTTCAAAAACACTTAAGGATTACAGCATTTTAGACTTAACAGGTGCCACTCTTTCCGAGGTTCTTTATTACGTAAGTAATGGCACACCAGTTTATGCGTACACAGGTGAAGATACAGCCGTTCTGATAATCGGTTATGATTCCACCTCAATCATTTACTTTGATCCTATCAAGGGTGCAAACGCAAAAATGTCCATGACCGAAGCCACGGACTATTTCGCATCATTTGGTAATGTATTTGTAAGCTATATTAAATAGCCTATAGGCTAAATATAAATAAGAGAATTGCCATGTAGTAGGTCGCAAGATTTACGAAGTGGACAAGTCTCTTATTTTTTTTGTCCGGAAAGTGGAAAAAGTACAAAAAGAGAATTGTGAAATCACTGAGTAAAAAAAGTACTCCAGCACAGGCAATCTCGCCCATTCCACTCATTCCACATTCTATTGCCTTGAATGTCATGGTCGTCACAAAGTAACAATAAATAAGACAAGGTACAAATAATCTACCCATATGCAGATGCCATGCTTTTTTCATCCATACCATAAACAGGCAAACAGCAATCGGCAATATATATACGAGCCAGCTGGTATCATCTGTGATTCGACACATGTAATTAAGGAGACCAACATGACCTAACATAAATGCAATGATTCCAAGAACCATAAACTGCTTTCGCATGTATGTATTAAACAGACCCAGCAAAAGATCTCCAACAAAACATGCTAAAAGCGGCCAGAACAACAACCAAAGCTTATTAGAAAAGCATTGATTAATCCAAAGAATCACTAAAAAGGAGGCACTACATACCACCTTTAAAGGGACATAGTACCTCCTAGATAAGCTATTATCACATACTGAAAATAATGCAATTAACAGTGCCACGTAAATAATAGTCTCAATAATCATTTTTCTCCACCTTAATAATCATCTCGCTGTTCAGCCAAAATCATTTCCAGCTTTCTCTGTCTACCCATAAGGATCGAACCCGCTCCAAGAAGGAAGATTGCCAGGCAAAGCAGATATCTGGCATCAAATCCATCCGCTGTCTTTGGGGTTGTATCCTTGGTGTGACCAGATGAAATTGAACCATCTGAGCTAACTTTATAAGATACAGTTGTGGTTGTCTTAGAAGCTGTAATCTTAAGACCTGTCATGGCATAACCATCATCATACTGGAACTGTACTACGTGGTCTCCAGGATTGAGACTTGCAATATATTCCTTTGTAAGAGTCAGGATTGTGGAACCTGATGCCACTGTATAATTGGCCTTATCTAATACGTTTCCATCCACAAGAATGTATAACAATTTATTTAATTCACCGTTACATACGATTGTTACAGGGCCGCCACTCTGAGCTACTACCTGTCCACCGCCCTTGGTGATTAAATACTTATTAGTCTGCTGTGCTACTGCACTCGCTGTAATTCCTTCTCCGGTCTTATTAACAGTTCCATTTGTTCCTGTTGTAGCAACATCTGATTTACCATCAGAAGGCTTGTAAAAGAAGTAAACTTTTATATCACCGTGTACTACACCTGACTCATTTCTTCCGCCCCAATGTGAATAACCAGTATAGCTTACAGGGCTAAATGAATATGAAGATCCGTCAACATACTTGTTTGTTGAACGGGTAATAGTCTTTGTTATGGTAGACATATTAGACTTGTAGAACTCGTCCACTACAGTAACTGTGTACATCTTACCATTTGAAGGTGGTGGTGTAGGTGTTGGAGTTACTGTTGGTGTAGGTGTTACCGTTGGTGTTGGAGTAACGCCTGGATCTCCTGAAGGTGATACTGTAGGTGTTGGTGATACACCTGGGTCACTAGTAGGTGTTGGCGCTGTAGTTGGTGTTGTTCCTCCACCTGTTTCATATAATATTGTTACTTCTCCTGCCACACCATTCAATGCAGTAAAATAATCATGAACTGTCTTCGCGTCGTCTTTATTTGAACCATACGCATGAACTACCAAGTCTCCACTTGGCCATCCTGTCTGTTCTCCAATACTAGATATTAGATTTGCACCTGCATTATCTTCAAAATTTATTTCTGAGACTAGACAATTGTTAAATGCCCCTTCATCTATTTTAGTTGTACCGGATTTTATAGTATAACTGGTACCAACACTTCTAGGGACACACACTAGAGTTGTGCCATTGTACAACGCACCAGCGCCATCTGTATAACAACCACCGGAAATATCTCCTATTGAGAACGAAATATTTCTACAACCATCAAAAGCCATTCCAGTTGCATTACTCATAGAACCACAATTTATTCCACTTAATGAATAATCTCCTGTAAATGCATACTTACCAACGCTAAGATTTCCTGTGACTATTACGGTGCTTAAAGCATGATACCCATCCAAGCCAAAATCATCTACTCTTAAATCTCCTGAAGCGGTTACGAGATTGAAATCATCAATATAATCATCATATTCATCATTTGAAATGCTTGCATTACCCGTATCATCTGTAAATGCACCTGAATCATATCCAGCATCTGAGGTTGTGCTTCCAAAGAACGTGAAGCCCGCAAGAATAATAGATACGCTAATTAGAATACATCCTGTCTTTTTAAAAAATCCTTTTTTCACCATAGCATCCCCACCCAAAATATCAAGGCAAAAACTTAAGTGTCAACTACTTGACTCTCTTTGCTACGATGAACATTCTACCGTCTTCCTTATAAGTATTACACGTGCTGAGAGTCAATATTTTATCAGTACTTGAAATATCGATAGTCTCATCAAATGCAGATAAACTTTGGATGTTATCTAAAAACTCCTGAAGCTCAGCGCCTGTAATGGCATCAATAAAATCGTAGTATTTGTAGGTATCGTCATCATCATAACCGACTTCAGATAATCCTACTCCTACAACTTCATATTCCTGCTCTTCATAAAGAGTCTTAAATATTATCTTCTTATGCGCCTGATAATAATCATGATTCAGGTATCGCTTTAAGCCACCAAACATTGTACCTTTACGCATATTGTGTCCGTAAATTATTGTATTGGTGGTTGGGTTTAATATGTCGCAACGATAGTCCACAAATAAAGTGCCGCCTGTGCTATCATTACCATAAAAATCCCTGCGAAGATAATATTCTGGGTCATTAGGTGTCTGGACAACTGGATAGTTGATATCAGTATCTACCACCTCTAAAACTCCTACCAAATCATGATTTACCGAATATAGTTCTGTAAGCTCTGGAAGAATCTCTCGCTCGCCCTCGGTATAATGAGTATCCCAAGGACTGTTGATCAAATCATCCTCAATGACTTTGGCAGGTGAGTTATTTTCCTCACTCTGACCCGCATTTGAATCCTCTACAGTACCTATATCGTCAATTTCATTATCAATTTTAACGTTATTTTGTGAATTATTAGTGTTCGATGCTTTTTGGACACTTTCCTGTAACTTAGCGATTTTTCTGGTCTCAGCTATCTCCTTAATTTCAATTCCAGCAAAGATAACTATCAATACTGCTGCAATACCCACAAAAATAAGGCCAAAGAGCCTAGAACTCTTAGCCTTTCCTGCTGCTTCCTCTATGATTTCCCTGTCATCAAGCATACCTGCAGACTTATTTGCAACGATATCTGCTACGTGGTCTACATACTGCTTTCCTATAGGGCTATTGAACGTAATAATACCATCACGAATGTCGTTATAAAGGCGCAAAGCAACCTCAGGATCTTGGATATCAAGCTCCGCATTGATGCACTCTATTTTCTTTACATCTTCCTGTGCTGCTCTGTACTCATAGTAGGTCTCAAACTCGAAGCCACCTATGATGAACCTTTTGTTCTCCGCCATACATTAATACGCCCCATATATTTTTTTTCTATTTTAGCAGTTATTACTTATAAATGCATTTATTCCACATATTTTTCGTTTTTACCATATAATACAACTCAACTCCGCTTAATCCTTGTTATTTTAATAGATTAAGCGGAGTTGAAAGCTATTAATTAGCAAACATATCATCCATAGTTACCACGGATTGTATCTCTCCTGCATAACTATTGTTTACTAAACCATATGTAGTAATAATAGTAGGATAAATTGCGAACTTGGTTTTTGTACCAATTACCAAATCAGATATCTTATTTTTAATACTCTTATCATCCTTTTCAATAATCGTATATTCAGTATTAGAATATTTCATCTCACAAAGATTTATTACTTGATCATTTCGGACAATAAGTAAATCAATTTGTGATCCGTTAATTCCTAGTTCCTTATCTTCCTTTGTGTACCAAGAATTAATATCTGTTTTTACACCACTTATTCCTAATTTTTGCTTAATTTGATTTATATGCTCCAAACATACTCTCTCAAATGCCAAGCCAAGCCAGGTATTTATAGAAGGTGTATTTATTTGATGTGACCAAAAATGTTCATCTGTTGGCTCTAACTCCATAAATTGGTAATAGAAAAGCGTAAAATTATCTATAAGCTGATACACAGCATTTTTCTTTTTCATACCAAATGCATAGTATTTTCTTATAAACCCACAACTCTCTAATTCTTCAAGCTTCTTTGTTAACTCCCCAGAATTCCTTAACTTGGCTGCCTTTATAATCTCTTCGCGTGTCATACCAACCTTCTTTTTACCGAGAGCTTCTACTATCTTAATATACATCTCAGGGTGTCTAAAAATTGATGCATATAGATATTCGAACTCATCTCTTAAAGGAGCGTTTTCTGCGAATAAGATATTGTCAATATTTTGCGATAAACTCAATCCTTTCTCCAAGAAAGTCCAATAAAATGGCACTCCCCCAAAAATCATATAATATTGGAGAATTTGATTTCTTGTAAGTGCAAGGCCTTTTTCTTTTATAAACAGCTCACATTCAGAAAGAGAAAACGAAGGTAATGAGATTTCTTCAGTTAATCGATGATACAGCCCACCTTTGTTATGTATTATGTTTGAAAGCATCCAAGAGGTCGCTGACGCACACACTATTAGGATTATGTCATTTCTCGCTGAAGCCCAACCATTCCAAAAATGCTCCAACGCAACAAGCAAATCACTATTCTGCGTATCCATCCAAGAAAGCTCATCTATAAAAATAATCTTTTTCTTCTCTTGAGAAGCTCTTATTAAATCTTTTAAATCCTCAAAAGCCTCAAGCCAATTTTTGCATTTTTCATTAGGTTTGCCACCTGCATCTTTTATTGATGCTTGAAACGCAAAAATTTGATCACCTAAGGTTCCCTTAGATAATCCCGCATGCTGAAATGTAAATCTGTAATTGAAAGCTTCTCTTATCAAAAAGGTTTTTCCTATTCTTCTTCGACCATATACAGCAATAAAATGCGGTTTATCATCACTCATAGCCTTATGGAAAACATTTATTTCTTTTTCTCTTCCAATAATCATATGATTCAACTCCACTTAATCTTCATTTTATTATTACTTTAAGTAAAGTCTAACTCAATTATTTTCCATTTTCAACCTTTAACGCAATTCAACCCCACTAAATCTTTGTTTTTACGATAGATTAAGTGGGGTTGAAACTATTCTCAAGTATTCATATCCTAAAAAAACCAAGGGCAAGTTTTACTGCCCTTGGTCTACCACACTAACTATTCTACTCTACTACTACCTTTTCCTTAGATGATCTTCCGACCTCTGTAAGTGTTGCATTATGCAGATACTTACCAATTACATAATAGTAATATGTTCCGCTTGATAATCCTGAGTTAGTATATCTACCTGTGCTTGCAGGGATTATAGCTACTAGTTTGCCTGGATCATCGTCAATAGATGCATTAGTGTTACATCTATAAATGTAGTAAAGAGTTACTGAGCCAGGATCTGAGAACTCAATTGTAGCCGTACCTGGTGAATAGCATTCAACATTTATAGATTCAGCCTTAACCTGTGTATTGGTAATAATTGTTTGCCAGTTGCTTGAAGCCAAAGCTGATGAGTATGATCTTGCGCTTACCCTATACTGAGTACTACTATCAAGTCCTGCTAATACATAGCTGCTACCTGTACTCTTTGGTACTCTGACATATGGATAATACTGATTTCCTGCTGCACTTAATTCAATCTCTACATATTTTCCTGTAGAATCAAGTTTTTCCAACTTGAGCTCAGCACCATCAGCATATAAATCATTATCCCATTCTACTGTTAGTTCTGTACCTGTTTTCTTATCTACTCTCAAATTAGCAACTTCACTTAATACTATATTATAAGTAGCATAAGTAGTATTCCTAAAGAATTCAGAATTAGAATTTGCATCAATCTTTAGCTTACATGCCGTTCCCGTCTTATACTCACCATAGTCAGGAGTGTATTCAGACTTTGGTATAGTATAGATTTGTGATTTTCCAGTCTCCAGATTCTTTGAATCAACATAAATCGTGAATGCTGGCTTTACAACTCTACCTGTGTAGCGCTGTTCTTGAGATACAACTACCTTACAGCTTGTAAGACTTCGTTTTATGATTTCATAGCTTTCAGATAATGTGTAACTACGACCACCTATAGAATATGGTAAGTCGATAGTTATCTTACCTGGTGTTGTGAAATCAGTTGTTTCTTTAGTCTTATCATCATCACGATAGAATTTAGCGTCACTCTCATCGAAATCTGCGGTTGATACCGTTAACTCTAACTTAGGAATAATTGGATAGCCCGTATATTCGTAAGAAGACTGTAAGTTCATTATCTTAACTGCAGACGGTGTGAATTTAATGCTATATTCTATTTCTTTCTTGCCAGTCCAATACTTGCTTTGTATTCCTGAATAAGTAACCTTTCCATTTGTTGTAAAATCATCATCAGTCTCAGGGGTATCTACAATGTTGTACTGATTTCCATAAGTCAGTACTAAGTCTTCTGTCATATAGCCCCTACGAGTTAAAACAAGTTTTATTTCAGGATTACCACGTGTAATTGGAGCTCCCGGCTCTGTCTGTAAAGGTATTCCCGGCACAAGCACACCTGAACCATTATCATAATAAGGTGTTGTAAGTGACAAATCAGCATCAATATAGAAATCCTTTGTCTTCTCGCCTGTATAATTTCCTATACCTTTAACTCGTAATGTAGCTTTTCCTGGTAAGACGTTAGTCAGTTTTCCATCGTCGTCTTTGTAGGAAACAGTATAATCTGTGCCTTCTACCAGGTCTATGCCATTACCATTAGTTACTAATATATCCAGAATCTTTTGTTTTCCTTCATCAAAGCTTGTACGATCATCATTTAATCCGTTCAATACCTGAATACTAAAGTCATTTACGATATTATGCTTAATAATCATGTACTGAATTACAAACTCATTAGAACCACCTGCTCCAACGTAGTAATTACCTTCACCAAAGGACTCTTCTGGCGTTGTAGAATTAGTTGGCGTTTTGAACGTCACATGTATTTCAGCGAATTCAGGATTTGTTATCATTCCATCAGAATTATAGCTAAATTTAGCGACTTCATTGGATCTTTTATATTCTATATCCAAATCACTTGCCTTGATTTCATAAGAAGTCTTACCATTTCCTCCTAAAGTATGATCTGTAACTCTTACCGATGGTTTGATATCATTTCCATTGTATATAGCATAGTACATGTTCTTGAACGCAGTCTTCTTAGGATCACTAGAATTCTTGATAATACCCTCATCAACTAAGTAGGTTTGTATGTTTGCATCCGTCAACTTCGTTACATCTGTACTTACTATCTCAAATGATAATTGCTTCTTTGCTGTTTCCATAGGGTCCTCGTTTGTATATGGACCTCCTGTATCCAACAATGCTTTTCTATTGATTGCGTACTTTTGTTTTATAATTCCACAATAATCACCCGTTCCGGTAATTACCACATACTTGTAGCCTGCATCAATAGATTCGTCCTCTTCACTATTTCCATTAGTATAAGTAATAGTGTAATTCTTCAAGGAAATAGGACTTGTTCCATTGTATACTGAAACATCAGGAATTTGTGGTTCACCATTATATGTATAATGCCATGCCACATCATTTTCTTTTGTATCCTGATATGTATACCAATCATTAGAATCCTGCAAATCTGCATTTGGAACATAGTATTTAATTGTTAATCCTAAAGTATTAATATTCTTACCAATGTTAAATGGCAGAGTAATACTATCCGTATAATCACCCATTCCAGTGATTGTTATAGCTGGTGATGTATCAGCTACCTTGGCATGTTTATCTGCAGTAGCAGCTCTGTTCCAATCACCTGTACCTGCCTTTTTCGCATTTGTAACAGATATTTTATAATCCTTACCCTCTACTAACTGGTATTTCACAGTTGAGTCATCATTATCAGGATCATCAACTTCTTCATCAACAATAATAATATCCGCTTCATCTGGTCTATTATCTGCATTCTCAGTTACTGATGTTACATCGGCAATCTTAATCTTTAATGAGTCTCCTGTTAATCCACCATTAGTTATAAATCCAGGTTTGCCTGTACCAAATAGATTCTTATCATAATGCCAATAACCTTGCTCTTCACCCTCCTGGAAATAATAGTGGTAATTGTCCGCCAATGAACGCTTATTAACTGTAAAGTCTATGGTTACTGCTTTATCGCTATCACAGCTGTTCGTTCCAGTAATTACTACATTATAGGTACCCATGGCCTTAATTTGGGTAGCTTTACCAGCTGAATTGAGTACTGCTATTGTATAATCACCCAATTGAGTAGATTGGTCATACGGCTCTAATGTAGCAGTCTTACCATTTGCCTTTACTTTCAGCTTTATAATTTCGTAAGGGTCTATAAATTCTCCAGTATACTCAACAGATTTTGGAGAAATACTTACCTCATTAATATTTGTAAGATCCAATTTATCAATTATAAAGGTCTTTATTGCTGAACCAGTATAATTTCCACCCTCTTTAGCTGTAACGGTAACCTGAGGATATGTCCAGTCACTTTCATTCGGTATTTGAGAATTAAATACACTTGTGGCTATAGATTGATTGTTTGCATAAGAACCAGAGTCCAATTCCTCATAATCTACACCTTCCATAAGCTCTGTAGTACCATTTAATACAGTAACCTTAGGATAAAGATAAATTCTACCATCATCATCATCATAGTTTTCACCAAGGTAATTACATGGTTCCACAGTAATCATGTCTGCTGTTATAGGCTTAGGACTAATTGTAAACTCCTTGGTTACACTGTCAGAATAAGCATTAATACCCGTCACAATTACCTGCATCTTCTGTGTATCTGTGCTGGCGTTAATGTTATTCTTATAAGAAACAGTATAATCAGTACCTTCCTTCAAATCAGGTAGTCCATCAACCTCTACCTTAACTGTGGCTGTAATCCTCTCTCCTGTGTATACAGTACTACTAGGAGTAGCAGTTACTGTAACATTATCACTCTTCAACGATATACCTGTAATAGTAAAATTACGTTGTATGCTTCCATAAACATAATTTTGTCCCTCAGTGGTATCGCTATTAGCTTCTGCAACAATGGAATATGTCTGCATCATTTTCACCTTATTAGGATTAAGCGTTACATATGGCTTGCTTAAATCACTATAAGTATAAATTATAGTATCTGTATCTGGATCTGTGCCATTACCTGAGCCTGGTATTGTTATAACAGCGGGCACATTTATTTCTGCTCCCGTATAACCTGTAGATGTAATTTCCTTTGTTCCTTCTTTAAATACCATCTTGGCTGTACTCAGGTTATATTTAATTGTGAAGCTATATCTATTTCCTGATGTATGATTTGCATCCTCGCCATATACAAAGTATTTACTACCCTCTGTAGGTACAATAACTGCGTACCATGCACCTACATTTATGGCATCAGCTGTCGTATTATAGCTATCATAATCCGTTGTATATGCTATTCTATAATCTCCACTCTGGGCGTCTGTTGATGTATCACTATTTGCAACCATAGTAGCGCCATCTAATCCTGAGAAAGTGGCCGTAATTGCCCGTCCAGTGTAGTCTCTAACCTTTGCGCTGGTCATGTTAATCTTTGTATAAGTCTTCAAATCTACCAAGAAATATACTACACTTCCTGTTTTTGTTATATCAGTGTAATACTTACATTTTGTTTTAGTATTTTTGCAGACATATTGACCCTTTATTGTAATGTTTTCATCAGGACCAGGTTTTCCATCTCTGCTTCTCTCAACGGTATAGTTGTAAACTGTAGTACCGTTCAAATTGAAGCTGCTTTCCAATGGATTATCTCTATCATATGAACCATCTGCTCCACCTGGTGCTCTATAGTAGATCACTGGCTCGATTGCTTCACTAGGTGTACCATCAGCATTAAGCTTATAGGAAGCTTTCTTAATTGAAACAAATGCCATATTTGAATTAAGATTCAACTGAATAGTAAATGGTACCTTTTTATATCCGCTAAACGGTTCTCGACCTTTAATATAAATCCAGTTTACCGCCTTCTTAACACCATTCTCATCATCCTGATACATATAGCTAGGAATAAGATTCTCACCCTTTATGGATGTCTCTGTACTATCTTGTGCCTGAATAGCAGCTAATTCTGACGCATCTGTTACAATAACATAGTCTTCACCGTACTCTAATGATTCAGTAGAAGAACTTACTTTCAGAGTACAAGTTTTATTCGCAATATATGTTTGTATTAATGTAGGCGAAATTCCACCATCTGCTGCTGATATTGCGTTATATGGCACATCTGACAATACCGCATCATAATTCTTTAATTCTTTCGATACAATCTCATACTTTATTGTTATAACCTGAGCTTTATAATTTGAGGATGTACTATTCTTTACAGTTACTGTTATAGTTTTAGGTCCAGGTGAAACTCTATCATCTGTATGTTTTGTATCATCTTCATACTTTATTTCATAATCTGTACCTTCAATAAGTTCAGTAGTTTCAGATTTTTCTGCAGTAAGAACTATTTCTGGATATTGTGACTCGCCAGTATATGTGTATGTAACCTTATAATCCTTTGTTGCATCAGTCAAATCATAAGTTGCTCCATTTTCATCAGAGATACCCAATGCCTTCTTGTCTGCACCAACTATACGATATGCCTTTACTTTACCTTGATCTATATGGTAAGTTGCGACATCTTCTCCGTAGAAATTACCATAACCATATACTTTAAGGTTTTGAGTAGAATTTGCACCTACTGTGGATGGTATTGCTTCTGGTTCCAAATAGAAATCATTTTCAGTAAGTACATACTTGTCTCCATCTTGTTTGCCGTAGTTATATTTTCCACCAATATCAGCCTCAATATCTGCACCAGTATAGTCTTTATACATTTGTCCTGAATAGGTTACTTTGTATGGCTCAGAATTATTATGATTGATATTGACTGCCTTAATTGTATATACTACATCCTTGCTGCCATAAAATTGAGTTGATGTTCCCTCCTTATGCATTATGGATAAGGTAATAACGTTATATTCTTCTACCTTATTTTTTGGCGCACGTGCATCATACAGTCCCATTCCGTCTGCCGTTATACTTGCTACTGGTGTATAAGTCAGAGAGTTAGAACTGCTAACTGCACTTGCTATATCAGTTTTTCCATTATAAGTTTCTACTACTGCTCCATTTTTCCATTTCAGATAGATTATAGGTGCATTCCCGTTTTCCCATCTTACTGACATTCCACTTGCAGATGTCTTAAGATAAGTAGTATCATCTTCGTCATATGGATTCTTCAACTCAACAGTTGCATCCGCAATATTTAAACCTACTGTGTATTCCCTAATAACTGTACCAGTGTAATTACCTGTACCTGTTATAATAGCATGCTTCTTACCAGCGGATTTGTCACCAGCGGATTCTGTTTCTGTAGTTTCATCATAATTCTTAGATGTTACTGTATAGTTAACGCCCTTTTCAAGTTTCTTTGTTCCAATCATTACTGTGAAATCAGGCACTGGAGCGTCAGTCGCCGATTCATCATAATCTAAATCATCTTTATAGGTAATATTTGCATTCTCTATAGATGCTGGCTGAATATTGAAGTAAACAACAGCATTATTCTTGCTATAACTACCTCGTCCTGTTATCTGTATAAATGGTGAATCTGTTGTGTTGTAAGTTGTCGTATCACCAGTATATGCATTTACAGATGTTGTAGGATTATAGTATGACTTGTAATGTGTATTCTTTGTAAGCTCGTTACCTTCACTATCTATAACCTTAATAGCACAGCTTTGAGTACTTCCAGAATAATAAGTAATAAAATTCGAATCTAGATAATAATATCTTGTAATTACTCCAGAACTCTCATCTGTTACTTCATGACCAGAAGGCATAGCTTTAGCCTCAGTACTGCCGTTTACGCCAGTTACATAAATCTTATATCCTGATGTATTATTTCCAACTGTATATAGCTCAGCAACTATCGCATCTTTAAAATTACCATTTGATGTTGCTGTAAACGTCACTTTCTTTACGCCCGGTGACGGATCTTCCTCATAGGTAACGCTATAATTGTTTGTTGTAAGACTTGTATTATTCTTTGGATCTAGTTTTTCTTCAAATGTAGTTACATTATTTTTAACTATTGAAACCTTTACCTTTGGCTTGTATACCTTACCGTTATAAGGATATGTGGTGGTCTCATCAAGACCCACTACCACACCATCTGCGTTATTTTTTGCCAGGCTGGCTTTTTCAATTGTAAACTTATACTTGTCACTACTTAAAGTTCCTGTATAGTTATTCATTCCTACAATTTCAAATGTAGCCGTTCCTGCATTGATATTATTCTTATAATTAATGTCATAATCTGTGCCCTTTACTAGCTCATAAGTGCCCTGTTTAATCACAAGATCTGCACCTGACGTATTATAAGTAATAAACTGATCTTTACCAGTAAATGTCCTTCTTACATTATTCTTATAAGTTATATTTAAGGTAGATAATGGTGTCTTATCTACTATGTATGTAGCGACAACAGGTTTCTTTCCGGCATATTTTCCGTCATCAAGAGCAGACACCTTGATATACTTTGTGGTGCCATTTTCAACAGAATTCGTTAGCTTTATGCTTAAATTTTTATCATCAAATACTTCTATCTTATAATCTTCACCTAAAGTAAAATCCGTCACACCATCAAGAACAACCCTAATATATGGACTATTCTCTGTTGGGCTATAATGTTGTGTATCCGAAGGATCGAAATATTTGCTAGTTTGGTTAGGATTATAATATTCGTTATAACCTGTCACATAACCATTAGCTTTTGTTCCTATATGTTCTATGCCATCGTCAATTATTACCATCAAATCATTTTCATAGCATGGCACAATTTCAAATGAAGACTGATTATAAGAAGTATAGTTACCATCTGTTACTGCTGTCACACGAATCATAGGAGTATCCGATATCTTAGTACGGTCTCCTACATATGACATCTTATAATCTGCATCCTTATTTTCTGCTTCAGACTTTGTATCATCATAAGGTATAAGTCTTATATCTCCATAGTAAACATCAAAATCCGTTCCCGGTACTACTTCAATAGGACTGCCCGTATGGTCAAAACTACTATTATCTGTAACACCGCCATGTTTCCACTTTATAGTAGTGCTATTCATATTACGTTGACGGATAGTAAAATCAATCGAAATACTTCCAACATAACCTTTGTTAGGTTCCATTGTAAAGGTTATCGTCTTACTTCCTGCTGAAATAGGACTCTCCGTCGTTCCATCTTTATCTGTAATCACATAGGTAGCATTACCTGGTTTAATGATGTCATAAACTTGCAAGCCATCATTATTATAGAAAGCTACTTCTTTCCATGCGCCAGTTACTTCATCGGTAGTAAGGTCTACCTTCTTTCCATCAAATTGTTTTTCCTTAAGGTTCACACCCTGAGATGTAAGCTTTGCTGTAAGAACTTTAGACACATCGATTCCAGTTATAGTCTTTGTCCATGTATATGTTCCGGTATAGTTTATTTCCTTGGCTATGATATCTACCTGATAGGTCATACCCGTAGAACTAGCCGTAGGACTCGAAACATCTACCATAAAATCTTTATCTTGAACTGGCTTTAAGCCATTTACAGTAGATATTCCACTTATCTTTCCAGTAGCTGGGTCAAGTGTTGCAGAGGTAAAATAATCCCCTGTAATAGGAGCCTTATCAATAGTAAAGCTTCTTACAAAGGTGTAGGTTACACCACTTACTGTGAAGCTAATAGTAACACTGGCTTTATTTGTTGATGTGCTAGCATCTTCATTATTAGCATAAACCGTAGTTAGCTGGTCACTAGGCATGGTAGATCCACTGGCTTCATACACTAATACTGCAGGCGTTATAGCACTTCCCTTATATGTCCATGTAGGTTTGACGTTTGTCTGTGGATCGACAGGAGCATCAGGGTCCCAACCAGCTAAAGTAAAGCTTACTACAAAAACCTTTACAGATTTTGTAACGGTTTTTGTACTGTTCGTATATGTGGCAGTTACAGTTGCTTCACCTGCTGCAATAGCCTCAATATTACCATTTTCATCTATTTTAACTATAGAATTATCCGAAGGACTTACACTCCAAGTAACTGCACGGTCTACTGTATTTCCAGCTGCATCCTTAATTATCGCTGTAAGCTTGTCTGTATCTCCTTTACTGTAATGGAAATCTCCGTCGCCATCTGCCTTTCCCGTAGCAGCAGTAATCGAATCTATTTCATAACTATCATCAGTCTTATCGGTAAGCTGAATTGTATCACCTGGTACAATATAGAAGATCTCATCATAATCAGATGCTTCCCATTTACCATCGCTATTAGTAACGAATGTAGGCGCATCGTATGTATTTGTTTGTTCATGCACATTTCCGTATCCAACCTGAACTAAATCATTCTGACACTCTACAATTATTGAATACTTTTCTCCCTCAGCAATATATCCATTTGTTGTGTTGGATAAATCAATCTCAACATAACCCTTTCCTGTACCATCAGGTGTTATCGTAACGTTTCTACTCTCTGCAACCTTAATTCCTCCATAAGTTGGATCATTATCTTTTGTAAGATTCTTATAAACATATGCATCAAATATTAAATCTTGGCTTGCATCCGTTACATTAACATCAAACTTCGCCTTAAGGACCTTTGTATAAATATTATTACGTGCTGTCTGAATCGTAGCAAAACTCTCATCAAGATATACCCAGTTTTGTGATTCGTATGTACCAGCAACATAACGTGAGAAATGTTCAGCATCGAAATAAACCTCTTCGCCTACTACATCGTTTTCAATTTCTGTGACAGTATTATCATCCTCAATTCTATATACCTGAATTTCTTCCTCAGGATTTACATCTCTCAGTTCTGAAATACCAGCAAAAGATACATTAACTGTATTTCCATCTTCATCTGGTTGATACTTCTCTCCACCACGTCTATAAATGTCAATATCAAACACCTCGAAGGCAGTAAATGTTCCTTCCTCAAGACTTTCATTGACGATTCTATTTGCTCTATCTAGAGGGTTTGAGAATATAGTAGCCTTAGCACCTCTAGGCATATCACCGGCTACAGTTACTTTTACTCCATGGATTGTCTTCGAGAACTCCTGATACATCAGTCTCTCATCCTCATACAGACAGTCATGGCAGATACCGTTCTCGTCAAGCTGGCAAGTCTCAGTTACCTCTTCACCGCACTTCTTACATCTCTTGATATGAGTACCGTCATTATTAGAAATGTATTCCCACTCATGCTCGCACTCTTCTTCCTTCTCATAACCACAGTGGATGCACTTTCCGTCCTCACCAAATACACAATCCTCTGTGCTTTCTTCATCACACTTAGAGCACTTCTTTACATGAGTGCCATCACCATTAGAGGTGTAAGTCCACTCATGCTCACACTCTTCTTCCTCAACTATCTCTTCCTCTGGGTTCTCTATATTCTCTTCTGGGGTTTCTTCATCTATTACAGGGGTATCTTCTGGGACTATTTCTTCATCATTAACAGGCACAGCTTCTTCTGTGCTATCAATCTCAGGCTGTGGCTCTTCAGGCACAGAGGTATCCTCAACCGGCTCTTCTGCTGGAAGCTCTTCAGCTGGCTGTACCTCTTCTACTGCTGCATCTTCTACTGCTGCATCTTCTTCGACTACAGGTTCCTCTTCCACATGCACATGAGCCTGCTCTACCTGACCGCAATGATCGCAGTATCCGTCTCCTTCTCCCACTGGCTGAAGTATGTTGGCTGCATATGTCTGTTCATCCACATACTCCGAGCAGTGATTTTCTTCTGTTGCTATTACGAACACATCGTTCCAGATGGTTGTTCCCAGCAACAGAACCGTGAGCGTAAACGCCACTAATCTTTTGATTGCGTTTAAGTTCTCTCTCATAGGCCAATTCCCCTTTACATGAAAAACCCCATTTTCCCATGTCTTTCTTGAAAATTTGTAGCTTTTCTCATATCTTCCAGTGAATATTTTTGCACGCAAAAATAAACGCAGATATACTACTACATTTTCAATATCGGCTGTAATTATTATTAATTTTATAATGTTAAGGGGTATTAACTATGAATTTTCTATGAATAAAGTATGAGGGAATGGCTTTAATTCAACCATTCCCTCTTAATAGACTATTATTTACATTTCTACCAAACACATATACAGCAATTCCTCAAAGGGCTCGTAGTTCAGCACTGCCGATTCCTTGCTGGCAAGTATCATGTCATTCTTTGTAGTTTTTGAAAAATCAATATCAAAGGTCTTACTGTTCTTGCAAACATACTCGATGTACACACGCTGGGCTCTTCCGTTGCCCTCTCGGAATGGATGAATCATATTTATCTCACCAATCAGGTACGCCAGACGCTTGGCCATAACCTCTTTATCGTGCACGTCCTGTAAGTAATTATTGTTTATAAGCCATTCCTGAACCTTTTTAAATTCTATTTCTATAAACTGAGTAAGGCAGAATATCGTGCCCTTTGAAATATCGACTGTGCGAATCTTTCCCGCCCAATCATAAATATCCTGAAATAAGTACCTGTGAATGGCACAAAGATGGTCTAAAGAAAAATCTCCAGGAATAGGATGCTTCACAAGCTCAAAGTATCTGGCAGAGGTTAGCTCCTGCTCAGCCTTGAAAAGCTCCTCCTTGTCATGAATATCAAGTTTGTTCTTGAGAATGTGAGTATGTGGATAACAGTACTGGCCGTTATCTTCGTACTCATAACGGTAATATTCATCCATCATAGGCTTATCCTACTGAAACATATCTGGATGTAATCTCTCGAACTACATCTTCCACATCTACCTTATCTTCAATTATCATTCTCCCACGCTCAATCTCCTCTGCAGTGAGAATCATATCCTCCATAGCAAAGGATGCCTGTACACTAGCGATCTTCTCGTCTGTAGACATTAGTCTCTCCTTAGTTATCGTCTCAAATGTCATAATAATGAACTCTGCTCCCCCGTAATTACATAAAAACATCATCTATTGTTATTCATTATAACATAAAAAAAGGGTTCTGACGACAAGCGCCAGAACCCTGTAAATTAAGCATTTTGAATCTTTCCTGTATATAACTGATAATACTTACCGCCCTCACCTATGAGTTCTTCATGAGATCCTCTTTCGATGATTCTACCCTGGTCAAGAACCATGATACAGTCCGAATTGCGGATAGTAGAAAGTCTGTGGGCGATAACGAATGTTGTACGTCCGTGCATCAGCTTATCCATACCATCCTGAACAATCTTCTCTGTACGTGTATCGATAGAGGATGTAGCCTCATCAAGGATGAGTACTGGCGGATCTGCAATAGCAGCTCGAGCGATTGCAAGAAGCTGTCTCTGTCCCTGTGAAAGGTTTCCGCCATCTCCTGTGATTACTGTGTCATAACCCTGTGGTAATCTGTGGATAAAGCTGTCTGCGTTGGCAAGCTTAGCTGCTGCAACAACCTCTTCATCTGTAGCATCTAGCTTACCGTAGCGGATATTGTCTGCGATAGTGCCGGTGAAAAGGTGTGTATCCTGAAGAACGATACCAAGCGATTTACGTAAATCAGCCTTCTTAATCTTGTTGATGTTGATGCCGTCATAACGAATCTTACCATCAGCAATATCATAGAATCTGTTGATAAGGTTTGTGATAGTAGTCTTACCTGCTCCAGTTGCTCCTACAAAGGCAATTTTCTGTCCTGGAGTAGCAAAAAGCTTGATGTTATGAAGTACTGGCTTGTCTGGGTTGTAACTAAAATCAACATCGTCGAATACTATGTCACCAGTAAGCTTCACGTAAGTTGTTGTACCCTCTGCCTTATGATAGTGCTTCCAAGCCCACATACCTGTACGCTCTTCACACTCTACGATTTCACCATTTTCTTCCTTTGCATTTACAAGCATTACATAACCTTCATCTGCCTCTGGCTTCTCATCGATAAGGTCAAATACACGCTCAGCACCAGCCATAGCAAGTACAATTGACTGGAACTGCTGTGAAATCTGATTTACAGGCATATTGAAAGCTCTGTTGAACTGAAGGAATGCTGCAAGACCACCAAGTGTAAGGCCTGTCCAACCATTTATGGCAAGGACACCACCGACTACGGCACATGCAAGGTAACTGATGTTACCCATCTGCATATTTACAGGACCGATGCAGTTCGCAAGACGGTTAGCCTTGTATGCATTGTTGTAAAGCTCTTCATTAAGCTCATTAAACTTCTCCATTACTTCGTCTTCATGGCAGAATACCTTTACAACCTTCTGACCCTTCATAATCTCTTCGATATTTCCATTTACTGCACCAAGAGCCTTCTGCTGCTTTCTGAAATAGCTTCCAGAACGACCAGCTACTGCTGCTGTTGTAAAAGTAATAAGGGCAATCATAATGATTGTTACGATTGTAAGTGGCCATGATGTAAGCACCATGTATGTAAATACAGTAACGATTGTGATTGCGCTATTGAGAATCTGTGGAAAACTCTGTGAAATCATCTGACGCATTGTATCGATATCGTTAGTGTAGATTGACATTACATCGCCGTGTGGATGTGTATCGAAGTAGCGAATTGGTAAATCCTCCATCTTCTCAAACATGTCATCTCTTAGGGAACGAAGTGTACCCTGTCCTACGAAAATCATTGTATAGTTGTAAACAAAGATAGCAATTGCACCAAGTGCATAGTAAACAATAAGCTCTCTAATAGCTGCTGCAAGTGGTCCAAAATCTGTGCTTCCTGACTTAAGCATTGGCACAATATAGGAATCGATAAGAGTCTGCATGAAAGCAGTTCCCTTGGCATTGCAGATAACTGCAGTAAAAATTCCTATAACTACTACTATAAGGTGAAGCCAGTAATTGGCTCCGATGTATTTGAACAGGCGGCCAAGGACTCCGCGTCGCTTTGCCTTCTGCTCTGCTGTCAATTTAGGAACTGATCCTGGTTGTGGTCCTCTAGGCATTGTCCTTACCTCCTTCCTCATCTACTTTATCGAAATCACCGCTTCCAGCACCTGTCTGCTGCTCGAAAATCTCGCGGTAAATCTGATTTCTTGCTAACAACTCATCATGGGAACCAAAATCATCAATCTTACCATCATCCATAACAATGATTCTGTCTGCATCCATAACTGAGTTAATTCGCTGAGCAATGATAAGCTTTGTTGTGTTTGGAATCTCCTCACGGAAAGCCTTTCTAATCTTTGCATCAGTAGCTGTATCTACAGCTGAGGTTGAATCATCAAGAATAAGTATCTTTGGCTTCTTAAGAAGAGCTCTTGCAATACAAAGTCTCTGACGCTGTCCACCGGATACATTTGTACCCCCCTGCTCGATGTGGGTATTGTAACCATCTGGGAACTTCTCGATAAACTCATCTGCGCATGCGAGCTTAGCTGCATGCTTTACTTCTTCATCAGTGGCATTCTTATCACCCCAGCGAAGGTTTTCTGCGATAGTTCCTGAGAAAAGCACATTATTCTGAAGCACCACAGAAACCTCATTTCTGATTGTCTCCACGTCATAATCTTTTACGTTTCTTCCACCGACAATAACTTCGCCCTCATTTACGTCATAAAGACGTGAAATCATGGAAACCAGTGTTGATTTTGCTGAACCCGTTCCACCAAGTACACCGATTGTCTCACCAGATTTAATCTCTAAGTTAACGTGATCAAGTACTGGTCTGTCAGCAGTCTTATTGTAGCCAAATACTACATCCTTGAACTTGATAGAACCATCCTTTACCTCATAAACAGGATTCTCAGGATTTGTAATAGTGCTCTTCTCTTCAAGTACCTCATATATACGCTGCATGCTGGCGATTGACATTGTAATCATAATGAAAATCATAGCAAAGAACATAAGTGAGAAAAGAATGTTCATGCAGTAGCTGAAAAGAGAAAGAAGCTCACCAGTTGTAAGTGTGCCGTCTAATACAATAAACTTTGCTCCAAACCAGCTGATAAGAATAATACATGTATAAACAACTACATTCATGAACGGCATTGTGAAAGCTACCATCTTCTCAGCAGAGGTTGCTGCCTTATATATTCCGTGGCTTCCATCTGTAAATTTCTTCTTCTCAAACTGCTCTCGTACGTATGCCTTAACAACACGCATACCAGTGATGTTTTCTTGTACTGAAGCATTCAAAGCATCATACTTCTTAAATAATGTATCAAACAATGGACGTGCCTTTGCCATTACAAAGCCCATAACTGTAAGCAATACAATCATGGCAACTAAATATACAGAAGCTAAACGTACATTAATTTTAAATGAAAGAATCATGGCAACTGCTACTGTAACAGGGGCTCTAAATCCCATTCGAAGAACCATGATAAACGCATTCTGCACGTTTGTTACGTCTGTTGTAAGTCTTGTTACAAGACCTGCTGTAGAGAATTTATCGATATTCTCAAATGAGAAGGTCTGAATGTTCTCAAACATCTTCTTACGTAGATTCTTTGCCAAGCCGGCTGATGCCTTACTTCCTAAGATTGCTCCCATAATACCACCGAACAATCCAATTAAGGCACATATCAGCATCTGACCTCCTATGCTGTATATTTCTGTAAGGTTACCTTGTTCAACACCCTTATCTACAAGATCTGCGATAAGAAGTGGTATAAGCATTTCCATAGCAACCTCAAGAACCATAAATACAGGAGTCATTATAGCCGCTAGCTTGTATTCTTTTATTTCCTGTAAAATTCTCTTGACCAAAACTTAATCCTCCTTCTTTATTTCCACATAGGCTTTGTAGTCCTCTGCGTTTTTTCTCATTTTTTCAAGGACCTCCACAACAAGATCCATCTGCTCTGGAGTTATGTCCTTAGTAATATACTCATCAACTGCCAATATCTGAGTTTCAGCTAGACTTGTGAACTTCTTGCCCTCCTCAGTGACAATGATTTGTTTTTTTCTGCCATCTCCATCTATTGGAGCCTTAGCAATGTACCCACTCTTCTCCAAGGTTTGTACCATGTCGGCAAGAGTAGATTTTGGAAAGTGGAATATCTTTTCCAAGTCTTTTTGGAAGACTGGCTCTGTCTGACGCTCTAAAAAACCTACCAACCATCCGTGATTGACGTTGCAATTTTCTACATTTATTTCACTCACTCCTCGGTTTACAGCTTTTCTAATTTCTCTAGATACACAATACAGTAAAATTCCTAAATGTCTTCTGCTATCAAAATCTGCCAGCATTTTTCTTCTCCTTTCCCTTATATTTTAGTTCGATTCCGAATTGTCCGGTTCCGAACTAATCCACATTATACACTCTAAAATGTGTTCATTCAACAAACAATTTATAAAAAATCTATTAAAAATTCCACGAGAGGCCTTTCACGTGGTATAGTAGACAATGAACTAAGAAAAGAAATAGTTCTGTTATTATGGGTTTTAGGCGACATCATGTGTTTACTCCATATATATGTGTTTCGAGGGGATAAATAATACAATAAGGAGTACAAATATGAGAGAAAGAAGTAAGGATTTAAGAGTTAGAAGAACTATCAATTCAATCAGACGTGCGTTCTTCGAGCTTGTATTAGAGAAGAACTATAACGAAATCTCTATTACCGAACTTACAGAAAGAGCTGGCATTAACAGAAAGACATTCTATTTACATTTTTCATCTCTTGATGATTTTGTAGCTGAGATTGAAGAAGAGATTGTGGCTGACATTCTCGATCATATCGGATCAAATGCTGAAGCTTTTGACTTAGCTGGATGTATCACAAACTTCTATCTGTATCTTGAGTCTTGTAATGAAGTTCAGCAGAAGCTTCTTTGCGACGAACATTACTCATTCTTCTATGAGTCTGTTACAGAGGGCGTTCTCCGTAGCGTTCCATTCTCAAGATTCTTTGAGCGTACAGAGTATCCATCAATTGTTCGTTCATACACAATCTCTATCACATTTATCTATAGAGATTGGCTTAAGAGCGGTAAGCAGATTCCATTTGATGTTCTTACAGCACAGGCTAGTAAGATTGTTGAGAATGGATATGCTGGAATTATTAAAAAGAAATAAATTCAGAACACAAAAAAGTGGCCCGGATAATCCGGGCCATTTTTTTATCTAAATTTAATATTAAAGAATGAGCTTCATAGCTCCATAGATACCTGCATCATTTCCAAGTGTAGCAAGAGTGATCTTTGTGTTCTTGCAGCCGTGGAATGCGATTTCGTTGAATCTATACTCAACTTCATCAATAAGATACTGGCCAGCCTTAGAAACACCGCCACCGATAACGAATGCCTCTGGGTTTACTACACAAGAAATAACCTCTAATCCCTGTGCAAGGTACTCGCATGCTCTCTTAACAACTTCCTTAGCAACAACATCACCCTTCTTAGCCTCGTCAAATACTGCCTTAGCATCAAGAGTCTCTACTTCTCTAAGTGAGCTTGCATCCTCATTCTGTGCAAGGCGAATCTTAGCAAGACGAGCGATACCTGTAGCTGAGCAATACTGCTCAAGACATCCGTGATTTCCGCAACCACAAGCGTTCTCCTCGTTGTAATTTACACGAATATGTCCGATTTCACCTGCTGCACCTGCTGCACCGCTAATAATATCATCATTTATAATTACACCGCCGCCAACACCTGTACCAAGTGTTACCATTACTGAGCTAGAGTAATCCTTAGCAGCACCCATCCAAGCCTCGCCAAGAGCTGCAACGTTTGCATCGTTACCAGCCTTAACCTTAAGACCACCAAGGCACTCTGAGAACTCTTTCTCTACGTTAAATACGCCCCATCCAAGGTTAACGCATCGATTTACAACGCCATCATCAGAAATAGGACCTGGGATACCAATACCAACGCCTGAAACATCGTCAGCAGAAATACCCTTTTCTTCCATCTTCTTGATAACTGCCTGTGCAAGATTCTTTAAAATGTTAACACCACCATTAGTAGTATCTGTAGGAACCTCCCATTTTTCAACTAATTCTCCCTCTGTGGTAAACAACCCACACTTACATGTTGTTCCGCCTAAATCAAGGCCAAATCCATACTTTGCCATTACTTCTTCTCTCCCTTTCGTAACTATATTATTCGGTTACCGTAGTAATCTCAATATCTGTAGCATCTTCAGGTATTGCGCCCGCTGGAATCTCCGTTCCTTCAAATGTCTGCGTTATGATTCTGTATGCCGGCTGTTCTTCCTGCTGCTCCACTCCCTCGGGATTTTCCTCGTCAAAGACACCATATGGCTCTTCGCCTTCCATATCTTCCATGTCTTCTGGGACTTCTGCCTCGGCTTCCTGCTCCTCATTACCAATATATTCTACTGGTTTCTTGAAAGGCACTGGTGTCAGACCTTCATGAATCTTTGCCATGAATTCATTCCAAATCTTCGCCGGATAAGTAGATCCCTTTAAACCAGGAACTTCCTTAGGAATATCATATCCCACCCATACGCTGGTCGTGTAGTAATCTGTGTAACCCACAAACCACCCATCTCTATTGTTATTGGTGGTACCTGTCTTCCCCGCAACAGGCATTTCCCCAAGGTCAATACCCTTCGCTGTACCGTCAGTCACTACCGATTGTAGCATATCTGTCATTGTTCGTGCAGCATTTTCTTTATAAACTTCAACTTCTTCCTCGGCTGTCTCATATATTACATTTCCTTTTGAATCGGTAATCTTTGTAATACATGTAGGATTTCTCATGTAGCCATCGTTATATATCGTTTCATATCCCTTTGCCATTTCAAGAGGACTTACACCAACAGTAAGACCACCAAGACATGCAGCCATACCGTAATCATCCCTTTCTATCTTAGAAAAACCGAGCTTTTTAAGATATCCAATACCTACCTGTGGAGTCAGTTCTTCATATAATTTCCATGCGATAGTATTCTTTGATAAAGCCACCGCCTGTCTTAAGGTCATCTCTCCAGCATAGGTTCCTCCTGCATTTTCAGGACCATCTTCTATTTCCTCATCCACAACAAGAGTGTCCGGAGTATACTCTCGCTCAAGCGAAGGCGTATATACTATCAATGGCTTTATTGAGCTACCCGGCTGTCTGAAGCTTTGGTAAGCACGATTAAGTGTATATCCATTAACCTCCTGGCTTCTTCCTCCTACAATCGCCTTTGTCATTCCTGTTTTGTTATCTATACAGACTGCAGCCGCCTGTAAAGCATAGATTCCCTCTTCATTCACATCAGTAAAATCTGCAAGATTTGTATCTATAGCCTCCTGTAGCTCGGTCTGCATATTTAAATCAATACTTGTATAAATACGATACCCAGAAGTGAACAGGCTCTTATTCCACTGATTATATGACTCCTCGTATGCCTTGTCATAGGCTCGCTTTCCCTCTGCAGTACTAAAATCATTATTAAACTCAAAACCATCAAGAGCCATCAGCTCCCTTGTCGCACAATAATATATATATGTTTCCACATAATTATTCTTAGTATTTGTGGTTCTATTAAGTATAATCTCTTCTCCGAGAGCAGCTTGATATGTTTTGTCCCCAATTACACCATCATCATACATTGCCTTTAAAATAAGGTTTCTTCTGGTTATTGTATTTTCCGGATTTACAATGGGGTCATAATATGTTGGACTATTTGGTATCGCTAAAAGATAGCAGATTTCCGACAGCGTTAAATCCCCTATATCTTTACTAAAATACCCCTTGGCTGCTGCCTGAATTCCGTAATATCCATTTGCAAAATAAACATTATTTAAATAGAACTCCAAAATCTGATCTTTAGAATACTTTTTCTCCATTTCAGAGGCTATATAAATCTCCTCAACCTTTCTCTGCCAGGTTTTTTCGCTGCTTAAGAAAATCGTTCTAGCCAACTGCTGTGTGATGGTACTACCGCCCTGTGTAATCTCTTTATCACGCATTGTTGCAATCAGCGCTCTGATAATGGCCTTGTAGTCCACTCCCCCATGCTGATAAAACTTCTTATCCTCTATTGAAATTATAGCCTGAGTAACGTATGTTGGGATTTGATCGAAGGTTATGTAATAGACGTCCTTTTCTCCTTTTAGCACTGATATCCTAGTTCCGTTTGCTGCATAAACTTCACTTGTTTCAGTTTGCCTAAAGGTTGACGGGCTGGAATGCCGCACGATAGTAAAAGCCTCCGTTTTGAGCATGGAGACCTTAGAAGCATAACCACTCACATAGTAGAAAGTTATACCTGCCATAAATATGAGTAGTAGTACAATTTGAACTTTAATCAATCGTATGATTTTGCGATCAACGATCTTTATTTTCTGCGCAGTTCCACTCATACCTTTATTCTACGCATTTGTCATTTTCTGTACAATACACCCCACAAATCTCTCACTAATTGCTCACAGAAAATTCAAATGTCACTTCTTTGACTTCTTTTATTATAAAGATTGATTAATTGTCTCATATCCCTTGTATTTACTAACACAGACCATTATCATATTGATAGTTTGGTTTAATGTCCCACTTTTATGATTTCTGGGGCAAAATATAGTCTTATATATAGGGAGGGTTTATCGTGGAAAAAGAAATTCTTGGCAAGACCAAAAATAATGAAGACATTATTGCCTACACTCTCGTAAACGAGAACGGTATGCAGGCTAAAATCATGAATTACGGATGTAACTTACTTGAGCTTTGGGTACCAGACAAGGAAGGCATCCTTTCAGACGTAGTACTTGGCTATGACAAAATCGAAGATTACTTTGTAAATGGTCCTGGCTTTGGCTGCTGCATTTGCCCTAACGGCAATCGAATCGGAGATGCTAAATTTACACTCAATGGTGTGGAATACAAGCTTGACGTTAATGACGGGAAGAACAACCTTCACTCAGGCTTCAATCCAATGCACAAACGCATCTGGGATATCAAGGAAGTAGATGAGAAGCACATCACATTCACATGTCACAAGGCTGATGGCGAGTGCGGTTTTCCAGGAGAAATGGATATCACAATCACATATACTCTTGGTGATGATAACTCATTAAGACTTGATTATTCAGGTGTTTCTGATGTTGATACAGTATTCAACCCAACAAACCACAGCTACTTCAATTTGAATGGTCACGACTCTGGTTCAGTTATGAACCACATCGTTTGGATAGATGCTGACAGATATACTCACACAGATGAGGCTTCTATTCCACTTGGCGAATGTCGCGAAGTTAAAGGCACTCCAATGGATTTCACTACTCCAAAGCCACTTATCAAGGATACAGAAGCTGATTACGACCAGCTCAACTGGGCAGGCGGTTTTGACCATAATTATTGCCTTAATAACCCATCACTTTCTAAGCCAAGTTGCACACTTGAAGATCCTGAGAGCGGCAGAAAGATGGAAGTTTACACAGACTTACCTGGAGTGCAGCTATATGCTGGTAATTACCTTGACTCTTCTCATATTGGAAAGGGTGGAGCTCCATATGACAAGCGTTTCGGCGTTTGCTTCGAGTCTCAGTACTTCCCAAATGCATTAAATGTACCAAGCTTTGCACAGCCAATCGCAAAAGCTGGAGAAAAAGCTCACTCAACTACAATTTATAAGTTTCTGTAAAAGCAAAATTTAGGTTTTCATGCTCCCGCAAGCCATCTCCCATACTGCGCTAGGCAACTTTCCCCTTCGGGGCTCCCTCCTAGCTTGCATGGGGTCCTCTTGCTCGCGCTTGCCAATTTTTTCAATTGCTTTTACTAAAAAAGCCAACCCACTGTAATGTGAGTTGGCTTACTTTTTCTTTACGATTAAATAAATTCCTTAATCTGCTTGTAGATTCCTTCTGCATCAAGCTCATACTTAGCAAGAAGCTTAACAGCTGGGCCTGACTCTCCAAAAGTATCCTTTACACCGATGCGAAGCATCTTTGTAGGGCACTTCTCTGAAAGAACCTCTGCTACTGCTCCACCAAGACCACCGATAACTGAATGCTCTTCAACAGTAACAACCTTACCTGTCTTAGATGCGCTCTTTACGATAAGGTCTGCATCAATAGGCTTGATTGTATGGATGTTGATAACCTCAGCATCGATTCCATCCTCAGCAAGCTTCTTAGCAGCCTCAAGAGACTCGTTAACCTCAAGTCCTGTAGCGAAAATTGTAAGGTCCTTACCTTCCTTAAGAACAACACCCTTACCAATCTCAAACTTGTAATCAGCATTATCATTGATTACAGGTACTGCAAGACGACCAAATCTAAGGTAAACTGGGCCATCCATCTTGTAAGCAGCCTCTACTGCAGCCTTAGCCTCAACATCATCTGAAGGATTGATGATAGTCATTCCTGGGATTGTACGCATAAGAGCGATATCCTCGTTACACTGATGTGAAGCACCATCCTCACCTACTGAAATACCAGCGTGAGTAGCACCAATCTTTACATTAAGGTGTGGGTAACCAACTGAGTTACGAACCTGCTCAAATGCACGTCCTGCTGCGAACATAGCGAATGAAGAGCAGAATGGAACCTTTCCTGTAGATGCGATACCAGCTGCAATACCTACCATGTTTGACTCTGCGATACCACAGTCAATATGACGCTCTGGGAACGCCTTCTTAAAGATACCTGTCTTTGTAGCCTCTGCTAAATCTGCATCAAGAACTACAAGATTATCATATTTCTCACCTAAAGCAACGAGAGCGTTACCGTAGCTCTCACGAGTTGCGATTTTCTTAACGTCTGCCATTACTCTTCACCTGCTTTCTTTAATTCTTCCATAGCAATTGCATATTCCTCATCGTTAGGAGCCTTTCCATGCCATCCTACCTGATTCTCCATGAATGAAATGCCCTTGCCCTTGACTGTCTTCATAACGATTGCTGTAGGCTGACCCTTTGTTGCCTTAGCCTCAACGAAAGCAGCGCGAAGCTGATCAAAATCATTTCCATCTGCAACCTCTACTACATGGAAGTTGAATGCTCTAAACTTATCTGGAATTGGATATGGACTGTTTACATCCTCGATACGTCCATCAATCTGAAGTCCGTTGTTATCAACGATTACACAAAGATTATCAAGCTTCTTTGCAGCTGCGAACATAGCAGCCTCCCATACCTGACCTTCCTGAATCTCACCATCACCAAGAAGTGTATATACTCTGTAGCTCTCGTTTGAAAGCTTAGCTGAAAGAGCCATACCAACTGCAACTGAAATACCCTGTCCAAGTGATCCAGATGAAGCATCAATACCTGGTGTATGCTGTACACATGGATGTCCCTGAAGATGTGATCCGATGCTACGGAGTGTCTTTAAATCCTCAACTGGGAAGAATCCTCTCTGTGCAAGTGTAGAATAAAGACCTGGTGCTGTGTGACCCTTTGAAAGCACGAATCTATCTCTATCTGCCTTCTTAGGATTCTTTGGATCGATATTCATCTCCTCAAAATAAAGGTATGTAAATACCTCTGTTGCTGATAAAGATCCACCTGGATGTCCAGCCTTAGCTGCATGAACACCTTCGATGATGCCTTTGCGGACCTCAATCGCTGTTTTCTTAAGCTCTTGATTTGTCATTTTTCTCCTCCTAATTACTTAAATATCCAATGCCGATGTGGCTATGAATTATCTTATTTTATCTCATTTCATCAAGTGTAATTAGCATGATGTTCTTGATAGCTGATGAAATGGTGATAGCGTTTTCGTGGAAACCTGCATTTGAGAACACCAAATAGAAAGCATCCCCCTGTCTATGAAGCTGCTTTGTCTTCTCGATAAGAAGCTTCAACTGCGCTACTTCAATAGGCTCGTGATTGTAATAGCACTGAGCAAATATAGTAGCTGATTTACCTTCGCATTTTCCTAGTGATACGAGGTCAAAACCATCTGTTGTACCGGCCTCATCATCATTAACCCACCAGTTTCCAATCTCCTCAACAGTGAATGGAAGCATGTTTTTATCACTTCTGTCAGCAAGGTATTCGCCACAGATTTTGATGAATACAGTTTCCATATATTCATCCATAGAAGCTTCTACTTTACCCCAAAGAGCTTCTATATCGCCTGATATATAGGCGTCATAATTTGGAACAATAAACTTGTACCAGAACAAGGTACTGGTATTTACTATTGAATATCTTGTCTTCTTACGATTAGTTATTTCTGTAATAGCCGTATCTTTTGTGCAGATACCAATAGCCATCAGGGAATTAAGGTATGGAACAACCACGTCCTTTGGCTTCTCAACCTCCGCAGAAATCTGATTTACACGGTTGAGACCCTTTGCCAAAGTAGCAAGCATATAGTTGTAATATGCAAGCTCTCTTAGCTCTGTAGCCATAATCTTTTCAGGATTAAGACCAAGGGCTATATTTTTATCTAAAAACAGTCTTGTAGTAATCTCTTTTAATTTGTCATCTCCGCTAATAGGAGTCAGACCAAAGCCATCAAAGCCCTCTAATCCAAGAAGCGCGGCTACTCTTGAGAGATTGTGAGGTATTCCACCAGTTATTCCGTAAAGATATGCCGCTTCCTTTGGACTAGCATCACCAAAAAAATGGCACGAATCATAGAAGCCCAATGGCTTAACCTGTAAATCCAGTGAAATATCCTTATTCCAGATTGCTTTCTTGCCCTTTACATATTTATCAAGTAAAACAAAAGCATCCGAACAAAGTATTAATTTGATTGGCAAATCCTTCCATGAACCCTTAATAGCCTCATGAAGAGCCTTATCAAACTCAGGATCGGCCTTAACAAAGTTTGGATATTGATCGATAATAATGAGCTGCTTAGCACTTGCTGCACGATTAGCAATCTCTTCGCAGAATGATGCGGCATCAAGTGACTCTACTCCCATCAATTGAGCTAAACGCTCTAATTGATGCTTTCCTGTAGTCTCGTAAGCTTCAAAGAAAATAGCTTCCTTATCAGTTGCAAACTCCTGTAGAAGCGCTGTTTTGCCAACACCAATAGAACCTGATACTACTGCAACTTCAGCGGTATCTCCTTCATAAAAACCATTTAACAACTGAATTTCATTCGTTCTTCCTTTAAACATAACACCTCTCCTCTGCAGCGCCCATTGGCACGTGCAAATCTATGGTATCACGTTTCAACTATTACTGCAATATCACCGATTTTCGTTATTTTATTTTAATAATTGTAAAGTATTTTAACTATTTCTATACTTACTTTTCTTACTTTAGCATTATCTCTTATTTCTAGCAACTATTCTTTCCCTTTTTTTACCTTTCAGGGTGAAATTTTAAAGAAATTTGAATACACAGTTATTTCTCAGTAATAAAATCTCATTATGCTATAATTAATAAGAAGGTTATTTTTCTATATTTACTAGATATAATATTATGAGGGTTAGCCTATGCCTGGTTTTATTGCACATTTATCTTTTGGAGAACAATCATTATCATTCATCGAATTCGCAGAAACTCGTAAGATTATCGACCACCATCAGACCTGCTTTAATCTAGGGTTAGAGGGGCCAGACATCTTTTTCTATCACATTCCAGCCTATTTATTTTATAAACATAATATTGGAAATGTTATGCATCGAGAAAGAGTTATGTTGTTCTTTGACAGCCTTTTTGATGCGAGAAACGGTTTTGAAGATACTCATGATAGAAATATTTGCGATGCTTATATTCTAGGCTGTATAGGCCATTATTCTCTTGATGTAGCTTGTCATCCATACATCTATTATAAAAGTGACCATTTTAATAATTTAAAACTTAGTGGGAGATATGATTTTGGGAAACACGTGTCTTTAGAAACAGATATAGACCACGTATTATTGGACCATTATAAGAAATTAAAGCCTACTAGCTTTGATTATGCAGCTGCAGTACGTCCATCTAACCATGAACAGGATGTAATAGCACGTTTATTATACGCAGCTATCACTAAAACATATGGTAATAACAGCATACGCATTGCTACAATCAAAAATGCTATTAAATCTTTTATTAATTTGAATCATGCTATGCACGACCCTACTGGACGTAAAAAACGAAATTTAAGACATATAGAACAAATACTTTTTAAGTGTGCCTTTATTTCTTCTATGATACCTAGTGATACAATTATTAAGTATTCTGATCCATGCAATTTAGAACATAATGAATGGAATAATCCGTGGAACCCACAGATTACCAGGACGGAAAGTGTTTTAGACCTTATAAATCAGACTATGCCATCTTATATTGAAAGAATTAACTTATATTCTAAAGCTGTTGGTATAGCAACTTTATCTGGTTTGGATATGAACGCAACAGAAGAAACCAATAATTATCTTCGCTATAGAAACCTTTTATTGGTTAGCTTAAGTGATTTAAGCTATCTAAGCGGACTTCCTTTATAGAATATATTAAACTTAGAAGATGTCGTAAGGCATCTTCTTTTTTATATGTTTATAAAAAAATACCCTTCAGTATTTCTACTGAAGGGTAAAATTAAAGTGCCCAGAGTCGGAATCGAACCAACGACACGAGGATTTTCAGTCCTCTGCTCTACCAACTGAGCTATCTGGGCACGTAGTTGCGGGAGATGGATTTGAACCACCGACCTCCGGGTTATGAGCCCGGCGAGCTTCCAGACTGCTCCATCCCGCGATATTAAAAAAGATGGGCGGTGGTGGATTCGAACCACCGAAGCAATTTGCAGCAGATTTACAGTCTGTCCCCTTTGGCCACTCGGGAAACCGCCCATATTATTAACTAACTATATTCAATTGAATGGGACCTACAGGGCTCGAACCTGTGACCCCCTGCTTGTAAGGCAGATGCTCTCCCAGCTGAGCTAAGATCCCACATTCAAAATATGAATTTT
>NZ_FQYQ01000021.1 GCF_900141825.1 Pseudobutyrivibrio xylanivorans DSM 14809 | reverse complement strand
CTCTTTTTGATTATGATGAAAAGGGTAACGTAAATACCATAACTGATCCAGACGGAGTGGTTACAGAGTATGCTTATGATGAGCTTAACCGTGTAGTGGAGACAACCACAGCTGACGGAGCAGTTACTACATACGAATACGATAACGCTGATAGAATCGTAAAGACTACAGATGCTCTTGGTAATACAAGAGAGTATACCTATGATGAAATGGGTAAGGTGACATCTGTAAAAGAGGCAGACGGTACAGTAAAGAACTTTGAAATGAATGTCATGGGACGTGTTTCAAAGGTAGTTGATGAGGCTGGCTTTGTAACAGAAATCACTTATAACGTAATGGGTAAGCAGGAGGCGGTTCTCCTGCCTAATGGTGGTACCATTAAATATGAGTACGACCCTCTTATGCGTCTTACTAAGGTTACTGATCCAGAGGGAAGAACATCAGGCTTTGAGTACGATAAGAATGGAAATGTGGTAGCTGAGTATCTTGGTGATATAAAGGTAAGAAGTCTAGAGTATGATGTTCTTAATCGCATCATAAAAGAGATAGATGCTCTTGGTCATGAGAAAACCTATGCTTATGACGAAAATGGAAATGTAATTGAAGCAACAGATACTTTAGGTAATAAGTTCACAAGAGACTATGACTTACTTGGCAGAGTAATCTCTGAGACAGATGCTCTTGGAAATAAGACATCTTATACATACACAAAGCTTGGAAATATTGAATCAGTTACAGATGCTGCAGGAAGAGTTCGTAAATACGAATACACAGATGGTGGAAAGCTTAAGGCTATCTATTTCTGCGGAAGATTAGAGCAGAGCCTTGATTATGATACAGTAGGAAGAATTGTAAAGAGAAGCTTTGCTGATGGCTATGAAATTTCTTACAGCTATGATCCTCTCAGCCGAGTATCCATGGTGGAAGGCTCAGATGGCCGTACAGTATCTTATGAGTATGATGCCATGGGACGTGCCACAAAGGTTACTGATGGCAGAAGCACAACACTTTATACTTACACAGCTACAGGACGTCTTGAGAGCGTAGTGGATGCTCTTGGCAACGAGACGGCATACACATATGATGCACTTGATAACCTTAAGAGTGTACACAGAGCTGAAGGCAGAGTTGAAGATGACAAGATGCCTGTAGTAGGTGAGGATGGTCACGTAACACTTTACTCATACGACCTTTCAGGACAGCTTACAAAGATAACTGACGCTCTTGGTCAGGAAGAGACTTATGAGTACGACCAGTACGGACGTCTTATAACAAAGACTGACAGGGATAACTTTGCCACAAGCTACAGCTACAATAACCAAGGTATCGTAACAAAGGTGGGCTATGGCGATGGCAGAACTGTAGAGTTTGCATACAACGAGTTAAACCAGCTCAAGGAGATTAATGACTGGCTTGGAAAGACCACCCTTGAGAACGATATTTTGGGTCGTCTCACTAAGGTTACAGATTATAAGAACAGAACTGTAGGTTACGAATACAATGCCATAGGAGAAAAGACAAAGCTTGTTTATCCAGATGGAAGAGCAGCTGTTTACACATACGATGAAGAAGGAAAGCTTTCAGGAATTTCTGGAAATGGTGAGGAGACTACATACTCTTATGATGAGCTTGGAAGACTCTCACTTAAGCTTCTTCCAAATGGTGTATCTACAGAGTACTCATACCTTCCAGGTGGAAACCTTGAGAGTATGACAAGCTACGACAGCAAGGGCGAGCTTGATAAGTACTTCTATACTTATGACACTACAGGCCTTATTTCAGGAATCAATAGAAGCAGACGTGATCTTGAGAAGGTTTCAGGACAGTATAAGTACAGCTACGATGCTTTAGGAAGACTTACCCAGACTACACATGACGGAATGGTTAAGTCTGCTTATGAGTACGATGCATTCGGAAATAGAACATTACTTGCTGAACATGATTCTAGAACTTCGTATACATATGATGTATTAGACAGACTTGTTCAGGCTAAGGAACTTAATAACAGTCAGGCTATCGTAAAGACATATGACTATGATAAGCGTGGCAACCAGACAAAAGAGTACGTGGATGGTCTTTTACAAAAGACCTTTACTTTTGATGCAACAAATATGCTTTCAAAAGTGGTAGACTCAAATAAAGGGGAAGTGGAGAATGAGTATAACGGATTAGGATTCCGTGTGGCATCCACAAGACCTGAAGAGAAAATTGAATACTTATGTGACCTTTCAAGAGACTACTATAACCTTCTTGAACGCACAGTTAACGGCGAGACAGAAAACTTCATCTATGATAACAATGTAGTAAGCATGAGCAAATCAGGCAACAACTATTACTATCTCCAGGATGAACTTGGTTCTCCAATGTACATGACTGGAACAGACGGTGTAGCTGTTAGCTCTTATGCATTTGATGATTTTGGTCGTAACATAGATCCAAGAACAGGAAAGTTACGTAAACACGGCTACACAACAGATGGTAACATCATCCAGCCATTTGCTTTCACAGGCTACCAGGAAGATGAGGTATCAGGCCTTAAGTTTGCCCAGGCGAGATTCTATAGTGCAGAGAATGGTAGATTTGTTGGGGAAGATCAGGTAAGAGGATTTGTTGAAATGCCTGAATCACAAAACCATTATTTATACTGTTGGAATGACTCTAAGAATCTTATAGATAAAGATGGTAAATTTGCAAACATACTAATAGGAGCCGCTGCGGGTGCAGTCATAGGCGGTGGTATAAATGCAATTTGTCAGGGCGTAGCTATTGCGACTGGAAAGCAAGATGAATTTGATTTTGGTTCGTTGGCTGGCTCCGTCGTTGAAGGTGCAGTAGTAGGAGGATTGACAGCAACAGGTGTTGGTCTGATTGGAACAACTTTGGCTGGCGCTGCAGGTGGTGCGGCTGGAAGTGTAACAACTCAGCTAATTAATAATGGTTCAGTAAGTTTAGGTCAAACCGCATTAGCAGCAGGAGCAGGGGCGCTTGGCGCTGCGGCTGGTTATGGCCTTGCAAAGGGGATAGGGAAAGTTGCTGGCAAATTTATAAACAAATCAGGTTCCTCAGGTGCAGAATTGGCAAGAAGTTCAGATGATGTTTATAAAGGAGTAAGAGAGGCATCGCAATATTTAAAGGAACAGGGTGTGCCTAGGAGTTATAGAAAACAAATATTAGAATCATTCGATGTTAGGACGATAAAAATGAAAGTTGCTGGTAGTGACACATTTGGATTACGTTTTTATGATGGTGTAAATGCTCAAGCTAGAGGACGATATTTATTTGAAACATTTTCCCCTTTGACAAATAGATATAATTTAGCATTGCCATTTGAATGGAATCTCATGAGTGGGGTTCAACAGTTTCAGGTTAGAGAAGGTACAGTTATGATTGTTGGGCAAGCAGCTCCTCAGTTTGGTTATGGATATCAGTATTTAGGGGGAGCGACTCAATGGTTTATAAATAATTTGGAGGATCTTATACAATGTGTGGATTAAAACTTAACGAAAGAATTGATAAAATAGAAGCAGAAGTAAATAAAGAAATTCAGGACGTAATGGATGGAAAGAGTGTTAAAAATATCAATCAACTTGTTGGTATTGTCGAAGAGTTAAGAAAAATGAAAAATGAAGAGTGTTTAAACATAAATTATACTAGATTTATAATAGATTCGTGGGATTATAGTGATTCTCTAGGTATAGAATTACTTGATTTGGCAGAATCTTATAAAAAAATAGTAAAAGGAAAATAAAATATTCCTGTACGAATTATAAGGGAATGTGCCTGTATACCATTACAGTATGATAACTATGCAACACACTTGTAGTGGATACAGGCATTTTTATGGCTTGGAACACAGTCAAGCAAGTAGACACAATTATAATGTTGTGTCCACTTTTATAAGTATAATGCATCATGGATTTATTTTGATGAAGAATTTTCATCAGCTGCAATTGGATTATTTGTTGTTTTTTATTTTCTTTCATTACTTTTCTTCTTATATACCACGCCAAGATTTTGGGATATTGTGGTAGATGGAGATGATATTACTGTTATTAAATTGTTTATACTAAAAAAGCAAACTAAATTCTCTGAGCTTAGTAAAGTTGAAATAGCTAACAATAATTATATAAAGGTATTTAAGTCAGGTAGAAAAAGAACCTTCTTCTTGATTGATCCTATGATGAAAGGAAAAAATAATTTTCTTAAAAGAATAGAGAAGGAAAATATACCTCTTTTCGACAAAAGAAAGACAGACGAGAATAATACTTAATAAACCGATTCATGTTTAAACTGCAAAGCCAATGTTGGGCTTTGCAGTTTTTTCATAGTTATAAATTAAAATCAAAGAGCATAAGCATGGCTACACCACTGATGGCAAGATCATCCAGCCATTCGCTTTCACAGGCTACCAGGAATGTATAGAGCAGCTATTGAAATGAATCAATATGAAACTACTGATGCAATAATAGCTTATTTAACAAGTAATTTTTTGAACTATAATAGAGGATTGCTTCAAAAGACTGTTCAAAAGAAGTTTGGATGTGGTTATGATCAATTAGTAAATAAAGTTATTGATGAACTTATGGGTGTAGTTACGAGTGTTGATAACTGTGCAACAGATAGTGAATAAAACAAGTTGGAGGCAAGCTATAGATGAGTAAGGAGCTTTTTCTGAAGAATAGCAAGAAAAACAGAATAAATGGATTATTGATATCGTTGATAACTGTAGTATTAGGAATATATGGTATGAACAAATGGTCTATTTTCCCTAAACATGTAGATTTTGTCTATTTGATTCTATTTATAATTTATATAGTTGCAGGGGTATTTGGACTTGTAGGAAGTAAGCGTGGAAAAAAGAATATTATAGATGGAGAGTATTATTGTTATTCAAATAATCAGGGGGCTTATGCAAGTTCATTGAATTATATTTTAGGTATACTTTCTTTTGGTATGTATGCAATAATTTTTTTGATGGAGATTGTTGTTTTTGATACGGCAGTAGCTATAACATTATTCTCCTCAGTTTGTATAGTATTTTCTATGCGAGGCGTTTTTATGAATAATACATACTATCTAGTGAAAGATGGAGAAAAAATAACTATTGTAAGTACAAAGGGGAACAATACTATTGATATTAATAATATCAAATTTTTTACTCACAGCCTTTCAGTTGGAGGATATAAAGCAGTTGATTCATTAGGGAACACGTTGTTTAAGTGGGGATTATATTGGGAAAATGGTTCTCGCCTTGGAGATGATTTAGAGAAGCAAGGTGTAAAATTTGTATTAAGAAATAATAAGTAATTAAAATGTTGAAATTCATATTAGATATAATCAGACACAGTAAAGGGCTATAGTTATTGCTAGGGAGAATAGATATGAATTATGAAGAGACACCGGTTCTTTAAAGAGAGGAGAAATATAGGAGAATAGAAATGGACAAGGATTCAATGCAGAGTGCAGTAATAAAATTAATAGAAAAATATATACCTGATAGAAATGATTTAAAGGAATTAATCAAGGAGGATACAGATAGCGTAAAGTATATTTTGACAGAGATAGATAGATATAAGACTAAAAGTTATGAAGAAGTGGATTTGGATATTATAAAGGATGTTTTCTTTTTCTGGGGATAAAGAGCCCCCCATTCCATATACTTATAATACTGTATTTACTAGTGTTTTTGTGGATATTTTAAAAGACCCCAAGGTTTTTATTAAATGGGTGGGGGGTTGTTTTGAAAATATTAAGCTGATCCTCTTTGAATTAATGTGGTTCCTATTTCGATTTTTAATGGTATATGACTTTTTTCTACCATTATATCTAGCAGCCTATACAAGGAAGCTTTTGCCATGGCTTCTGGATAAGCTTCGATAGTGGTGAGAGGCGGATTGGAGTTTTGTGAATGGGATGAATTATCAAATCCGACAAACGCAATATCCCCTGGCACCTTGTAACCAGCCGATTGAAATGCCTTCATAACACCCACAGCTTGGGCATCTGTATCAGTAACATAACATCTGGCAAAATTCTTCTTAGATAATGTCTTTGAAAATGATGGACACTTTTATAAGAAACTTATAAATGAATAACACTTCACCCTTTACACTAAAAAAGATGCTGGGATATCCTGGCATCTTTTTAAGTTCTCATATTCAACACATTTTTTTGCTATTAATATTCATAGCAGGAGGTGTGTGGAGTGAGCGAAGTAAAAGAAAAAGATAGCTCTAGTTTAGCTCTTATAATGTTGCTTGTTATCATAGCTATTTCTGGGCTAATCGTAATCCTATTGCATAGCTATTTGGAAAGAAATGTTGGTATAGAAACTACGAAATCTATTTCTATGGAAGATACATTTTCCTATAGCACTGGTGGAATGACTTTTGCCATTCCTTCTAATTATGAGGAGACGGAATCACTGACTATTTCAGAAAACTCCACCATTATCTTAGGGGATGAGGCGCTAGATCATCTATGGGTGTCATATTTTGTAAGTGAATCAGTTTTGTATGAAAAAATAGATGAGCTGGCTGTATCAATGATACCCGACGCCGCAAGGCAATCCTCTGAAACCACATATATTGATGGAACCAAAACTTTCTTATATACATACACGGGCACCATGGAGGGAAAACAGTATTACGCACACGTGGCTATGATTTTAAACACTGACAATAATCATGTCATATATGCAATATATGTGACCCCATTTGATTCAGGACGTGATATAGCAGATTTTAAGGCATTACTAAAAGAAGCCAGGGAAACAGGCGAAGGCGATACGGACGGAAGCTCTAGACGAGTATATTATGTAGAAAATTGATGTAAAAAATCAAATTCATTTTGAATAGTATAGTTTACTTGTTTTTAACCACAAAGATAGCTATAATAAGTATTGAATTTCTGACGGGAGGATGCGTTATGGTTTCCGAAAAAAGCGCAAAGGTGCTTATAGGCGGAAAAGTATATACGTTAAGTGGTTACGAGGAGGAGGAATATCTTCAGCGCGTAGCTAATTACATCAATTCTAAGCTTGATGAGTTTAATTCAATTGATGGATACAAGCGTATTTCAGCTGACCTTAAAGCAACATTATTAGAGCTGAATATTGCTGACGACTACTTCAAAGCCAAAACACAGGTTGAATCTCTGGAGTCAGATTTAGATATTCGAGACAAAGAAATATATAATCTTAAGCATGATTTAATTTCAGCTCAGCTGAAAACTGAGACATTAGAAGAGACTATTGCAAAGCTTGAGAGGGAGAACAAAGAACTTCTTCTTCATAAGACAAAGCTTGAGGCTTCCCTAGAGGATGCTCTTCTAGGTTCGTTATCAGACAACTAATCAGAGTCCCTTCATAGGGACTCGTTTTTATTTTAATTTTTTAGTAAAGGAAATATATGAATCAATTAGAATTACTTTCACCAGCAGGTGATTTGCAAATTTTTAAAGCTGTTGTGGATGCGGGAGCGGATGCCGTTTATTTTGGCGGTGATTTATTTGGCGCCAGAGCCTATGCTAAGAATTTTTCTATAGAGGAGGCTGCAGAAGCAATCAAATATGCTCACATTCGCGGAAAGAAGGCTTATCTTACTGTAAATACATTGCTTAAAAATCCTGAGATTGAAGGCGAATTATATAAATATTTACGTGCATATGTTGAAAACGGCATTGATGCATTCATAGTTCAGGATTTTGGTGTTTTTAATTTTATCAGAGAATATTTCCCGGATACTCACATTCATGTGAGTACTCAGGTTAGCACCTGTACAGGATATGGCGCTAAGCTATTAGAGGATTTAGGTGCAGCACGTATTGTTACAGCCAGAGAAATCTCTTGTCAGGAGATTTCTAAGATTCATCAGATGTGTCCTGATCTTGAGATTGAGAGCTTTATTCACGGAGCTCTTTGTGTTTGCTACTCTGGTCAGTGTCTCATGTCATCTATTCTTGGCGGTCGTTCAGGCAACAGAGGTCGCTGTGCACAGCCTTGCCGTTTGCCATATGATGCATTTGATGAGAATGGCAAAAAGCTTAATAAGAAGGGTAATTATATCCTTTCACCAAAGGATTTCTGTACTATAAACTATCTTCCTGAGATGATTGAAGCTGGTGTAATGTCCTTTAAGATTGAAGGCCGTATGAAGCAGCTTTCTTATGCCACAGGTGTTGTTAGTGTCTACAGACATTATTTAGATGAATATTTATATAAGGGAGCCCGTAATTATTCTGTTTCCCAGGAAGATATTCAGAAGCTTCTTGATTACGGTAATCGTAGTGGTTTTACTGATTTGTATCTTCACAAGCACAATGGTCCAGATATGATTACCTTTGAGGCTCCTTCTCATACAAAAACTGAAACAGAGCCTGCTTATGAAAATTCATCAAAGATAAAGGTGAATTGCAGAGTTAAAGCTTTGCTTGGTGAAGAATTTTCAGTTCGTTTTTACGATAATAATGGACATGAAGGCGTAGCTTCTGGTCAGTTGATAGAAAAGGCCAGCAAGAAGCCTACTACAAAAGAGGATATAAAAAAGGCTGTTTCTGGTCTTGGTAATACACCTTTTGAATTAGTAAAGCTTGATATTGACGCAGACGAAGATATTTTCTTTCCAGTATCAGTGATTAAGAATGCCAGAAGAGAGGCTGTAGAAAATTTATTATTAGATATTTCTGGCAATGCTTCTAATCCAACTATTAATGAATTTGAGAAGCTTTCATTTGAGGGTAATCATTCACAGAAACAGGATACTTTTGTTACTGTTTCTACTATCGAACAGATTAAAGCTGTAGGAAAGTTTGATTTTATAAAATCGCTGGCTGTTCCTGCCAATTTATATGTTGAGGCAAGAAAGCTTTTTGATGGAGATTTATATATTTACCTTCCTCCAATTCTTAGAGATGAATATACTAACATTTCTATTCCAGAATCAGCAGAAGGTGTTATAGCTGCGTCATTTGATGAACTCGGATGGCTAAAAGATCAGGGATATCCTTTAGAAAAGATAATCCTTGATTACAGACTTTATACTTTTAACAATCGAAGTATTCAGGGCTTTAGGGCTCTTGGTTTAAACCGTGACTGCATTTCTTATGAGCTTTCTCTTAAAGAACTTAAGCATAGAGATAATGCAAATTCTCAGATGATAGTGTACAGCCGTATTCCTATGATGATTACTGCTAACTGTACTATCAAAAACACAGTGGGCTGTAAGAAAAATAATGACACTGTGACACTCGTGGATCGAAAAAACGAGAACCATATAATTAAGTGTAACTGCGATTATTGTTATAACACGATTTACAATAGCAAGAAGTATATTGCATTTGATTTGAAATCAGACTTGATTGATCTTGGAGTAAAGGAATTTAGACTTGATTTTACTCTTGAAGATTATAAAGAAACAGAAGAGATACTTCGTATTTACGATAACGTATTTAACAATAATCAATTAGTTCATATCAAAGAAGATTACACAAAAGGACATTTAAAAAGAGGCGTAGAGTAGAGTGGTTAGCGTAATTACTTCTTTTTCCAGAATAACAATATTATCTTACATTATTATTTTTACTGTTATAGACCTGATTCAGATATTTGAACCGAAGCTAAACGAGGTAGTGGGGAGTATTCTCACTACGATTCAGGCTGTTATGATAGTTTTATTTCTTTGCAATTCTGCTGCAGTTATATATTTTGCAAAGGAAAATCCTTATGTAATTCTAACGACTGTTTTTCAATTAATATTTTTGACCGTAATAGCTATTTTTTTAAACAATCTATCAGTGCCTGCATCTAAGGCACTGATTAATAATATGTTGTTAATGCTTTGTTTCAGCTTTGTATTTATTGAGAGATTAAACTTTAACAAGTCGATTCGTCAGCTTATTAATGGGGTGGTCTCTCTTGTAGTTGCTGTTATTGTCATTTACTTTCTTAGAAAAATTCCTGAAATATCCAAATATTTATTTGTGTTTGCGGCTATTGGAATTGTATCATTGCTAGCCATTAGTTTTATTGGAGATATTGAATATGGAGCCCGTCTTTCATTTAATGTGTTGGGAATACGTATTCAGCCTAGTGAGATTGTTAAGATTACTTATCTGTTTTTTATTGCTGGATGCATTGTTACTTTCAGAGATTTCAGAGGATACCTTTTTTCTACAATAGGTGCAGGTATGCATGTGCTTGTGCTGGTGCACTCCAAGGATTTAGGGACAGCTCTTGTTTTCCTTGCTGCTTATGTTTTTCTTACTTTTATTGCATACAAAAATTACATCTTACTGGGTCTTGAAATAGGAGGTGCAATTGTAGGTGGCATAATTGCTTTTAATGCTTTTCCTCATATTCAGACAAGATTTATAGCCTGGCTGGATCCTCTTTCTGTTGTAGATGACAAAGGATACCAGATTTCACAATCGCTTTTTGCCATTGGAACAGGTGGATGGCTTGGCTCTGGCATATGTAATGGTATGCCAGCTAAAATTCCTGTTGTTGTATCGGATTTTATATTTGCTGCTATTTCAGAAGAAATGGGAGCTATCGTTGCAATCTGTCTCATTATCATTTACATGTGTAGCACAATTATGTTCCTTAACTGTGCGTTTAACTGTTCTAATAGTTTTTATATGCTGGTTGTTAGTGGAATTGCAATCATTTTTGGAATCCAGACTATTTTAAATATAGGAGGAGTAATTAAATTTATTCCTTCAACTGGAGTTACTTTGCCATTTATTAGTTATGGTGGAAGTTCGTTATTATCAATGTTTATTGGATTCTTTATTGCTGAAAGTTCAGAAGAATTATGGATATCAGCGAAAGGCAGAAGAAGATATGACTACTAATCACAATAAAAAATCAATTCGTAAGGAAATCTATGTCACAGCTTTTATGTTTTTAATCTTTTTTGCTGGGATGATTGCGTATTTTGTCAGGTTCCTTGTGGTTGATGCTGATAGCTTTATTTATAATTCCTATAACTCACGTTTTTCTGTTTTTGCAGATGATGTGGAAAGAGGAAGCATATACACGGCAGATGGAAGAGCTATTGCGAAAACGACCAAGAATGAGGAGGGCAATGAAGTTCGTGTCTATCCCGACGAGAGGCTCTTTTCTCATGCCGTAGGCTATGTAGATCACGGGATGGCTGGGTTGGAGGCCAATTATTCCTTTGACCTATTGAAATCACACATTACTCTTTCTGACCAGATTAATAACAGTCTGACGGGACAGAAGAGTATGGGGGACAGCCTTTATACGACTCTTGACTATGAAACACAAAAAGCAGCCTATGATGGACTTGGAATGTTTGATGGTGCTGTTATAGCAATAGACCCAGATACAGGTAAGATAATTTCCATGGTATCAAAGCCAGATTACAATCCTAATACTATTGATAAGTATTGGGATGATATAAATGATACTGAAAAAGGAGATTCAGCCCTTTTAAATCGAGCTACAAATGGCTCATATCCACCTGGCTCTACTTTTAAGATTGTTACAACCTTAGCGTATTTAAGAGATGGAAATTCTCCATCAGATTTTTTTTATAAATGCAGTGGCAAATTTGATGTGGATGATTATACAATTCACTGTAGTGGCAATAAGTCTCATGGTCAGGAAGATTTGCTTACAGCATTTTCTAATTCCTGCAATAGTGCTTATGCATCCATGGGCGTTGAAATTGATAGAGAAAAATTTCAATCTACAGCTGAAGATTTATTGTTTAATGATACGTTGCCTACTTTGATTAGTGGTACCAAGGCTTCAAAGTTTGCAATTAATAGTGATACCAAAGAAAGCATTGTAGCCCAAACAGCTATTGGTCAGGGACGTACTACGGTTTCTCCACTTCACATGTGCATGCTGGTTTCAGCTATTGCAAATAATGGTCAGTTGATGGAGCCTTATATTGCAGATCGTATAATCAGTGATGATGGTAAAGTGGTCAGTGAAACTGAGCCTGTATCATATGGCTCTATTATTACCGCTTCTGAGGCAAATCTTTTGAATCAGTATATGGAAGCAGTTGTTACTGACGGAACGGCTGAAAAGGTGGATTTTGGAGATTTAAAGGTATATGGCAAGACTGGAACTGCTGAGTATACCGAAAATAAAAAGATTACTCATTCCTGGTTTGTAGGTTATGCCAAGGATGAAAATGGCAAGAAGTTGGCAGTAGCTGTTATTATGGAGGGAGCAGGATATGGAAGTAAGTATGCGGCCCCTTTGGCAGCCAGTGTTTTCAAGGCTTATTTTGAAAAATAGCAATTATTCATATTTATTTAGGAAAAAATGATTGCATTTTCTAAATTGCTTTGCTATAATCCATTTGTTGCTTAATTCGAAGCGACACTTGGTTTTTGAAATATATTACAAGGAGGTGCAATCATGGCAAAATGTGCAGTTTGTGGAAAAGGCGCTCATTTCGGTAACAATGTGAGCCATTCTCATAGAAGATCCAATCATATGTGGAAGTCTAATGTGAAGTCCGTTAAGTGTAATGTGAATGGAACACCTAAGAAGTTATATGTATGTACTTCTTGTTTACGTTCTGGCAAGGTTGAGCGTGCTTAATCTTACATGACACGATATTGAAAGTCACTCTTTATATGGGGAGTGGCTTTTATTTTTTCTCAGATTAGTATATAATTACTTCATCATGAAGAAATATGCGAATTTGGAGGTTGAATTTTATGCAAGGTCAAATGGAAACAGAACTTGGTAAGATTGTTATAGACACAGATGTAATTGCGACCTATGCTGGTTCGGTTGCTGTAGAGTGCTTCGGCATTGTTGGTATGGCAGCTGTTAATATGAAAGACGGCTTGGTTAAGCTTTTAAAGAAGGATTATTTAAATCACGGTATCAGCGTCTCTATTAACGAGAATAATGCTATATCGCTTGATTTTCATGTTATTGTTTCTTACGGTGTTAGCATCGAGGCAGTAGCTGAGAATCTTATTGAAACAGTTAAGTACAAGGTATCATCATTTACAGGATTAAATGTAGATACAATCAATATATACGTCGAAGGCGTACGTGTTATCGATTAAGGAGGCAATTTATAGTGGAGATCCAAACTATCGATGCGTCTTTGTTAGCAAAGATGTTCCTTTCGGGAGCAAGAAATCTCGAAGCTAAAAAAGAATGGATAAATGAGTTAAACGTATTCCCTGTACCTGATGGTGATACAGGTACCAATATGACAATGACTATCATGTCTGCAGCTAATGCTGTTTCTGAGCTCAAGGATGCAGATATGAAGACAGTAGCAAAGGCTATTTCTTCTGGTTCACTTCGTGGTGCCAGAGGTAACTCTGGTGTTATTTTATCTCAGTTATTCCGTGGTCTTACAAAGGTCATGGGTAATTATGATGAGGTTACAGTTGATATTTTAGCTGAGGCTTTTGAAAAGGCCGTACAGACAGCTTACAAGGCTGTTATGCAGCCTAAGGAAGGTACTATCCTTACAGTTGCCAGAGGTGCAGCTGATAAGGCACAGGAAATGAAGGGCAAGACTGACGATATCGTTGAGTTTGCTGAGGCTGTTATCGCTGAGGCAGAGGATGTTCTTGCTAAGACTCCAGATATGCTTCCCGTTCTTAAGCAGGCTGGCGTAGTTGATTCCGGCGGACAGGGTCTTGTATGTGTACTTCAGGGTGCTTATGATGCTCTCATTGGTAAGGAAGTAGACTACGAGCCAGTAGCAGCTGGTGAAGGTGTTGTTAAGGCTGCAGAAAAGGTTAAGACTACAATTGAATTTGTTATCGAGACAGATAAGCCACTTGCAACATACCAGATTAAAGAAATTCAGTCTAAGATTCAGTCACTTTCTGTTGGTACAGTTAGCGATATTAAGATTGGTGATGATGCTACAGCTGAGACTAAGGAAGAGCCAAAGGCTGCTCCTTCTGAGCCAGCAAAGGAAATGGGATTTGTTTCAATTGCTACAGGCGAAGGTCTTACATCTATCTTCACAGAGCTTGGTTGTGACTACATGATTCCAGGTGGTCAGACTATGAACCCAAGTACTGATGATATTCTTAGCGCAGTAGAAAAGGTTAATGCAAAGACTGTTTTTGTATTACCTAACAATAAAAATATTATCCTTGCTGCTAATCAGGCAGCTGCTATCTGCGAGGATAAGAAGATTGTAGTTATCCCTACAAAGACTATTCCACAGGGAATTACAGCTCTTATTTCATTTGATGCAGATGCAAGCGTTGAGGATAATGAGTCTAACATGACTGAGGAAATCAAGAATGTTAAGACAGGTCAGGTTACTTATGCTGTCCGTGATACTATGATTGACGATAAGGAAATCACAAAGGATGACTGGATGGGTATGGGTGACTCAGGACTTCTTTCAGTAAATGCTGATATTTCTGTGGCATTCAAGGAGATGATCGATGAGATGGTTTCTGAGGATTCTGCTGTTGTATCTATTTACTGGGGCGAAGGAAGTGACCAGGAAAAGGCTGAGGCACTTGGCAAGGAAATCGAAGAGAAGTATCCAGATCTCGAAGTAGAGATTTCTGAAGGTGGTCAAGCTGTTTACGCATACATTGTTTCAGTGGAGTAGATGTAATGGAAATGTTGTCACCAGTAGACACTATAAAAGGTGTTGGCGAAAAGACAGCTAAATATTTAAATAAGTTAGGAGTATATACCATTGAGGATATACTCCTTTTTTTTCCACGTACATATTTAGTTTATCCAGAGCCACAGGCACCAGATAAAGATAGTGTCAATTCATTAATAAGTATTTCTGGAAGAATTAAAACTTCTCCTAAGGCTTTTCGCTCAAAAAACAGGATGGATATTTTATCTGCTACAGCCTATGCGGGAGACATACCTGTTGATTTGGTTTGGTTCAATTCCAATTACCTAAAAGGAACTCTTGAGCCTGGTAAAGTTTACATTTTTTACGGAAGACTGATATTTGATAAGGGGCGATTCAAAATGTCCCAACCGGCCATATTTGAACCGGAAAAATATCTGGAGCTTAGAAAGCAGATTCAGCCTATTTATCACCTGACAAAGGGGCTTGGCAACACAACAGTCCTTAAGGCTGTAAAAGAAGCTCTTGCTCACTGTAAAATATCTGATGATCGATTACCTGCTGCACTAGAGGAAAAAAATGGTTTTGTGCCTTATTCAAAGGCTATAAGTACCTATCATTTTCCAGAGACCTTTGATGATTTAGTGGCAGCGAGAAAGCGTCTTGCATATGAAGAGATGTTCTTCTTTATTCTGAATTCAAGGTTGCAGGAAGGTAAGGCGGTATCTTTTCCTAACGAATTTCAAATTACTCATCACAAGGAAACCGATGATTTTAGAGCAGGTTTGAAGTTCAGCCTGACAGGTGATCAGTCCAAGGTATTGGATGAGATGCTTTCTGATTTAACTGGAGATTATGTTACTCAGCGATTGATTCAGGGAGATGTAGGCAGCGGTAAGACAATCGTTGCCTTCTTGGCGATGCTTGATGTTGCGCTTTCAGGATATCAGGCTGCTATTATGGCTCCAACCGAAGTTCTAGCAAAGCAGCACTATGAGACTTTTTTAAACTGGGTTAATGAGGCAGGGCTGGATATACCAGTTGCACTTTTTACAGGCTCTATGAAAGTTTCTGAAAAAAAGGCCATGCAGAAGCTTGTGGATGAAAATGAAGCTTGCCTTATAATTGGAACCCATGCTCTTATTTCTGAAGGTAGAACCTTTGGAGATTTGGCTCTTGTTATTACAGATGAGCAGCATCGATTTGGAGTACAGCAGAGGGATAAGCTTTCATCAAAGGGGAATCACCCACATATCGTTGTTATGTCGGCTACTCCTATTCCGAGAACGCTTGCGATGATTCTCTATGGAAATATGCATGTATCTGTTATAAAGGAGCTACCTGCCAACAGACTTCCAATCAAGACTTGTGTCATCAAAGAAAGTATGAGACCTACTGCATACAAATTTGTTTCAGATGAAATAGCGAAGGGGCATCAGGTTTATATTATTTGCCCATTGGTAGAGGCTTCCGAAACAACTGAAGCTCAGAATGTTACTGATTACAGCAAGAAGCTTAAGGAATATTTTAAGGATCAGTATGAAGTAGGAGTTCTTCATGGAAAGATGAAGCCAGCTGAGAAGAATCAGGTAATGGCTGATTTTGCAGAACATAAGACACAGATTCTTGTATCTACTACAGTTGTGGAGGTAGGTGTTAATGTTCCTAATGCAACTGTAATTATGATTGAAAATGCAAACAGATTTGGTTTGGCTGCATTGCATCAGCTTAGAGGACGCGTAGGACGAGGAGATGCACAAAGCTATTGTATTCTTATGAATGAGAGTAAGGATGATAAGCAGAGTGATCGTCTTAATATTATGCTCAAATCAAATGATGGATTTTATATAGCAAGAGAGGACTTAAAACTTCGAGGACCGGGAGATATGTTTGGCGTGAGACAAAGCGGTGAATTTAGTTTTAAGGTTGCGGATATTTATCAGGATGCCTACGAACTTGAAATGGCATCTAATGATGTTGACCAAATACTAAAAGAGGACCCCGATTTGGAAAATCATCCAGATCTAAGGTCCACATTAAATTTATTCCTGGCTAACCAGTTTTACGTGCTCTAAGGTTGGAGATACAACCATAGAATAATTTGTATAATAGACTACAAAGCCTGCCACAGCACTGGCGGGCTTTTTTACGTTCTTCTTCTGGAGATAGTCTATTTCAACTTTATCTGTATCTCTGCCAGAAGAGTAGTAAGCCGCAAGTTCTGCTGCATATTCGTAGGAGCTGTCAGGAAGTTCTTTGCCATTCGTCTTTACGATAACGTGACTTCCATGAATCTTTTTGGTATGGAACCACCAGTCGTTGCCAGTGGCAAATTTAAATGTAAGCTCATCGTTTTGGTAATTGTTTTTGCCGACGTAGATATCAAAGCCGTTGTCATCCACAAAATGAAGAGGCTTGCTTTTCTTAACCTTTTCCTTTTTGTTTCCAGAATGCTTCTTGATAAATCCGTGGTCGGAAAGCTCTCGTCTAATGTCTGACAAATCAGTCTCAGTCTCAGCAATATTAAGTGAAGTTTCGATTGATTTTAAAAGGTCCAATTCCTGCTTGGACTGTTCAATATATGTATCAAGTGCTTCGGCCGTTCTTTTTAGCTTTGCATATTTATCGAAGTATCGCTTGGCATTTTCCGATGCGCTAAAATCTGGATCCAAAGGAATAGTAAGCTCTTCGTTATTGTAATAGTTTATTACTGTAATTGATTTATCCTGAGGCTTTGCCTCGTAGCCATATGTGTGAAGCAATTCACCATAAAGCTTGTATTTATCACGCTTATCAGTATCCTTAAGCTGCTTTAACTGTAAATCCAGCTTCTTAGAAGCTCGCTCTATGTGATTTGAGATAATCTTTCTTAAATCAGAGGATTTTTGTCTGATGTTTGTATACTGATTTCTCTTAGCATAGAATTCAACCAAAACTTCTGACATGCTTTCATAAGCTTTTGAAGATTTATCCTGATACATAGTAAGGATGACAGGAGCGTATTCTACAGGCTCGTCCTTTGCTTCATCAATCACAATGTTGTAATTATATTTGTCTGAAGAAACATCCTTCATTAAATCAGAAAAGCTCTTAAATAATGCGTCCTTATGCTCGTCGAAAAGTGATGCACAACTGGCGTCTGAATCTATGCCGGCTCTGTAACATATTTCATTCGCAATTGTAGGACTTATTCCTACAAAAGATGACATGATAGCTCTGAATATAGATTCACTTCTCTTTAAGATGGTGCTTTTAAAGTAATCCTCTGTGACAGTAAGAGGATTTATTTTTCCTTCCTGAGCTGGAATGAAATACTCACGGCCTGGAAGTACCTCACGTACAGAGCTTACTGATGATGGAACATGCTTAATAGCATCTAGAATCATATTATCTTCATTACAGAAGATGATATTAGAGTGCTTTCCCATAATTTCTACGTATAGATATTTAAATGTGATATCACCCATTTCGTTTAGATGCTGGATTTTAAAACGAATAGCACGCTCTAATTCCATCTGAGAGATTTCGATAATTCGTCCTGCACCAATATGCTTTCTAAGCAACATGCAAAAGCCTGGTGCTGTGGCAGGAGCAGGCTTATTGTCAGCTGTTATATACATAAACGGAAGAGAAGCATTTGCTGATATTAAAAGTCTCTTGTTTCCGTTTTGTGTATTTATAGTAATTAATAACTCTTCCTTTTCAGGTTGAGAAATTTTATTGATTTTTCCGTTTAAAAGGTTTTTGTTAAATTCGTGAACCAATGCGTGTATAGAAATTCCGTCAAGTGCCATAAAACCAATAGTCCTTTCAATCTATAATTGACTATTATTGTATCTTTAATTATAATTAAAAACAACTATGTAAATGTGGGATAGTTTGCGACATACATAGCCAAAAGGAGACTCACATGGTACGAAGCATGACAGGTTATGGCAAAGGAATTGCCGAAAATAGTGACGCTAGGGTCACCATTGAGATGAAGTCTGTAAATCACAGATATCTCGATCTTAATATCAAACTTCCTAAGAAACTCAATTTCTTAGAGAGCACAGTTCGCAATAAAATCAGCGAGAGTATTTTCAGGGGAAAAGTAGATGTTTATATTACGCTTAACGAGCATTCTGATGCCTGTTATCAGGTATCTATTAATGATGCCATTGCGTTAAAGTATTATGAATCTATTTCTGCTATGGCTGAGAAGCTTGGCGTTGATAACGATATGAAGGCCAGCAGCATTTCACGTCTTCCTGATGTTATTGAGCTTGAGGAGATGGAAGCTGATGAGGATAGCTTAAAAGAGCTTGTACTTAAGGCCTTAGATGATTGCATTAAGCAGTTTATCGAAGCACGTATTGCAGAGGGTAATCGTCTTGAAGCTGATTTGGTTTCAAAGATGGATGAGATGCTTGTCTTAGTTGATAAGCTTGAACAGAGAAGTCCTCAGATTATCGAAGAATACAGAACAAAGCTTCTGGGAAAGGTTCACGAGCTTTTAGAGGATACTAAAATCGATGAAAGCAGAATCGCTCAGGAAGTAGTTTTATATGCAGATAAGATTTGCATTGACGAAGAGATGGTTCGTTTAAAGAGTCATGTTACTGAGACACGTTCAGTATTTGATTTGGATAAAGAAGTTGGCCGTAAGCTTGATTTCCTTGCACAGGAGCTCAATCGTGAAGCTAATACAATCCTTTCAAAATCTACTGATGTTGAAATCGCAGATATTGGAATCACTCTCAAGACTCTTATCGAAAAAGTTAGGGAGCAGATTCAGAATATAGAATAATTATGGCTTTTGTAAATATTGGTTTTGGAAATATTATTAATAGCAAAAAAATTGTTTCCATGGTAACATCAGATTCTGCGCCAGCAAAGCGTATTATCGCAAATGCGAAGGAGAAGGGTACGATTATTGATGCTACGCAGGGTAGACGTACAAGATGTGTAATAGTTTGTGACCAGCATGTAGTTTTATCAGCTCTAATGCCGGATACAATAGCGGGGAGAATAATAGAAAATTCCACGAAGGAGGAATCGGATTATGATGCATGATAAAGGGCTCGTGATAGTTCTCTCAGGCTTTTCAGGTGCTGGAAAAGGAACTATTATGAAGCATCTACTTGAGGCCCACCCTAACGATTATAATCTTTCTATTTCTGCCACTACTCGAGGCATGCGTGCTGGAGAAAAAGATGGTAGAGAATACTTTTTCAAAACTCGTGAAGAGTTTGATGATATGATTAGAAATAATGAGCTTTTAGAGTATGCTACATTCAATGGAAATTCCTACGGCACACCAAGAGCTTATGTAGAACAGCTTATTGAACGCAGAAAAGATGTTATCCTCGAGATAGAGATTCAGGGAGCACTCCAGGTTAAGGAGATGTATCCAGATGCGTTATTGTTATTTACGATGCCACCATCTGCTAAGGAATTAGAAAACAGATTAGTTGGCAGAGGCACTGAGACACCGGAGGTTATAGCACAGAGACTTGCTATTTCTTGTAAGGAATCTCAGTACATGGAACAGTATGATTACCTGATTGTTAACGATTCATTAGAAAGAGCAGTTGATCAGGTTCATAATATAATTCAGGCTGAGCATTTCAAGGTTTCTAGAAATACTAAGGCCATCAATGATATGAAGAATGAATTAAAGGTGTTTGAAAGGAGTAATTAATTATGATACATCCATCTTATGTAGAACTTATGGAAAAGGTTAATGAGAATGTTGAGGTTGGTGAGGAGCCAGTAGTTAACTCACGTTATACAATCGTTGCTGCTACAGCAAAGCGTGCACGTCAGATCATCGACGGTGCTGATCCACTTATCAAGTATCAGAAGGGTGATAAGCCACTTTCAATTGCTGTTAACGAGCTTAATGACGGTGCTATCAAAATCTTAAACGAGGAAGTTAATAACTAATTTATATGAAAGTTTTATTTGTTTCTCTTGGCTGTGATAAAAACCTGGTTGATTCTGAGCATATGCTTGGAGATTTGATGGAACAGGGATTTACTATCTGCGATGACGAAGCTGAGGCTGATATCATCGTTGTAAATACATGTTCTTTCATTGCTGATGCCATGGAGGAAAGCATTCAGAACATTATAGATCTTGGCCAGTACAAAGAGACTGGAAATCTTAAAGGTCTTATTGTTACAGGATGTCTTGCCCAGCGTTTCACAGATGAGATTCTTTCAGACCTTCCTGAGGTCGATGCCATCATTGGAACTAATTCATATGATGAGCTTTTAAATGCAATTAATAAAGTACTTGAAAAGAATGGCGAGAAGCCTGTTTATAAGAAGCCACTTACTGGTCTTCCTAAGGACGGAAAAAGAGTTCTTACAACAGGTGGGCATTTCGCCTATCTTAAAATAGCAGAGGGATGCAACAAACGTTGTACATACTGCATCATTCCATATATCAGAGGCGATTATCGTTCAGTTCCTATGGAGCAGGTTTTAGCTGAGGCAAAGCAGCTTGTTGCTGATGGCGTTAAAGAGCTTATTCTTGTTGCACAGGAGACTACCGTTTATGGAATGGACATTTATGGTAAAAAATCTTTACCAGAGCTTTTAAATAAGCTTTGTGAGATTGAGGACCTTAAATGGATTCGTATTTTATATGCTTATCCAGAAGAAATCACAGATGAGCTTATAGAATGCATGGCTTCACAGCCAAAGATTTGTCACTACATAGATATGCCTATTCAGCATTGTAATGATGAGCTTCTCAGAAAGATGGGACGCAAGACTAACAAGGCTGATATTATGAATATTGCTGATCGTTTAAGAAAAGCAATGCCTGATATTTCACTTCGCACTACATTGATTTGTGGTTTTCCAGGTGAGACAGAAGAAATGCATCAGGAGTTACTTCAGTTCATCAAAGATATGAAGTTTGACAGACTTGGTGCTTTCGCATATTCGAAAGAGGATGGCACTGTCGCAGCTACTTGGGATAATCAGGTAGACGAAGATTTAAAGCATAAATGGCAGGAAGAAGTTATGCTTTGCCAGAAGGACATTTCAATGTCCAACAATGAGAATTACGTAGGAAGAACTATTCCTGTATTCGTTGAAGGAAAGCTTCCTGAGGATGGTGTGTTTATCGGGCGTACTTATCGAGACACTCCATCAGTAGATGGCTTCATTTTTATTAATAGTGACACCGAGCTTGTTAGCGGTCAGTTTGTTGATGTGACTGTTACAAGCTTTGATGAATATGATTTGATAGGAGATGTAGCGTTATGAATTTACCAAACAAATTAACACTGTTAAGAGTTATCATGATCCCATTCTTTGTGTTCTTTCTACTTATCAAGCCAGAAAGCACAGCACTTAGAATCATCGCTGACCTTATCTTTATCGCAGCATCACTTACAGATATGGCCGACGGCAAGATTGCACGTAAATACAATCTTGTAACTAATTTTGGAAAGTTTATGGATCCACTTGCAGACAAGCTTCTTGTTTGTTCTGCTATGATTTGTCTCATCCAGACACGTCAGCTTGCAGCATGGTATGTAATTGTTATCATCGCAAGAGAGTTTATTATTTCTGGATTTAGACTTATCGCTGCTGAAAATGGTCTTGTTATCGCTGCTAATATTTTTGGCAAGATTAAGACTACAACTCAGATGATTATGATTGTTATTTTGGTAGCAAATCTTCCATTTGGTTGGCTTCAGGTTCTTGGAGAAATCTTCAAATGGGTTGCACTCATTATGACAATTTTATCCCTTGTAATTTATATCTATCAGAATATTGATGTGCTTAAGGAGCAGAATTAATGAATATTGATTCTATCATTAGCACTTTGACAGCAGGTGGCTATTCTGTAGCCACCGCTGAGTCATGTACAGGTGGAATGATTGCCAGTACTATTGTAGATGTTCCAGGAGCTTCAGATTGTTTCAACGAAGGGTATGTTACCTACTCAAACGAAGCCAAGATGAAGAATCTTGGAGTAAAGGATTCTACTTTAATGGCACATGGAGCCGTTAGCTATGAGACTGCTGTCGAAATGGCTAAGGGTGTTAGAAAAAAAGCTAAAGCGGATTTTGGCGTATCATCAACCGGCATTGCTGGGCCAGGTGGTAGTTCTCCTAAAAAGCCTGTGGGGCTTGTATATATTGGCTGTGCGTATGGAGATGATAAATGCATAGTTAAAGAGCTTCATCTTAAAGGAGACAGAACTACAGTCCGAACTTCAGCTACAAAAGAAGCGTTGGAGCTTCTTGGAGAATGTATTAACAAAATAGGTGAATAACTTTGAGAATAATATCCGGTAGTAAACGTGGCATGGTTCTAGAAACTCCAGAAGGACTAGATACCAGACCAACCTCAGACAGAATAAAAGAAACACTCTTTAACATGATTGCTTTTGACATTCCTGATTGCAATTTTTTAGATTTGTTTTCTGGAAGCGGTCAGATGGGAATCGAGGCTCTTAGCCGTGGTGCTAAAGAGGCTGTCTTTGTTGAAAAAGATAAAAAGGCATTAAATTGTATTAATCACAATATAGCAAAGGCTAAGTTTGAGGATTGTTCCAAAGTTTTTAATGAAGATGTTTTTTCTGCTATCAGCAGGTTAAAATGCTCTGATGGTTTTGATATAGTTTTTATGGATCCTCCTTACAATAAGCTTATTGAAAAGCAAGTGTTGGAGTCTCTTGTTTCAAGAGATTATATTACGGATGACACTATGATTATTGTGGAAGCCAGCATTGAAACATCTTTTGATTACGTTTCTGAATTAGGATATTCCATTGTTAAAGAGAAGGTCTATAAGACTAATAAACATATATTTTTAAAGAAGGTTTAGAATGAGAAGAGCAATTTATCCTGGAAGTTTTGATCCAATTACTTTTGGTCATTTGGATATTATTAAAAGAGCTAGTAAGTTAAGCGATGAATTAATAGTTGGTGTCCTTAACAACAAGCAAAAAAATCCGTTGTTTTCCGTAGACGAACGTGTTAACATGATAAGAGAATTGACAGAAAATTTAGATAATGTCAAAGTTGAAAGCTTTGAAGGTCTATTAGTCGATTTTGCAAAAGAAAAGGATGCACAGGTTATTATCAGGGGCCTTAGAGCTGTTACTGATTTCGAAAATGAAATTCAGCTGGCTCAGTCTAATAAGGTTCAATATCCTGAGCTTGAAACGTTGTTTATGACAACATCTTTACAGTATTCTTATTTGAGTTCTACAGTCGCAAAGGAATTTGCGTCTTACGGGGGAGATATCAGCCTATTTGTTCCATCTCAGGTTATACCTCTTATAGAAGCCAAATTTAAAAACAAGGAGAAGTAAAACATCATGCCAAACGCAAGTAAAATAGAAGATATTATTGATGAGATTGAAGCTTATATTGATGATTGTAAGCCAACAGCATTTTCTACAAGCAAGATTGTTGTTAACAGAGATGAGTTAGAATCTTTAATTCAGGAGCTTAGAACAAAGACACCTGATGAAATAAAGAAATATCAGCGTATGATTGCCAATCGTGAGCAGATTTTAGCAGACGCAAAGGCAAAGGCTGATGAGATTATCAGCAAAGCACAGATTCAGACTAACGAGCTTGTATCTGAGCACCAGATTATGCAACAGGCATATGCGCAGGCTAATGAAGTTATTCTTATTGCGCAGAAGAATGCTCAGGAAAAGATTGATAGAGCAACTGAGGATGCTAATAATATTCGCATGGGAGCTATCGCATATACGGATGAGCTTCTTGCTAATATCCAGACAATCCTTGCTAACTCTATTGAAACAGCTAAGAATCGTAATGAGACATTCCTTGCTACAATGCAGACATATTTGGATACTGTAGATGCAAACAGAGCATCACTTGTTCCAGATTCACTTAACGAAGGAAATTCTGATCCAGCAAGTGCACCGGCTTCAGAGCATACACCAGTTGCAGAAGAGCCAGCTATTTCTGCTGCATCTTCAAACGATGAGGAAGACGTACCTGCACTTGATATTCCAGATCAGTTCTTTAATAAAGAGTAATCATCAAAATTTAGGGGCATCCACAGGTTGGATGCCTTAATTATTTAAGAGGTATTTATGCAACAATTTTTACCAGTTTCTAAAAAGGATATGAAGGAAAGAGGCATTGAGCAGCTGGACTTTGTCTATGTCTGTGGAGATGCTTATGTTGATCATCCTTCTTTTGGAGCTGCAATTATATGTCGAATACTAGAATTACATGGCTATACTGTAGGAATCATTCCTCAACCGGATTGGAAGGATGATAATTCTATCAATATCCTTGGAGAACCTCGTTTGGGCTTCTTTGTTTCTGCAGGTAACATGGATTCTATGGTTAACCATTACAGCGTTTCAAAGCATCACAGAGAATACGATAACTATTCACCAGGTGGAAAGGCTGGACTTAGACCTGATTACGCTACTATCGTTTATTGTAATCTGATCCGTCACACCTATAAAACAAAGCCTATTATCATAGGAGGTATCGAGGCATCTCTTAGAAGACTTGCCCATTATGACTATTGGTCAAACAAGGTGAGACGTTCAATTCTTTTGGATTCAGGTGCTGATATTATTTCTTACGGCATGGGAGAGCGTTCCGTTGTTGAAATAGCGGATTGTCTTGCGTCAGGAATGGATGTAAGAGATATCACATATATTGACGGTACAGTATATAAAACTAGAGATAAGTCTTTTACTGAAGATGGTATTATTCTTCCTTCTTTTGAGGAAATCAAAGCTGATAAAAAGACTTATGCAAAAAGCTTCTATACTCAATACGTAAATACGGATGCATTTACAGCTAAGAAATTAGTTGAGACATATGACGGCGCAATGTACGTCATTCAAAATCCTCCACAGAAGCCACTTTCACGTCAGGAGATGGATGATGTATATGCCATAGAATACATGCGCGCCTATCATCCCATGTATGAGAAGGATGGTGGTATTCCTGCTATTAAGGAGGTTAAGTTCTCATTAATTAGTAATAGAGGATGCTTCGGTGGCTGTAATTTCTGTGCCCTTACATTCCATCAGGGACGTATTATTCAGTCAAGAAGTCAAGAATCCATTATTGATGAGGCAAAGCTTATCACTCAGGATCCAGAATTTAAGGGTTATATTCATGATGTAGGTGGTCCTACTGCAAACTTTAGAAATCCATCTTGTAAAAAACAGATGGAAAAGGGTGTATGTACGAATAGACAGTGCCTTTTCCCTACTAAGTGTCCTAATCTTCAGGTTAGTCATAAAGAGTACGTAGAGCTTCTTACTAAGCTTAGAAAATTGCCAAAGGTTAAGAAAGTATTTGTTCGTTCTGGTGTGCGTTTTGATTACGTAATGTACGATAAGGATGATACATTCTTAAGAGATCTTTGTAAGTATCATATTAGTGGCCAGCTTAAGGTGGCTCCGGAACACATTTCTAACAATGTACTTAGTTACCTCGGAAAGCCTGATATAAGCGTTTACAATGCTTTCTGCGATAAATATGCGAAGATTAATAAAGAACTTGGTCTAAAGCAGTATTTGGTGCCTTATTTAATGAGTTCCCATCCAGGTTCCACATTGGATGATGCTATTGCATTGGCTGAATACTTACGTGACCATCATTTGTCTCCTGAGCAAGTTCAGGATTTCTATCCTACACCTAGTACAATTTCGACTACAATGTACTATACAGAGATTGATCCTAGAGATATGAAGCCTGTTTATGTCTGCAAGAATCCTCATGAGAAGGCTATGCAGCGCGCTCTCATTCAGTACAAGAGACCAGAGAATTATGACCTCGTAAAAGAGGCTCTTATGAAGGCTGGACGAGAGGACTTAATTGGATTTGGTGAAGAATGCCTTATCCCACCTAGAAAGATTAAAGGTAAAAATATTAAGAATAATAAAAAGACATCAAATGAAAGAACTAAGAATAGACGACGCAAATAGCAATCAGCGTTTTGACAAATATTTAAAGAGGGTATTATCTGAAGCCAGCACTTCTTTTATTTATAAGATGCTACGCAAAAAGAATATCACTTTAAATGATAAAAAGGCTGATGGTTCAGAAAAACTTAATAGCGGAGATGTGGTTAAAATCTGGTTTTCAGATGAAACATTTGAGAAGATGAGTGGTGCATCTAACGCTGACCCATTATATGAGGCTATTTCAAAAGGACCTAATATCATAGACATTGTCTACGAGGATGATGATATGATTATTATTAATAAGCCATCTGGAATTAAGTCTCAGAAGGATTCTGATGGAGAGGTTTCTATTAATGAGATGGCAATCTCTTACATGATTAAGACGGGGCAGCTGACAGAGGAGAGCTTCAAGCATTTCCATCCTAGTATCTGTAACAGACTTGATAGAAATACTTCGGGCATTGTTTTGTTTGCCAAGAATCTTAAAACCGCTCAGAATCTTGGATTGGCACTTAAGGAGCGAAGCTGTAAAAAGCTTTATCATGCTATCGTTATCGGAAATATAACTGAGTCCCAGACTATTGACGGGTTCCTATACAAGGATGAGGCCACAAACAAGGTTACAATCCACAATAAAGATACCAAAGATGCAAAGCCAATTAAGACGGCTTATCGTCCTTTAAAGCATTTGGATAACGACCTTACACTACTTGAGATTCATTTGATTACTGGACGAACACATCAGATTAGAGCACATTTAACTTCAATCGGTCATCCGATTTTAGGTGACATGAAATACGGAAATACGAATATCAACAAAAGGCTTAATGTAAAATCGCAGCTTCTTCATGCATTTTCTATCGAGTTTGAAGATGGAAGATGTTTTGAGGCAAAAGAGCCGGAGGAGTTTAATGTCTACTTTTAAATCAAGGGGGCTTCGAGGTTCTACCTTCGAGGAATTTATTAATAAGACTAATGAGGTCTATGAAGAAAATGGTTTGGCACTGATTCAGAAAATCCCTACACCTATTACGCCTATTGATATGGACAAGAAGGGGCATATTACACTTGCCTATTTTGATCAGAAATCTACTGTTGATTATGTGGGAGCCATACAGGGGATTCCAGTTTGTTTTGATGCCAAGGAATGTAACAAAGATACCTTCCCACTTCAGAACATTCATCAGCATCAGATAGATTTCATGGGCAAATGGGAGGCTCAGGATGGATTGGCCTTCATACTTATTTTCTTTAGTGAAAGAGATATTTATTATTATCTTACATATGCCCAGTTAAAGACTTTCTGGGATAGAATGACAGAGGGCGGAAGGAAGAGCTTTAGGATAGAAGAGCTTGATGAAAAGTATTTCTTTCAAACTAAACCCAACCTTCTGGTTCCGTACCTTGATATGATTAATATTGATTTGAGCAGTCGCAAAGGTTGACTTTGTGGCTGTTTTTTGATATTGTTACTTTATTACATTAGCAGACTAAAGTGAAATTAAAACCGATGAGGTGAAAAATAATATGAAAAATTTGACTTTGCACACACCTGAGGGTGTACGCGACATTTACAACAGTGAATATGAGCGACGACTTGATACTTTATATAATCTTAGAAAATGTTTTAAAAAGTACAACTATGCACCAATCTCAACACCTACCTTCGAGTATTTTGATACATTCTCTAGAGAAGTAGGTTCTTGTGAGTCCAATGAAATGTTTAAGTTTTTTGACCGAGATGGAAATACTCTTGTATTAAGACCTGATATTACTCCATCTATTGCAAGAGCGGCGGCTATGTATTTCTCAGATACAGATGGAGCAGTTAAGCTTTCTTACGAAGGTAATGTATTTATAAATTATCATAGCCTTCAGGGACGTTTAAAAGAAAGTACACAGGCAGGATGCGAGTTTATAGGAGACAGTTCTGTAGATGCAGATGCTGAGATTCTTACTATTGTCGTAAATGCTTTAAAGGAAAGTGGACTTAAGGAATTTGAAATAGGTGTAGGTCATTATGATATTGTTCGAGGACTTATTGATGCAGCAAATCTTTCAGAGGACATGGAAGAAAAGCTTGTAGGACTTATTTCAAATAAGAATTTCTTTGGAGCAAAGGAACTTCTCGAAAGTGCTGGAGTATCAAAGAGCCTTATTGAATTATTTGATCTCACAGGAAAGATTTTAAATTCACCTTCAGAATGGAAGCCTTATATGGATAAGGCGAAGAAGTATAAGAAGGTTTATGATGCACTTGAGTATCTTACAAAGCTCTATGACTTACTTAATAAAAATAAGGTGATGGATTTCATTTCCTTTGAGCTTGGTATGATTTCTGAATACAAATATTACACAGGAATCATCTTTACAGGATATTCCTATGGAGTTGGCGAACCACTTGTTAAGGGTGGCCGTTATGATTCATTACTTAGCCTCTTTGGCAAGGATTCACCTGCCATTGGCTTTGCTATTACCGTTGACCAACTGATGTTAGCATTGGAGAGACAATAAAATGAGCGATAGATATTTAACATTCGCCCTTGGAAAGGGACGACTTGCAAAACAAACACTTGCTTTATTTGAAAGCATTGGCATCACCTGCGATGAGATGAAAAATCCTGATACAAGAAAGCTTATCTTCACTAATGAGGAATTAAAACTTAAATTCTTTTTGGCAAAGGGACCTGATGTTCCTACATACGTTGAGTATGGAGCTGCAGATATTGGTGTAGTAGGTGAGGATACTATCCTTGAGGAGAACCGCAATATTTACGAGGTTTTAGATCTTGGCTTTGGAAAATGCAGAATGTGTGTCTGTGGACCAGCTGAGGCGGCTGAGTTATTAAAGCATCATGAACTCATCCGTGTTGCCAGCAAATATCCTCGTATTGCTAAGGATCATTTCTACAACACTAAGAATCAGACGGTTGAGATTATTAAGTTAAACGGTTCTATCGAACTGGCACCTATCGTTGGACTTTCTGAAGTCATCGTGGATATCGTTGAGACAGGTTCTACTCTTAGAGAAAACGGACTTGTAGTTCTCGAGGAAGTATGTCCACTTTCAGCAAGAATGGTAGTAAATCAGGTGTCTATGAAGATGGAATATGAAAGAATTACTGAGCTTATTGAGAAGCTGAAGGGAGCACTTGAAAATGAGAAAGCTTAAGCTTACAGCAAATACTATAGATAATATTTTAGAGACACTTCTTAAGCGTAGCCCAAACCAGTACACAGAGTACGAGGCTACTGTTAATGAAATCGTAAATAATGTTAGAGAAAATGGCGATGAGGCAATATTCGCATATACGAAGAAATTCGATGGAGCTGATATTAATGCTGGCAATATCGTAGTTACAAAAGAGGAGATTGAAGAAGCATATACTCTTGTTCCACAGGAGCTTGTTGATGTTATTCGTAAGGCTCTTGTTAACATTGAAAAATACCACGCAAAGCAGAAGCAGAACAGTTGGTTTACATCAGAAGAAGGTATTATCCTTGGACAGAAGGTTACACCACTTGCAAAGGTGGGTGTTTACGTGCCAGGTGGTAAGGCTGTTTATCCTTCATCAGTTCTTATGAACATTATGCCAGCAAAGGTTGCTGGAGTTGAATGCATTTATATGTGCACTCCATGTAACAAGGAAGGAAAAGTAAATCCAAGTACCCTTGTTGCAGCAAACGAAGCAGGTTGTGATGTTATTTACAAGTGCGGAGGTGCTCAGGCCATTGCAGCTATGGCATTTGGTACAGAGTCAATTGCCAAGGTTGATAAGATCGTAGGTCCTGGAAACATTTTCGTAGCCCTTGCTAAAAAGGCAGTGTTTGGTTATGTATCTATTGATTCTATTGCTGGACCTTCAGAGATTTTAGTTCTTGCTGATGAGACTGCTAATCCTACATACGTGGCTGCAGATTTATTATCACAGGCAGAGCATGATGAACTTGCATCAGCTATTCTTGTTACTACATCAGAGAAACTTGCAGATGAGGTAGAAAAGGAAATCGAAAGATTTGTAAAGATCCTTTCAAGAAAAGACATTATCCAGAAGTCACTTGATAACTTTGGATATCTTCTTGTGGCTGACAATATGAAGGATGCAGTGGACTGCGTAAACGCTATTGCATCAGAGCACTTGGAAATTGTCACAGCTAATCCTTTTGAGACTATGACTTATGTGAAAAACGCTGGAGCTATTTTCCTTGGTCAGTATTCTTCTGAGCCACTTGGAGATTATTTTGCAGGACCAAATCACGTGCTTCCAACAAACGGAACAGCAAGATTTTTCTCACCACTTTCAGTGGATGATTTTGTTAAGAAATCAAGCATCATTTCGTATTCTAAAGAAGCTCTTGAGGCTGTATATCCAGACATTGTTAAGTTTGCAAATAACGAACAGCTTACAGCTCACGCAAACTCAATCAAGGTACGATTTGAGGACATTTAGTTTTTGATAAAAAGGGAATTTTATATAAATTTATTAGCGGATTTTGTGTAGTTTACCATCCTTTAATTAGATACGTATTTACGTTATAATTAAAGGCGTGGAAATTATAAATAATTAGGTGAAATTATGTCAGAGGAACGCAGGGCAAAGGTTGCTAGAAAAACAAAAGAAACAGATATTACCATCGATTTTTCAATAGATGGTTCAGGTGAGTGTCAGGTAAGTTCAGGCATAGGATTTTTTGATCATATGCTTGATGCTTTTACAAGACATGGTCTCTTTGATTTATCTGCGTCAATAAAGGGGGATTTACAGGTTGATTGTCATCACACTATCGAGGACACTGGTATAGTGCTTGGCAATGCAATCAAAAAAGCCTGCGGGGGAAAGCTTGGGATAAAACGATATGGCAGTTGTATTCTTCCGATGGACGAGACATTAGTGCTTGTTGCAGTGGATTTATGTAACAGACCATATTTATCTTTTGAAGCAGAATTTCCTACGGAGAAAATAGGGTATATGGATACAGAGATGGTAAAGGAATTTTTCTATGCTATTTCTTATTCAGCAGGAATGAATTTACATATTAAGGTTCTTACACCGGGAAATTCACATCATATGTGTGAGGCGATGTTTAAGGCATTTGCCAAAGCATTGGACGAGGCTACAACTATTGACCCAAGACTTAATAATTCCACTATGACTACAAAGGGTTCAATTTAATTTAAAGGAGCAGGACTTGACATGGAACACAAAAACATAGTTGCCACTATTTATATTAAAGATGGTATGGCGGTAAAAAGCCCTACTGAGCTTGATGTAAAAAAGGATGTACTCGAGTTGGCATCAGTATATGATGACAGCGGTATAGATAAAATTATTTGTTATGATTTATCTACTGATGATGAGGAGCACGAGAAGAATATTCTTGCAATTAGAGAGATTAATCGTAACGTTCAGGTTAAGACAGCTGGTGGCGGAAACATTAAACGTCTCGAGGATGTTAAGAAGCTTCTCTATGCTGGTTGTGTGGAGGTTATTCTTAACGGTTCAAAGCCTGAGACAATTGATTTGATTAAGGAAGCGAGTGCCAGATTTGGTTCACAGAAAATGCTTGTAAGTCTTTCAACAGTTGATTTCCTGTTTAAGACAAAGGATTTTCTTCCAAGCAATATTCATGAGCTGCTTATCATGAATACATCTCTTTTAGAGGGCTTGGAGAACATCACTGAGATTCCATATATTGCTCAGGTAGATGAGTATGACCTTGATAAGGTACTTAAAGTACTTAAGTCAGATCAGATTCGTGGTATTTCAGGACAGTTCATCAATGATACTAATTTCAATATCATGCAGATGAAGAGTGAGCTTTCTGATTCTGGAATCAAGATGGACAACTTCGAACCAAAGCTTGCATGGTCTGATTTAAAGCCTGATTCAAACGGACTTGTACCTACTGTTATTCAGGATTTCCAGACAGGCGAGGTTCTTATGCTTGCTTACATGAACGAGGAATCGTTTAATACTACAATTCGTACAGGCAAGATGACATATTATTCCCGTTCTCGTCAGTCTCTTTGGGTAAAGGGCGAGACGAGCGGACATTTTCAGTTTGTCAAGTCATTGACTGCTGACTGTGATTTTGATACTATTTTGGCGAAAGTTTCTCAGGTTGGAGTGGCATGTCACACTGGTGCGCCTAGCTGCTTCTTCAATGAGATAGTAAAAAAGGAGTATATTGAGCGTAATCCACTTAAGGTATTCGAGGATGTTTATGCAGTCATTGCAGATCGTCAGAAGAATCCTAAGGAAGGTTCTTACACTAATTACCTTTTTGATAAGGGATTGGATAAGATTCTTAAAAAAGTGGGTGAAGAGGCTACAGAGATTGTTATTGCAGCCAAGAATCCTGATTCTGAAGAGACCAAATATGAGATTTCAGACTTCCTGTATCACATGATGGTTCTTATGGTTGCCAAAGGAGTTACCTGGGAAGATATTACATCTGAGCTTGCTCAAAGATAAAATTATTATATGAAAAAACTTGCATTACCTGACGATATTTTGATGCAGATTGATAAGCCTGCACGATATATCGGCAACGAATTTAATAGTGTAAAAAAGAATCCTGCTGACGTAGACATCAGATTTGCTATGTGTTTCCCTGATGTCTACGAAGTAGGTATGTCTCACCTTGGAATAGCTATCCTTTACGATATGCTTAACAAGCGTGAGGATACATATTGTGAAAGGGTATATTCGCCATGGCCAGATTTACATAATCTGATGAAGGAGCGTAATATACCTCTTTTTGCGTTAGAATCACAGGATGCTATCAAGGATTTTGATTTTATAGGTATGACTCTTCAGTATGAGATGTGCTACACCAATATACTTCAGATTCTTGATTTAGCAGGTGTGGCTTTAGAGTCAAAGGATCGTGAAAACGATGACCCTATTGTTATCGTAGGTGGCCCTTGCGCTACTAATCCAGAGCCTATCGCTGATTTTGTTGATTTAGTTTACGTAGGAGAGGGTGAGACCAGCTATCCACTTCTTCTTGATTTATATAAGGAACACAAGGCAAAGGGCTTCGACCGTCAGTCTTTCCTTAGAGCTGCAGCAAAGATTCCAGGAATCTATGTGCCAGCTTTTTATGAGGTTACTTATAAGGAATCTGATGGTACAATCGAAAGCTTTAAGCCTATTTATGATGACGTACCTGCAGTCATTGACCGTCAGGTGGTAAAGGACATGGACTCTTCAAGCTATCCAACAAAGATGCTTATTCCATTTGTCCGTGCTATTCAGGACAGAGTTGTTCTTGAAATTCAGCGTGGTTGTATCAGAGGTTGTCGTTTCTGCCAGGCTGGTATGATTTACCGTCCAAATAGAGAGAAGTCTGTTGATGTTCTTAAGGAACAGGCTAGAGAACTTCTTGCATCTACAGGGCACGAGGAGATTTCTCTTAGCTCACTTTCATCAAGTGATTATCATGCGCTTGGAGAGCTTATGGATTTCCTTATTGATGACTGTTTATCAGAGGGCGTTAATGTTTCATTACCGTCTTTACGAATTGATGCATTTTCACTTGATGTTATGTCTAAGGTTCAGGATGTTAGAAAATCCAGCATTACTTTTGCTCCTGAGGCAGGCTCACAGAGAATGCGAAATGTTATTAACAAGGGTCTTACTGTAGAGGATATCATTGGCGGTGCCACACTTGCATTTAAGGGTGGCTGGAATAAGGTGAAGTTCTACTTCATGCTTGGTCTTCCTACAGAGACAGACGAAGACATGAAGGCTATTCCACAGCTTGCTAATGAAGTTGCTGCTGCATATTACGATACTGTTCCAAAGGAACAGCGTCAGGGCCGCTGCCAGATTACTATTTCTACATCGTTCTTCGTACCAAAGCCATTTACACCTTTCCAGTGGGCTCCAATGTACGAGGCTGGAGAATACTTACGTCGTGCTAAGGTTGTTAATGACGAAATGAAGGCACAGCTCAATCAAAAGTCTCTTAAGTATAACTGGCATCATTCTGATGTTACTGTTCTTGAGGGTGTGTTTGCCCGCGGTGACCGTAGACTTTGCCCAGCAATTTTAGATGCATATAAGAGTGGATGCTTCTTTGATGCATGGGGCGAGTACTTTGATTTCGATAAGTGGCTTGCTGCTTTTGAAAAGAATAATATTTCTATAGATTATTATGCATACCGTCAGCGTGATTTAGATGAGATTCTTCCATGGGATTTCATTAATTGTCACGTTACAAAGGATTTCCTTAAGAGAGAGTGGAACAATGCCATGAACGCAAAGGTTACTCCTAACTGTAAAATGAGCTGCAACGGTTGTGGTGCTGGAATTATTGGATCGGGGGTATGTCATAATGCGCGTTAGAGTTAAATTTGCCAAAACTGGCATAATGAGATATGTAGGTCATCTTGACCTTATGAGATTTTTCCAGAAGGCTGTTAAAAGATCAGAGCTTCCAATCAGATATTCAGAAGGATTTAATCCTCATCAGATTATGTCTTTCGCTGCACCACTAGGCGTAGGTCTTACCTCAGAGGGTGAGTATATGGATATTGATTTAAAGGAAAAGGTAGATTCTGCATCAGCTCTTAAGGCTTTAAATGATAACATGGTAGAAGGTTTGGAGATTACAGGTTTTAAGTATCTTCCAGATACAGCAGAAAAATGTATGTCTGCAGTTACAGCTGCAAGCTATGTTGTGACTTATAAGGATTCAAAGGATGATGCCTGCTACATCGATAATATTATCGATTTAAAGGAGAGATTTTTTGATGAAGCAGTTTCTATCAATATTGTTAAGAAGACTAAGAAAGGTGAAAGAGAGCTTGATTTAAAACCTCTTATTTACCGTTTTAATTTAATTATTAAAGAAGGTGTGCCAGAGTATGACCTTCTTCTTTCAAGTGGAAGTACTGATAATATTAAGCCAGAATTAGTGATTAAGGCTTTCCATGAATTCATCGGATTACCTGATTTTGATGAGCTGTCACTTGATATCAGAAGAATCGACATGTTTACTGGCGAGCCAGATTCCTTAATTTCTTTAGGAGATATTGGTGATGAGCATTAAAAAATGCGTAATTACAAAAGGAATATACAATGATAAGGAGCTTCGGCTCCTTGTTTCTTTTGATGAAAATGATAAACCATTAGATGTAATTAATCTTGATATTACGAAGGTTGGCACAGTTTGTGAGGCAGCAGTAGAAAAGGTTTTAAATGATATAGATGCGTGCATATTAAAGCTTTCCACAGGGGATAAGGGATTTATTGAGAATCGAAAGCTTAAACCTGAATTCTTTATTGAAAGACATTCGGAGAAAAAGAAGGTATGCCAAAATGACAGGTTTTGGGTGCAAATAACACAGGATAAGAAAAGTACTAAGCCTTATTCCTGCAATTTCATAAAGGATAATCCTACATCGGATTATAGAGACTTTATAGATTTCTTTATTGAAAAATTTGCGGATAAGGATTGCGAAATAGTATCCGATTTAGACGAAATCATTTCTAAAAATCTAAACATAAGAGCCTACACAGATGAATCATTTTCTTTATGGCAATTGTTTGATTTAACAAAGCTACTTGATAATGTAACGTTAAAAGTTGCATATATAAAAAATGGTGGAAATATTGTTATTGAACCTACTGAGGCCATGACCGTTATTGATGTTAATTCCGGAAAGAATGGTGGCAAAGGTTCACCTATGGAAATAAATCGACAGGCATTAGAAGAAATTGCAGCGCAACTTAGATTACGCTCAATCTCTGGAATAATTATTATTGATTTATTAAAAGTATCAAATAAGGAAGAAGATAAGCTTATAGAAATTGCGAAGGATGCTTTTAAAGATGATTATTCTGATGTGACTATTCATGGTTTTACTAATCTAGGTCTAATGGAAATAACACGATCAAGATTGTTTTCACCTATAATTCTATAATGCTTTAATATTGAGACAGAAAGAGAAGAATTATTTATGAAAAATAAGAAATTGCAAAGAGCTTTAATACTATTCTTCATTTTTTTAATTGGATGTAGTAGTCCGAAGGTATACAATAGTGTCAATGGTTATGAGGATTCAAATTTGGATGCAGTAAAATTCGTCAGAACTGTAGATGGTGATACGATTATTGTAGAAGATGCTGTAGGGGAACAGAAGCGTGTTCGAATGATTGGTATCGATACTCCGGAATCTGTTGCAGCCGAGGAAGAACGTAACAATGAGTATGGTGTAATGGCAAGCGATTATACTAAGGAGTTACTTGCTAACACGGATCAGCTTTACCTTGAATATGATGTTGATTTTGATGATCAGTATGACAGAATTTTAGCTTATGTATGGTTAGATGATGTGACTAACACCTTTGATGAGCAGAACATAGAAAATTCAATGGTTAATGCTATAATCGTTAAGAATGGGTATGGCGTAGCAAAAAGATATGAGCCTACAGTAGCTCATGATGATTGTTTACAGGCTCTCATGAAAGAAGCCAAGGATAATAATACTGGTCTTTGGCAATATGATGGCTTCAGAAAATTGTGGGATTAATTCTTAATCTGCGGGGGTGCAGCTATGGATATTAATGAAATCATTCAGGTTGTAGAGAAAAAAGCAGAGGAAATTGCTGAAGAGGAAATCGTAAAATATATTAAAGACTTTCCAGAAATTACACTTACCGATGAAGCAAAGGATTCTGTCCGTGTTCGTTCGACTTCTCAGCTTACCTTACAGCTGAGCAAATTCAGATTTCATAAGGATATGGATTTGGATGAGCAGTTTAATAGTTGGTTCGAGCAGAGTGAAGAGGATGATTTAAGGCGTACTTGTAGACATTGTCTAGAAGATGAGGCAAAGAAGATTCGTGATGTAAATAGTAAGAATTTAAGTTCATTGGACGCCTATTTAAAAAAGCATCTTGGAGCTGTTCATCAGGTGGATTAGTTATCTTATAAATTTTCTAAGTTTTATGAACAATTTGGATTGACGTAGTGAAAATCCTGTGTTAATATACTTGAGTATGCCGCTCAGTGTGGTTTTTAAAGTGTGTTTCATTCCGAAGCACCACCGAAACTGGCGAGTAATGATAAAAAGGAGGAACAAACCATGTACGCAATTATTGCAACAGGTGGTAAGCAGTACAAAGTCTCTGAAGGCGATATCATTACCATTGAAAAGCTCGGCGTTGAGGCTGGTGAGAAGGTTACTTTTGATCAGGTTCTTGCTGTTAGCGACAAGGAACTCAAGGTTGGTGCACCTACAGTAGCAGGCGCAACAGTTGAGGCTTCTGTTGTTAAGGAAGGCAGAGGTAAGAAGGTAATCGTTTACAAGTATAAGAGAAAAACAGGTTACCACAAGAAGAATGGCCACAGACAGTCATTCACACAGGTTAAGATCGAAAAGATTAACGGCTAATTATGATTAGCGTAGTGATTTCCAAACACAATAATGAAATAGTTAATGTTTCACTTGATGGCCATGCAGGATATGCTGATCACGGTCAGGATATTGTTTGTGCGGCGGTATCAGTTCTTGTTATTAATACTTTTAATAGTATTGAACAGTTTACGGATGATGCATTTTCCAGTGAGGCTGCCGAGGATGGTGGTTATATGACCATGGCATTCCCGGATGGTATTTCGGATAAATCAAAGCTATTGCTTGATTCTATGATATTAGGTTTGGACGAAATTCAAAAACAATACGGTGATGAATATATTTCATTACAATACAAGGAGGTGTAAGACATGTTACAGATGAACCTTCAGTTCTTCGCTCATAAAAAGGGTGTAGGCTCTACAAAGAACGGTAGAGATTCAGAGTCTAAGAGATTAGGCGCTAAAAGAGCAGACGGTCAGTTCGTTAAGGCTGGCAATATTCTTTACAGACAGCGTGGTACAAAGATTCTTCCAGGCAACAATGTAGGTCTCGGTGGAGACGATACACTTTTTGCTTTAGTTGATGGAGTACTTCGTTTCGAAAGAAAAGGTAGAGACAAGAAGCAGGCTTCTGTCTATCCAGTAGAACAGTAATCATTTGACCCGACTAACATTATGTAAGTCGGGTCAATTTTAAATTTGAGGAGAAATCTATGTTTGCTGATAGAGCAAAAATTATTATAAAATCAGGTAAAGGTGGCGACGGTCACGTAAGCTTCCGACGTGAAAAGTATGTACCAAATGGTGGTCCAAATGGTGGCGACGGTGGTAAAGGTGGCGACGTTATTTTTGAAGTCGACCCAGGACTCAATACTTTGGTTGATTACCGTCATAGACGCAAATTTGCTGCGGGAGCAGGTGAAGAGGGTGGCAAAGATAATTGTCATGGTAAAAATGGCGAGGATCTTATCCTTAAGGTCCCAGAGGGTACAGTAATAAAGGACGCTGAAAGCGGTCGAGTTATTGCTGATATGTCTGGAGATAATAAGCGTCAGATAGTTCTTCCAGGTGGTAAGGGCGGTCTTGGTAATCAGCACTTTGCAACTTCTACAATGCAGGCACCAAAGTATGCTAAGCCAGGTGTTGATGCCATCGAACTTGAAGTTATCCTTGAGCTTAAGGTTATTGCTGATGTTGGTCTTGTTGGATATCCAAATGTTGGAAAATCAACATTCCTTTCACGTGTAACTAATGCTCAGCCTAAAATTGGAAATTATCATTTTACAACACTTTCTCCAAACTTAGGTGTTGTTGATGTTGATGATATAAATGGATTTGTTATTGCTGATATTCCAGGCCTTATCGAGGGTGCTTCAGAAGGTATCGGCCTTGGACACGAGTTCCTTCGTCATATTGAACGTACTAAGGTTATCATTCATATGGTAGATGGAGCGTCAGTTGAAGGTCGTGATCCAGTAGAGGATATTAAGACTATCTCAGCAGAGCTTCAAGCATACGACCCAGAGCTTCTTAAGAAGCCACAGGTTATTGCTGCTAATAAGATGGATGTTATCGGCGAGGAATCTAATGAGGTTATCGAAGCATTAAAGGCTGAATTCGAGCCTAAGGGAATTAAGGTTTATCCTATTTCTGCAGTTAGTGGAAAGGGCCTTAAAGAGCTTCTTTACGAGGTTGTAAGACTTCTTGATACATGCGATGACGAGCTTATCGTATACGAGCAGGAATTTGATCCTACAATTCGTGCATTTAGTGAGGAGCCATACACTGTTGAGATTAACGATGAGGGCGACTATGTAGTTGAAGGTCCTCGCATTGAGAAAATGCTTGGTTACACTAATCTCGAATCTGAGAAGGGCTTCTTATTCTTCCAGAACTTCCTTAAAGAGCAGGGTATCTTAAAGGAACTTGAGGAAAAGGGTATCCAGGAAGGTGATACAGTTAGAATGTATGGCCTTGTGTTTGATTATTACAAGTAATTAGGAGATCGAAATGACAAATAAACAGAGAGCATATTTATCATCTCTTGCAGCTGATATGAGTCCAATTCTTCAGATTGGTAAGGCTTCACTTACTCCGGAGTATACAAACGCTGTAGATGAGGCACTTGAGGCAAGAGAGCTTATTAAAATTAATGTTTTAAAGAACTGCTTTGATGACCCAAAGGAGATTGCACAGGTTCTTTCTGAGCGTACACATTCAGAGGTTGTTAGAGTAATCGGCAGAAAAATTATTCTTTATAGAGCAGCGAAGAAGCCTACTATTAAGCTTCCTCAGTAAGGAGACAGCATGAGAATTGGTATTTATGGCGGGACATTCAATCCAATTCACAACACACATATAGAGATAGCTAAGGCCGCGCTTAATCAGTATAACCTAGACAAAGTATACCTTTTGGTTGCCGGAACGCCGCCCCATAAGGATACTGCAGAATCGGTTGCTGATATTTGCAGACTTGAAATGGTAGAACTGGCAATCCAGAACGATAAAGAATTATCTATTGATGATAGAGAAATTTATCGTTCCGGTAAGAGCTACTCATATATCACTTTGACAGAATTAAAGAACGAGCATCCTGATGATGATTTGTTCTTTATAATGGGTAGTGATAGTCTTTTAAATTTTAAAAACTGGGTAAAACCTGAGATTATTTCCAATGCTGCTACTATTTTAGTGGCACCAAGACTGGGTGATGATACTGAGCTTCTCAATAAATCTATAGAAGAGTGTAAAACTCTTTTTGAAGGAGAGTTTTTCCTAATAGATTATGCAGCTAACGGTATTGCTTCATCAAAAGTAAGAGAAGATTTTTATAAAGATGAGAAGGTTAAAGATTGTCTTAAACCTGAAGTCATTCAATATATTATCAATCATAATTTATATAGTGAGCATCAGTATTCATATCCTGATATTTTGAAATTATCAGAGGAGATGAAAATTGCACTTAAGCCAGGCAGATATGTACACACATTAGGTGTTGCTACTACAGCTTATGCATTGGCCCTTAAATGGAATTATCCGGCTTACACAGCTATGGTTGCCGGAATGCTTCATGATTGTGCTAAATGCATTAGTGATGAAGAACGCTTAGATATATGCGAAAGCAACGATCTTCCAATCAGTGATATAGAGCGAAAATATCCACATTTATTGCATGGAAAGGTTGGAGCATATTTCTGTTCCTCAAAATATGATGTGTATGACCCACAGATAGCTCACGCAATCACGTATCATACAACAGGTTGCCCTAATATGAATTTATTAGATAAGATTATCTTTGTCGCTGATTATATTGAACCAGGTAGAGATAAACAGCCTAGACTTGATATATTGAGATCGGAAGCATATACAGATTTAGATAGATGTGTTTACATGATTTTAGAGGATTCTGTCGCTTATTTGAACAATAATCCAGATATGGTAGACCCTACTACAGTAGATACATATAATTACTATAAACAGTACATGAAAGAAAAGAGGTAGACTATGGACGCAAGAGAAATGGCAAAGATTGTTTGCAAAGCCCTTGATGATAAAAAAGCAATCGACATTAAAGCGATTGATATTTCAAATATCAGTATTATGGCTGATTATTTTATTGTTGCTTCAGCATCTAATCAGAATCAGCTCAATGCAATGCAGGATGAAGTAGACAGACTCCTTTATGAGCAGGGTATTCATGCTAAGTCAATTGAAGGAAACAGACAGAGTACATGGGTACTTATGGATTATGAGGATGTTATTGTTCATCTTTTCTCTGAAGAGGATAGACTTTTCTATGATCTTGAGAGAATCTGGAAAGATGGAATCTTAATTGATGCAAAAGATTTATAAAATATAAGGACGACCAAAATGGTCAATGTCATTAAGTTAAGATGAATCAATTGAGATCTCTATACCAGAAATGGTATAGGGGTCTTCTTTTTTATAAATATATGTTGACATAACAAGAGAAATATGTGGCCGCTTTCGCTACTGATGTTTTTAAGGTAGCGAAAGCGGCCCTTGTAATTAAGGGAAAACTTGATTACGAGGAGGTAACATATGAAACCTAAACATGTCAAAAAAATTTTAATTTCAGAGATTGAATCTACCGCTAAGAGTATGTGTAACTATGTAAATAATAAAGAAACTGACTTCATAAGAAATAGGAAATTACCATTCCTGACGATTATCAAATCCATTATTGGTATGGAAAGTAAAAGTCTTACAAATGAACTAATAGATATTTTCCCAAATGTTGAATCTTTGCCGTCTGCATCTGCTTTTGTGCAGCAACGACAAAAGATTAAGGCAGAAGCATTTAAAGCTATTTTTAATGGTTTTACTAATAAGTTGATGTCGGAAGATAGTAACGATATGGTAATTCTTGCGGTTGATGGTTCTGATATACAAATACCGACCAATTATGATGATAAAAGCTCGTATTATCCAGGTGCTAATGGGCAAAAGCCATATAATCTTCTGCATTTGAATGCGCTGTATGATTTAAATAAGCACATATATGCAGATGCATTAATACAGGGAAAACGAAATCTAAATGAACATTTAGCATTACAACAAATGGTAGATAAATCAAATATAGATTGTGCTCTCATCATAGCTGACAGAGGATATGAATCTTATAACAGCATGGCACATATACAGGAAAAGGGATGGTTCTTTCTAATTCGTATAAGAGATGGAATATGTGGAATAAAAGCAGGTTTTGAATTACCTGAAGAGCCTGAATATGATGTTAGTATTGAATTAAACCTCACTCGCAAGCAAACGATTGAAACAAAAAAATTGTTTAAAGACAGAAATCATTACAGGGCACTTCCTGCAACCACACCGTTTGACTATCTTCCTTCTATATCTAGGAAAAGTGACCCTACTAGATTTTATAAGCTTTATTTTAGACTTGTACGTTTTGAAATTAGTGATGGAATATATGAGAGTGTTGTAACAAACTTAGATTCATTGAAATATCCGCCATCAAAACTTAAAGAATTGTACGCAGAACGCTGGGGAATAGAAAGCTCATTTAGAGACTTAAAATACACAATAGGAATGCTTAATTTTCATTCAAAAAAGGTGATGTGTATTCATCAGGAAATCTATGCCCATTTGATAATGTATAACTTTGCAGAAATGATTACCTCGCACGTAGTCATTGAAAAAAAGCAAAGAAAATATACATACAAGGCGAACTTCTCAGTCGCTGCTCATGTATGTAGACAATTTTTTCAAGGAAAAACAACATCACCTAATTTAGAAACCATTATTGCTAGAAATACAATCCCAATTAGAACTGGAAGGCACCGAGAAAGAAACCTCACAGCAAAAGTATTTCGTGGTTTCTTATATAGAGTAGCATAAAAATAATAATTTAAAAACGCTTTGCTGGCAGATTTATCATCTGTCTATTTGTTATGCTTAAAATGAAAAAACGAGATTGAAGTTTATAGCTCCAATCTCGTTTTCTTTATTTTAGTCTCCACTGCAATGTTAACTTAATGACATTG
>NZ_FQYQ01000050.1 GCF_900141825.1 Pseudobutyrivibrio xylanivorans DSM 14809 | reverse complement strand
AGCACTGGCAGAAGAAATAGTTTTAGAGGAGCCAGCAGCTGAGGAGGTTTTTACAGAAGAAGTAGTTCTTGAGAAACCAGTAGTTGATGAGGCTCCTGCAGAAGGAGTGGTTCTTGAGGAACCGGTAGCAGAAGAAACTACTGTTGGGGAAGGTTCAGCAGAGGAAATCCCAGTTGAAGAGCCAGTGGCTGAGGAAGCACCGTCAGAGGAGATAATCCTCGAGGCTGCACCAGCAGAAGAAATAATTCTTACAGAGGAACCAGTAGCAGATGTAGATTTGGATGCACTTCTTGAAGAGGTAGGAGGGGCTGTTGAAGAAGAGCCAGCACCAGAGCCTGAGCCAGAGCCTCCAGCAGAGGAGAAGGCAGATGAGATAGTAATTCCTGATGTTGGTGTAGATTTAACAGATCCAAACAGAGTAATGAGTGCGGAAGAAATAGAAAAGCTCTTTGCAAATATCTAAAATTAAAGTTTAATACCTGTCTCAAAATGAGGCAGGTATTTTTATTATTTCCAATAAATAGTAAAGCATAATGGCTAAATGGTATTCAATTCAGAAACATTGAAAAATAGTCGAAACAGAAAATAAGAAAATTTGGAAAAAAATTAAAAAAAGGACTTGCAAAAAACAGGAAAAGGCTATATACTTATCTTCGTTGCTGAGGCAATGAATTGAATATGCGCGACTAGCTCAGCTGGCAGAGCACCTGACTCTTAATCAGGGTGTCCAGGGTTCGAACCCCTGGTCGCGCACTAGGAAAAGACGTTGAAGAAATTCAGCGTCTTATTTTTTTTTGCGTAAGGTAAAGAAAAAATGCTGCTAGAAAATCTAATTAGGCGCGAGCAAGAGGGCCCCATGCAAGCTAGGAGGGAGCCCCGAAGGGGAAAGTTGCCTAGCGCAGTATGGGAGATGGCTTGCGGGAGCTTTGTAAGACATCAAGCAGCATTTATAATTTATCGGCTAGCGATTAACTTAAAAATTGGATTACCCTGACTAGAAAACTTTTCTTCATATTCAGTCATCACATTGCCTTCATTCATAGTGGCATCATTATGCAAATCATAAGTGATGGCATCTAACTTCCAAAGAGGATGATTATCAATTTCATCCACAGAGAAATCAAATAAGCCCCTATTATCAGTTTTAAATTCGATATTACCTTCCTTAGAAAGAATAGTGTTATATCTGTTAAGGAAATTAGATGAAGTAAGACGGCGTTTGCTGTGTCTATCCTTTGGCCAAGGATCACTAAAGTTTAAGTAGATTTTATCTACCTCGTAGCAGCTGAAAATATCAAGAATTTCAGCAGCATCAAAACAGATAAAGCGAAGATTAGGAATCTCTTCCTCCTCAACCTTTTGAATAGCTCTAAGAAGAACACTGGTATAGCGCTCAATACCAATATAATTAATATCAGGATTCTGCTTGGCAAGTGTAGTAATAAACTGACCCTTTCCCATACCTATTTCGATGTGAATAGGATTGTTGTTTTTGAATACTTCTGATTTATATAAACCTTTAAACTGAGCAGGATTATTGATGCAATAGCTACTATTGGCAACAACTTCATCTGCGCCAGGAATATTTCTTAATCTCATTTTAACCTCCGTATAATTAAAATCCCTAAAATTATATCACAAAAAAGCTAGATAAAAGCTACAAGAAAAAGATAAAAAAGTAGCTAAAGCAATGTAATTTATTTATAATCAATGTTGTGAATAAAATGATAAAATAGAATTCGCATATCCAATATATAGGGATAAAGACAATAATAACAGAGGCATTGAAATAGTAGGTTATGAGTTTTAAGAGAGTAATAAGTAAGTTTTTAGTATTCATATTTGTAGTTAATGCATTAGTAATATGCAATTACAAAACAGTAAAAGCGGAAGATTATTGGCCAAGTAGTGTTGATGTGGTGGCTGAATCAGCCATTATTATGGAACAGGAAACAGGAACTATCCTATATTCAAAGAATATTGATGAGGTTCATTTCCCAGCCAGTATTACAAAGATTATGACCGCGTTGATAGTCCTAGAAAATTGTGAGCTGAATGAAACTGTAAAGTTTTCAGCTGAAGCCGTTTATGGAACAGAGCTTGGTTCATCAAGTATTGCAAGAGATGTCAACGAGGAAATGACAGTAGAGCAGACACTTTATGGAATGATGTTAGAGTCTGCAAATGAATGTGCATACGCATTAGGAGAGCATGTTGCTGGAGATATCCCATCATTTGTAAAGATGATGAATGCAAAGGCCAAGGAGCTTGGATGTACCAACACCCACTTCAATAACACAAACGGTCTTCCAGATGATGAGCACTACACAACAGCACATGATATGGCGCTGATTGCCAGGGCTGCATATGCTATTCCAAAGTTTGCAGAGATTGTAGGAACAAAGAATTACACTATTCCACCAACAAATAAGCATCCAGATCCAACACCACTTAATAACCATCATCAGATGCTTCACTACTACAAGTCTAACAAGTATATATATGATTATTGTCTGGGTGGAAAGACGGGATATACTGTTGTGGCTGG
>NZ_FQYQ01000012.1 GCF_900141825.1 Pseudobutyrivibrio xylanivorans DSM 14809 | reverse complement strand
GATAAAAAGAGTAAGATAGTCACAAATCTAATTCTTATCACAAACACACAGGGATTGTCTTTTCTGTGATTTCCGAGAACAAATTTACGCTGCCAGCAGCGTAAATTTTATTGACATTACACAATTGAATTAAGTAAAATGTGACTAAGAAAGTCATATTATTTTGACAGTAAAAGGAGGATTTTTAAATGGCAGAGAATAAGTACGCAGGCACAAAAACAGAAAAGAATCTTTGGGAGGCCTTTGCTGGCGAGTCAATGGCTAGAAATAAGTATACATACTTCGCTTCAGTAGCAAAAAAAGCTGGCTATGAGCAGATTGCTGCTTTATTTTTAAAGACAGCTGATAATGAGAAGGAGCATGCAAAGCTTTGGTTCAAGGCTTTAGGTGAGGTTGGAACAACACCTGAGAATCTCCTTCATGCAGCAGAGGGTGAGAATGCTGAGTGGACAGATATGTATGATCGCATGGCAAAGGAAGCTGATGAGGAAGGATTCCCAGAGCTTGCAGCTCAGTTCAGAGGAGTAGCCGCTATCGAGAAAGAGCATGAAGAGCGCTATCGTAAGCTTCTTCATAATGTTGAAGCTATGGAAGTATTCAAGAAGAGCGGAGTTACAATGTGGGAGTGTCGCAACTGTGGCCATATCGTTGTAGGAACAGAGGCTCCAGCAGTTTGTCCAGTATGTAAGCATCCACAGGCATACTTTGAGGTTAGAGAGCAGAACTATTAAGATAAATTTTTAAAGTCAAAATTGCTTTAAAAAACTGTCGAAAATAGTAACACTGAGAGACAAAGTAATATATAATGGGCGAGTGGTGACTTTTTCATCCCTCGCCTTATTTTATACAGGGATGCGAGTATGAAGAGCATCAACAGTTTAAGGGAAAAGGTAATATAAATGAAGAAATACGAGCAGAAATCAGCTCCTATTTGTGAAGCATTGGAGCGATTCAGACGAAGGAGAGTAGTTCCCTTCGATGTTCCCGGTCATAAGCGAGGTAGAGGTAATCCTGAACTTGTAGATTTGCTGGGAAAGCAGTGTGTAGGATTGGATGTAAATTCCATGAAACCGCTGGATAATTTGGGACATCCCATTTCTGTTATTAAAGAGGCAGAGGAGCTTACTGCTGATGCTTTTGGGGCGGCTCATGCCTTTCTTATGGTTAATGGAACCACAAGCTCAGTTCAGACTATGATTTTATCGGTTTGTAAAGCTGGAGATAAGATTCTCATTCCAAGAAACGTCCATAAGAGCGTTATTAACGCCATGGTGCTTTGTGGTGCTGTGCCTGTCTATGTAGAAGTAAGGGTTAACCCTGAGATTGGCATTGCCCTAGGTGTTGAGGTAGAAGAGGTTAGACGTGTAATGGATGCAAATCCTGATGCAAAAGCTATCCTTATTAACAATCCTACTTACTACGGCGTTTGTTCAAATTTGAAAGAGATAGTAAAGATTGCCCATGAGCACGGAATGAAGGTTCTTGCTGACGAAGCTCACGGAACACATCTTTATTTTAATGATAATTTACCAATATCTGGAATGGCTGCAGGAGCGGATATGGCGGCTGTTTCCATGCATAAATCTGGCGGAAGCCTTACTCAGAGTTCTATTCTTCTCTGCGGAGAAAACATGGATGCAGAGTATGTGCGTCAGATTATAAATCTTACACAGACTACCAGCGCATCATATTTGCTGCTGTCTAGTTTGGATTTGTCTAGAAGAAATCTTGCTTTAAGAGGCGAGGAATCTTTTGAAAAGGTTGCTCGCATGGCGGAGTATGCTCGTAGCGAGATTAATGAAATCGGAGGTTTCTATGCCTATGGCAAGGAGCTTATCGATGGAGATAGCGTTTATGATTTTGATGTTACTAAGCTATCGATCTATACTCAGGGAATAGGTCTAACCGGTATTGAGGTCTATGACTTGCTTAGAGATGAATATGATATTCAGATAGAATTTGGTGATATCGGAAATATATTAGCTTACATTTCTATAGGAGACAGAATCCAGGATATCGAGAGACTAGTTGGAGCCTTAGAAGATATTAAGCGTCTCTATGAAAAGGACTCCAGCGATTTATACTGCGGTGAGTTCATTCAGCCAGAAAATGTGATGACTCCACAACAGGCATTTTACACTGATAAGGTGCAGCTACCTCTACACGAGACAGATGGTAAAATTTGCGCCGAGCTTGTAATGTGTTATCCACCAGGTATTCCTATTTTGACACCTGGCGAGAGGATTACAAAAGAGATAATTGAATATATAGAATTTGCTAAGGAGAAGGGATGTAGCCTGCAGGGTACTAAGGACCCTACAGTGGAGCTTATCAGTGTTATAAAATAATGGATTTTTGGTTTTCACAGATGGAAACGGAGCACGTTAAGACGAGTATCCGTGTAAATAAACAATTATATAGTGGTCAGAGTGAGTACCAGCAGATAGATGTTTTCGAGACACAGGAGCTGGGAAAGATGATTGTACTTGATGGTGAGATTATATTCTCTGAGGCGGATGAATTTATCTACAACGAGATGGTAGTTCACGTGCCAATGGCAGTTCATCCAAATGTTAAGCAAGTGCTTATCATTGGTGGTGGTGATGGCGGTGTTGCCCGTGTACTCACTCAGTATCCTGAAATTGAGCACATTGATGTGGTTGAGCAGGACGAGAAGTTTGTTGAAATCAGCAAGGAGTTTTTCCCTGAGACTGCTAAGGGCTTTGATGATGAGAGAGTTACAGTTACAAACATGGATGGTCTGAGATTCCTACGCCGTTGTAGAGATAAATACGATTTAATCATTAATGATACAACAGACCCATTCGGATATGCAGAAGGTCTTTTCACTAGAGAGTTTTATGGTAGTTGCTATAGAGCGCTTAAGGAAGATGGAATCATGGTATATCAGCATGGTAGTCCTTTCTACGATGAAGATGAGGAAGCCTTTAGGGCCATGCATCGAAAGGCTTACAAGAGCTTCCCGATTAACAGGGTTTATCAGGCCAACATCCCTACCTGTCCTTCAGGTTACTGGATGTTTGGATTTGCATCAAAAAAATATCATCCATTAAAGGATTTAGATACTAAGCGTTGGAAAGCCAGAGATTTACAGACTTGGTATTACACAACAAATCTTCATAAGGGCGCCTTCATGCTACCTAGATATGTAGAGGATTTATTGGTAGAAGAAGAGAAAGCCGCTAAAAAAGAATCAAAGGAAAATATTGAATAAATAGGAGAGTAATAAAATGGCAAGATTATTAATTATAGGATGTGGTGGAGTAGCACGGGTTGCAATTTCAAAGTGCTGCCAGAATAGTGATGTTTTCGAGGAAATTATGATTGCTAGCCGTACAGTTTCAAAGTGCGAGGCAATGAAGGAAAAGCTTCAGGATAAGACTAAGACAGTTATCAAGACAGCTCAGATAGATGCAGATGATGTAGAGGCACTTACAAAGCTTATTAAGGATTATGCTCCAGATGCAGTTCTTAACGTAGCACTTCCTTATCAGGATCTTACAATCATGGATGCATGTCTTGCAGCAGGCGTAGATTATATCGATACAGCAAACTACGAGCCAGAGGATACAGATGATCCAGAGTGGAGAGCAATTTACGAGAAGAGATGTAAGGAGCTTGGATTCTCAGCATACTTTGATTACAGCTGGCAGTGGGCTTACGAAGATAAGTTTAAGAATGCTGGCCTTACAGCCCTTCTTGGAACAGGCTTCGATCCAGGTGTAACAAGCGTATTTGCAGCTTATGCAAAGAAGCACTATTTTGATGAAATTCACACAATAGATATCCTTGACTGCAATGGTGGTGATCATGGATACCCATTTGCTACAAACTTCAATCCAGAGATTAACCTCCGTGAGGTTTCTGCTCCAGGTTCATATATGGAAAACGGCAAATGGATTGAGATTCCTGCTATGAGCATTAAGAGAGAGTATGATTTTGATGGAGTTGGTATGAAGGATATGTACCTTCTTCACCATGAGGAAATTGAGGCACTTGGAAGAAATATGCCAGAGGTTAAGAGAATTCGTTTCTTCATGACATTTGGTCAGAGCTACCTTACACACATGAACTGCCTTGAGAACGTAGGTATGCTTAGTACTACACCTATTAATTTCAATGGTCAGGAAATTGTGCCTATTCAGTTCCTTAAGGCATTACTTCCAGATCCAGCATCACTTGGACCAAGAACAGTTGGTAAGACAAACATTGGATGTATCTTTACAGGTATTAAGGATGGTAAAGAGCGTTCTATCTATATTTATAATGTGTGTGACCACCAGGAGTGCTACAAGGAGGTAGGTTCACAGGCGATTTCATACACAACTGGTGTACCAGCAATGATTGGTGCTATGATGGTTGTAACAGGTCAGTGGAAGAACCCAGGTGTGTTTACAACAGATGAGTTCGATCCAGATCCATACATGGAAGCACTTAATAAGTGGGGCTTACCATGGCAGGTAGTAGAGAACCCAGTTCTCGTAGATTAATTTATAGTGAGGAAATAGATGTTATTATCTCAGGTAGAAACACCTTCATATATTATTGATGAGGGTAAGTTAATCGATAATCTTAAGGTTTTAGAAAGGGTGCAGCAGGAGGCAGATTGTAAAATCCTGCTGGCCCAGAAGGCCTTTTCCAACTATTTTGTATATCCTTTAATCGGAAAGTATCTAGCTGGCACTACAGCAAGCGGACTGTATGAAGCGCGTCTTGGCAAGGAAGAAATGGGCAAGGAGAATCACGTTTTTGCACCTGCTTATAAAGAAACAGATTTTGATGAGCTGGTAAACCTTTGCGACCATATTATCTTTAATTCAGTTGCTCAGCTTATGAAATATAAGGATAAGTGTTTGAAAGCTGGGGTTTCCATTGGACTTAGAATTAATCCTGAGCACTCCACTCAGGGAGACCATGCCATTTATGACCCATGTGCTAGAGGCTCAAGGCTTGGTGTTACACTTTCGAATTTGCAGCAGGCATTGGCGAAGGACCCTACTGTTTTAGATGGAGTAGACGGACTTCACTTCCACACACTCTGCGAGCAGAATAGTGACGATTTAGAGTCTACAGTTGAAGTTGTAAAAGAAAAATTCGGGCAATATCTGGAAAAGATGAACTGGATTAATATGGGTGGAGGACATCATATTAGTCGCGAAGATTATGATGTAAATCGCCTGATTCGTATTATAAAAGATATAAAAGAAACCTATGATGTAGAGGTTTATCTGGAGCCGGGAGAGGCGATAGCTTTAAACGCAGGATACCTGATTACTGAGGTTTTGGATATTGTTGATAATAAGATAAAGACATTAATCTTAGACGCATCTGCAGCATGTCATATGCCAGATGTATTGGAAATGCCATATCGTCCACCTCTTATGAATTCATATGAATATGATAAGAAGCCATATAAATACAGACTTAGTTCGTATACATGCCTGGCAGGAGATATTATTGGAGACTATTCATTTAATCGAGAGATTAAGGTGGGAGACAGACTGGTATTTGAGGATATGGCAATATATTCAATGGTAAAGAATAATACTTTTAATGGCATTCCTCTTCCTAGTATATATTTACAGAAAGAGAACGGAGAATGCCAGTTAATAAAGAAATTTGGATATGAGGATTTTAAAAATCGTCTGTCCTAGTGGGGTTTTATGATTAGTACACCAAAAGCAGATAAATTTTATATGCCAGCAGAATATGCTTCGCACCGTGGATGCGTAATGATATGGCCGGTAAGACCAGGCTCATGGCCATATGGTGGAATGCAGGCTAAGGCAGTTTTTTCGCAGATAGCAATAGCTATTGCTGATAGCGAAGAAGTATGGATGCTGGCAGATGAAGAGCATATTCACGAAGTGGAAGAGACATTTGAAAAATGGCCTAACATCCACCCTCTTCAGATAGATACTAACGATGCCTGGGCAAGAGATGTAGGGCCTACATGTGTTGTGAATGGCACTGAGGTTCGTGGAATCGACTGGGAGTTCAACGCCTGGGGCGGAGACTATGACGGTCTATATGCTCACTGGGAAAAGGATGATGTAGCAGCATCTCAGATATGTAAAGCCCTTGGGATGAAGTGCTATGACGCACATCCTTTTGTGCTGGAGGGTGGTAGCATTCACTCTGATGGAGAGGGTACTGTGATAGTTACCGAGGCATGCTTACTTAGTAAGGGACGTAATCCTCAGATGTCAAAAGAGCAGATTGAGAATCAGCTGAAGGATTATCTTGGAGCTGAAAAGATAATCTGGCTTCCATCAGGCATATATAATGATGAGACCAATGAGCATGTTGATAATGTGTGCGCCTTTACAGGTCCAGCCACAGTAGTATTGGCGTGGACTGACGATGAAAATGATCCACAGTATGAGATGAGTAAAGCCTGCCTGGACGTACTGGAAAAAGAAACAGATGCTAAGGGCAGAAGCTTTGCAGTTCACAAGCTTCCGATTCCGAAGAATCCTGTTTGTATTACAGAAGAGGAGCTGCAGGGCTACGAATTTGAAGAAGGCGAAGATGTTCGTGAGGTTGGTGAGAGATTAGCAGCCAGCTATGTGAACTTTTATATATCAAATGGAGGCATTATTTTGCCTCAGTTTAACGATGAGAATGATAAAGTGGCAGTGGAAATTCTTGGAAAGCTATTCCCAGAAAGAAAGATTTATCCTGTTTATGCCAGAGCTATAATAGTGGGTGGTGGAAATATTCACTGCATCACACAGCAAATACCAGAGGTGTAAAAATGAAAAATGTAACAGTAGCAGCTATCCAAATGCGTTGCACTACAGTTGTTTCAGAAAATATCGAAAAAGCAGATAAAATGGTTCGTGAAGCAGCAGCTTCAGGAGCACAGATTATTCTTATCCCAGAGCTTTTTGAGCGTCAGTATTTTTGTCAGGAGCGTCAGTATGAATACTATGCTTTTGCAAAATCAGTAGATGAAAATGACGCTGTGTGCCATTTTAAAAAAGTGGCAAAAGAGCTCTCAGTAGTTATCCCTGTAAGCTTTTATGAGAAGGATGGAAACGTACTTTATAATTCCGTGGCAATAATCGATGCAGACGGAGAAATTCTTGGGGTATACAGAAAGACACATATTCCTGACGACCATTTCTATCAGGAGAAATTCTACTTCACACCAGGCAATACCGGGTTTAAGGTTTGGGATACAAAGTATGCTAAGATTGGAGTTGGAATATGTTGGGATCAGTGGTTTCCAGAGACAGCGCGAAGCATGGCAGTACAGGGAGCTGAGCTTCTTTTTTATCCAACAGCTATCGGTAGCGAGCCTATATTAGAAAGCGACAGCATGCCACACTGGAGACGATGTATGCAAGGACATGCAGGAAGCAATCTTATGCCTGTTATAGCTGCCAACAGAATTGGCTTAGAAGAAGTTAAGCCTTGCAAGGAAAATGGTGGACAGGAATCCAGTCTCAATTTCTATGGAAGCTCATTTATGACAGATGAAACAGGAGCAATCCTTGAGGATGCTTCCAGAGATAAAGAACAGGTGCTTATTCACACTTATGATTTGGATGAAATAGCAGAGAATCGTCTGAGTTGGGGAATCTTCAGAGACAGACGACCAGAATGCTATGGTGATATTTGTAAATAGCCAAGGAGGTAGATTATGAAGATTGTATTTTTGGACAGAAAGACAATTGGTGAAGATATTGATTTATCAGGCTTTGAGCGATTTGGAGAGGTAGTAATCTATGATTACTCAGCCCCAGATGAAGTGCCAGCCAGAGTAGAAGATGCAGACATTATCGTTCTTAACAAGGTACCAGTAAACGAAGCAACAATTGGCACAGCAAAGCAGCTTAAGCTAGTTTGCGTTACAGCTACAGGTACAAACAATCTTGATAAGGATTACCTTGCTAGTCGTGGAATCGAGTGGAGAAATGTAGCAGGTTATTCAACAGAGGCAGTAGCACAGCACACATTCTCTCTTGCATTCTATCTCTTAGAACACCTTAGCTATTATGATGAGTATGTTAAGAGTGAGAAGTATGCAAACGACAGAATGTTTACTCACTTTGAAAAGCATTTCCATGAGATTTCAGGAAAGACCTGGGGTATTATTGGACTTGGTGCAATCGGAAGTCGTGTAGCAGAAATCGCAAAGCTTTTTGGTGCAAATTTAATCTACTATTCAACAAGCGGACGCAATCATTCAGATATCTACAAAGAGGTGGATTTTGATACATTGTTATCCACATCAGATGTGATATCTATCCACGCACCACTTGATGAAAATACAATGCATCTCATCGATAAGGCTGCACTTTCAAAGATGAAAAAGAATGCTATCCTTATAAATGTTGGAAGAGGTCCAATTATTGTGGAAAAAGATCTTGCAGATGCACTTGAATGTGGACAAATTGCAGCAGCAGGTCTCGACGTGCTAGATGTAGAACCTATGTCACCAGAGAATCCACTGGTAAGAATTAAGGACAGCACAAAGCTTCTTATTACCCCACATATTGCATGGGCTGCAGTAGAAGCTCGCCAGCGACTTATGAAGATTATTGAGGGACAGATTGAGGACTTCCTTAAATAATATAGATTAAGACATCATTTCTTCAAACTAATTTGCTAGACTAGATTCACTGGGAGAGCTTATAAGGATTCAAAATATGAATTGGAAGTTTGAAGATGAAAACAAACCATATAGCTCTGATGATGCCTATGATGATTTAGAAGCGGTTAAGGAAATGCTTAGAGAAGCACAGCGCAAGATTACCCGCAATAAATTAGAAGATAGTGGCATCGACTTTAGTGTAAATATAGAAGTCGAAAAAGAGAATAACGATACCTAAAAGGCAACTGTTCACAATGTTACAACAGTTGCCTTTTTTTACACTTTTTTCACAGTCTGTACTTAATTATAGGCTATAATCCAAATAGTCGGTTTTCTAGCTTTGTGGAGTAATACTGTTCAATCGGCCAGGGAGATAATAAACGGAGGTCGAATATGGAGAACAAGGAAAATGTTGGCACAATGGATAAGCTAGCCAAAATGGTAAAGATTTCTTCACTGAGAACAGCTATTTTGGGATTGCTAATCATTTCACTGGTGTGTGTAGGTGTGGCCGCAACAATTGTAGGAACCACAAATATGCGCCGAGGAATGGAATATGAGGTTGAAACCGGTGTAATGGCAACATGTGCATCATACGCTCAGGTTTTGGATTATATCGAGAAAAGTATGAGTGCGGAAGAAATTGCAAATGTTACACTGGAGCAGGAAATGCATGAGGAAACAGGTTATGACTATACCTTCTTTAGAGGCGATACTCGTGAGCGTTCTAGTATTGAAGGGGCAGTTGGAACCAAAGCTGGAGATGCTGTTATTGCGGAAGTATTAAATGGAGGAAACAGATATTCAGCCGAAAACGTAATGATTAATGGCCAGCCATTTTACGTTGCGTATATCCCGTTAAAGGATGACACTGGTGCAATTTATGGTATGGCATTTGTTGGTTTGGAAAAGATAGCAGTAACAGAGTACATAAGTAAAAAGGTAGCTTGGACTGTTACTCTTTCATTCGCAATTATTATCATTTTCGCTTTAATTGCAGTTCTTTATATCGTCCAGATTATAAGGTCAATCGATGAAAACGTCAGGGCTGTACGCCAAATGGCAACAGGTGATTTGGAAATCCATCTTAGCGACAAAGTTAAAAATAGAAAAGATGAGCTCGGAGAAATGTCAAATGCATTGTTTGACATGGCTGAGAAAATCAGGGATGTTATTGGTAACGCCAGAGTTTCGTCTAACGAAGTGGATGATTCAGCGGCGTATCTGTATGAAACAATAGAGACAATTACTGAAACAGCAGATAATGTAACTACAGCAGTTTCTCAGGTAGCAACAGGTGCATCCTCACAGGCTGAATCATTACAGGAAGCTGTTGAAAGTGTAAATGACATCAACGAAGCAATTCAGCTTATTATTGGAAATACAGATGAGATGCATAATATTGCAGATCTTATGCAGGATAATTCGAAGGCTAGTCAGGATAAACTGACAGAGCTTAGAATGTCTACAAGAGAAAGTATTTCCGCTATCGATGGAATCGTAGAGCTTATTGGAAATACAAACACAGCCGTAACAACAATTAGTGAGGCTGTACAGATAATTGATGCTATTGCTGCACAGACAAATCTGTTATCATTAAATGCAAGTATAGAAGCTGCTAGAGCAGGTGAAGCAGGTAAGGGATTTGCTGTTGTTGCTGATGAGATTCGTCAGTTGGCAGACCAGTCTGCAGCAGCTGCTCAGAATATACAGGAAGCAATGAAGGGACTTGCAGCTGATTCTAATAAGACAATGGAAGAAGCCGGCAGCGTGCAAGAAGCCATCAGTAAGCAGCGTAGTACTATCCACAGAACCATTGAGCAGGTTGATCTCCTTATTGAGGATATCAACAAGTCTGTAACTCTTACAAAAGAAATTGTTGAAAACGTTGATAAATCAGAGAAGGCTAGTACAGTTATTTCAGAGACCATCAATAATCTTTCAGCCATTTCACAACAGAACGCAGCTAGCTCAGAAGAAACAAGAGCTTCTATGCAAGATCTTTCTGACACAATGGAAATTCTTTCAGAAAAGGCAAATGGTCTTACCAAAATTGCCAAGGTACTTGATGAGGAAATGGCTTTCTTCCAATAGAGGATTTGATGGACAGAATATTATATTTAGATTGTAAATCAGGAATAAGTGGGGACATGACAGTTGGCGCTCTTTTAGATTTGGGCGCCGACAGTCATGTCCTTTTAGATGTGTTAAAAAGCATAAAAGCAGATGGATTTGATATCGTAATTACTAAGATAAATAAAGGAAAATTTGAATGCACTGATTTTGATGTGGTGTTAGATAAGGAGCATGATGGGCATGATCATGATATGGAGTATCTCTATGGTCATTTACATCATCATGATGAGACTGGACATGAACACCACCATGAGCATCATCACGAACATAATCACCGTGGGATAAAAGAAATAAACGCTATTATCGACAATACGGTAATGACATCTAATGCTAAGGAAATAGCAAAGCATATTTTTGATGTTCTCGCAAAGGCAGAATCAAAAGCTCATGAAGTGCCAGTTGAAGAGGTTCATTTTCATGAGGTGGGAGCAATAGATTCTATTGTTGATATTATTGCTATAGCAGTATGCCTGGATAATCTTGAAATCAGTGACGTGATAGTGGAGAGATTGTACGATGGTAAAGGTACAGTTAGATGTCAGCACGGCATATTGCCAGTGCCTGTTCCTGCTGTAAAAAATATAGTAGATGATAACGGTCTGGAGCTTGAGATTATTGATGTACAGGGCGAGCTCGTCACTCCTACAGGAGCAGCTACTGTGGCAGCAATTAGAACTTCTGATAAGCTTCCAAAGGATTTTAAAATCGAAAAAACAGGCTATGGAAATGGCAAAAGAGATTACGGGTTAGATGGTGTAGTAAAAGCTATGATTATTCAGAATAACTCGTAAAAATAAATTGTTTTTAGACAATAAATTTAATATAGTGTATTTAAAGAGAGATGTATAGCTATTTTGGGGGGGTTAAAATGGCTAACAAAGAAAAAGATATTTTATCGAACACCGATTACTCAGCGCAGGATATTTTATATATGTTAAGAGACCTGCCTGATGCATGTTGTATTTTTCAAGTTATTACAGATCCTTTTGGAACAGTGAAAGATATGCTGTTCCTATTTGTAAACGAAAAATATGCCAATCTAGTAGGGAAATCTACAAGTGAGCTTATTGGCTCCACATATTATACTACAGTGTCTAACCGAGACGAGGATTGGATACGTCTTAGTTACCAGGCTGCTTTTATGCGCCAATCGGTAATCAATAGCACCTATAATACACAGTTTAATAAATGGTTTGAATTCTGGGCAGTTCCTGTATACAAAAAGGGCTTTTGCGCATTTATTATCCATGATGTTACAGCAGAAAAGCGTAAAGAAGAGCACAGAGTTATAACAATAAATTCAAATAACTTTATATTGGATTGTGCCAAGAAGCTTTCTGCTAATGATTTTAACAAAGGAATAAAAATTATCCTGAAGGATTTGGGTACAGTACTTCGTGCTGACAGAACGGCTGTTATTGAATGCATTCATGGAGAAGTGGGAGAGCTATATACCTGGGCAGACAAAATTGGTGGAACAGGTCTTCCATCGAAAAACGTCTTCGACCAGTTTGATTTCTTCACTATGTGGAAGGGGCAAATGCGTGATGATCCACTGTTTATTTGTGATGATGTGTCATTGGTAAATACCCAGAATAGCGAAGTTTATAAGTCAGTATTACATGGAACGATTACTCGATATATTGTAGCAGCCCTTAAAAACAAGGAAGAGACTATAGGCTTTCTACTTATAGAAAACTATTCATTGGATTTAGATATAAATGTAAGAGCGGTTGTTGAGTCTATTAGTATTTTCATAGCTGAGGAGCTTCGCAATTACAAAATGACACAGGAACTGAGTTATAGAAGCACTCATGATGAGCTTACGGGGTTGGGTAATCGACACTCTTATGTAGCTACTCTTAGTATGCTTGATGAATTGGATGTTTCAGTGGGAGTATGCTTCGTTGATATTAATGGTTTGAAGCAGATAAACGATACTAACGGCCATGTTGAGGGAGATAATGTAATCAGGGAGACTGCAAATATTCTTGCAGGTGTCTTCAAAAAGAAGTATTGCTATAGAGTTGGTGGAGATGAATTTGTTGTAGTGATACCACAGATTTCTCAGGAGCATTACGAAGAGCAGATAGAGAAACTCAGAAAGAAGGCTAAGAATAAGGCCTTTGCTATGGGAACTGTTTGGAGCGATAATGCTAGTGATGTTGAGGAGCTTATTAATCAGGCGGACAAGCTTATGTATGTTGATAAGGCTGAGTATTTTTTAGAGCACGAGAGAAGGCATCCTTAAAAAGTATTTATTAAATAAAAAAGAAAGGCTGTTGTGCGTATTGTGCAACAGCTTTTTTATGGTAAAATTTAGACTAATAACTTGGAAACCAGCTTAGTGAAACGGGAGAAATGTGATGATTAACAAGTCTTATAAGAAAATGCTTGAGGGAAAATCAATTATCAGAGAGCTTAGTGAGTATGCCACTGCAAGGGGGAAGGAAATAGGCTATGAGAACGTGTTTGATTACAGTCTTGGAAACCCAAGCGTGCCTTGCCCTACAGGATATACGGATGCAGTAGTAAAGATGTATCAGGATAAGGACCCAATGGCAGTTCACGGATACAGTCCATCACTTGGTATTGAAGAAGTTAGAGCTGCTGTGGCTGAATCTATCAGTAAGAGGTTTGGTGTGCCATATGAGGCAAAGCATATCTTTATGGCTATCGGTGCAGCAGGAGCTTTAGCGCATGCATTTCGCCTTGTTACGGAGCCGGGAGATGAAATCATCGTATTTGCTCCATTTTTCCCAGAATATACAGAGTATATAGGTAGAACCGGTGCAGTTATGAAGGTTGTTCCACCTAGAACAGAGGATTTCCAGATTAATTTCGAGGAATTTCAGCACATCATCAATGAAAAGACCATGGCAGTGCTGATTAATACACCTAACAATCCATCTGGAATTGTTTACAGTGAGGAGACTATAAAGCAACTTGCAGATGTTTTATATGCAAAGCAGGAGGAGTATGGTCATGATATATTCCTTATCAGTGATGAGCCATACAGGGAGATAGTTTTCGATGGAAAGCAGTGCCCTTACCCAGCAAAATACTACGATAATACATTGACATGTTATTCATTCTCTAAGAGTCTTTCACTTCCGGGAGAGCGTATTGGCTATGTAGCAGTTAATCCAAAGGCAACAGATGCAGATATTCTTGCGGTAATTATGGGACAGATAAGCCGAGGAATAGGTCACAATTGTCCAGCATCTACATCTCAGCTTGCAGTAAGTCAGGTTCTTGATGAAACAAGTGATTTAAGCGTTTATGAGACAAATATGAACATCATATACGATGCGCTTGTTGAAATGGGATTTGAAGTGGTTCGTCCAGGTGGGACATTCTATATTTTCCCTAAGGCATTGGAAGATGATGCAAATGCCTTTTGCATGAAGGCTAAGAAGTATGATTTAATATTAGTTCCGGCAGACAATTTTGGATGCCCAGGATATTTTAGAATGGCGTATTGTATTGATACTGAAAAAGTGGAGAGATCCATTGAGGTATTCAAACGTTTTGTGAGAGAAGAGTATGGCAAAGCATAAGAAACAAATCGAATATAGATATTATGAGATTCCAGATGGTCATTATGTAATGGCACTCCTTGGTGAGTCTTGGGTACGTAGCTACGGAGCGGAGCAGGAAAATCTTTTGCATTTCCACAACTACATGGAAATAGGATATTGCTACTGGGGAAATGGACACCTGACTATTGAGGAATCTAACGTGCCTTATAAAGGTGGTATTATCACTATTATTCCAGAAAATATTCCACACGAGACAAAAAGTCTAAATCAGGGAATATGTAAATGGGAATATATTTACATTGATCTGGATAGCTTTATCAGAAATGAAATGCAGTTTAAGCGAATGCTTCCAGAGGAAGTCATTAAGCGAATCAATAATCAAGGCTATGTAATTCAGTGGAATCAGAATAAGGCTCTGACAAATATAGTGCGAAATATTATTGAGGAATATCGTGAAAAGCAGCCTTATTACAAGGATGCAGTGAAAGGTTATCTACGAGCTTTTGTTGTAGAGCTTTTGAGAATTAACGAGGATATGAGCTCCAGCCTTACGTTAGAAGAGAAAAGGTTAAATTCATATATCGAAAAGAGTGTAAGTTATATAGCTGAGCATTATGCTGAAGATTTGAAAATGTCCGATGTGGCCCACGAATGTGGACTTTCAGAAAGTCATTTTAGACGAATCTTCGAAGAAAGTATGAGTATGAAGCCTCTTGATTACCTGAATATGGTAAGAATAGATAAGGCTTGCGAGATTATCCAAAATAAGGACTATGCCATGGAAGAGGTAGGATTCAGGGTAGGTTATCAGACTCCATCCACCTTTAACAGGAATTTTAAAAAGCTGACTGGCAAGACCCCTTATCAGTGGAAAAAGGATGAAAATCATTTAGGTCTTACAAAAAAGAATTATAAGATTAGCGCTAAAAAAGGATGGTAGCGGGATGACCCGCAACCATCCTTTTTTCACATTTTCGTAAAAAAACACTCATACACAGGTGTGCAAATAGTCAAATTTGCAAATTTTTAGAGCAATTATATAAAGCACAAAAAAGGGGTTAACTAGTATTATGACCATATGAGGAGCGAGTATTGGGAAAGAATTTGTGCATAATGCACAAAAGGTCGCTCGAATTTTTAAACAATAAGGAGAATGGAAAGAATGAAGAAGAAATTACTTTCACTCATGCTTGTTAGTGCTATGGCAGCTTCTATGGTAGCTTGCGGCGGCTCTGACACAGCAGCAGACACATCATCAGATGCAGCAACAGAGGATGGAGCTGCAGCAGCAGACGTACAGTCAGATGATGAGAACACATTAACAGTTTACGCTTGGGATGAGAACTTCAATATTCCTGCTCTTAAGGCAGCTGAGAAGGATTATCAGGATGTAAACCCAGATTTCAAACTTGAGATTATTACACAGTCACAGTCATCAGACGTTGAGCAGGCAGTTACACTTGCAGCAGAAGCTGGTGACTACAGCACATTACCAGATATTGTACTTTTCCAGGATCACTACATCCAGCAGTATGTTACAAATTATCCAGATGCATGGCAGGATGCAGATGATGCAGATTGCGATTGGTCAGGACTTGGAGCTGAGAAACTTTCATACTCTACAATCGATGGCAAGCACTATGGTTTCCCTGTAGATGCTGGTACAGCAATCTTCGCATACAGAACAGACCTTCTTGAGCAGGCTGGATACTCAATCGAAGATGTCAAGGGTATTACTTGGGAGAAGTTCGATGAAATCGGACAGAAGGTATATGAGACAACAGGAAAGCACCTCCTTTGCATGGATGGTTCAGGAAACGACTTATTCTACATGATGCTTCAGGAAGAGGGCGTTTCACAGTTTAAGGATGGCGAGCCATACATCAAGGATAACAAGGCTCTTGTACAGGTATTTGAAATCATCGCAAAGATGGCTCAGGACAATGTACTTTACCTTGCAAATGACTGGTCAGATTACACAGATCAGGCTATCCAGGGTGACATGGTAGCAGGTGTATTCAATGGTAACTGGATTATCCCTACAATGAAGCAGGTTGCTGACAACTCTGGTAAGTGGGAAATCGTTCCAGCTCCATCGCTTACAGGTAAGCCAGGTTACGCTTCAAACGGTGGTTCTTCACTTTACATCACAGCTAACTGCACAAAGACAGACCTTGCTAAGGACTTCTTAGCTTACACATTTGGTGGTCGTTCAGCTGAGGATGGACAGTCTACAACATATGATGAGGCACTTCTTAATGGTGGTGTTATCGGAACATGTGCTGCAGCTGCAGAGTCAGATGTTTACCAGCAGGGTGTTGATTTCTTCAACGGTCAGGCTATCTATGCTGACATCGTAGATTATACACAGAACGTACCAACAGTAGAGCAGTCTGATTATCACTACTCAGCAAGAACAGCACTTGGTACTGCACTTCAGAACGTAATCGAGAATGGTTACACAACAGAGCAGGCTCTTGAGGAAGCTGAGTCAAACCTCAGATTCGAGATGGGGCTTTAATCTTAAGAAACTAACATAAAATGATTTACATGGGAAGTGGCTAGCCCACTTCCCATTTTTAAAGAAAGGGGATGCCAAAGTGGAGAAGAAAAAACATGGAATGACACTTGCGAATAAGCAATTGGCAGCCGGCTGGTTATTTCTTACACCAGCAACAATTCTCATTTTCATAATGAGCTTTTATCCAATTATTCAGGCTTTAATCACATCTTTTAAAACAGGAAAGGGTGTAAACATTAAGTTTGCAGACCCTCTCACATACAATTACTCTCGAATGCTACAGGATGTAATTTTCAAAACATCTATGAAAAATACATTCCTTTATTTAATAATAGAGGTTCCTATAATGTTGATCCTTGCTATTCTTTTAGCACAGCTTCTTAACAACAAGGACCTCAAGTTCAAGGGATTCTTTAGAACATGTATCTTTTTACCATGTGCTACATCACTTGTATCTTACTCATTAATTTTCAAGTCAATGTTTGCTACTCAGGGTCTTATCAATACAATTCTTCAGAATATTGGTCTTACTCATGAGAACATTAATTTCCTTGGTACAGCAGGGACAGCTAGAGCTGTAATCATCATTGCTCTTATCTGGAGATGGACAGGGTATAATATGGTATTTTATCTTGCTGGTCTTCAGAACATTGAGTACTCAGTATATGAAGCAGCAAAGATCGATGGCGCAAATGGATGGAAGACCTTCTGGAATATTACAGTTCCACTTCTTAAGCCAACAATCGTTATGACAGCTATCATGTCAATTAACGGTACATTACAGCTCTTCGACGAGTCTATGAACTTAACAAGTGGTGGTCCTGCAAATTCAACAATCACAATGTCACACTACATTTACAATCAGGCATTTGGACAGGGTGTTGGTAACTTTGGTTACACTTCAGCAATGTCATTCGTAGTATTCATTTTGGTTGCAATACTTGCATTCATCAATTTGAAAGTAGGTGATTCACGTGACTAAGAAAAATAGATCAATGGTACAGCGTAGGCTTATTCCTACATACATATTTTTAATTATCTGCTCATTTATATCAGTATTTCCACTTTACTGGATGATTGCAGCAGCTACAAACACATCGCTTAATGTGGCCAGAGGTTCAATTGCATTTGGTACAAATTTTGCAGTAAATTTTGCAAATCTTTCAAAGGCAGTTCAGGGAACTCTTTGGAGCAGTATGGGAAATTCATTCCTTTACTCAATCGTACAGACAGTAGTTACACTTTTTGTATGTTCAATAGCAGGTTATGGATTTGAGCTTTATCACGACAAGGGAAAGGATAGACTTTTTGGAATTCTTCTTCTTGCTATGATGGTACCAGCAGTTGCTACAATGGTTCCTTTATACGGACTTGTTTCAAAGGCAAAGCTTCTTAATTCAGTATGGGCTTTCATTTTACCTGGTATTTCAACACCATTTATGATTATGATGTTCAGACAGAATTCTCGTAATTTCCCACCTGACATCATGGAGGCTGCACGTATCGATGGACTTTCAGAGTGGAAGATTTTCTTCAAGATGTATGTTCCAGTTCAGAAATCAATCTACGCAGCAGCAGCTGTTATCACATTCATGAATGCATGGAATGCATATATGTGGCCAAAGGTAGTTATGAGCGACAACAGAGCTCAGACAATGCCAATGTTCATTGCTAATATTTCAAGTGGTTACACAGTAGATTACGGTATGACAATGCTTGGAGTATTGTTCTGCTCACTTCCAACAATGATAGTATTCTTCGTACTTCAGAAGCAGTTTGCAGAAGGTATTACAGGTAGTGTTAAATAAGGGGAAAAACTATGGCTGAATTCAATTATTCAATTGTTAAAGACCCTAGAATTTTTCAAGAAAATCGTTTAGCTCCACACTCAGACCACGAGTATTACGATAGTGAGAATTTTGCTTATGGTGAGAAATCTAATTTTAAGCATTCTCTAAATGGAATGTGGAAGTTTGAATATGCTAAAAACTACGAGTGCTGTGACAAGACTTTTTATGAAGAGGATAGAGACTGCAAGTGTTGGGATGATATAAAAGTTCCTGCACACATCCAGATGGAGGGTTATGACAAGATTATGTACGTCAACACCCAGTATCCATGGGATGGACACGAGTCTGTAGTTCCAGGGGAAATTCCTACAGAGGAGAATCCAGTAGGAAATTACGTTAAATACTTTACTGTTCCAGATTTTATGAAGGGACAGCCTGTATATATATCATTCCAGGGCGTGGAGAGCGGTTTTGCTCTCTGGCTCAACGGAAAATATGTAGGTTATAGTGAGGATTCCTTCACTCCATCTGAGTTTGATCTAACACCATTTATAAAAGATGGTGAGAACAAGCTGGCAGTACAGGTATTCAAATGGACAGCTGGTAGCTGGTGTGAGGACCAGGACTTCTTTAGATTCTCAGGAATCTTTAGAGAGGTATATTTATATACCGTTCCTGCTACACATATCAGAGATATCAGAATCCAAACACTCCTTGATGATGACTACAAGGATGCTACTCTTGTGCTTGATATGGAATCAACAGGCGATGGACTTATCCAGATGACTTTATCAGACGATGAAGTAGAGATTTTAAACAAGATTACCATAGCAGAAGGTAGCAACCATTTCGAACTTCACGTTAGAGAGCCAAAGCTTTGGAGCGCAGAGCATCCATTTCTTTTCGACTTACAGCTTAACGTATTCGGTGAGACAGGCCGTCTTACTGAGGTTTTGAAAGAAAAGGTAGGCTTTAGAAGATTCGAGATGAAGGACGGCATGATGCACATAAACGGAAAACGCATCGTGTTTAAGGGCGTCAATCGTCACGAATTTTCTTCATCAACAGGACGTGTTCTTTCAGAGGAAGAAATTCTTCAGGATATTATTACAATCAAGAAGAACAATATAAATGCTATTCGTACAAGCCATTATCCAAATCAGACAATTTTCTATAGATTGTGCGATATCTTTGGATTGTACGTAATCGACGAAACAAACCTTGAGACACATGGAACATGGCAGACACCAATACAGATTCTTAAGGTAAAGGATGACAGCTATGCTGTTCCAGGTGACAGACCGGAATTTACCGACAATGTTCTCGATAGAGCTAACAATATGTTCCAGCGAGACAAGAATCATCCATGTATTTTGATATGGTCATTAGGAAATGAATCGTATGGCGGCACAAATCTACGCAAGATGCAAGATATGTTGCATAACCTAGATAACGGTAGACTTGTCCATTATGAAGGCGTATTTAATGACAGACGTGTAGATTTATCAGATATGGAATCTACAATGTATGTCTATGTAAAGAATATCAAAGAATGGCTCAAGGAACACAAGGATAAGCCTTATATCAATTGCGAGTACATGCATGCAATGGGTAATTCTTGTGGAGCTATGTCAAAATATACTGAGCTTGCCTATGAGGAGCCAAGATTCCAGGGAGGATTTATCTGGGATTATATTGATCAAGCCATCACAAAAAAGGATTGCTATGGCGTAGAATTTGAGGGCTACGGCGGAGATTTCGACGACAGACCTAATGATGGCAGCTTCTCAGGCGATGGTATCTGCTATAGCAAGGGTAGACTTCCTAGTCCAAAGATGCAGGAAGTAAAGTACGATTATCAGAATATCAAGATAACAATTGCAGATGGAAATGCTCATATTGAGAATAGAAATCTGTTTACAAACACAAATGAGTACACAGCAATTCTTACAGTAGAAAAGATTGGTGAACTCGTTGCAGAAGAGGAGCTTACAATCGACTGTCCGCCTCTTGAGACAATAGACTACGGATTAGAACTTGATTTACCAAAGGATAATGAATATGTGGTAACCCTTTCATTCGTACTTTCCGAGGACACTCTTTGGGCTAGAAAGGGACATGAAGTGGCTTATGGACAGGCTACAGTTGGCAGATTCATTTATGAGCGAGGCGAGAAGAAGTCTCTCAAAGTAACACAGGGCTTCCATAATCTTGGTGTAAAGGGAGAGGACTTCGAAGTATTATTTGTTGGTCAGAGAGGATTAAGCTCATATAAGTATCATGGTAAGGAGCTTTTAAAGAAATTTGTTCTTCCAAACTTCTGGAGACCAATGACAGAGAATGACCTTGCTAACCAACTGCCATTCAGAGCTGGTCAGTGGAAGCTAGCCAGCAAATATCTTGCCACATCAGTTATGGATGAAAAGATATATGAAGCACCGGTTGTAGAGGCTGATAAAGAGAAGGTAAAGGTTGTTTACACATATCATCTTCCTACAAAGCCAGCAGGCACATGTCAGGTTGAGTATGTCGTTAATTCGGATGGAGTGGTTGACTGTATTTTAAAACTTCCTAAGTCTGCGGACATTGGTGAGCTCCCAGAGCTTTCAATGGCTTTTGCTCTTGATAATGAGCTTTCAAACCTTGAGTGGTATGGAAAGGGACCTCAGGAGACATATAACGATAGAGACCACGCTAAAGTAGGCGTATTTGCTAATAAAGTAGAGGATAACATGGCTAAATACCTTGTTCCTCAGGAGTGTGGAAATCATCAGGAGGTAAGATATGCAAAGCTTACAGATGATAAGGGTGATGGAATTTTATTCCTTACAGAAAATTTCGGATTTTCAGCCCTTCCATATACTGTGCACGAAATAGATGAGGCACAGCATCCAACAGAGCTTCCAAATCCACATTTTACACATGTAAGAGTGGGTACACAGATGGGCATAGCAGGAGATGATACATGGGGTGCAAAAACTCATCCAGAATTTATGCTTGATAATAGTAAAGAAATGCAGATTTCCTTTAGTTTTAGGGGAATTTAAGCTATAATAATTGTCGACTGCTGTTTGGATATAGCAGTCGGCAATTGTTTATTATGGAGGGACGAATTATGTTTGAATCAAATGATACTTTTGTAGAAGACTCGGTAAAGGTTCTTGAGACAGCTCAAGATAAGCAAAGAAAGCTTGGATTAATGGCTATGTGTCTGGTTTCCTTAGGTGGATTTACTGTAATGGACAATCATCTAAAGTACATTTTCCTTATAGCATTTATTGTTATGATTGTTATTGATTTATTTTTAATTGTTAATAACAAAAATGTAGAGTATGAGTATGATTATACTAATGGTAGCTTAGAAATCGCAAAAATCATCGATAATTCCAAGAGAAAAAAAGTTGTTACTATCGAATCAAGCGAGATTAAGATGGTTGCAGCTATGGGAACCAATGAATCGCTTAGGTTTGATCATGTTCAACTCAAGACTTATGACTGTTCAGCACATAATGAAGAGTTAAAAGATTACATCTTAGTGGCTCACAGCGAGGCAAAAGGCAACGATTTCAAAGTATTATTCACACCTTCTGACAAGTTGCTTACTGCAATGGAGAAATATAACAAGAGAGATATTTATAGGGGATAATCATGAACGAGAAAGAATTAAAAGTTATCTTTGAAGAGAAGTTCGGAGAGGGCGGAGATATCCGCACATACTTCGCACCAGGCCGTGTAAACCTTATTGGAGAGCATACTGATTACAACGGTGGACACGTATTTCCATGCGCTCTTACTATCGGTACTTATGCTGTAGCAAGAAAGCGTGAGGACAGAGTGATTAAGCTTTACTCAGCAAATATTGAACGTGTAGGAGTTATCGAAAGCTCACTTGATGATCTTACAAATAAGGATGAATATAGCTGGGCAAACTATCCACTTGGTGTTGTTTGGGCCTTAATCGAGAAGGGCTCAGAAATTAAATCAGGATTTGAAATGGCTGTTTGGGGTAATATTCCTAATGGTTCTGGCCTTTCATCTTCAGCGAGTCTTGAGGTGCTTACAGGTACAGTTCTTAATGATTTCTTTGGCTTAGATAAGACTATGACAGAGCTTGCCCTTGTAGGACAGTACTCAGAGAATAAATTTAATGGCTGCAACTGCGGTATAATGGACCAGTTTGCGGTTGCAATGGGTCAAAAAGACCACGCCATTTTCCTTGACTGTGCAGATTTATCCTATAAATATGCCAGCGTAAAGCTCGAAGGAGCTAAGATTGTTATCACAAATTCTAAGGTAAAGCACTCACTTGTAGACAGCGCATATAACGACAGAAGAAATGAGAGCGCTCAGGCTCTTGCAGATCTTCAGACAGTATGCGGCATCAGCACACTTGGAGAGCTTACAGATGAGGAATTTGAAAAGTACGGCAGCGCTATTAAGGATGAAGTATGCTACAGAAGAGCTAAGCATGCTGTAGCCGAGAATCAGCGTACAATCAAGGCTGTAGAGGCACTCAATAATAATGATATTGAGACATTTGGAAAGCTTATGAATGCAAGCCACGTATCACTTCGTGATGATTATGAGGTATCTTGCGAAGAGGTAGATTTCCTTGTAGAAACAGAGTGGAGTGTTCCTGGTGTAATCGGAGCACGCATCACAGGCGGCGGATTTGGAGGCTGTACTGTGGCTATCGTAGAAAACGACGCTGTGGAGAACTTCAAGGAAGTTGTAGGCAAGGCTTACAAAGAAAAATACGATTTAGATGCTGAATTCTACGTAGTAGACATTGGCGATGGTGCAAGAAGATTAGCATAAAAAAGGCTTCCCCTTGAGGGGAAGCTGTCATCGAAGATGACTGATGAGGTGTACTCGTCAGTCATTTTTATTGTGCTTTTATGTAGTTGAAAAGCATAAGAGATATCTTAACAGTAATAGCTTCATTGAATTTTCTTACATCATATCCCGTTAAATCTGCAAACTTATCAAGCCTGTAAATCAGTGTATTTCTATGAATAAAGGTCTGTCTTGCTGTCTCAGCAAGCGATAAATCATTCTCGAAAAACGCATTGATAAGCGAAAGGGTTTCCTCGTCAATCTGTGATAAAATATCAACATTTATATGCTTATTAAGATAAGCCTTAATCTCTGCTGGTGGAACATTATAAAGTAACCGACCTAAGCCTAAATCTTCATAGCAATAAATACGTCCGTTACTATTAAAGGTATTTCCAATCTCCATAGCAGTAATAGCATCGTTATAAGCATTAGGAAGTTCTTTAAATGACATTACAGATTTACTATAGCTAAGTTTAAAGGAAGTAAACGCTTCAGTTTCCAGCATATCAAGATAAGAACTTGCTGTTTGAAGAATATCTTCAGAAGAAGGCGCTACGTCAAAGTTAATAATTAGTACTAAGTGTTTAGAATCAAGCTCTAAGACAACGTCCTTCGAATCGGGAAGTAGGCTTTTTAGTAAAGAAACCGCCTCTTTGCTGTATTCACCAGGACTCTCTAAATAGAATATCTGGCGAAGGTGCTCCTCATCAATATGAAATCTACTAAGTGATGAAAGTGCATCAGAATAAGCCAATTCTTTTGAAAGAAAGAGCCTGTACAAACCTGTCTTAGAATCAATAACATTAAAATGTACAACTAATTCTTTAAGCTTATTTAATATCTCATCTTCAGATAAAGAAGAGTCAGTAATATCAAAATTAATTCCAGTAGCCTTATTAAGTTGATCTAGTAGTTTGTTTTTTTTATCTTCAAAATCCATAAAAAAAGAGGTACCTTTCAAAAAGATACCTCTAATTATAGTCCATTAAGCTTTTATTCGCTATAGATTAGTTTGCAATTGTAAGCTCTGTATCCTTATCGAAGAAGTGAGCCTTCTCCATATCAAGAGCAAACTTAACTGTGTCGCCACCTCTAGCTGTTGTACGTGGGTCAACTCTTGCTGTAACCTGAGTTCCAGCATAATCGAAGTATAAGTAAACCTCAGCACCAAGAAGCTCATATACAGAGATCTTAGCTTCGATAACTGATGATGACTGTGTATCAACGAAGATCTGTGAATCGTGGATATCCTCTGGACGAATACCAAGGATAACTGTCTTTCCACCGTAGTTCTTCTCTGCAAGAGCCTTTGTCTTTGCTGGTGGAATCTGAAGGCTTGCACCATTAACCTGGATAGCTGAGCAATCAGCATTAAGTGTACCCTCAAGGAAGTTCATCTGAGGTGATCCGATGAATCCTGCAACGAAGAGGTTGCATGGCTTCTGGTAAAGGTTAGCTGGTGTATCGATCTGCTGAACAACACCGTCCTTCATAACTACGATTCTTGTACCAAGTGTCATAGCCTCTGTCTGATCATGTGTAACGTAGATCATTGTTGCTCCAAGTGAATCATGAAGCTTAGAAATCTCAGTTCTCATCTGAACACGAAGCTTTGCATCAAGGTTTGAAAGAGGCTCATCCATAAGGAATACCTTAGGGTTACGAACGATTGCACGACCCATAGCTACACGCTGTCTCTGACCACCTGAAAGAGCCTTTGGCTTTCTGTCAAGAAGCTTCTCAAGGTCAAGGATTCTAGCTGCCTCACGTACCTTCTTATCGATTTCGTCCTTTGGTACCTTGCGGAGCTTAAGGCCGAATGCCATGTTATCATAAACTGTCATATGTGGATAAAGAGCGTAGTTCTGGAATACCATTGCGATATCTCTGTCCTTTGGCTCTACGTCGTTCATAAGCTTTCCATCGATGAGAAGCTCACCTGAAGAAATCTCCTCAAGACCAGCGATCATACGAAGTGTTGTAGACTTACCACAACCTGAAGGACCAACGAAGATGATGAACTCCTGATCCTTAATGTCAAGATTGAAATCCTTTACAGCGTGGAAGCCGTTAGGATATTTCTTATTAATGTTTTTTAATTGAATGTCTGCCATAATAAAAATCCTCTCTTTTTGAATTACTTTAAATTTGGGTTACCCCCATCAACTAATACGATTATAGAAAATGAAGAAATTGTGAACAATGTTAGAATAACCAAAAAATACAAAAACCTTTCGGTATTTTAACAACTCTATGTTAAAGATGCACAAATTGATATGAGGAATTTTGGATATTTATTCTATACTTAGATTAATAATTGATTATAATGAGAAATTATATGTTATAATACTAGATAATTATGGAGAATAGTCACGTTTGAATTACGATTATATCAAACGTTTATTTTGGGAGAATGAACAAATGGAAGCGTTAAAGTATAGAAATCGATTAAAGCGTTATCTAAGATTTCCTCTGTATATGCTTATTATTTTCATAATAGGCTGTATCGCTGTGAGCTTTGTGAACCCTCGAGTGGCAGTGGGAATGACTATTTTTGTGTTTATTTATGCAATAGTTGTTTTTGCCTATTACAAAGCTAATCTTAAAGCATTCAAGAACACAATAATTGAATATGCTGTACATTATGGTACTGTTCAAAAAGAACTTCTTAAGAATTTTAGGGTGCCATATGTTCTTTTGGATTCTACAGGAAAAATCATGTGGATGAATGAAGAGTTTTGTGCACTTACTGAAAAGAACAAAACTTATAACAAGTCAATCACTACTATCTTTCCAGAGATTACACGTGAGGGCATCGAGCATGCAAAGGATGACAACTTCGACATGCATATCGAGTACAACGAGAGAAAATATCTTGCCAGTCTTCAGCGCTTAGATATGACTGAGCCATTATCTGGCAATGGAATATTGTCTAACTTAGATGGAAGTGAAGATGGTCTTGTTGCTATTATGCTTTTTGATGAGACTGACGTGCAAGAGACAAAGGCCAAGATTAATGACCAGGCTATGGTCATGGCTCTTCTTTATATTGATAATTATGATGAAGTATTCGATCAGGTAGAAAATGCAAAGCGTTCAATGCTTCTTGCACTTTTAGATAGAAAGATTAATAAATACTTCGGTGAGGGAGATGCCATTGTTCGTCGTCTTGAGAAGGACAAATATTTAATTACCTTCCAGCGCAAGTATTTAGCTACTTTTGAAGAGGATAAGTTCTCACTTGTAGAAGACATTACTTCTATAAAGATGGGAAATGACAGAGATATCACAATTAGTATTGGTGTTGGTCTTGGCAGTGAAAGTTATACACAGAATGCTCAGTATGCACACATGGCTATTGACTTAGCCCTGGGCCGTGGTGGATGTCAGGTTGTTGTTAAGAATGGTCAGAATGTTTCATATTATGGAACGCATGGTAAGGAAGTAGAGCGTACTACACGTGTTAAAGCTCGTGTTAAGGCACAGGCACTTCGTGAAATCATGGAGACTCGAGACAGAATCATCGTTATGGGTCACAATCTTTCCGATGCAGATTGTCTTGGTGCATCAGTTGGTGTTTACTGTGCAGGTCGTGAAATCGGAAAGCCAGTAAATATTGTCATTGATACAATCACAAGCTCAATGAGGCCAGTAGTTGAAAGCTTTACTGAGAAGGAAGAATATCCAAATGATATGTTCATAACCAGTGAGCAGGCTATTAATCTTTGCAATGACAACACACTTATTATGGTAGTTGATACCAACAGACCAAGTATTGTAGAGTGTCCAGCACTTCTATATAAGAACAAAAATATTGTCGTAATAGATCATCACAGACAGGTAGAGGAAACAATCGAAAATCCAATTCTTTCCTACATCGAGCCATACGCTTCATCAGCCAGCGAGATGATTGCTGAGGTCCTTCAGTACTTCGCTGAGAAGATTACACTGAACCCTACAGAGGCTGATTGTATTTACGCAGGTATCCTTATCGATACCAACAACTTTATGACAAAGACTGGTGTAAGAACCTTTGAAGCTGCTGCCTTCCTTAGAAGAAATGGCGCAGAGGTTACACGAGTTCGTAAGATGCTCAGAGAAGACATGGAGACATACAAAGCGAGAGCTGAGGTTGTACGTCATGCATCAACATTCAGAGGTGCATTTGCTATTTCAGAATGTGAGCCAGATGGACAGATTGAATCTCCAACAGTCATTGCAGCTCAGGCGGCTAATGAGCTTCTTAATATCGTAGGAATTAAGGCTTCCTTTGTTCTTACAAAATTTATGGACAAGATTTATATCAGTTCCCGTTCAATTGATGAGATTGATGTTCAGAGCATTATGGCACGCCTTGGTGGTGGTGGCCACGTAAATGTAGCGGGAGCACAGATTCAGAATCGCACCTTAGAAGAGGTTCGAAAAGATTTGGAAGAGACTATTGATAAAATGCTAGAAGAAGGAGAAATCAAACTATGAAGGTAATATTACTTCAGGACGTTAAGGCACTTGGAAAAAAGGGCGAGGTAGTAGAGGTTAGCGAAGGCTATGCTCGTAACATGCTCTTTAAGAAAAAGCTTGGTAAAGAGGCTACAAATGCTGCACTTAACGACTTAAAGCTTCAGAATAAACATGATGAAAAGGTTGCTCAGGAGAATCTTGAAGCAGCACAGGCTTTCGCAAAGGAAATGGAAGACTGGAAGGTAGAGACTACAATCAAGACTGGCGAAGGCGGAAGAACCTTTGGCTCAGTTTCTACAAAGGAAATCGCAGAAGCAACAAAGAAGCAGTACGGTAAGGAAATCGACAAGAAGAAAATCGTACTTGAGGATCCAATCAGAGCACTCGGAACTTACGAGGTAAAGGTAAAGCTTCACCCACAAGTTACAGCTACTTTGAGAGTTCACGTTTCAGAGGGAAAATAATTAGGGGATAATAATTGTTATGGATGATGTGATTCGCAGACAAATGCCGAACTCATTAGAGGCTGAGCAGTCTGTTATCGGTTCAATGATTGTTGACCGTGATGTGATTGTGGAGTGTTCAGAAATCCTTCTTAAGGATGATTTCTATCACCAGCAGTACGGTATTTTATTTGAGGCAATTGTTGAGCTTTATAATGCAGGCGAGCCTGTAGATGAGGTCACTCTGCAGAATAAGCTTAAGGAAAAAGGAGTTTCACCTGAGATAGCATCTCTTGAATATATTCAGGAGTTGGTACTGGGAGTTCCTACCACAGTTAATGCAAAAAGCTATGCCAACATTGTAAAAGATAAGGCTTTACTTCGAAATATTATCAAGGTTAATCAGAATATTGAGAACATGTGCTTTGAGGGAACAGAAGAGGTTGATACCATTCTGAACCAGACAGAAAAGGATATCTTTTCACTTGTTCAAAATCGTGGTGAGACTGACTATGTACCAATCAAGCAGGTTGTTATGAACGCAATCGCTAAGATTGATCAGGCGTCAAAGCAGAAGGGTGCTGTTACTGGTATTCCTACAGGATTCATTGACTTAGATCGTCAGACAGCAGGCTTGCAGCCATCAGATCTTATTCTTATTGCGGCGCGTCCTTCAATGGGTAAGACAGCCTTCGTACTTAACCTTGCACAGCACATTACCCTTCGAGAGAATCTTTGTGCAGCAATATTCTCTTTGGAAATGTCAAAGGAGCAGCTGGTAAATCGTATGTTTGCTCTTGAATCAAGAGTAGACGCCCAAAAGCTCCGTACCGGTAATCTCCAGGAAGCAGACTGGGAGAATCTTATCGAGGGCGCCGGAAAAATCGGTAATTCAAAGCTTATTATCGATGATACACCTGGTATTTCTATCAGTCAGATGCGTAGTAAATGCCGTAAGTATAAGATGGAATTTGGACTTTCCATTATCATCATCGACTACTTACAGTTGATGTCTGGTTCGGGAAAATCAGAGAGTAGACAGCAGGAGATTTCAGATATCTCACGTTCTCTAAAGGCCTTAGCTCGTGAGTTAAATGTACCTGTTATTGCACTTTCACAGCTTTCCCGTGCCGTTGAGCAGAGACCTGATCATAGACCAATGCTTTCGGATCTTCGTGAATCGGGAGCTATCGAGCAGGATGCCGACGTGGTTATGTTTATCTATCGTGATGATTACTATAACCACGATTCAGAAATGAAGGGTGTTTCAGAAATCATCGTTGCTAAACAGCGTAACGGTCCTATCGGAACTATCGAGCTTACATGGCTCCCAGAATACACAAGATTTGCTAATAGAGATCGTAGTCAGTATTCGAATAGAGAAGAATAAATAAGTGGCTCCACAAATGTGGAGCCCTTTTCTTATATAAAATCAAAGAAAAAAGAGCACTGCAAAAGCAATGCTCTTTATAACCGGTTTTCTTGATTAAGTTATTAAACTTAATAATTAGCCCTGAGAGATAGCGCCTGTTGGGCAAACACCTGCGCAAGTACCACACTCAACACAAGCTCCCTCATCAATCTGGAACTGTGAATCGCCCTGAGAGATAGCTCCTACTGGACACTCTGGCTCGCATGTTCCACAAGATACGCATGAATCAGAAATTACATATGCCATAATTAAAATCCTCCTTAAAAATCTAATCAATAAAAATTATCAATTAGTCAACTGATGAATACATCATACAACGAAATTGTGTCTAAATCAAGAACAAGATTGTATTTTTAGAAATACCTATAAAATCAAGGCTTACCGTTGTTCATATAGACTAACTTCCGTTGATTGTGGCGAACAACTTGATGAATTGTGTACACAACTTAAAGGCGATTGATGTTGCACAATTGATTGAAGCATGGTATTATTTGAAAGAATTTTACGAAAGGAAGGATTTAAAAATGGCAAGAGTTTCTAAGGCAACTATGATTGGCGAGCTTCTTCAGATTGATGCTGATGTAGCTCCTATTTTACTTAATATCGGCATGCACTGTCTCGGATGCCCATCATCTCAGATGGAGACAATCGAGGAGGCAGCTATGGTACACGGTATCGATGCTGATGACCTTGTAGAGGAAATCAACACATTCCTTGATTCAAAGGCTTAATATGCAAATTAAAAGCGACTAGCAATTTTGCTAGTCGTTTTTGTTTATCATTCTTTAGATAAGTGCAAGTTGTTGAATTGCATTGCCAGAAACCATTGTCTCGTAGTGTTCTGACATATATGCATCAGTACCTACTACGAAATTCTGCTGGTCACTGTATTCAGATAGGATATTGCATACTTTGTTGTAGTTTTCAGCTGAATCATCTGATTTGCTAACTACAAGATAGTATCTATTATCAAATGGACTCTTATAAAGAGAATTCTTTCCTTTGTAGAAAGTAGCAAGTACACCAGAAAGCTTAAGTACATCTTCGAGATTATCGAAAACGAACATCTTAGTAATATCTACTGGCAAGCCCTTTGCAGCTGCCTTTTCTGGTGAAGCCTTAATTGCTTCCTGAGCTTTTTCAATCAGGCTGTTGAAGATATTTAGGATATCGTCAGCAGCAGCCTCATTAAATGGCTTAACAGGTGCAATTGATGAATCCACATCATCGTCATCATATTCGTCGTCACATTCTGAGAATCGAGAGAAACGAGTATCAAGCTCATCCGGACTCTCGACTTTTGTAACTAAAAGAACTATGGATTCTGATGAAAGCGGTATTGCTTCTATCATAAGTGGAATGTCTTCCGCTTCGAAACCGTACTGGTATGAAGCCTGCTCCATAAGCTCTCTAAAAAGCTCACGTGCCTTGGCAGAACCATAGGCAAGCTCGGATAGCTTAATGTGGCGGCTAATTAAATCTTCTCTTGAAAGAGTGCATCTGATTTGGTTCTCGTTGATTTTTTCAATCTTCATAAAATCACCTCCCGAATCGAAAAAGATGCTGGAACATTTCTTGTTCGACTATTATATATATATTATATCGGAAAGTAAAGGAAACTATCCATAAAAATAGTGAGAAAAATATAAAATTTTTATAAAATGAATGTTATCAAAGATTTAAGAATTTCAATTTAGGGGTTGCAATATAATTTTATCTGTGATATAAAATTATCCGCGAGATGCTTTTTCCGAAAAGGAAGGAGCTGAAAGTAAATGATACCAAAAGGTATTGAAGACAGGTACGAAGTAATTCGAATACTGCAGGAGACAGCAGCTACAGCAGTTTTACTTGTCCGTTACAAACCGATAGGAGCATTGAGGATTCTTAAGGCTATTCACAAGGCCCATCCCGATGCGAACAGCATCCTATCCGAATCAAATCTTTTACAAGGGATAAAATCATCCCAAATACCCACAATTTTTGAAGTAGAAGATACAGAAGAAATTATATATTTGGTTGAAGAATATGTAGAGGGAATATCTCTACGTGAATATTTGTCAGGAACCAAATTATCAATTGAAAAGCTTTTATACATAGCAATAGAGCTTTGTAAAATTGTAGAGACCTTACATACGGCAGGGAGTGAGCCTGTGCTATACAGGGATATGAAGCCTGAACACGTTTTTATGGAAGGTGATACAGTTAGACTGATTGATTTTGGCATATCTATAAAGAAGTCTGAATCCAGTAACGCAAAGCCGCTAGGAACTAAAGGCTGGGCAGCACCAGAACAATTAAAAGGCGACTACCTTGATGAACGTTGTGATGTTTATGGCGTTGGAAAGATAATTGGGTTCATGCAGATAAATAGTTATGCTAAAGATGATTTTAGAATTAAACAGATTGTAGAACTTGCAACGAATTCTGATATCAGTAGGAGAGTTAAGTCTATTACTGAGCTGAAAGAATTGTTGGAGGATATACAGGGAGATCGAGTTAATGATAGAGTCGGAAAAAGGCATCTCGAAAAGAGAATCGCAGTGATTGGCGGGAGCCATGGAGTTGGCACGACCCGCATAGCTATATCCTTATGTCGATTTTTCAATAAAAGGAAAATTGATTGCTATTACAAGGATAATGAAAAAGACACAGTCCGAAAAATATGGATGAATCTAAAGAATACCAAGCTACAGAAGGGTGTTTTATACCACGAAAGTTTTAGAGGCCTGTTCGAATACGGAGAGGCTGTTGAGAATCAAAACCCTCCAATTGGTTTAAAGGTAATTGACTGCGGAACTAACAAAAGTATTCCGATAGGGACAGATGTTGTTATATATGTCACTTCAGGAGTTCCCTGGCAGCAGCATGAAGAAGTGCCAGAATGGATTAGTAATGATGGTGTTTATGTTATCTCTAATTTCTCTGACAAAATATCAAGTGTTTTGCTGGCAAAAAGCTTAAATAAGAAGGTTTACAGGTATCCGATAGTTAACAGGTTAGATATTTCAAAGGATGAGGAAAATGTTTTTTCAGCGATTTTTAAGAATGAAAGAGATTTTATTATTGCTAAACAATAAAATAAAAAAAATCGAAAACAAAGTAAACAAAAAAGTCTGTGTGGTGGGAGTTTCTCCAAATGTTGGTGTTACACATCTATGCATATCATTGGCTAATTTCATGCATTCAGTTCTTGGTAAAAACGTTATTTACATAGAGCTGAGTAATGAGTCTCAGTTGTTAAGTGTGGTTGGAATGAAGCAGATTTTAATCGGCGACATTTTGGCATACGAATACAAGGGCGTGAGATACGTTCTCAGTAATGATATTGATGCAATAAGAAATATAATGCTTAGAGAAAATGCGTGGTTTGTCGTAGATATGGCCAGCTTAAATGAAGAGACTCGCCCCATATTTAACAATTGCAATAATAGAATCATAATAGGGTCTTTGAGACCTTGGTGTCAGCGAGAGTACTATGAATTTATTGATAAATTAGGATTATTAGAATACGACATGGATCAAATGACTTATATCAAAACTGATACGAATAAAAAAACGAATATTATTGCGTCCGGCCTTGCTAACTATACTAAGAGTACAATCAAGGATTTACCAATTATCAATGACCCTTTTTCATTAAAGGAAGAAAATTTTCAGGAACTAATGGATTTAATCAGGTAGCTGCAGAAAGGAGCTGTGGAGAGAAAAATTGAATTACAACCACGTAGGAAGTGTCAGTATCATGGATGCTTCAAGCATTGAGAAAAAGACAAATAATCCTTTTAAGTCTAATGAGGTAAATAGAAAAGGGATTATGTTAAGGTGTAGAAAGTGGTTACTTTAGAGCGGTTCGGCCGCTCTTTTTTAATGCATAAATACTACGCAGAAATCCTTATAAAGTGGAATTTAAGAGCCTATTTTGTTATACTTTACAAGGAATACTAGATACAAAGAGGGAGAAGCTATGAGCTACCGAAAGAGAAAAAGAAGAAGAGGAATACCCAGAGGGTATGTTTATATTGTAGTGGCAGTATTGGCCATGGTGTTGCTTGTTGGAGGAATAGCATATATTAAGAAGTATGCACCTACTAAAGAGCATATGGACTTGGCGGAATACTTCAAGGTTTATCACGAGAATGAAGCTGCAGTAGTGCTGAATGGAGAATTTCAGTCAGTTTCCGAGGACGACGCATACGGATACGCAATAGTAAAGGACGGGCAGCCATATCTTGAAATTGGATTCCTTAAGGATCATTTAGATGATGGATTTGTATATGATAGTACAGAAGTAACTCTCAGATATGCTACTGATATCGAGGTTTATACAGCTACAGTTGGAAATAATGATTACTTCATAGACAAGAGTAATAATTCACTTGGACATCCAGCAGTTGTGGCTCAGGACGGAACAGTATATGTTGCTGTAGATTATATCAATCTCCTTATTGGAGAAGGTAATATAGATTATTTTGATAATCCAGATAGAGTTTTTGTAAATACTTATGGAACAAAATATGACATAGGTATAGTATCCCGTAAAGCTCAGATTAGAAAGCTTAACGGACCAAAGAGCCCAGTGTTAGAGGATTTAAAAAAAGGCGACCAGATATATGTACTTCGCGACACTGGAAAATGGAGCTATGTGTTCTCTGATAATGGAGTATGCGGATATATTAAGAACAGAGCCTTTGAAATATCAGGAAATGTAGATTACAACGTAGGCGACGAAAGAGAATACAAGCATATTTCTGTTGGAAAGGATATTGCATTACTTTGGCATCAGGTAACATCACATGCAGCAAACGGAGATATCGCCAATGTCCTTGCTAATTCAGGCAATGTTAATGTTATTTCACCAACCTGGTTCCATCTCAGTGATAACAAGGGTGGAATAGCATCAATAGCCAGCAGTAATTACGTAAGCATTTGTCATGCAAACAATGTGCAGGTTTGGGGACTTGTGAGCAATCTTGAGGATTCAAGTGTCGACACAACAACAGTACTTAATACAACATCAGCAAGAGATAATCTTGTAAACAATCTTATTGCTCAAGCTATCACTCATGATCTTGATGGTATTAATGTTGATATTGAACAGCTTGCAGCAGAAGCAGGAGATGGATATATTCAGTTCATCAAGGAGCTTTCTATTAAATGTGAGAAAAACGATATTATTCTTTCAGTAGATAATTATGTTCCTACCGCTTCATCTGGAGTTTACAACAGAAGCGTGCAGGCTAAGTATGCAGATTATGTAGTAATCATGGGTTATGATGAGCACTACGGCGGAAGCGAGGAAGCGGGTTCTGTTGCTTCACTTGGCTGGGTAGAGGAAGGTGTAAAGGCTACACTTGATGAGGTGCCAGCGGAGCAGGTAATCCTTGGAATGCCTTTCTACTGTAGAGTTTGGGAAGTAAAGGAAGATGGTAGTGTAAGCAGTACAGCTTACGGAATGAACGCAATTCAGAGCTATCTTAGAACCAATGGTGTATCAACAGCATGGGATGATAATGCTGGACAATATTATGGTGAGTACACAAGTGGTAATGTAACTTACAAAATTTGGGTAGAGGATGAGACTTCTATCGAAGAAAAGCTAAAAGTTATGGACAAATACAACCTTGCAGGCGGAGCTTTCTGGAAGAAAGGATTTGATAGCACAGGTGTATGGAACATAATTGCAAAATACTTTTAAAGATGCATAAAAGACACAAAAAAATCATATTTTTTCCCGTGAATACGGGACTTTCACAGAGTTAAAAAGATTGTGTTCTAAGGGAAAAGTGTTATAATTTTGAGTATGATTACTAGGATTATGGATGTTTCTGAGGAGCCAATCAATATAGAGTTTATCAGAGAGGCTTCTGAGATTTTAAAAAAGGGCGGTTTGGTAGCATTTCCAACCGAAACAGTATACGGACTAGGCGGTGACGCCACCGACAAAGAAGCCTCGAAAAAGATATATCAGGCAAAGGGTCGTCCATCGGATAACCCTTTAATTGTACATATAGCTAAGTTTGAACAGTTAGAACAGATTACAAAGGATTTACCTGAGACAGCTAAGAAGCTGGCAGATGCATTTTGGCCAGGACCACTTACAATGGTCTGCAATAAGAACGAAGTTATACCATACGAGACCACAGGCGGTCTTGATACCGTTGCAGTTCGAATGCCAAATAATCCGGTAGCACTAGCTCTTATAGAGGAGAGCGGATGTATGATAGCAGCGCCTAGTGCTAATACATCAGGCAGACCAAGCCCTACAAAGGCTAGCCATGTGTACGAGGACTTATCAGGAAAGATAGAAGCAATATTAGATGGTGGGACAGTAGATATAGGATTAGAGTCCACTATCGTTGATTTAACAGAGGATGTAGTGACTATTCTTCGACCAGGCTATATCAATATGGATATGCTAAGAGAGGTTGTTGGAGAGGTTAGAATGGATCCAGGCATTGTCTACAATGACAAGGGCACAACAGGGGGTGCTAAGCCTAAGGCTCCAGGAATGAGATATAAGCACTACGCACCAAAGGGCGATTTAACAATCGTTTCAGGTGAAGAAGACAGAGTTATATCCACTATCAACGAGCTTACAGCTCAGGCTGAAAAGGATGGAAAGAAGGTTGGTATTATTGCCACATCTGCAACTGCGGGCAGATATGGAAGGGGTCAGATACTAATCATCGGAGACAGAGAGGAAGAGCAGAGCATCGCTCACAATCTTTACGATATCCTCAGACAGTTTGATGAGTTGGATGTAGACATAATTTACTCAGAAAGCTTTGCAACACCAAAGATGGGGCAGGCTATTATGAACAGACTGCTTAAGGCAGCAGGCCAGAAGACTATAGAGGTCTAGGCTGGAGGGATTTTGGGAGAATAAAAATGAATAACATTAACAGAGTGATTTTTGCGTCGGGTAGCGGGACGTCCAGGTCGCCCATGGCGACAGCGATTTTCCATAGCTTTCCGCATAGCCGACCGATTATTTGCGAATCCAGGGGACTAATAGTTCAGTTTCCTGAACCGCTAAATCAAAAGGCGGAAGCCGTGCTTATCAGTAATGGTATAGAGCTAAAGGATTACTCATCGAAGCAGCTTCAGGAATCAGATTTTTCCGAGAACACGCTGGTAATTACGATGGAGGAAACCCAAAGGCAGAAGATATTAAGTGAATATACAAATGCCACCGAGGAGAACACCAGACTTCTCAATGAGCTTGTGGGGGACGAGCTTGAAGTTATGGATCCTTATGGTGGTTCAGTGCAAACCTACGGTTTGTGCTATGAAGTTTTGAAGGTATCGATTGAGAAATTAATAAAGTTACTAGAAACATAAGGCACAAATGTATTGGAGGAGAGACCATGAGTGACAAGAGACTAGATTATATTAGCTGGGATGAATACTTTATGGGCGTTGCAGTATTATCGGGTATGAGATCGAAAGACCCAAACACACAAGTTGGAGCATGTATTGTAAGCCAGGATAACAAGATTCTTTCTATGGGCTACAATGGTTTTCCAAATGGTTGTTCAGATGACGAGTTCCCTTGGGCTAGAGTAGGGGACCCTCTGGAAAATAAATATTTCTATACAACACACAGCGAGCTTAATGCGATTTTGAACTACAGAGGTGGTTCACTTGAGGGCTCAAAGCTGTATGTGTCACTTTTCCCATGTAATGAATGCGCCAAGGCTATCATTCAGTCTGGCATCAAAACTATCATCTACGATAGTGATAAATATGAAAACACACCATCAGTAATCGCATCGAAGAGAATGCTTCGTGCAGCGGGTGTAGAGTTCCGTCAATATGAGCACACCGGTAGAGAGATTTCTATGACGCTCTAATGCCGGAATAAGGAGCATCAATGAGGGACAGAAGAAAAACAAATAATGAAGTGGCCAATTCTTTGGTGATGGTCCTTCAATTTGGAATAAACGTAATAGTGCCAATCCTGCTTTGTACGGTAGTTGGAACCTTTATCTCAACAAAAACAGGGATAAAAGGATTCTCTATAGCAGGAATAATAATTGGTATATTAGCAGCTTTTAATGGAGCTTACCGGTCGGTAAAGGGGTATCTGAAAAACGAGGAATCTCCAGGACAGCGGGCAAGACGACTGGAGGAGGAAGCTCTTAAGGAGAAGAAAAGCAAAAGCTCAGGGGAATAACTGAATAAGGATATGACATGATTAAATGGATGAAGCGACTTAATCAGGCCCTTCCGGGTTTGGTTTTAGGAATACTTGCATACGGACTATTTGTTGAGCTGATTGGAGTTTGGTTTGTCAGCGATAAAATCAGATATACAACTGGTCTTTTGATTGGAATTGGATGCGCGGTAGGTATGGCCATTCACATTTCAATGATTATCGAAGAGTCAGTAAGAATTGGCGAGGGACACGAGAAGTATCTGTCTTTCAAGTCAGTTATGCGATATCTGGTTTTGTGTGCAATTATGATTACGATGACTTTTTTGAAGCTGGGAAATATGTTCACAGCGATCATCGGTGTACTTGGGCTCAAGGTTAGTGCATACGCACAGCCTTTGCTAATAAAGATTTATCTAGGCATAAAGCATAGATAGAGGATGAATAAGAAAATTTTATAAAGGAGGTGAAAGTGTGACAGAAGGAATTTTGCTGGCCTCAAGCGATACTGTGGACATGATAAAAGGCTTGTTCAAGTACGAAGTGTTTGGACAGGAGGTATGGATTACAACCTCTCATGTTTGCATTTTAATCGTATGGCTTTCATTGGTAATTTTTTCTATTATTGCCAATCGTAAGCTGAAGCACGCCACTGAAGTTCCTGATACCTTCCAAAGCATCCTAGAACTCATTGTTGGGTTACTAGATTCTGTTGTGGAAGGAAGTATGGGTAAGCACGCACCAGTGTTTGCAAACTGGATTTGTACCATTTTCTGCTTTATTTTGGTATCCAACTTATCCGGTTTAGTTGGCCTAAGACCACCAACAGCCGATTACGGTACAACACTGGCACTTGCATTAATTACCTTTGTTTGCATCCATGTAGTAAAGGTAAGGCATCAGAGTGCAAAGGACATTTGGATCGACAAATGTTCACCACTGCCACCATGGCTGCCTATCTGGCTGCCAATTAACGTGATTTCTGATATAGCAGTACCTATATCAATGTCACTGCGTTTGTTTGCAAACGTTCTTTCAGGAACTATCATTATGGGTCTTGTTTATGGATTGCTAGGAAAATTCGCATTAGTATGGCCTGCAGCATTGCATGTATACTTTGATATTTTCTCAGGTGCAATTCAGACCTACGTATTCTGTATGTTAACAATGACATACATAACCCAGTCTTATGGGGATTCTTAAAATTTAAAAACTATATTTTAGGAGGAAAACATTTATGAACATTTCAGGTACAGACTTAATTAAAGCTTGTTCAGCAATCGGTGCTGGTCTCGCAGTTATCGCTGGTATTGGTCCTGGTATTGGACAAGGTATCGCAGCTGGTCACGGTGCAGCAGCCGTTGGACGTAACCCGGGAGCACAGGGACAGATCATGTCTACTATGTTACTTGGTCAGGCCGTTGCCGAGACAACAGGTCTTTACGGTTTGGTTATCGCCCTTCTGTTACTCTTTGTACAGCCATTAGTTGGCTAATTTACATTTAGGAAGAAATATTATAAAAAGGAGGGCTAAAAGTTTTGGAAAGACTATTTGACTTGGACTTTCAATTGCTTAATGATGCTGCGCTTTTAGCCATTGCAGTATTCTTCCTATTCCTTATAATGTCAAACCTCTTGTTCAATCCAGCAAGAAAGCTGTTAAAGGACAGAAAGGATGGCATTGCAAAGGATATTGCAGATGCAAAGAAAGATAAGGAAGAGGCAGAAAAGCTAAAGGCGGAATATGAAGCAAAGCTTAGAGATATCGGAAAAGAAAAGGATGAAATCTTAAGCGAAGCAAGAGCAAAGGCCTTGAAGAATGAAACCAAGATTGTTAACGAAGCCAAGGAAGAAGCAGCAGCTATCGTAGCAAGAGCTAACGAGGAAGCTGAGCTTGAGAAGAAGAAGGTTGCTGATGATGTTAAGCAGGAGATGATTTCTGTAGCCGCTCTTATGGCACAGAAGGTTGTAGCTGCAAACATCGATACAACTATTCAGAACACCTTGGTTGAGCAAACTCTTAAGGAAATGGGTGAAAACACATGGCTAAATTAGTCTCAAACGTATATGGTGATGCGTTGTTTGAGCTAGCCGTGGAAACAGGAAAGGTCGACGACTTCTTAAATGAAGCCCAAGGGGTTATAGAGGTTGTTAAATCAAATGACGGCTTTTCTCAAATGATGAATCATCCAAAGATCAATAAAGAAGAAAAGCTTCAGATAATCGACGACGTTTTCAAAGGCAGAGTAAGTAACGAGATGGTTGGACTTCTTCGCATGCTTGAGGAGAAGGACCACATCAAGGATACAGTTGAAGTACTTAATTACTTCATCGACAGGGTTTTCGATTTCAAGAAAATCGGACGTGCCTTTGTATCAACTCCATTTGAGCTTACGGATGCACAGAAATCAGATGTCGAGAAGCGTTTACTCCAAACTACTGAGTACAGTTCATTTGTAATGGACTATACAGTAGACCCTGATCTAATCGGGGGTATGGTAATTCGCATTAAAGATAGAGTTATTGACAGTTCTGTCAAAACTCAGATTAGTAAATTGTCACACGAGTTATCAAATATTCAATTGAAAGTAGGTGAATGCGCTCCATGAATTTAAAACCAGAAGAGATTAGCTCGGTTATTAAAGAGCAAATGAAACGCTATGCAGCGCAGCTTGACGTGGCAGACGTAGGAACTGTTATTCAGGTTGCCGATGGAATTGCACGTATTCACGGATTACAGAACGCTATGCAGGGCGAACTTTTAGAGTTCCCTGGCGAAGTTTATGGCATGGTCTTAAACCTTGAGGAAGACAATGTTGGTTGTGTTCTCTTAGGAAACGATAAGAACATCAACGAAGGTGATCAGGTAAAGACAACTGGTCGTGTTGTTGAGGTTCCTGTTGGTGACGCAATGCTTGGACGTGTAGTTAATGCACTTGGACAGCCTATCGATGGTAAGGGACCTATTGAGACAACAAAGTTCCGTCCTATCGAGCGTGTTGCTTCCGGCGTTATCTCTCGTAAATCCGTAGATACTCCGCTGCAGACAGGTATTAAAGCTATCGATTCCATGATTCCTATCGGACGTGGACAGCGTGAGCTTATTATCGGTGATAGACAGACTGGTAAGACTGCTATCGCTATTGATACAATCATTAATCAAAAGGGACAGGGCGTAAAGTGTATTTACGTTGCAATTGGCCAGAAGGCTTCTACAGTTGCAGCCCTTGTTAAAACATTAGAGGAATATGGTGCTATGAGCTGGACAACAGTAGTTGCCGCTACAGCATCAGAGCTTGCTCCTTTACAGTATATCGCTCCTTATTCAGGATGTGCTATCGGTGAGGAGTGGATGGAGAATGGACAGGACGTACTTATCATCTATGATGATTTAAGTAAGCACGCTACTGCATACCGTACACTGTCATTACTTCTTCGTCGTCCACCAGGACGTGAGGCTTACCCAGGTGATGTATTCTATCTACACTCAAGACTTCTTGAGCGTGCAGCTAGACTTTCTGATAAGTTGGGCGGTGGCTCACTTACAGCATTACCTATTATTGAGACACAGGCAGGCGATGTATCTGCATACATCCCTACAAACGTTATCTCAATTACTGATGGTCAGATTTATCTTGAGACAGAAGCTTTCAACGCAGGTTTTAGACCAGCCGTTAACGCAGGTCTTTCTGTATCCCGTGTAGGTGGTTCTGCTCAGATTAAGGCTATGAAGAAAATCGCAGCTCCTATCCGTGTAGAGCTCGCGCAGTACCGTGAGCTTGCAGCTTTCGCACAGTTTGGTTCAGAGCTTGATGCAGATACCGCTGAGAAGCTGGCACAGGGTGAAAGAATCAAGGAGATGTTAAAGCAGCCACAGTATGCTCCAATGCCAGTAGAGTATCAGATTATGATTATCTATGCTGCTACTAAGAAGTACCTGCTTGACATTCCAACAGCAGATATTCAGGCTTTCGAGAAGGCATTGTTTGATCTTGTTGATACCAAGTATCCTGAGATTCCAGAGTCTATTAAGACTACAAAGGTTCTTGAGGATGACATGGAACAGAAGCTAATCAAGGCTATCGAGGAGTGTAAGAAGACTTACAAGTAAGGAGGGTGATCTGTTATGGCCTCAATGAGAGACATAAAAAGAAGAAAACAGAGTGTTAGTAGCACTCAGCAGATCACTAAGGCCATGAAGCTTGTATCTACAGTAAAGCTCCAGAAGGCACGTTCTAAGGCAGAGCAGACCACACCGTATTTCAACGCTATGTATAATACGATTTGCAGTATGCTTGCCAAGGCAGGAACAGTTAACAACAAATACCTTAGAGACAATGGCTCAGATAAGATTGGCGTAATCGTCATCACATCTAACCGTGGTCTTGCAGGTGGTTACAATTCTAATATTGTAAAGATGATAACTGGATCTGAAATGAAGCCTGAGGATGTGAAGCTTTACGTAATAGGACATAAGGGTGGTGAGAGTCTTGCCCATAAGGGTTACACAGTGGAGAAGGATTACTCTCCAGTGATGGAAGCACCTACCTATGCAGACGCTATGGCTATCTGCAAGGATGTCCTTGAAGCATATTCAAGCGGGGAAATCGGACAGATTTACCTTGTTTATACACACTTCAAAAATACAGTTAGCCAGATTCCAAAGCTAATGAAGCTGCTTCCTGCTGAAATCGCAGAAGAGGATGTTGAGGCAGCAAAGTCTTCCGGTGCAGAGGCTCTTATGAATTTTGAGCCAAATGAGGAGGAAGCTTTAGACCTTATCGTTCCAAAGTATGTGACTTCACTTGTATATGGCGCTTTGGTTGAAGCTGTTGCTTCAGAAAATGGTGCCAGAATGCAGGCAATGGATTCAGCTACAAATAATGCTGAGGAAATTATTAGTGATCTATCATTAAAATACAATCGTGCCCGCCAGGGATCAATTACTCAGGAATTAACCGAGATTATCGCTGGTGCCGAGGCATTATCTTAAAGAAGATAGGAGTGAAAAAATGGCAAATAATATTGGTAAAGTCACTCAGATCATCGGTGCCGTACTTGACGTAAAGTTCGCTGAAGGCGAGCTTCCAGAAATCAACGATGCTCTTGAAATCACAAGAGATAACGGTGAGAGACTGGTTGTAGAAGTAGCACAGCATTTGGGTGATGATACAGTTCGTTGTATTGCCATGGGTCCTACAGACGGTTTAGTACGTGGAATGGATGTAGTTGCTACAGGAGCTCCAATTTCAGTTCCTGTTGGTGAGGCTACACTTGGACGTATTTTCAACGTACTTGGTGAAGCTATTGATGAACAGCCAGCACCTACGGGTGTTGAAAAAATGCCTATTCATAGAAAAGCTCCAGCGTTTGAGGAACAGGCAACTTCAACAGAAATGCTTGAAACAGGTATTAAGGTCGTTGACCTTCTTTGCCCTTACCAGAAGGGTGGTAAGATTGGATTGTTCGGTGGTGCCGGTGTAGGTAAGACCGTACTTATCCAGGAGCTTATCCATAACATCGCTACAGAGCACGGTGGATACTCAGTATTCACAGGTGTAGGCGAGCGTACCCGTGAGGGTAATGACCTTTACTATGAAATGAAGGAGTCAGGCGTTATCGACAAGACCTGCATGGTTTTCGGTCAGATGAACGAGCCACCAGGAGCCAGAATGAGAGTAGGTCTTACTGGACTTACAATGGCTGAGTACTTCAGAGATAAGGGTGGAAAGGACGTGCTTCTTTTCATCGATAACATCTTCCGTTTTACTCAGGCTGGTTCAGAGGTTTCAGCCCTCTTAGGTCGTATGCCTTCAGCCGTTGGTTATCAGCCAACACTTCAGACAGAGATGGGTGCTCTTCAGGAGCGTATCACATCTACTAAGAACGGATCTATCACATCGGTTCAGGCCGTATATGTTCCTGCCGATGACTTAACAGATCCAGCTCCAGCAACAACATTCGCGCACTTGGATGCTACCACAGTTCTTGAGCGTTCTATCGCCGAGCTTGGTATTTACCCAGCTGTAGATCCACTTGGTTCTACATCTCGTATCCTTGATCCACGTATCGTAGGTCAGGAGCACTTCACAGTTGCACGTGGTGTTCAGGAGATTCTTCAGAAGTATAAGGAATTACAGGACATTATCGCTATCCTTGGTATGGACGAGCTTTCAGAAGAGGATAAGCTTGTAGTTAACCGTGCTCGTAAGATTCAGAGATTCTTGTCACAGCCATTCTTCGTAGCTGGTCAGTTTACTGGTCTCGAAGGAAAGTATGTGCCAATCGCTGAGACAGTACGAGGCTTCAAGGAAATTCTTGAAGGTAAGCATGATGATATCCCAGAGAGTTACTTCCTCAATGCAGGTACAATCGACGAGGTTCGTGCCAAGATGAACGCTAAGTAGGAGGTGGCTTATGGCAGATAACACCTTTAAAGTATCAATCATTACGCCTGAGCGGACCTTTTATGAAGGGGAGGCAACAATGGTTGAGTTTAATACAGTCGAGGGACAGATTGGTGTGCTTCCAAAGCATATTCCTTTGACTACTGTTATTGCGCCGGGTATTTGCACAATCCATGAGGCAGAGTCTGAGAAGAAGGCCGCAGTGCACGCAGGTCTTGCTGAGGTTCTGCCTGATAAGGTAACTTTACTTGCTGAAATAGCTGAGTGGCCAGATGAGATTGACTTAGAGAGAGCCCGCAGCGCGGAAGACAGAGCTAGAGAGCGCTTGGCAAACAAGGACGACGGAGTAGATGTGCTGAGAGCTGAGATAGCATTAAAGAAGGCTTTGGTACGCCAGGACTTAAAAGCCTAATCGAGATATTACATGTAATAAGGGGAGGTAGGACACCATGTTAGATGCTGATACAAGGCGAGATATTGAAGAACTGAAAAGACAGTTGAAATATTATGAGGACCAGGAAGAAAGCTTGCTAAAGGAACTTGACACCATCCGTGCCCGAAAGACGGACGTCAAGGATAAGCTGAAGGTCCTGAGCAATGACGATAAGTACCAGTCTGACATGCTGGCTATGGTCTATCAACAGAGGCATGGAAAGCCTACAGCCAAACCAGAAGAATAATTATTCAAATGAATGTGGCGCCGCAATTGCGGCGCCATTTTTAAGGATTATTACCTATAACTTGACCCATAACAACAGGCGTCTCCTCGCCATTTTCAGAAGCAAAAAGGATTTCTCTATAGATATTTACTTTATTTGCTGGAACTAACACGATAATGGTAGATCCACCATATTCGAAGTGTCCCTTTTCTTCTCCACGTGTAACAGGGCCTGCTTCAGGCTGGTTGTTGACTATTCTACCAACTAACATGGCGCCAACTTCCATCTGCACACATCTTCCAAAATTTTTGCTACTTAGTACAGTGTACTGGCGGCTATTTTCTACAAAAACTGGGCCTGCTTCTAGGGCTATTGGCTGTACTGTATGATAAAGCCCTGGGATTACCACATCGGCAGATTTCTCTCCTGATTCAAAGTATGCATATCTGTGATAGTGGTTTACACATAGTCTGTAGACCAGACAGTAGCCACCTTCAAATTCTTTTGCAAGCTGCTTATCCCTAAGTAAATCCGAAATAGAAAACTTACTCTGCTTAACAGGGATTACTAAATCATCTGTAATTGGGTATACCTTTAAAAGACCATCACATGGAGCCATCAAATGGTTCTCGTCTAAGTCAAGAGGTCTAAGCTCAGGCTTAATCTTGCGGCAGAAGAAGTCGTTAAAGCAATTGATATCATCAAGGATATAATCCTCTAGCTTGATTTCATTAGACTCTGCAAAGCCTTTAATAATGCATTTTGATGCCTTTGAATCAAGCAACCATCCAGAAAAATCAGATACAGGTTTTAATAATAAAGGACGAAGTATAATTCGCCCTACTTTTGTGTTATATAAAAAATTTAATCCACTCATATTTACTCGTAAAATAAAATTAATAATGTTCCAACAAGTTCGATAAATCCAATAAATATTATTACTGCAAACTGTTTCTTATTTGGCTTAGGAACCTTGAAGTTACCTACAAACAAAATGGCTACGATAAACATAAGCCAAAAATAGAAGATTGTTAAATCAGCTCTTGTAAACCAGTGAATAACAAGTGTAAGTGGGAAAATTAATGCTGCTGTAGTAACAGGAAGACCTGTGAAATATGCTTTTCCTTTAATCTTGGCTTCTTCAGCACGCTCATCTGTTGTAGCATTAAAATATGCTAAGCGAATAAGTGCTGCGAGTACATAAAATGCTGCAATTGAGATTAATAAAAGAATCATTGAATAGTGATCTGGTCTCTCGGCATTGCGACCTAAATCGGTAAGAATACCGCTAACTCTAAGCTGAGCAATACCAATTGATGCTGGTAAAACACCGAAACAAATCAAATCTGAAAGAGAATCAATCTGAATACCAAATTCCTTCTCCATCTCAGTTCTGTCCTTCTTAGTACGGGCAACCTTTCCATCAAATCCATCTAACAAACCAGAGAGCATTAAGAACAATGTTCCACAGTATGGATGTCCAATACCTGTCATTGTAACAATGATTCCTACAACTCCTGATATAGTAGATAAGTATGTCAAAATAACTGTATAATCGTAAACACCAATCATTTTTTATTTCTTCCTTTCAAATATCCTATTAAGGTAATCACACCACTTAGTGTGACGCAGATATAGAATGTAAGTCCACGGCTGACCATATCCAGGTTAAATGCCATGTCCTTTGACATGATACTAGAAAAACCATCAATCATCAAATAATCTGCAATTCCAAGTGCTCCAGGAATTGGAACATAATTATATCCGATTGTAATCAGGCACTGCTTTGAAAATAGAAGCGGTGTCAGTCTGCTGTGACCTTCCATCGATATATACACAAGTGCTGGTACAATAATCTGTGAGGCTCTTTGCACCACATTCCAAAAGAATGCCTCGACCATAATGGTAGTCTTACCTGCGATAAGCTTTGAGCAGTTCTCGTAATCCTCTTCTATCTTATCAAGTTTTTCCAATCTAGGCTCCAGCCTGTGAAGAATCTTTCTAGAATGTAAAAATCTAAGAAACCTTCTTATGAGAGCAAAGATTTTCTCACTTCCCCTGAGTACGGAAAAGAAGAATAAACTCAAGACTGTTAGTCCTATAAAGCCAAGTCCTATAAAAATTTTAGAGGATAATTTAAATTCAAAAAAGCCTCTCGGCGCAATAATAATCGCTATAATCCCCAGGAAAACTATTGATGCATTATACATCATCAAGTTTAATATCAGGGATGCTGATGTAGCACCAGCTGGAATTCCATTCTTTAGCATGAAAAACGCGCTGGCTGGCTGTCCACCTGTGGCAGATGGTGTAATAGCTGAAAAATATACATCAGAAGTGCTGTATATCAATCCATCTCTTAATCTCTGTTTATATCCTATTCCTTTTAATATGGAACAAAGGGCAATTGCCTCAAATACTACATAGCAGAAAGCTGATACAATAGCTGCAGTCATCCATTTAGTATCCGCCCCAGATACCAGTTCAATAAGTTTTGGTATGGACATGCTTTGATTTTGCTTTAACAGCGCCCAAATCGTGAGCACTGAAAGTGCCAGGGTGAAGCACATCCAAAATATTTTTTTAGCAACTGATTTATTCATTGTGAATAATCCTTCTTTATAATAATTCCTATATATTATAACAAAGCGTTAGAAGATAGAGAAACGTTTTTAGAGAAATATAAGTATTTGTAGATATGAGTGGAAATAACAAACCAAAGCGTTATAAAAAAATATGTATATTGTGTGAAAAAGATTGACATAACGAAAATGGGGGGGTACTATTCATTCAGTTTCAAAAGAAAGAGTTTTTCTTTAGGAGGTATTTTGAAATGAGAATGAGAAAGTTTTTAGCAAGCATGATGGCAGTTGCAATGGTAGCTTCAGTAGCTCCTGCTTACAATGTGCAGGCAGCAGGTCTTACACAGGCTTCTAATGCAGAAGATGTTAATTATGGAACTATATCTGCTAAGGATATGGAGATGCTTAAGAGTTTATTCGATTTAGAATATTACATGGAAGCAAATCCTGACATTGTTAAATTGGTTGGTGCTGATGCAGATAAACTTTTTGAGCATTTCTGCAAGTGTGGTATTTTCGAAGGACGTACTTGCAATCCTAATTTTGATCCAGCTGCATACGCTTCAGCATATGGCGATTTAAAGGAGCAGTTTGGACTTGATATCCTTAAATATTATGAGCACTACGCAACAGTAGGTTCTAAAGAGAACAGAACTCTTACAACAGTAAAGGCTTGTGCTGAGTCAGGAATTACAGTAAATACATTATCTAAAGAATCTGTAGCTATTACACCTTCAATCTATAAAATTTCTGTTACTATGGGAACAGTTGATTTTACAACAGTTGCAAAGGCTGTAGTAAGAGCACAGGAACAGCAGAGAATGGCGGTTGTAGAGACAGCTAAAGGTACATATGTATTCAGCAGCAGCAAAGATTTGTCTACATTAAAAGGATACACAGCTGTAGATACAATCAAGGTTGGAGACACTACATTAACATATTATGTGTTTAAGAATGATTCAGGAACTGCTGTATACCGTGATAGACATATAGCTGAAGATTCAGTTGCAGTATTTAAGACATCTGATTCTGTAGTAGTAGACGATTCAGATTACAGAGGAAAGGTTTCAGTAGGTATTGAAACTTATTCTAATGACTTGGTTGATAATATTGTAAAAGTAAAGAATGGTGAAGCTACTAGGGATGAAGCTAATATTCCAGCAGATTTAGATATAAAGAGCAATTATGATGAGAATGGAAGATACCATTCCGTGGCAACAAATAAGCAGGAGTCTGGAAATATTATAAATGTAAATAGCCGTATGGTAACCAGTGGTGGAAGTTCCATGAATGGTGGAGGAGAAGGATATAATTGTACATATTTCTACTTAGACGGGGCAGAGAATGAACAGGGTATAATGACTCCATTTGAAGTACAACCAGGAGAAGAAGGATACTATGAATACGTTAAAGAAAATGTAAATAGAAACGGTGGACAGAACGGTTGGCTTGACGTAGACACCAAAGGTGATAATAACACTGAATACACTGTTTGTATTGGCGCAGAACGAGAAGATGGTGTGACAGATTTAACAGTAGGTGTATATAGTGAGACAACCGGAACATACTATTGGAGTGCTTCGCACCTGGAAGACAAATATGATGATGATGCACATGAATATGTAGAGCATTTTGGACAGAACTAATTGATAAATAAAGAATAAACAGTTAAAAAGCCGTCAGACGACAAAGTCTGGCGGCTTTTATTATTTACAAGTTCTAGTATCTCTTTATCTGATCATCCTCATCAGTAGTAGAATTATCAATCTTTCGAATCTCGACTTCATAGGAATAATCATCATTAACCTTTACCATGGCTTTATCGCCAACATGCTTACCTCGAATGGCAGCACCAAGAGGTGACTCGATAGAGATAAGTCCCTTTAATGAATTGCCACGAATAGAGGTAACAAGCTTGTAGGTTTCCTCGCAATCATCTTCTGGAATATAGATAGTAACAGTGTTGTTAATACCTACTTCGTCATCAGCACTGCTGTCATCTACAACCTCAGCAAACTTAAGCATCTTCTCTAAGTAACGGATGCGGCTGTCATTCATATTCTTAGCACGCTTTGCTTCGTGATATTCAAAGTTTTCAGAAAGGTCGCCTTGAGCACGGGTCTCCTTAACTTCTTCCAAAAGCTTTGGACGAATAACAAGCTTTCGCTCGTCAATTTCAGCCTGAATTTTATCAATATCTCCCTGGGTAAGTCTTTCTCCCATAGTAAATCCTCCAATTAATTGTAAAAGTGTAGGTGACAATTCAATTGTCACATCCATAATTTTATAAGATAAATACATATATTGTCAAAACATGATATAGAAATGACAAGATAGAAAACCTTATTGATTGGATAGAATTTACCTATCGAAAATGATATAGTAAATAGAGGGTATTATGTAGAAAAATGGGGTTTTAATATGGTAAAAGAAAAGCTTAGTCAGTTAGAAGAAACAGTACTTGAGAAAATCGACGGTCTTGATGTGAGGGAAAAACTCTTTGAGCGCAGCTTTAATCACTCAGATATAGAGCGTAATCGCTTTATGCTTAAGGGTGCATTGGCGTCAGAGGGCTATGACTGGTGGTGGCACAGCTTCACAGGTCATAACAAAAAGACTGGCGAGGAAAAAGCTTTCTTTATCGAGTTTTTTACAGTTAATCCCGAGTTGGGAGGAGATGAGCCAGTATTTGGTCAGCTGCCAGCTAATAAGAAAAATGGTCTTAAGCCATCTTATGTGATGATTAAAGCAGGCTGCTGGGGAGAGGATGCCAGACAGCTTCACAGATTCTTTGGTTGGAAGCAGGTCAGCATCAAGGAAGATGCCCCTTTCCAAATCAGCGCAGATAATTGTTTTCTTTCAGAGAGCCGTACACTTGGTATGGTGGAGATTTCGCCAGAAGATGCACAGGCTCATCCAGAGTGGATGTGTGATGCAGGAAAGATGGTTTGGGACCTTAACATGGAAAAGAACCTGGCATTTAATGTAGGCTATGGTGCAAGCTGGGCTTCAAGAGAGCTGGATGCTTTCGAGATGTTCTGGCACGCAGAGGGAATGAAGACCTTCTACAATGGTTCAGTTATCTTGGATGGCGAGGAATATATCGTAGATAAGGATTCCTGCTACGGATATGCTGATAAGAACTGGGGTAAGGATTTTACATCCCCATGGGTGTGGCTTGCAAGCTCACATCTTAAGAGTAAGATATCAGGCCAGTGGCTGGAGAACACAGCCTTTGATATTGGTGGTGGTCGTCCAAAGATTAGAACAGGTCAGACCTTTGATAATGTTATCTTAGGTGCCATGTGGTATGAGGGAGAGCCTTATGAGTTTAATTTCTCTAGATTCTGGACTCTCACCAAGACAAAGTTTTATTGCCATGAGGGTGATGATGAAATCACCTGGCAGGTAGAGCAGGAGACACCTCTTGCGAAGATGATAGTGGAGATTTCATGTCAGAAGAAGGACATGTTACTCATAAATTATGAAGCGCCAAACGGCGAAAAGCTTCACAATCGCCTCTGGAATGGAGGTAATGGAAAGGGCGAAATAAAGCTCTATAAAAAAATATTAAAGACCAAAGACAATGATTCAGAGAAAAAGGCTGAGTTTAAATGGGAATTGGTTGATGATATGGAAGCGTACAACATCGGCTGTGAGTTCGGTGAGTACGACAAGAAATAAATAGTAGTTAGGAGATTTTAAAATGGCAGTATTAAGCAATTGTAAGCCAGAGAGAGTATTTCATTACTTTGAGGAGATTTGTATCATCCCTCATCCAAGTTATCACGAGGAAAAGATTAGTGCATACCTTGTAAACTTTGCAAAGGAGCACAATCTTGAATATTACACAGATGACCTTTACAACGTAATCATGATTAAGGAAGCATCTAAGGGCATGGAGAATGTAGCTCCAATCATCCTTCAGGGACATATGGACATGGTTGCAGAGCAGGAGCCTGACTGCACAAAGGACATGCTTACAGAAGGCCTTGATCTTGAGGTTGTAGACGGATACGTTACAGCAAAGGGCACTACACTTGGTGGTGACGACGGTATCGCTGTAGCTATGGCACTTGCTCTTTTAGAGGATGAGACACTTAAGCACCCACGTCTTGAGGTTATCATCACAGTTTCTGAGGAAGTTGGTATGGAAGGTGCAGCAGGCATCGATGTATCAATGATCAAAGGACGTAAGCTTTTAAACCTTGACTCTGAGGAAGAGGGACATTTCCTTGCAGGCTGCGCAGGCGGATGCAGAATGGAGCTCGAATATCCAGCAAAGAAGGAGCAGGTTAAGGGAAATCTTGTTTCAGTAGAGATTAACGATTGTACAGGTGGTCACTCTGGTACAGAGATTGATAAGGGACGTGCAAACGCTACATTAATGGTTAACAGAATGCTTGCAGTTGCCCTTGAGGTTTCTGATGTTAACCTTGTTGATTTTGTTGGTGGTACAAAGGACAATGCAATCCCACGTGCTACATCAGCAAAGGTTATCGTATCAGCTGATGCTGTTAAGGCTATGGAGGCTGAGGCAGCAGCTATCAAGAATGAGTTTGCTGTTACAGATCCAGAGATGAAGATTGATATCAAGAGCGAAGGTGATGCAGCAGTAGACGGTGTTAACGCTGCAGATACAAAGAGAATGATTCAGCTTCTTTCATGCATGCCAGACGGTGTACAGGCTATGAGCCATGATATTGAGGGTCTCGTTGAGACTTCACTCAACCTTGGTATCCTTAAGCTTACAGAGGAGGGACTTAACTTTTCATGTGCACTTAGAAGCTCAGTAGACAGCGCTAAGGCTGCACTTATGAGAAAGGTTTCTATGGTAGGAAATGCCTTTGGTTGCAAGATTTCTACTCACGGTGAGTACCCAGCTTGGGAGTACAAGAGAGATTCTAGCTTCAGAGATGAGCTTGTTGCTCTTTATGAGGAAATGACAGGAGATAAGGCATTAGTAGAGACTCTTCACGCAGGTGTTGAGTGTGGTCTTCTTGCTTCAAAGCTTCCAGGACTTGATGCAGTTTCAATAGGACCAGAGATGCATGATATTCATACTCCAAAGGAGCGTCTTGGCATTGCTTCTACAGAGAGAATTTACAACTACGTAAGAAGAGTTATAGAGACAAGTAAGTAATAGAAATTAAACTATAAGGGTTTTTCTTTAGGGAAGGAGAAGATTTCTATGATGAGAATCGGATTGCTTACAAGTGGTGGAGATTGTCAGGCGCTTAATGCTGCAATGCGTGGCGTTGTTAAGGGTTTGGCTGCAAACGTAAAGGACTTGGAGGTATACGGCTACTTCAATGGTTATAAGGGTCTTATCTATGGAGATTACAGACTTCTTACCAGTCAGGATTTTTCTGGAATCCTTACACGAGGTGGTACAATCCTGGGTTCCAGCCGTCAACCTTTCAAGCTTATGCGTGAGCCAGACGAGAATGGACTTGATAAGGTAGAGGCTATGAAGTCCAACTACTATAAGCTTAATCTAAACTGCCTTGTAATCCTTGGTGGTAACGGTACTCAAAAGACTGCAAATCTTCTTCGAGAGGAAGGCCTTAACATAATTCATCTTCCAAAGACTATCGACAATGATATCTATGGAACAGATTTGACCTTTGGTTTCCAAAGTGCCATTGATATTGCTTGTAACACTATTGATTGTATTCACACTACTGCTTCATCACATAGTCGTGTATTTATTGTAGAGGTTATGGGGCACAAGGTAGGATGGCTTACGCTTTATGCTGGCGTGGCATCAGGTGCTGATATCATCCTTCTTCCAGAGATTCCATACGATATAAAGAAGGTTGTTAAAGCTATCAATAAGCGTGCCGAGGAAGGCAAGGGCTTTACAATCCTTGCAGTAGCTGAGGGTGCTATTTCAAAGGAAGATGCAAAGCTTTCAAAGAAGGAATACAAGAAAAAGCTCGAAGAATCAAAGTATCCTTCAGTATCCTATGAAATCGCAGATAGAATCCAGAAGGAGACCGGCATAGAAGTTCGAGTTACTGTTCCAGGCCATATGCAGCGAGGCGGTAGCCCAGACCCATTTGATAGAGTTCTTTGTACTCGTCTTGGTTCGGCAGCAGCTCAGGCTATTATGGATGGAGATTTTGGAAATATGATTGCCATGGTAAATGGCAAAACAAAGCGAATTCCGCTTGAAGATGTAGCTGGCAAGTTGAAGACGGTAGAGCCTGATTGTCAGATGATAGAAGAGGCTAAGCGAATAGGTATTAGCTTCGGTGATTAAGATAAAATAAGGGTAGGTAATTGTTATGTCCTATATGGCATTATATCGAAAGTTCAGACCGCAGACCTTTGAGGATGTAAAGGGTCAGGACCATATCGTTACAACACTTCAAAATCAAATAAAAAGCGACCGTATAGGACATGCGTATTTGTTTACAGGTACCAGAGGAACTGGTAAGACTACTATTGCAAAGATTCTTGCCCGTACTATCAACTGCGAGAATCCGGTAAATGGTTGTCCATGTATGGAATGCCAGACTTGTAAGTCTATTACAGCAGGCAATTCCATGAACGTAATTGAAATGGATGCTGCATCAAACAATGGTGTAGATAGCATCAGACAGATTGTAGAGGAGGTGGCATATCCTCCTACAGAGGGCAAATATAAGGTTTATATCATCGATGAGGTTCACATGCTTTCTACAGGAGCCTTCAATGCCCTGCTTAAGACCTTGGAGGAGCCACCTTCTTATGTTGTGTTTATTTTGGCTACTACTGAGGTTCATAAGATTCCAATTACAATCCTCAGCCGTTGCCAGAGATATGATTTCCATCGTATCTCTATTGATACTATTGCAGCCCGTCTGCAAGAGCTGATGGATAAGGAAGGTGTACAGGTAGAGGAAAAGGCAATACGCTATATTGCAAAAGCAGCTGATGGGTCAATGCGTGATGGCTTATCCCTTTTGGATCAGTGTATAGCATTTTATATCGGTCAGACTCTTACCTATGACAATGTACTTAAGGTTCTTGGGGCTATCGACACAGAGGTGTTCTCAAGACTTCTTAGAAATATTATTGATGGAAATGTCACAGCAGCCATCGGAATTCTTGAGGAGATTATCACTCAGGGACGAGACCTGAATCAGTTTGTTGTAGACTTTACATGGTATCTTCGTAATCTGATGCTTATTAAGAGCTCAGAAGATATGGAAGATGCACTTGAAATGTCATCAGATAATCTTGCACTTCTAAAAGAAGAGGCAGGAATGGTTGACACAGAAGTGTTAATGAGATACATTCAAGTTCTGTCTGCACTTTCAAATGATATTAAATATGCAAGCCAGAAAAGAGTGTTAATCGAGATTGCTTTAATTAAGCTTTGTAAGCCTCAGATGGAGCCAGATATTTCAGCTTTGAATAACAGAATGGCTAATCTGGAAAAGAAGGTAGAAGAGGGTGTGCCAGTAGTTATGGCTGCTCCACAGGCACCTGTTGGTGGAAATGGCGCTACACCCAGTGCAGCTCCTGTAAAAAAGGAGCCATTACCAGCAGCTGTTCCAGAAGAGGTTAAGAAGATTGCCGGAAGTTGGGGCTCAGTAATGGGAAAGCTTCCAGTAAATATAAAGATGTACCTGAAGGAGGTATCCACAGTCACCACCAATGAATCAGGTGATTTGGTATTGATTTTCGATCAGCCTGAGGGTTCAGGACGAATGGGTGGAGATTTTGTTAATCGCCCAGAGGTTTTAGCAGATATATCAGCTGTTATTGAGCAAATGCTTCAGAAGACAGTGAATATAAAAGTAGAAATTAATTCCAGCGGAGTAAGCTCACAAAATACAAAGACTGATGTGAGAGATTTCTTTGCGAATGTTGGGATTGAAATAGAACATGATGAAGATTAGGAGGAAATAAAGATATGGGTAAAGGAAGAGGTGGATTCCCAGGTGGCGGTATGCCAGGAAACATGAGCCAGCTTATGAAGCAGGCACAGCGTATGCAGCGTCAGATGGAGGAAGCTCAGGCTCAGCTTGAGGAGACAGAGATGACAGGTACTGCAGGTGGCGGTGTTGTTGAGGTTACAGTTTCTGGAAAGAAGGAAATCACAAAGATTAAGATTGATCCAGAGGCAGTAGATCCAGAGGATGTTGAGATGCTTGAGGATCTTGTTATGGCTGCAGCTAACGAGGCACTTCGTAAGGTTGATGAAGTAAGTGCAGCATCTATGTCTAAATTTACAGGTGGATTAGGACTTTAATTAATGGAATATTACAGCAAAGAAATTAGCAACTTAATAGCGGAGCTAAGTGATTTGCCTAGCATTGGAAGTAAGTCAGCCCAGCGGCTGGCTTTCCATATATTAGGAATGGACGAAGAGAAGGTAAATGACCTTGCAAATGCCATTGTTCAGGCTAGGAAAAATGTCCGTTACTGCAAGGAATGCTTCACTCTCACAGACGACGAGCTTTGTCCAATCTGCTCTAACCCAAAGCGTAATAAGAATATTATTATGGTTGTGGAGGACACCAGAGACTTGGCAGCTTACGAAAAGACTGGAAAGTTTGATGGTGTGTATCACGTGCTCCATGGAGCTATTTCTCCAATGGCTGGAATAGGACCTGGAGACATTAAGCTTAAAGAGCTTATGGTTCGCCTCCAGCAGAACGATGTGGAGGAGGTTATCGTGGCCACAAACTCATCTCTCGAAGGAGAAACTACCGCAGCCTACATCAGCAAGCTTATCAAACCTACAGGAATTAAAGTAAGCCGCATCGCGTCAGGCGTGCCAGTAGGCGGCAATCTTGAATATATCGATGAAGTAACGTTACTTCGTGCGTTAGATGGACGCACAGAGTTGTAGGAAAGACCCTAGTAGCTATCAATCTCTGTTCTTACTCAAGCGAAGCATTTTACGCTGAGCGGAGTAAGATACAGGATTGAGAGTGTAACTAGGGTCTTTAGTTTTTCTCGGAAGCGTCCGACATATAAGATGTAAACGTAAATGCCGTGGAGGAACTGTATGCAAATAGAAGGACTCAAGGTAACGGATTACATCAAAACAGAAGGTGGAAGCGACCAGCTTATGGGCGTGGGAACCAGCGGTATCAAGGACGATAAGAAAGCAAATACCTATAAAGAGCTTAAGGCATTGTCGGTTGATAATGCATACTATAACAATAAGGGAGTCATGACTGATGAAGATTTCACCAAGGAAGTGAATGAGGCATCAGCTCTTGGCATGTCTACAGTTGATAAAATCAAAAACGTAGAGAGAGCCTGGGATGAGGAGGCTACTGCAAAAACACGAGAAGGTGGTCATGACCCTATGGATATGGAGCCAGAGACCCTTATTACAGTTGTAGACGAAATAAAGATGAATTTAGCAAAGGCTGGAGCAGACATCTCAAAAATGGGAGGTCTTTCAGATGCTGAGATAGAGGCAATGTCAGGTTCTATTGCTCAGGCAGTGGCTATGACAAAAGGTCTTTCAGATACTCTTCCAGTGGAAGCTCAGGCCTATCTTGTAAAAAATGATTTGGAGCCTACAATCACAAATCTTTATAACGCACAGTATTCTGCGCCAGCAAAGGCTCCAGTGGAGACAAGCGATGAAGATATCATCAGTCTCATTGAATTAGTTGAGGGTAAGGTAGATTCACTTATAGAGCAAATTGAAAGTGAAGACATTAGGTTTGCGCGAAACCCTGTGCCGCCGGTTGAATTAAAGAACATGGTGGCGACCATGTTAAAACAAGATGTTCCTGTAACAAAGGAGCATCTTGAGTACATGGTTCAGTTAGAGCAGTATGAAAAACCATCAGAGGAAAATATCGTAAGTGCAATATCAGATATTTTAGCTGAAGGAAAAGAGCCTACAGAGGCATATCTTATCGAAGGCTATTCACTTATGGATCAGGCGAAGAAGACCTTTGAAGAAGTAATGGGAATGGATGTTAATGATTTAGCATCTGTTACTGCAAAACGTCAGCTTACAGAGATTCAGCTTACAATGACAGTTGAGGCCACATTCACAATGATGAAAAATGGCATCGACGTTAATACAAATGATCTTTCAGATTTGTTGGATAAGCTTAAGCTTCAGGAAACAAATCTTCTTAAGATATTAATGAAGTCTGAAACAGGAGAGAAGACAGATTCCAATGTGAATCTTTTCAAGGAAGTCATGAATGAAATGGCGGAGATTCAGTCTGCGCCAGCGGCTGCATTTGGAAGATTTTCAAATATTGGGATGGAAACTTTCTCTTATGTTCACGAAGTCAGCGTATCTGTGACTGCTGAATATTCACGCATGGAAATGACATATGAGGCTGTTGGCACAGAAGTAAGAAAAGATTTGGGTGACAGCATCAATAAGGCGTTCCAGAATGTGGATGATATTTTGGCAGACCTTGATATTGAGGCTACAGAATCAAGCCAGAAGGCAGTTCGTATTCTTGCATATAATCAAATGGAAATCACAGCAGAATCTGTTACAAGCATGAAGGCTCAGACAGAGTTGGTAAGTCGTACCTTTAAGAGTATGACACCTGCAGTTGTTTCCGAGATGATTAAGCGAGGAAATAATCCGCTTGATATGACTATGAATGACCTTAAGAACATGGCAGAAAATATCAAGGCTGAGATGGGAAGTACCTCTGACGAGGAAAGCTACGCAAAATTCCTTTGGAAGGCAGAGCATAATTCAGAAATCAGCGCTGAGGAGCGTGAGGCTTATGTTGGTGTGTACAGACTTCTTCATCAAGTGGAAAAGTCTGATGGCGCAGCCATAGGTGCGTTGATAAGTCAGGGCACAGATGTGACTCTTCGCAATCTTATGACAGCAGTTCGTTCAAGTAAGCACACAGGTAAGGACTATGAAATCAACGATAAATTCGGTGCTTTAGATGAGATGGTAGTAAGAGATTTATCTATCACCGAGCAGATTGAAAAGGTATTCCTTACAAATAGATGCCGTGATGCCAAGGAAGCAATGACTCCAGCCAAGATGCACATTCTGGGTGAGGATAACATTTTGAATATGAATCCAGATGAATTTGCACAGGCGATGGAAACAGAAACGATCACTTCCGAGCAGTTAGAGGAAAAGGCTTACAACCAATATGTGACAGCACAGCTTAAGGATGCCTTTGCATCAAGTGAAGAAGTAGAATCAGTATTGCAGCAGTTTAACATTCCAACTACTGCAAATATGATTACAGCAGTTCAGGCATTGATGCAGAACGGTTCAAGTCTTACAAAGGATTTATACGGCAGAGCTGCAAAGCTGCAGGAAAATCAAGATATGGATATTGAAGATTTGATTAATCTTGCGTTCCAGAGATTTGATGAAGCCTGCCATAGTCCAGAGGCAATGAAAGAAGCAGAGGAGCTTCTTGGAGATTTAGCAGAAAGTGTCATGAAATCGATGGAAGAATTGGAAGATGTTAAATCAATTGATTTAGATAATATGAAACTAATTATCCAGCAGACAAAAGCTATCCAGCAGATGGCGAATACGGGTGAGACATATCGAATTCCTATAGCAGTTGACGGAGAAGTTGGTGATATGAATCTTCGCATCGTTCGCGGTCAGCAGGAAACAGGTCTTGTAAAGATGGCAATTTATATGGAGCAGACCAGCACTGTATCTACCACCTTTAGATATGAAGCAGGTGAGGTAAAGGCAAGTGTTGAATGTGCAACAGCTGAAACTAGGGAGCGACTTGCCAGCCAGGCCGATAAGCTTTCAGAGTACATGCAGGAACAGACAGGATTTAGTTTTACATTCTCATTTACACGTGAGGCTGGACTTAGCGTCAATGATATTTATAACTGGCAGCTGGGCAACTTCAAGGAAGTGGAAGATAGAGAAAATGAAATTCAGACAGAGGCCCTATATAGCATAGCCAGAAGCTATTTGAACGTTATAGGAGAAATGTTCTGATAAGTGTTCGATTAATTTTTAATGGATTGAACCGATAATAAAATTGTAAGGACAGGGATGATCTTTATCAATTAAAAATACACCGCACGGATGCTAGACTTTTGTTACGGCTTTAGGAGGCGACTATGAGAATTAACAATAACATGTCAGCGGTGATTACAAACAACAAACTTCTTGGTACCGAAGGTTCCCTTTCAGATGTAATGGAAAAGTTAAGTTCAGGCTTCAACATTAACCATGCATCAGACAATCCTTCTGGAATTGCTATTGCAGGTAAAATGCAGGCACAGATTGATGGACTTGACCAGGCATCTACAAATGGTTCCGACGGTATTTCTGTTTTACAGACAGCCGAAGGTGCTCTGAACGAAGTAACAGATATGATTCAGAGAATGAGAGAGCTTTCAATACAGGCTGCCAATGGAACAAACTCAGACGAAGAACGTGAAGCAATTCAAAAGGAGATAGAATCACTTCTATCAGAAATTGACAGAGTATCACAGACAACAGAATTTAATAAGATTAATCTTTTGGATGGATCTTTAGATTGTAGAACTTATGCCAATAATGTAACAAGGATTGCCACATCTAATGGAGTACCCGCAGGTATTTATCAGCTTAGAGTGGATAAAGCAGCAGAACGAGCTGTAAGTTCTACATCATTAACAGGAGAATATGAATTTGACGAGGTATTTGATAATACTTACACAGAAGTAAAAACCACAACACATGTAAAAACAGGTACATTTTCTGGTGGATTTAACTTCAAGGAATTTATAGACACAACTAGATGGGTAACCACAGAAGAGGATTATTCTGATCCAGAAAAAATAGTTACTAAAACCACAGAAGGTGATGGACTTGGTATATCAGGATCGCTTTCAATAAATGGTTATCCAGTAACCTTTACGCAGGGGTCGTCAGGAGAAACAGTGTATGGAATGCTTAGGCAGGCCTGTGAAAAGGGTGGCGCAGTAATAACAGATTTCGACGACCCTGAAGGAATTAAGATTTCTTCATACAAATATGGAGCAGACGCCGAATTAAAAATTGAGTTTTCCAGCGTGGAATTCGCAAGAGCACTTGGCTTTTACAATGATGGAGGCGATGAGGTATTAGACAAAGATGAAGCTGGTACCGTACTTCCAAGAATTGCAGACGCAGGAGAGGATGCAGTAATAGTTCTTTATCAGAACAACAAAGATGATGCTGGAAATGATGTGGAATCTTTATTTGGTGCGCAGGCAACATATAAGACAGACGGAAGAAGAGTCATCGTATCTGATACGAAGGGCTTCGAGATGTCTTTCCTTTTAGATGATGGTTTTCAAAAGGACGCACTTGATCCCGCAGGAAACCCATATGATGGTTTGGTAACTTTCAATGTAACTGATATAGGCTCAATGGCACTTCAGGTAGGTGCAAATGAGGGCCAGAGCATGAAGGTAAGAATCGCATCAGTAAGTACAGAGTTTATGTACATCGATGATGTAGATGTTACAAGAGCAGAGGGACCAGAGGATGCAATGGATGCTCTAGAGGAAGCATTAAGCTATGTTACATCAGTACGTTCACAGCTTGGTGCTTACGAAAACAGATTGGAGCATACAACAAAGTCTTTGGATGCCACTGAAGAAAATATGACATCTGCCATTTCTCGAATCGAGGACGCCGACATGGCGACAACAATGGTTGAATATACAAAGTTAAACGTGTTGGAACAGGCAGGTGTATCAGCACTGGCACAGGCTAACGAGTTACCGCAGTTGGCACTCCAGTTATTACAGTAGTAGGGTATATCATCCTTAGCCAAGATTCATTTTCTAGCCTTGGATATGCACTTAATAGGAGAAATAGTAAATGAACAGAGATAAGATTTCAGCTTTTACCTTAAAAATAGCATCCAGCAATGGTAGCGGATTAATATCAATTCTTTACGATATTTATAATGAATATGAAAAAGAAGCGCTGGATAAATTTGCAGCTGGCCAAGTGGATGAAGCAGTGGTAGCACTGAAGAAGTGTGCCGATGTGGTAAATCACCTCCAGAGAGATTTAAATTTTGATTATAAGGTAAGTTCAAATCTGTACGCGCTTTACGATTATGTACAGCGAAATGTATCCAAATCCATATATAAGGCAAATTCCGATGGACTATTAGAGGCTAAAAGAGTCATGGATGAATTAGGTATTGCGTTTGACCAAGTGGCTAAGAAAGATTCTTCCGCGCCTATAATGCGGAATACACAGTATGTTAGAGCTGGTGTTACCTATGGAAGGGAGGCACTAAATGAAAGCCTAATGGGTAATCAGACCAGCAGAGGATTCTGGGCATAATTTTAATATTAAATTATAGAAAAAGAGATTTCCGTAACAGGGAATCTCTTTTTTAATACTTAGTTATAAGAAGTACTGTGAGAATTATACAACATAGTGCTACTTATTCCTCAAACGTGTATTTATCTCTAACAAAAAAACAAAATGTGATTCTTTACAAAAATTATTATAGCGTGAAATGCTATGTATCTTCCTGGCACCAGATCCTATAATTCCAACTCGAAACGGAGGTGAAGAAAACGAAGACGTTTTTTACGTGGAGTATTTTGACCGTGGCCAATTTATTTGATGCCAGGGAATACAAAATTCCAAATGAGCTGATCATACTGGGATATGCTGCAGGACTTTTCCTGAATATACAGAACTTCCAGATGATTGGAGTTGTTCTTTTCATAATAAAAGCCATATTGCCAGTACTTATACTGTATCTGCTGTATACACTTAAGGGGCTTGGTTCTGGTGACATCAAATTGTTTTCTGTTATGAGTACACTAGTGGGTTTTGAGTACACAACAGAAGTGATGATAACTTCGGTGATGCTTGCTGGCGTCGCTGTATTGGGACTTATCTTATATGAGAAGGGCATCAATTTAAAGAGAAGATTACACTATTCTTTTTATATGACGGCTGCGTTTTTTTTACTACAAATGATAAATGATTAAAAAGAATGGAGTTGAAATCAATGAAAAATTTGGAAATCGCATTATGTGATCTTGATTCGAATTATGTATTAAAATTTGCCAATCATTTAATGATGAAGGCCAACATTGGAGTTCATATATTTACGACACCAGAAGGATTTTTCCAAGATGAAACAGATTTTGATGTTGCCATAATAACAGAAGATTTTGAGGAAATATCAGGCTTTCGACCTAAGGGAGTGGTTGGACATAAATACATACTTACAGAGGACTCAGACAATATGACAGAGGATTTCATTTATAAGTTCCAGGCTGTGGACAAGATTCTAGATGAAATCAAAGAGTTAAAGGAAGTATGTGAAAAACATAGCATTAGTAAAAGAAATTCTAATGGAAAATCTAAGCTTATTGGAGTGTATTCTCCGGCAAATCATGAATTACAGTTGCCATTTTCTATGGCACTTGGTCAAGCACACAGGACAGATGGAAAAGTCCTGTTCGTAGATCTGGAAGAGATTTCTATAATGCCAAATCTCATCGGCAGAAATTGTGAAAGAAATCTTATGGATCTTCTTTATCTATTAAATACTAATGCTGAGGATATGGAAAAAAGTTTGTCAGATTACGTTCGAAGCTTTATGGGCTTTGATTATATAGAGCCATTTTGGAATCCAAATGAAATCAGTGAAATCGATGAAGATACCTGGGATAAGTTCTTCGAGATGCTTGTGAAGACTGATTATGATGTAGTTGTTATCCTATTTGGAAGAGCTATCAATGGGTTTGCAAGATATATCGAGCGTATGAATCGACTTTTCGTCTTGGGACGACCGGGAGATTACTTTAGAAAATGGCAGGAAAACTTTTTAGATTATCTGGATAGAATACAGGCGAATATTTCGGTAGAGAATGTAATTTTGCCAATGTCAGCAGGAAATCTAACTGATGGAAGCTACCAATTGGAAGAGCTTTTGCACGGTAATCTTGGAGTATTCGTAAAGAAACTAATAAACAGCAATGAGAGAAATGTTATAGAGAATTATGGCTAACATAGAAGAACAGGTACGTATAGAGGTAATGAATGAAATTGACTTATCTTATGACGTTACCGATGAAGAAATCCTTAGGCTAATAAAAAATAAAATCATGGAGATATCAAAATCCATTCCAGTTTCTCTAAGCCAGCGTCAGACGATAGAAAACCATGTGTTCAATTCTCTTCGAAAGCTGGACGTGCTGGAAGATTTGTTAGCTGATGAGGAAATCACAGAAATAATGATAAATGGGCCAGACAATATTTTTATTGAAAAGAATGGCAGAGTCATTCATTCGCAAGAAAGGTTTTCATCAGAAGAAAAGCTTAATGACATCATTCAAAGTATAGTGGCCCAAAGTAATAAAATCGTAAATGAGTCAAACCCTATAGTGGACACCAGACTGGAGGACGGAAGTCGAGTAAACATTGTGTTAAAACCAGCTGCTGTGGACCACAGTATTCTTTCCATTAGAAAGTTCCCAAAGGAGCAGATGACAATGGAAAGATTGAAAAATTTGAGCTCAATCGACGAGGAGCAAATAGAGTTTTTGAAAGAGCTTGTAGAGTGCGGATACAACATTTTTGTATCCGGAGGAACAGGAAGTGGAAAGACATCATTTCTAAATGCTTTAGGGGAATTTATCCCTAAGGACGAGAGGGTTATAACCATTGAAGATTCTGCAGAGCTGCAGCTTAAGAATGTTGACAATCTGGTTCGACTTGAGGCTAGAAATGCAAATCTCGAAGGAAAGAATGAAATTAGTATAAGAGACTTGTTGAAATCCAGCCTTCGAATGCGACCAGACAGAATAGTAGTAGGTGAATGTAGAGGTGCAGAAGCCCTAGAAATGCTACAGGCATTTAATACAGGGCATGATGGGAGTCTTTCTACAGGACACAGTAATTCTTGCAAAGACATGCTATCACGACTTGAAACAATGGTGCTTATGGGAGCGGAGATACCACTTCCAGCAATAAGACAGCAGATTGCGTCGGGGATAGATATTATTGTGCAGTTAGGAAGACTTAGAGATAAGAGCCGAAAACTTTTGGAAATATCAGAGGTGGAAGGCATTGATTCAGGTGAAATAAAACTTAATACTCTGTACAAGTTTAAGGAAATAAGTGAAGAAAATGGAAGGATTATTGGTCAATGGGAAAAAGTAGGCAACTTAGTGCATACAGAAAAATTAGTGGAACATGGCAAGGCATGATTCCCTGGCTTCAGGGTATTGGAATAACAATAGCTATAGCATTTCTTTTTTATCGATCTTTCTTTGGAATTCTTTCAGGCGTACTGATTATCCCTTTTTGGTTAAAGCTTAAATCAGAGGAAAAACAGACTCAGCTTCAGGCAAAAATGGAGACGGAGTTTAAGGAATTTATGCTGCTTATAGTGGCTGGTCTTCAGACAGGATATTCCCTTGAAAGAGCTTTGTTGCAGGCAGAGGAAGAGCTAAAGAAGCTATATTCACAAGAATCAGTTTTAGAGAATTCTGTTCATATTATGAATCAGAAAATTGCCATGAACACTCAGGTTGAAAAGGCTTTTGCGGAATTTGCAAAGACAGCTGGACTTGAGGAAGCAGAAAGTCTTGCTGAGATTATTTCCTTTGCAAAAAGATGCGGTGGTGATTACTGCCGTCATATTCGAGAAACAGCTATTAAGATTGAGGATAGTATTGCTGTAAAACAGGAGATACAGACAATCACAACAGAAAAAAGACTGGAACTGAAAGTTATGTGTGTAATGCCAATCCTGATTCTAGGGTATATTTCTTTGACATCTCCGGGATTTATAAAGCCACTATATGGAAACCTAGTTGGAATTATTCTGATGAGTGGATGTCTGGTGGTGTATGGATGCCTGATAGTTTTAGGAAGAAGAATTATTGATATCAAGGTCTGAAGAAGTGGGAGGCGGGAAGTCTTGCAAAAAAGTCATGATTTAACGAAAAAACAATTTATAGAAATATTAGTAGTCACAACATTGCTAGGATTAGGAATTCTGGTTTATGACTTCGTAAATACGAATGTTGGTTTTGATGGAGTCATAGAACGAAATGATGCAGGCGCAGGGAGTGTTTCAGAGGACCTGGAGTTGGGTTTTTCGGACCAAAAACAGGAATATGAAATAGAGGTGTCAGATAGAAGGTTATCAGAAAAGGAAATAGAAAAAAGCTTTGATAAGGCCATTCAGGAAATCGAAGAAACCTATCTTGGACAAAACAAATCTGCGAATAATGTGACCTATGATTTGGTACTGGAAACAGAATATGTGGATGGGTTGATAGAAGCAAGCTGGAAGTTATCACCCTATGGAATTATATCCAGAGATGGAAAAATTAAGGTTGAAAACATCCCAGAAGGCGGAGAGTTAGTAGATGTTCAATGTACGCTTTACTACGAAGAGGCTGAAAGAATATATAGTTTTTCTGTTCTTGCTAACCGCAAGGGGATGGATACATTAGATGGTCAGCTTGAGGCAATAGATAGAACAGTCAAAGAATTGGATGAAAGTACACGTGAAAAATCTGAGTATGTCCTTCCAAAAGAAATATCAGGAATGGAATTAAGCTGGAAGAAAAAGATGAATTTCAGAGGCTTGCAGATTATTTTCCTTGGGATTCTTACTGTGGCAGGACTTGCTGTAGGTAAAAAACAGGATGAAAAGAAGGCTCGACAAATGTACATAGATGAATTGGCGAAAGATTATCCACAGATAGTGAGTCAGCTGTCAATTCTTATGGGAGCTGGAATGAGTCTTAGAAAAGCACTGGAAAGAATTAGTGGTAAGTATGTACTTTCACTGAAGAAGGGTGAAAAACAAAAAGCTGGCTATGAAGAGATATTAAAAACATATAGAAAAATAAATGATGGCCGAGGGGAAATACAAGCTTTGGAAGAGCTTGGAAAGAGTTGTGAATGTAAGGAATACAGGAAACTAACCATGCTGTTGGTACAGAATTTAAGGAAAGGCTCACGGGATTTGTTGGATTCGTTGGAAAAGGAAGAAGAAAACGCTTTTGACATGAGGAAGCAAAGAGCAATCAGAGCCGGAGAAGAAGCTTCTACAAAGCTTCTGATACCAATGGGTGGAATGCTATTTATAGTAATAATTGTGCTGGTTGTACCAGCAATAATGCAGATTAATTAGAAAGAAAGAGGAAAGAAATGAAGAATTTAATGTTACATATGAAGAATAAAATGATGGAGTTTTGGAATGAGGAGGATGGAATCGGTACAGTTGAGATGATCCTTATCCTGGTTGTATTAATTGGAATTGTGCTTATCTTTAAGGATAATCTTAACGATTTGGTAGAGAGCCTGTTCAAGACAATCAATTCTCAGGCTAAGAGAGTATAGTGGCCAAGGGCTCTGTTTCTGTGTTCTTCACATTTATTCTGGTTTCAGTAATGAGCCTGATTTTCACAATGAGTGAATGTATAAGGCTATACGAGATGCTAAGCTTTGCTCAGGAGTACACAGATATGGCAGTTGAAAGTTCTTTTTCAGAATATAATCCCTATCTATGGTCAAACTATAAGATTCTGGCGGTGGATTTAGGATATGGAGAAAACATGACTGGTCCAGGATCTTTGGAGCAGAAAACATTGGATTATTGTAAATATAATTCTGATGTGGACAGTGGATTTAATTTTGCAAGAATGACAGCTGAAACCAGTTCAGTAAATAAATACGCACTTCTTACTGATAGAGATGGTGCAGGTGTTATAGGACTTGGTGTAAAGGCTGCTAAATATGGTATGACCAGTCAGATAATTGATGGAATACAGAATCACATAGACAGTGTCAATGGTATAGAAAAGATTCCAGTAGAAATAAAAATCGAGAGTAGTAAGAGTTCTTTAAACAACGCAAAAGAGGAGCTCGCAGAAAAAAGGAGAGCAGCTGATGAGGATGATGACCCCAACACAAAACCTGAGGACTATCAGGGACCAGAAAAGTTAGAGGATGATCCTCTGGATGCTTTTGATATTTTGAAGGAATCATTTTCAAAAGGAGTTCTTGCTACGGTGACGAATGCAGAGTCGCTTTCAGATAGAAGTACACAGTTGGAAAATCTTCCATCACATCGAAAGCTATTAAAAGGGAACATGGATTTTGAAGAAGGTAAAGGAATAGTAGATAAGGCCCTTTTCATAGACTATCTGATGTCAAATTACAGTTATTTTGGAAATGACTTAAAGCATGATGGCTTAAAGTATGAAGTGGAATATCTGATTTCTGGAAAAGAAACTGACCCTCAATGCCTGGCATCTGCCGTAGAGCAGATACTTTTGGTTAGAGAGGGAGCTAATTACACGACAATCATTAAAACACCTGCGTTGGAGTCACAGGCAACAGCTGTTGCTGAAGCAATGGCAGGTTTTACTATGAATCCAGCCATTATCGAGGCAGTTAAATATGCAGTGATAGGTGCCTGGGCATATGCAGAAGCTACTTTGGATGTACGTTTGTTATTGAGCGGAGGAAAGGTAGCACCTATAAAAAACTTGAATCAATGGACATCGGATGTTTGGCATTTATCAAATGTCTGCAATATAAAATTCAAGGCAATTGATTGCGGCAGTGGAGCTGGATATAAGGAATACCTCATTGGTTTTCTTGCACTTAGAACTAATGAAAAATTAGCTATGAGAGCATTGGATATTATGGAAAATGCTCTTAATTCCACTGAAGATTATAAGAATGTAAAGGTAGACAATATGATTTGGGCAGCTGATATAGAACTTACATATTCTGCAGAGGAGATGTTTTTGTCTCTTTTTGCAGGAAACAATACGAGAAAGGGAGAGCTGGGACGTTATCATTTTGTAAGAAACAAAACAATGTCCTACTAGATTTTGAAAGGAGGTGTAAATAGGTGTCTCATTGTAACTATCAACCAAACTTGTACATTCAACCCAGTGTTCAAGGCCAACCAAGGGAAGTAAGGGGTATTCTGCACAAATACCTTCAAAAGGAGATGCCTTTTTATGCCTCCTTTGAAAAGGCTAGCTATACCATAGAGGCAGCAGTAATCTTGCCATTATTTATTACCCTTATGATTTTTGGAATGTTTATTTTCAGAATGCTACAGGTTCAATCAGGGGTGCAGCAGTCGTTAGATGCAGCAAGCAGAAGAATGGCAGTTACACTTGGAAATATGGCAAATGAGGGTGAGTCTGATAAGGATGTAGATACCTCTAATGCAGAGCCGACACTAAGGGGAGAACTGTCTGAGGCAGGTCTTTTGATTGCAACTATTTCCATGGCTGGTTACGAAGTAGTAGAGCATAAAGTACCCATTGAATACATAGATGGTGGTGCAGCAGGATTAGATTTCAGTGAGTCCACTGTTGAGGGAAATTACATCGATTTAAAGGTGAATTATAATCTGACATTTCCTATTGGGTTACTTGGAAACTACACATATGAAGTGACCCAGCGATCGAGGTGTCGAAAATGGGTGGGGTGTGACAAAGCAGAGTTTTCCCTAGATGCAAGGTATGTTTACATAACTGAAAAGGGCGAGGCATATCACAGAAACTATATGTGCACATATTTAAATCCATCGGTGCATTCTATGCCTGCTGAAGATATAAAATCAGCGAGAAATAAAAGTGGCGGAATATATTATCAATGTCACAAATGCAAGAATATCAAGCCAGGTGGCTTAGTGTATGTGACTGATTATGGAACCGCCTGGCATAGTGATATTAGTTGTAAAGAAATAAAGCATAACATTAAGAAAGTTTTATATGAGGAAGTAAAAAATAGCATGAGACCCTGCAGTAAATGTACGGGTGAACAGTAGAGGAAGAAATGGAAGTATATGGTTTAGTTTGTTTGTATTGCCTGACGACCTTTGATGATTTAAAGGATAGACGGGTGAAGGTAAGTGAAATACTTATATTTGGCGCAATTGGAATAATAATAAATATAGTTTATAGGCCTAATGATTTGCTTAGTATTTTGGGCGGAGTGATGATTGGAGTTTTGTTATATCTATTTAGCATCATTTCAAAAGGGAGGATTGGAAAGGGGGACGCGTTACTGATTATGGTTACGGGATTGTACCTTGGATTTAAAGATACTCTGTTGCTTTTATGGTTGAGTATGGTATTAGCGGCAATTGTTGGAACAATATATGTAAGAAAACATCACGTTAAGATGGATGTAGAATTGCCTTTTGTACCATTTTTATTAATAGGTTATGTAGTTATGTTCATGGTTACAAACTTAGGAGGACTTATAGTATGCGGTTAAAGGGAAGCTATACAGTGGAGGCTGCATATGTATTCAGTTTTTGTATTTTGGTTGTAGGCATGGCTATATGTATAGCATTTGATTTGTTTTATGATGCCATGGATTACGTAAGCTATGAGCCAGATGCTTTTGATGCAGTTAATCTTTTTAGAACAAAGGAAGGAGTAGTTGGCACAATACATGCCATATTGGATTAGTGAATTTATGGAAATTAATTATAAACGACAGCATAATGAAAGCTTTATGGTGCTGGAAGTGGCAGAAGCTTCTTCCGGATACGAAGAGCGAATGATAGAAGAAAACGAAATACCTGCACTGCTTAAGTATACAAAAGTAAATTTGAATGGAGTGCAGCAGTATAATTACTGCATTAGTAGAAAAGAAAACCTGGAGGATTTTGTCGAGGCAAGGGATTTGACACTGGAGGTTTTCAGAAGGTTGATATTGAACATCCAGTTAGCTTATGAGGAGATAGAAAGATATCTAATTGATGAAAATCACATTTTCCTAAGCAAGGAAACTGTGTTTTTAGAAAAATCAAATGATAGCTTTAAGGTAAGTCTTTGCTATTATCCTCATGATATGGGAGGAGTGCAGCAGCAGTTTAGAGAGCTGATTGAATACTTTTTGAAGCTTGTACCCAATGATAATCGCAAGTTGGCAGAATACATATATAATGCCTATGATTTGTGCCTTAAGGATGATTTTACATTTGATGAAATCTTGGACAGTCTTCAAGAGGAACAAGATAATGAAACTTTTGTAGAGAAAATAGATCCATATGCCATGGAAGGAAATCAGGAGTCGTTAGAATTACATAATGACTATATTCCGCAGGGAGATAGTTTATCTGAAATGTACGATTTGTATGATAATGAGAAAACTGGCAAATTTGGAAATTTCTTTGATTCCGTAAAATCATTTTTAAATATGCGAATACAGTTTAAGGATGATGTGGAATCTTCATACGAGGATTTTATCGTGGAGCCTGATTATGAGCTGGAGGAGAAGACAATCCTACTTACTGATGTGAAACCTACAGGAAAACTTGTTTATGATGGGCAGAAGCAGGAGGACGATTTTCTGGTTAACAAGGATGTATTCAGGATTGGAACGGGAAAAAACAATGATGCCATCTTGAAAGAACGAACTGTTAGCAGCAATCATGCGAAAATTATTAGGGATGGGGATGACTTTTTTATATCAGATTTGAATTCTACGAATCAGACTTACCTGAATAATGAGCCATTAGTATACAAAATCCCTAGAAAACTGAAGATAATGGACAAAATTTCCTTTGCCAACGTAAATTATATTTTTCAATAAAGCGAAGTTCATCAAATCATTGAGAAACTAGCCTTTTTCTGTTAAAATAGATGCAGTTTGTGGGATTTTGTAACTGTTAAAATCCCTTAGGTTAGGAGATTAGATGTAATGAATATTATTGATAAGGTATTTGGAACACATTCGGAGCGAGAGCTTAAGAGAATTAAGCCTATCGTTGATAAGATAGAATCGTATAAGGATGCTATGGGGGCTCTTTCAGATGAGGAGCTTCGTGGAAAGACAGCTGAGTTCAAAGAGAGACTTGCAAATGGAGAGACATTAGATGACATCCTCCCAGAGGCATATGCTACAGTTCGTGAGGCAGGTAAGCGTGCCCTTGGAATGGAGCACTTCAGAGTGCAGCTTATTGGTGGTATCATCCTCCATCAGGGCCGTATCGCTGAGATGCGTACTGGTGAAGGTAAGACTCTTGTATCTACACTTCCAGCATATTTGAATGCCTTGGAGGGCAAGGGCGTTCACATCGTTACTGTAAATGATTACCTGGCAAAGCGTGATGCTGAGTGGATGGGAGAGGTTCACCGTTTCCTTGGTCTTACAGTTGGCGTTGTTCTTAACGACATGACAAAGGAGGAGCGTCAGGCAGCTTACAATTGTGATATTACATACATCACAAATAATGAGCTTGGTTTTGATTACCTCCGTGACAATATGTGCGTATATGAGAAAGACTTAGTTCAGAGAGGCCTTCACTATTGTATCATCGATGAGGTTGACTCAGTTCTTATCGATGAGGCACGTACACCACTTATTATTTCTGGACAGTCAGGAAAATCTACAAAGCTTTACGAGCTTTGCGATGTTTTAGCTCGTCAGCTTAAGCGCGGTGAGGATCTTCCAGAATTCTCTAAGATGGACGCTATTATGGGCGTAGAGAGAAATGAGACTGGAGATTTCATCGTAGACGAGAAGGATAAGGTAGTAAACCTTACAGCAGAGGGTGTTGCAAAGGTTGAGCAGTTCTTCCACATTGAGAACCTTGCAGATCCAGAGAATCTTGAGATTCAGCACAACATTATCCTTGCACTTCGTGCTCACAACCTTATGTTTAAGGATCAGGATTATGTTGTTTCAGATGGTCAGGTTATGATTGTTGATTCATTCACTGGCCGTATCATGCCAGGTCGTCGTTACTCTGATGGGCTTCATCAGGCTATCGAGGCTAAGGAGCATGTTGAGGTTAAGCGCGAGTCTATGACTCTTGCAAGCATCACATTCCAGAACTTCTTCAACAAATACGATAAGAAGGCTGGTATGACAGGTACAGCTCTTACAGAGGAGCAGGAGTTCCGTGATATTTATGGAATGGACGTTGTTGAGGTTCCTACAAACCGTCCAGTTCAGCGTATCGATCATGATGATGCTGTTTATAAGACAAAGAAAGAAAAGTATAAGGCCGTTGTAGAAGAGGTTAAGAAGGCTCACGAAAAGGGTCAGCCTGTTCTTGTCGGTACTATTGACATTGATATTTCAGAGCTCGTTTCAAAGATGCTTCGTAGAGAGGGCATCGAGCATAACGTACTTAACGCTAAGTTCCATGAAAAGGAAGCTGAAATTGTAGCTGAAGCTGGAAAGCATGGCGCAGTAACAATCGCTACTAACATGGCTGGTCGTGGTACTGATATTAAGCTTGATGAGGATGCTCGTGCAGCAGGTGGTCTTAAGATTATCGGTACAGAGCGTCATGAGTCACGTCGTATCGACAATCAGCTCCGTGGACGTTCAGGTCGTCAGGGAGATGTGGGTGAATCTCAGTTCTTCATCTCGCTTGAAGATGACCTTATGAGACTCTTCGGTTCAGAGAGACTTATTAACATGTTCAACGCTCTTGGAGTTCCAGAGGGTGAGCAGATTAAACATAAGATGCTTTCAGATGCTATTGAGAAAGCACAGAAGAAGATTGAGGAAAACAACTTCTCAGCTCGTAAGAACCTTCTTGATTATGATCAGGTTATGAATGAGCAGAGAGAGCTTATCTACGCACAGCGTCATAGAGTACTTATGGGCGAGGATATGCATGACCAGATTCTTGGTATGATTCGCGATAAGGTAGACGAGTGTATTGAAAAGACTATTCCAGATGATGTGGAAAAGGATTTATGGGAGCTTCAGGAGCTTAATCATCTTCTTTGCCCAGTAATTCCAGTTCCTGTTATGACACAGCTTTCTATCGGAAATATCAAGAGCAAGAAGGAGCTCAAAGAAAAGCTTACAGAAATCGCTCTTAAGATGTACGATGCTAAGGAAAAGGAATTCGAACAGCCAGAGCAGTTTAGAGAGGTTGAGCGAGTTATCTTACTTCGTGTTATTGACCGCAAGTGGATGGAAGAAATTGATGATATGGAGCAGCTTCGTCAGGGTATCCGTCTTCAGGCTTATGGTAACCGTAACCCAGTTGATGAGTACAAGGCAGCCAGCTACGATATGCTTGATGCAATGAATGCAGCTATCATCAATGATACACTTACAATGCTTTACAGAATCCGCATTGAGAAGAAGGTAGAGCGTGAAGAGGTTGCTAAGGTTACTGGAACAAATAAGGACGACACAGCAACACGTGCTCCAAAGAAGCGCGAAGTAAAGAAGGTCTTCCCTAACGATCCATGCCCATGTGGCTCAGGATTGAAATACAAGCAGTGTTGCGGCCGTGCTAAATAATAAAAATAATATAGACAGTGTAGGACCTCATACAACGTATGAGGTCCTTTTTAAAGGAGATATATGACTAATCTTGAAGAGTACTACAATAAATTCAACGAAGACAAACGCTTAAACAGCCGTCATGGCATCATGGAATTTACAGTCACTATGAAATATGTTCATAAATACCTTGATAAGCTTGCAGAAGAGACTGGTAAAGCAAAGTCTGAAATTCAAATTTTGGATATTGGTGCAGCTACAGGCGGTTATAGTATTCCTCTCTGGGAAGAAGGTTACGATGTGACAGCAGTGGAGCTTGTAAAACATAATCTAGGCATGCTAAAAGCAAAGGGTACAGGTGTAAAGGCATTCCAGGGAAATGCAGTGAAGCTTAAGAGATTTGAAGAAAACAGTTTTGATTTCACATTGCTTTTTGGCCCTATGTATCACCTCAAGACCAGAGAAGAGCAGTTAAAAGCTTTATCAGAAGCAAAGAGAGTTACCCGCCCAGGTGGCTATATATTAGTAGCCTACGTCATGAATGAATACGCTTTCCTTACATACGGAATTAAGGAAGGTCATGTTCTTGAAAACATTGCAGATGGAAAGCTTGATGAAACATTCCATGTACGCCCAGGTGAAGATGACCTTTACATGTTCATGAGAACAGAAGATATAGAGAGTCTTAATGCAGAAGCAGGCTTGGAGCGCATGCAGATTATCTCTCCAGATGGACCTGCAAATTATATGCGCCGCGAGGTAAATGCCCTCATAGAAGAACAGTTCCAGCAATTCATAAACTATCAGATGTCAGTCTGTGAAAGAGCCGATCTTTTAGGGGCAAGTGCACACACGGTGGATATATTAAAAAAGTAAAAATTATATATTGATTGGGTATTTAAAATACTAAGAAAGGATGATAAAATGTAACTAGAAAATAGTTGCATTTTTATATTTTAAATGCCTAAAAAGAAAGATTTAATTGAAAAGTTATTTAGAAAACCATATCCAAGAAACTTTACTACTAGAGAATTGGATACACTTATGGGAAAGTGCAATTGTGTAAAGTTCCAAGGAGGAAGAGGATCTGGAATAGGATATCGTCATACTATTACAGGACGACAAGTTCAATTTGATGGGCCTCATCCAGGTAACGAATTATATAGAGATATGGTTGATCGAATAAAAAATTTTATTATAGAAATAGATGAAAAGGAGTAGAGCTTATGAAATCAGATATGATGAAATATAAGGGATATCGAGCTACTGTAGGTTATGATAGTTATGACCATATTTTTGTGGGTCATGTTTTTGGAATTAAGGACTCCTTAAACTTTTATGGACGATCTATAGAAGAATTAGAGAACTCTTTTCATGATTCAATAGAAAACTATTTGGAATCTTGCGAGAGATTTGGAAAGGTTCCAGAGAAAGAATTCACAGGAACTTTCAATATTAGAACAACACCTGTTATTCATGAAAAAGCTTCTATTTATGCAGCAGAGAATGGAATTACATTGAATCAGGTTGTAACTATGGCAATGGAGAAGTTTCTCAAGAAAGTAGCAATTAATTAGATTTGTTGTGCAATATGTACAAATATACAAGGCGTGAATTGTATAATTTATACACTAAGTCAGTAGAATTATCTGAAAATCATGATATCCTATAGGCAGATAAGAAAAGAGTTTATAGGAGGTTTTTATTATGAACATTTTCAGAGAGTTATTTGATAGCGAAAACGGAACAATGATGACATTCGTTGATTATTTAAAGAGCGGCTACATGGGCTAATAACCATGTAGCTTTTTTATTGTGTTAAAGTAAAATCTACAATTATTTTATGTTGACGCATAAAATTCGGTATGCTATTATTTTACGCAGATTAAATAAAAAGAAAGGAGGACGCACTAATGAGCATTTTAAATTTTGGAAATGCAATTAAATTAAACACTTGTTACTTTAAGATTGGTGCGCTCTCTTTGTGTGAATAGAAGCGTATAGTATTATCGTATTTACGAAACCAACCCCTTGAAGTAATTATTCTTCAAGGGGTTTTCTTTATGCTTTTTTACGCAAGGAGACGCTGGCTTACATAGGAGGACTAATGACGGACTGTACTATTACAAATCAAACGAATAATAAAAACACCTTATGGACCAGAGATTTTACAATCATAACAATAGGTAGTGTGGTTTCGATGTTGGGAAACTCAATGGTTGGATTTGCTATGAGTCTAATGGTGTTGGATTATACTAATTCACCTATGCTTTATGCTGTTTATATGGTTATGTTTACATTGCCACAGCTTATTGCACCAATTATTTCGGGTGCAATATTGGATAGATTTTCTAGAAAGAAGATGATTTACACACTGGATTTTATTAGTGCAGGGGTGTATTTAATTATGGCAATATTGCTTATATCTGGGACATTTAATTTCCCTTTATTTGCTGGAATTTGTTTCTTGCTTGGAGGAATTCAAAGTACCTACATGGTTGCTTATGACAGCTTTTATCCTTTATTAATTACAGAGGGAAATTACCAGAAGGCATATTCTATTTCTTCCATGCTTGAAACTATGACTGTAGTAATGGTTCCTGTGGCGACATTTATTTATAATCTCGTCGGAATCGGACCATTAATGGTGATGAATGCGGTTACTTTTTTAATTGCGGCTATATTTGAGACGCAGATTGAGCATGAAGAGGAATACATAGAAAAAAGAAAAGCAGAAACCAGAGAAGAGGTAAGCAGCGGAAAGAGAATGTTGCTAGATATTAAAGAAGGTTTGGAATATCTGAAAGGTGAGCCAGGATTACTCGCCATCGCAATATATTTCCTTTTCAATATGATGGCATGTGGAGCACAAGACGTATTGCTTTTACCTTTTTATAAAGGGAATTTTACAAACGGTGAGTACATTTATGTTATAGTATTTGGTGCAGCCTTCGTTGGAAGAGCATTAGGTGGAGGGATTCACTATAAAGCCAAAATACCTGTAAAATATAAATTCGCATTTGCGATGTTCATTTATGTATTTATAGGTATATTCGAAGGTTCATACCCTTTCATGCCGATAAAGATAGCCATGGTTATGTCATTTATGGCAGGATTGGCAGGCGTGACAAGTTATACAATTAGAATATCTTCTACTCAGAATTATGTTCCAGATGAGAAGAAGGGAAGATTCAACGGAGTATTCTTTATTCTTATGACAGGTGGAATGCTGGTTGGTGAGATGATAGCAGGAGCTATAGCAGAGATTGTTGACGCAAGAATAGTTATTTTAGTATTTAACCTGATTGCAGTTGCAGCAGCGGTAGTCATCATCGGTGGAAACAGAAGAGCAGTAGCAAAAATTTACAACACAGATAACTAAAATATATACAGAATAAGGAGAAGAATAATGGCAGAAACATTGAAAAAAAGAAGTGAAGTCCCAGTTGAATTAACATGGGATACATCAAGACTTTTTAAGTCATCTAAGGAGCTTATGTCAGCACTTGAGGAATTCAAGAAACTGACATCTGACATGGAAAAGGAATATAAAGGAAAGCTTACAACAGCTGAGGCAATTAATGATTGCATGGATAAGCTCAACAAGTGGAATATCATGGCAGATCATTTATACAACTATGTAGATTTAAATGTGTCTGTAGATTACACAAATGCTGATGCTCAGAAGGAGCAAGCGCTTGTTATGAGTGAGTTTTCAAGAGCACTTAGCACTGTATCCTTCGTAGACAGTGACTTGGCAGAGGCTCCAAAGGAATTAATCGAGGAGGCTATTAACTCAGCAACAGTTGGTAAGCATTACTTAGAAGATGTTGAGCGTCAGCGACCACACCGTCTTACACCAGAGACAGAAGCAGCAATAGCAGCTCTTAGAGATACAATTGAAGCTCCATATAAAATATATGAGACAAGTAAGCTTGCAGATATTCAGTTCCCTGATTTTGAGGCAAATGGAGAGAAGCATCCTCTTGGCTATTCATTATTTGAGGATAACTATGAGTATGAAAGAGATACAGAGGTTCGTAGAGCTGCATTTGATGCTTTTTCAAAGAAAATCCGTGAGTATATGTACACAACCGCTACAGTTTATGGTAGTCATGTTAGAACAGAAAAGACTATTTCTGAATTACGTAAATACGATAGTGTTTTAGATTATCTTCTGTTTGAGCAAAAGGTAACTCGTGAAATGTATGACCGTCAGATTGACCTCATCATGGAGAAGCTAGCTCCTCATATGAGAAAATATGCACGCCTTTTAAAGGAAGCAAATGGTCTTGATAAGATGACCTACGCCGATTTAAAGATTGCTTTAGATCCAGATTACGACCCAAAGGTTACAATCGAAAAGTCTAAGGAATACATCATCGATGGTCTATCTATTATGGGTGATGATTACAAGGAAATGCTTGAGACTGCTTACAAGGAGAGATGGGTTGATTTTGCACGCAACATTGGTAAATCTACAGGTGGTTTCTGTGCCAGCCCATACCAGAAGGGATCATACATCTTACTTTCTTGGAACGACAGAATGAGCGATGTATTTACACTTGCTCACGAGTTGGGTCACGCTGGACACTTTAGAGCATGTGGAAAAGCTCAGAGCGCCCTTGATGTAGAGGTATCAGACTATGTTGTTGAGGCTCCATCTACAATCAACGAGCTTCTTATGGCTGAGTACCTTAAGGAAAAGAGCGGAGACGATAAGCGATTCCGTAGATGGGTCCTTGCTTCACAGATTTCAAATACTTACTATCATAACTTTGTAACTCATCTTCTTGAGGCAGCTTATCAGCGTGAGGTTTACAAGCGTGTTAATAAGGGGGAAGCAGTACCAGCTGAGACTCTTAATGAGATTTACAAGGATGTACTTAAGAAGTTCTGGGGCGATGAGGTTGAGCTTACAGAAGGCTGTGAACTTACATGGATGAGACAGCCACATTATTATATGGGCTTGTATTCTTACAGCTATAGTGCTAGTCTTACTATCGCGACACAGGTTATGAAGAGAATCCGCAAGGAGGGTCAGCCTGCAGTCGAAGATTGGAAGAAGACACTTGCAGCAGGAGGAACAGTTACACCAGTAGAGTTTGCTAAGATGGCTGGTGTTGATGTGACAACAGATGCAGCACTTCTTGATACAATCGATTACATCGGAAGTATTATCGATGAAATTGAACAGATAGGAGTATAAGAAATTGAATAGTAACGAGAACAAAAGTAGAAATAAGATTTTGTTAATTACACAGGGGGCTATGATAGCGGCTCTTTATGTGGTACTTACTTGGGTAGCAAATGTGCTAGGTCTTGCAAATGGCGCCATTCAGGTTAGATTTTCCGAGGCACTTTGCATTCTTCCAGTATTTACACCAGCAGCCATCCCAGGATTATTTGTAGGATGTCTTATTTCTAATATTGTAAATGGCTGCGTGATTTGGGATATTATTTTTGGAAGCTTAGCAACACTTATTGGAGCATTTGGAACATACTTCCTTAGAAAGACAAAGTTTATTTTCACATTACCACCAGTAATTGCCAATATGGTAATAATTCCTTTTGTTCTTCGCTATGCATATATGTCTGAGGATGCATATTGGTTTATGGTAGTGACAGTAGGAATCGGAGAGATTATTAGTGTTTGCATTTTGGGATTTATTCTTAAGAGCGTATTAGATAAAAATAAAAGAGCCATCTTTAATTAGATTCAAAAAAATATTTTAAGGGTACAAATCAAATGAGGTTTGTACCCTTTATTTATCCTTTTTTTACATAAATTTAAAAATATGTGAAACTTTTTAAATCCTCACACGTCTAATGTATGTAAGAACAATTGAAGGACGCTTTGATTATTCTTAATACTGTGTGCACAACAGGAGGCTGCATCAATGCAGAGACGCGATATAAATGAACTTATAGTAAGAGCGAAAAGGCGTGATAAGGATGCTTTTACTGAACTGATTAACAGACACATGCAGGATATGTACAAGGTGGCACTGGCAATTCTTATGAATGATGAGGATGTGGCAGATGCCATCCAAGAGACAATCCTTAATTGTTGGGAGAAAATCGATACACTAAAGGTTAACAAGTATTTTAAGACCTGGCTTACAAAGATTCTGATGAATAATTGTTATGACATCATCAGAAAAAAGCAAAATCAGGTTGAGTTGAATAACTGGGAAGAACCTACATATGAGGATGACTGTAATTTAGAACTCAAAGAGGCGTTAGGTAAGCTTGAAGAAAAATACAGGGCAATCATAATTATGTTCTATTGGCAGGGATATTCCTTAGAAGAAATTTCTAGAGTGCTAAATATCCCAACAAATACCGTCAAAACAAGATTGAAACGTGGCCGAGAGCACTTGGCCAGATATTACGAGATAGTTGAGTAGAAAGGAAGACAGTGAAATGGATAAAAAGAAATTGATAATATCTGATGCTGAGATTCCTACAATAGTTCAGGAAAAAGTAGACCATGCCTTTACTCAGATTTATGAGGAAGAGGAGAGGACAATGAAAAAAAGAAGTTTCAGACTAATAAAAACAATCGTAGCAACAGCTGCAGCACTTGGCGTGGTAGTTTTCTCAGGAGTATGCATTACAAATCCTACTTTTGCTGAGGAGGTTCCTGTTGTAGGAAATGTATTTTCTAGCTTGGGTCACAAGCTTGGGTTTGGCGGAGATTATGAAAAATACGCAAAGCCTATAGCATCAGACTCATTGAACGAGGCAGTAGCACTTACACAAACAGTAGATGGAAACACAGTTACACTTCAAGATATTTACTGCGACGAAAAGGCAATGTACATAAGCATGATAGTGGAAAGTAAAGAGCCATTCCCTATCAGCCAGATGTATCCTGATTTGGATAATAAAGATATGTATATGTTCTATCTATTTGATTCAAAGGTAAAATATAGCTTTGAGACAGAAGATAGCAGTTATAATGATAATTCGTTGGAGTACTTAAAGGGAGATTTTATCGATGACAATAAATTCCAGGGAGTTGTAAAAGTGGATTTGGATTATGTGCTAAATTACTATTCAAAAGATGTTTTGGACGATAGTGATTTTTATACAGATGCTGATACTCCAGTTTCTCATTATGATTTACCAGACTCATTTACTGTAGACTTCGACCTAAACTCTATTGTGACAGATATTAATAATCCAGCCGCTTCAGAGCTGACTGTAGACGAGCGAGATGCACTTGGTTGGAAAAACGAATATGAGAATTGGTGGATTGACGGACCTTGGCATTTTAACTTTGAAGTAAATGTGGATAGACAGAACACCACATCAAAAACTATTGACGTTGAAGGTTTGTCAGGAATTAGCTATATAACTGTCAGCAAGACACCATTTGAATTACAATTGGATTATGATGATCCTTATGCTAATTATATAGTTGTTGCACTTGATAAAGATGGAAAACACATGGAGGCAGAGGATAATTTGGATATGCTTCCAGTTAAAGGACATGATGTTTCAGAAATTACATTATATGTTTGTGATTATTATGATTATATGGATGAAATAAAAGGGCAGCAACTAGAGACAGATAAAGCTAAGGATATTCTTGATGAAAAAGCATTGTGGAGTGGAGTCCTTTCATTCTAGCAATTCGCAAAAACAGATGGCCCGGTTTTGAGCCATCTGTTTTTTTATAAAATATATTCCATAATACGTTCTTTGGTTTTGAAACCTATTCTATCATAAAATCTTTCGGCGCCATCATTTCCTGCCTACACAGCAAGAGTGAGTTCGTAACAGCCTAGGCGCTTGGCCTCAGTTTTAACATATTCAAATGTTGCTCACCGATGTGTTCCAGATTATATCATAATAATTTGTTATCAGTAAAATTTATAATTGATTTAGCACAATCGAATGGTGTAATATCAAATTAAATTGGAGGTAATGAAATATGTTTATTGATGACGTAAAAAACAGACGTAGTGTAAGAACCTTTGATGGCAAAGGTGTAAGTAACGAAGTAATAGATGATTTAAAGGAATACGCAGGAAGCATCGTAAATCCTTATAATATTCCAGTTGAATTCGTATTTTTAAAAAAGGATGAGCATGGACTATCAAGCCCAGTTCTATCTGGTGAAAAGGAATATATCGCTGCTAAAGTGAAGAAGGGAGCAAACGCTGATGTGGCATATGGATATAGCTTTGAAGAGCTCTTAATGTATGCAGTAAGCAAAGGCCTTGGCACAGTTTGGATCGGCGGCACATTATCAAGAGATAAGTTTGAAAAGGCCATTAATCTTAAGGATGATGAAATTATGCCATGCATGAGTCCTATAGGATACGCCGCAGATAAAATGGGTGTTAAGGAAGTTCTTATGCGAAAAGGCGTTAAGGCTGATAGCAGATATAATTTTTCTGAGCTGTTTTTTGCAGACAGCTTCGATACACCACTTACAGAAGATAAAGCAGAAGAGCTTGGAATAAAGACTGCACTTGAAGCAGTTCGCCTTGCCCCATCAGCTGTAAACAAGCAGCCATGGCGTGTTGTTGTCACAGAGAATGGAGCTCATTTCTATGAGAAAAAGGATAAGGGCTACGACAATGGAACTTATGATTTGCAGAAGGTAGACCTTGGAATAGCACTTTATCATTTTGAAAACCAGTGCCGAGAGGACGGTAAAAAGCTTGCATTCAAGCAGGCAGACCCTGGTATTGCAACTCCAGAGAAAACTGAATACATAGCAAGCTACGTATGGTAAGAATATAATCTTAATTGTAGATGATTAGTAAGAGTCGACAAATTGAACTGTCGGCTCTTTTTTAGAATACAAATTTTTTTATATAACATGATATAGACAAGTTTGACAGAAACTTCTATTCCATATTCAGAAGATGATTATAAAGCAGAAGAGGCTCGACTTAAGTATAAAAGTTGTAATATAAAATAAAACCTGTAATAAGTTGTAAGATGATTATAAACATGTACAAAAGGTAACAGAAGCAATTTCAGGTTTTGAGGATAATGTATCTGTTAAGACAGTAAGAGAGAGCATCCAGATGGATTCAAATAATTTTTCATCATATCAAAGTACGTTGGAAAACTCCGGGATTCTTAAGTCAGATGGGGCCTATGGAAGATTATGTTTTGCTCTTCCATTTTTTAAGGAGTTTGTTCAGCATCAGACAATATAAATTAAAACGATAGCGAGGCCTGTGACGCCGCCTTCTTTTTAGGGCTGGTGCCATAGGTCTTTTTGTATGCACGAAGGAAAGTGGAATAGGTACCAAAGCCAGATTGTTCTGCGGCATCTGCGATTGGCTTGCCAGCGTCGATTAATGACTGAGCTAGGGCTAGGCGCTTGATAGTGATGTAGTTGCCGATGGTGTAGCCAGTCTCATCCTTGAAGGTATGCATGAGATAGTAGCGGGAAAGATAGAACTGCCCAGCTATAGCATCAACTGATAAATCTGATGTCAGGTTTTCATTAATATAATTAATGATGGAATTGATTTTACTGCCAGAGTAGCTTGTAGATAGATATTCCACCTCATTACTTATGGCAGCGCGATTAAGCTCTACCATAAATTCAAGAAAGAGTACCTGCATGAAAAGTTCGTTTGCATAATCATCCTTTCCAAGATTTGAAGTAAGCTTGCCTACTGTGGCAGCTACACGAGAATTCTTAAAGGAATGTAGTCTCAAAACATGTGAACCATTCTCTATTGCATTTCTAAAGCAATAGGATAAATCATTATCAGTTTGGCTATATTCAGCCAAAAACTCCTTAGATATATATATGATAATTCGCTCGTAAGTGGAATTATCATGAAAAATAGGGCGATGAACCTCGCCGGCATTTACAAACACAATATCGTTAGCCTGTAAATCAAAGGTTTGACCTTCAATGGAATAAGAAGTATTTCCGGATAAATGAATCAAGACCTTGTGGAAATCGTGGTAGTGAAAATCGATTTCTCCAAGGTTAGAGTCAGAAAGATGGAATATTTTGAAGTTTGAATATAGGTAACCTTTTTTGCTGTATTCGGTCATAGCTTCACCTTTTTTTAACAAGAATATATTATGATTCTCCCTTGAGTATAAAACTCGATAGCACTATTTGCAATATTTTGCGCACTAATAGTGCTTAGCAAATGAAAAAGTGCGGAGTATACTAAAATCAAGATTGAGGAAACTATGTAAATGATTCGAAAGGACATCCCATGAAATTTACTAAAATGCACGGCTGCGGTAATGACTATGTATATGTAAACCTTTTTGAAGAGAAGGTTGAAAACCCAGCAGAAGTTTCTATTAAAGTAAGCGACAGACATTTTGGAATCGGTTCAGACGGCCTCATTACTATAGGCCCATCTGACAAGGCAGATTTCAGAATGCACATATATAACGCAGATGGCTCAGAGGCAGAGATGTGCGGAAATGGTATCCGCTGCGTTGCCAAATATGTTTATGACCACAAGCTTACAGACAAGACTGAGATTTCAGTGGAGTCTGGAGCAGGCATCAAATATCTCACATTATTCATAGAGAATGGTAAGGTACAGCAGGTGAGCGTAGATATGGGAGAGCCAATCCTTACACCAGCTGAGATTCCAGTGGTAGCTGATGGGGACAAAGTGATAGATGAGCCAATCGAGGTAGGTGGAAAGACCTGGAACATGACTTGTGTTTCTATGGGCAACCCACACGCAGTTGTGTTTGTAGATGATACAGCTAGCTTCCCTCTTGAGACCTACGGTCCGCTTTTTGAAAATCACGAAAGATTTCCAAAGCGCACCAATACAGAATTCGTGCAGATAATTAGCAGAACAGAAGCAAACATGCGAGTTTGGGAGCGAGGTTCTGCAGAGACCTGGGCTTGCGGAACAGGCACTTGCGCCACAGTTATGGCTTGCATCTTAAATGGAAAGACAGAGGACAAGGTTCTTGTTCACCTTCGTGGTGGCGACCTTACAATCGAATACGATCGCGCGACAAATCACGTATTCATGACAGGTCCAGCAACTGAGGTATTTAACGGAGAAATCGAGGTTTAAAATGAAATTAGTAGATTTATTAGATAGATTAGATTATGAGCTTTATGCAGGTGAGCTTGATCGTGAAATCAGCACACTTACATATGATTCAAGAAAAGTAGAGAAAGATAGTGTATTCGTTTGTATCTCAGGTACAGTGAGAGATGCACACGATTTCATCCCTGATGTAATCGAAAAGGGCGCTACTGCAATCATCATTGAAAAGGACGTTGAGCCAGTAGATGGCGTTACATATATCAAGGTAAAAAATAGCCGTGAGGCGCTTGCATATACATCAGCAGCATATTTTGGTCATCCAGCTGAAAAGCTTAAGACTATTGGTATCACAGGTACAAAGGGAAAGACTACTACCACATACATGGTAAAGTCTATCCTTGATAGTGCAGGAATTAAGACTGGTCTTATCGGAACAATCGAGTCAATCGTTGGCGAGGAGCGCATTCCAGCTGTGAACACTACACCAGAGTCTTACCGCGTGCAGGAGCTTTTTGCTCAGATGGTTGAGGCTGGTCTTGATGCAGTTGTTATGGAAGTTAGCTCACAGGCTCTTATGCTTCACAGAGTATCAGGCTTCATTTTTGACATCGGTGTATTTACAAACCTTGAGCCAGATCACATCGGTGATAATGAGCACAAGGATTTCGAGGATTATATGCACTGCAAGAGTCTTCTTTTCCAGCAGTGTAAGACAGGTATCTTTAATGGCGACAGCGAGCACATCGAAGGAATCTTAAAGGGTCACACTTGTGATGTTATCAAGTATGGCTACGGCAAGGATAATGACCTTATTGCTGAGAATGTTGAGCTTCTTAATGAGCACGGAGCTCTTGGAGTTCGTTACCACATCACTGGCAAGGAAGACATGACAGTAGAGGTAAATGTACCGGGTACATTCTCTGTTTACAATTCACTTACTGCAGTGGCTATCTGCAAGCAGTTTAATGTGGCTGAGGACAAGATTAAGGCAGCTCTTAAGGACGTTCACGTAAAGGGACGTATCGAGCTTGTTCCAGTTTCAAAGAAGTTTACAGTAATGATAGATTATGCCCACAATGCTATGGCACTTGAGAGCCTCCTTACAACCCTTAAGGCTTATGAGCCGGGCAGACTTGTGTGCATGTTTGGATGTGGTGGAAACCGCGCGAAGAGCCGTCGTTATGAGATGGGAGAGGTAAGCTCAAAGCTTGCTGATCTTACAGTTGTCACATCAGACAACCCACGTAACGAGGAGCCAATGGACATTATTAATGACATCTTAATCGGTGTTAAAAAGGCTGACGGTGAGTACGTGACAGTGCCAGACCGTAAGGAAGCCATCAGATATTGCCTTACAAATGCAAAGGAGGGTGACATAATCGTTCTTGCAGGTAAGGGCCACGAGGATTATCAGGAAATTAAGGGAGTTAAGCACCACATGGATGAGCGAGAGCTCATTGCAGAGGTTATTAAGGAGGACGGCAATGACATTATTTAAGGGCGCAGGAGTAGCATTAATCACTCCATTCAATGAAGATGAGACCGTTAATTATGACATGCTTGGAACTCTTATAGACAGACAGATTGAAGGCGGAACAGACGCAATCATCGTATGCGGCACTACAGGTGAAGCTGCTACCATGAGCGAGGAGGAAAAACTATCAGTAGTCGAGTATACTGTAAAGCGCGTAAATCACCGCGTTCCTGTAATTGCAGGTTCTGGTGCCAACAGCACACGTCTTGTTATCGATTTATCTAAGAAGATAGCAGCTCTTGGAGCAGATGGACTTCTTATTGTTACACCTTTTTATAACAAGGCTACACAGGAGGGCTTATACCAGCATTATTCTACAATTGCTAAGGAAATCGACCTTCCTATCATTATGTACAACGTACCTAGCCGTACTGGATGTAACATACTTCCTGAGACAGCTTTGAAGCTTGCTCTTGAGTTTAGAAACATCGTAGGTATTAAGGAAGCAAGTGGAAATATTTCACAGATTACAAAGCTTGCCAGCCTTTGCCGAGGATGTCTTGATATATACGCAGGAAATGATGACCAGATTGTACCAATCCTTTCACTTGGAGGTGTTGGTGTTATTTCAGTATTATCTAACGTTGCACCAAAGGGCACACATGATATGGTTATGTCTTACTTAGAGGGCAATGAAGATAAGGCTCGCAGACTTCAACTTGATTATCTTGAGCTTGTAGATGCACTTTTCTGCGAGGTAAATCCAATCCCTGTTAAATCCACTATGAATATGTTAGGATTTAATGTAGGTAGTCTTAGACTTCCACTTACAGAGATGGAGGATAAGCATAAGGTGGCAATGAGCCAGTTGCTCAGCAGAATGCCACAGGAAATGCTTGCGTAGTGTGAAAAGTAATAAAGAAGATTTTATAAATCCAAAAAACGGTCCAGTTACATTTTTACTTGTGGCAATTAATATAATTGTCTTTCTTGTGCTGGAATTAATGGGAGATACAGAGGACGGCACCTTTATGCTTCTAAATGGTGCCATGAATCCGTATCTCGTTTTATATAATCATGAGTGGTATCGCCTGTTTACGGCTACATTTATGCATTTTGGAATAGATCATTTGGCAAATAACATGCTATTGCTATTCCTGTTAGGACAGATTTTTGAACGTGCAGTAGGTACCACAAGATACGTTGGAATCTATTTAGGCTCAGGTCTGGCAGGTTCCTTTTTGTCGTTCTTCTATATGTGCCTGGTGGGGAAGAATGATATCGTCGCAGGAGCTTCCGGAGCGATATTTGGCATAGTTGGTGGAATGATAATTGTTGTAATTGTAAATAAGGGAAAATACAGTGGAATCAGCACAAAAAGAATGATTTTTATGGCGCTACTTACATTGTATTTTGGTTTTGCTACAGCGGGAACTGATAATGTGGGCCATCTAGGAGGGCTGATAGCAGGATTTGTTTTTACATTTATCAGCTATGGAATACCAACCCTTATCAGGAATTTTAGAAATAAGGGTTCGCTAGCGTAAAAATTTTCTCGGAAAATATACACAAATAATAAAAGAACATCCTTCTTTGTGATAAAGTATTGGTTTGCGAAAACTATACACACAA
>NZ_FQYQ01000024.1 GCF_900141825.1 Pseudobutyrivibrio xylanivorans DSM 14809 | reverse complement strand
CCCTAGTACGAGAGGACCGGGGTGGACGGACCACTGGTGTATCAGCTGTCGACCAACGGCATAGCTGAGTAGCCAAGTCTGGACGGGATAAACGCTGAAGGCATCTAAGCGTGAAGCCCCCCTCAAGATGAGATATCCCCTCCTTCAAGGAGATAAGATCCCTTAAAGACGATAAGGTAGATAGGTTCAAGGTGTAAGTGCGGTAACGCATTCAGCTGATGAATACTAATAGATCGAAGGTTTATTCTAAGGAAAAGATATGTAGACTAATTCTTGTAATCTGTATGAAGTTTTGAGGTTGCTATTGCAGCCAAAGATAAATATTCCTCAATAGCTCAGTTGGTAGAGCACTCGGCTGTTAACCGAGTTGTCGTAGGTTCGAGTCCTACTTGGGGAGCTCATATAGAGTTGATTATTTCAATTTTGTATGTTATTATTAATCAGTCGCTGAGTTCAGGCGTTGGATTTCAGCTAGTTTGGCTCCGTGGTCAAGCGGTTAAGACATCGCCCTTTCACGGCGGTAACACGGGTTCGATTCCCGTCGGAGTCATTTGCCTAAAGGCAATACTTAGTATTAAGCCGATGTGGCTCAATTGGCAGAGCAGCTGATTTGTAATCAGCAGGTTATCGGTTCGAGTCCGATCATCGGCTTTTTTCTATTGAGTAGAAAGAGGCCAATTTTTTTTATAAGGGTCTTGCTTGTTAGTGTTACAATATGGACCTTTAGCTCAGTTGGTTAGAGCAACCGGCTCATAACCGGTCGGTCCAGGGTTCGAGTCCCTGAGGGTCCACTTTCTATCAAATAAAAAATTTGGCCTCATGGCTCAGTTGGTTAGAGCGCCGCCCTGTCACGGCGGAGGTCGAGGGTTCAAGTCCCTCTGGGGTCGTTTTCCAGTTTTAACATTATGGGATCTTAGCTCAGCTGGGAGAGCATCTGCCTTACAAGCAGGGGGTCACAGGTTCGAGCCCTGTAGGTCCCATTAGTCTTTTATAGACTATGCCGTAGTGGCGGAACTGGCAGACGCGCGGGACTTAAAATCCCGTGGTGGCGACATCGTACCGGTTCGATTCCGGTCTACGGCATTTACTCTTTGAAGTAATAATTTTATATGTGTGTGTAGCTCAGCTGGATAGAGCACTTGGCTACGGACCAAGGTGTCGGGGGTTCGAATCCTCTCACGCACGCTTAATTAAAGGAAAAAGAGATGGATATTATCCATCTCTTTTTTTTACATTTAATGTTAGTAATAGTGTATTATAGTTCTATGTGATTCTTATAGATGAAGGGTTAAGATATGAGAGATTTAGTAAGATATAAAATGGTTTTTACAGGGCGAGTACAAGGTGTGGGTTTTAGGTATAAGGCTTGTAATGTTGCTAATCAATATCGCTTGACGGGATATGTGAAGAATGAATATGATGGCTCAGTTTCTGTTGAAATCCAGGGTACAGAACAGGAAATATATATGTTCTTAAAATCAATGGCTTCAGATAGATATATAGTTATTCATGGTCTTGAAAAAGAAAGAATTCCTGTAGAAGAAGACGAGCGAAGCTTCATCACTCAATACTAATATAGCTGATAATTATTTGGGAGAGTAATTTACAAAAATGAGAAGAAAGCAAAAGAGAATAATCTCAATAACAACAATAATAGTGGCAATATTATTGATAACTGGATACGGAGTATGGTTTTTCATGCAATCAAACAATGTAGATGACAATACAGAGATTGCACAGAATCAAGAAAAGCAGGATGTTACCCTAAAGGATTCTGAAGTACCAATGGCTGGTGAGGAAAAAATTGACACAGATATAGCAGAGATGTCACCGGAAGAATTATTTCAGGCTTTTTGTGATGGTAAGATTAAGGCTGAAGCTCGTTCTTATTATGATGATACTACCTGGACGATGGATAACACTTACTTTCAGTTTGAAGATTCTACTCCAGAGGAAGAGTTAGATGTCACCATGTTGGTAGAAAAAATGGAGCCGGTTGACTTAGATAATGATGGTGAAGTTGAATTCATTTTACAGAATCCTGTATACGGAGATATGTGTTTTGACTGTAAAGATGGTAAGGTTGTATGTTTTTCTCAGGGTGAAGGAACAGCTGCAATGTGTTCTTACACGAAATATGACGGTGCATATTGGATAGTTCATAGCGATACAACACATGGTGGTAGATGTACATACGAATTATCTAAATTTAATGGTGATCTTGAGGTGACAGATTCACTTAGGTTTGGATGGGAAGACTGGGAAGATACAGGTGTGAAATCCTACTATAAAGATGACAATGAAATAAGTGAAACTGAGTATGAGGAGCTTTATAAAAAAGTTTTTGAAGAAAAATAAATTATCTTGTTGACTCTTCCCCTGGGGCATACTTTATTCTTTGATTTGTAAAGATGAGTTAGGGGAATAAACATGCATGTAAATCTTTCCTCGGAAAGGGTAAAATTATGAACAAGAAAATGACATCAGGCGAAATTGCAGAGAGAACAGGAGTAACACAGAAAGCACTTAGACTATATGATGAGAAGGGGCTACTTAAGCCAGTTGGGTATACTGAAGGAAATTATCGTTTATACGATAATGAATCACTTAATGTTTTGGAGAAAATAATTGCCTTAAAGCATGTTGGATTTAGTTTAGAAGAGATTAAGGATAATCTTGAACATGGTGAAAGAGAGCCAATTGCTGATATTTTAAAACAGCAGATTGAGGAGACAGAGAATAAGATTCTAGAGCTTCAACGAGCAGTTAAGGCCATGCAGGCTGTACTTGCAAGAACAGAGGAGAAGGCTAACTGGGACTTAGCTGCAAACATTATCAGAAAAGTTGAAAAAGATCAACGTGCAGATTCAAGACGTTTAAACGCGGTGGCTCATGCAGCTGATGGCATAGAGTGGTACGAGAAAATTTTTAATAATCTGGGCTTGAAGAAAAATGAAAAAGGTCTTGATTTAGGTTGTGGATATTCTGCTCTTTGGAGAGAAAACTGGGATAGAATTCCTGAGGGAATAACTATTGATGGATATGATGTAAAAGAAAGTTGGGCAGAGGATTTCGCACAGTATATTGAAGATAACAAAAAGTCATTGCCAGAAGCTGTAGATATTTCTCTATTTTGGGGAGATCTTGAAGATGTCCGCACCTGGGATAATATTACGCCAAATTCCTATGATAAGGTTATTGCTCATTACCTCCTTAATTTTTTAGGAGATATAAAAAAGTTTGTTAGCCGTGCTGCAGAGACAGTAAAGCCAGGTGGAATGCTTTCAGTAAATTACTTTGGCGTGGTTAAAGAATACGCATTCTGGGAGCAGATTCTTTCTGATGCAGGTGTAGACAATAGATTTGCAAAAGAGGAAAGAGAAGCAATGGAGAGACGTCAGGCAGAGACTAAGGCTATGCTTTCAGAGTTTTTTCGTGAAGTACAGGTAACAAAAATACCTGGACCACTCAGATATACCACGGTTGAAGAATTGATTGAAAGAATGAATCGACGTTATCCGAATAGCGGAAAATATATTAAGGCAAACAGGGCTAAATTAGAGAAACATTTTGCAAAGTTGCTAGAAGAAAACGAAAGCGTTGTGGTGGATATCGATACAATCTTTTATCACTGCTACAAATAGAAAAGGGCAAAAACAGATAATGAAATACAAGAACTACATTTTTGATTTATATGGAACACTAATTGATATACATACTGATGAGAAAAATCCTAAACTTTGGGAGTACATGTCGGTTTATCTTGAAGAAAACTTTGGAACTAAGATTGAACCCAAGAAGTTAAACCAGGAGTATTTAAAGCTTTGTAAATCTGAGGAGAAAAAGCTGGCTAAGGAAAATGGAAGTAAATATCCAGAAATTAAAATCGAATGGGTTTTTGAAAAGCTCATAGGAAAACCAGTCTTTGATGAAGAAATGAGAAAGCTTTGTAATTCATTTAGAGAAGTTTCTAGAGAAAAGTTGAAAAGATATGAGGGTGTGGCAGAGGCTTTGACTGCCATTAAAGACGCTGGTTGTAATATATATCTGTTATCAAATGCTCAAAGACGATTTACTGAAAAGGAATTGGAAGATACTGATCTCACAAAGTATTTTGATGATATTTTTATTTCCTCAGATAAGGGAATAAAAAAGCCAGATGGAAAATTTCTTCAGGAGCTAATTGATAAACATTCCCTTATAAAGGAAGAGTGTGTGATGATAGGAAATGAAGTTCTTGCTGATGTAGGAGTGGCTACTGCTGTGGGAATTGATGCTATTTTCCTTAATACTTACAATCACCCAAGTTGGGATATTAAAAGAGATTTGGGGCGTTGTGGCGCAGATAAGGATAAAGTTAAACTTATTTCAAAGCCACCGTTTTTTACAGAGATAATAGAATAAAACAAAAAAAGAGATGGGCTAAAAACCTATCTCTTTTTTTCTACACAACATAGGCATAAGTGTAGTCTTATTATGCGAAAATAGTATGTATTAAATCATTGTTGACAATATACCCTACGGGGTATATAATTCATTCAAAAAGGATACCCTATAGGGGTATATAAAATTCGGTTAGAAATGTAAAAGGAGATAATTCATGGCAGAAAATTCAAATAAAGAAAAAATGATTCAGGAGGATTGTTGCTGCTGTTCAGGTAAGACAAAAGAAAGAGATGATAAAGAGTTTAAGGATCTCATGAACAGGCTCAAAAGAATTGAAGGACAGGTGAGAGGCGTAGAGAATATGCTTGAAAAAGACGCATACTGTACTGATATTCTTGTACAGGTATCTGCTATTACATCTGCACTGAATAGTTTTAACAAGGTATTGCTTGCTAATCATATGAAGACATGTGTGGCAGATAATATCAGAGAAGGCAATGACGAAGTGATTGATGAGCTTGTTTGTACATTACAGAAGCTTATGAAGTAACAGAAACGTATAGCAACAGAAAAAATAGGTGGTTATATGGAACAATATAAAGTAACAGGTATGAGCTGTGCAGCTTGCCAGACCAGAGTAGAAAAGGCAGTAAGTGCTGTAGATGGTGTAGACAGCTGTGCAGTAAGTTTATTAACTAATTCAATGGGAGTAGAAGGAACAGCTTCGCCAGAAGCCATAATAGCTGCTGTAGAGGCAGCAGGTTATGGCGCCAGCAAAAAGGTGGATGGTGTTTCAAAGGCTCAGACATCAAACGACGATTCACTGAAGGATATAGAGACGCCAAAGATGAAGAAGCGATTGATTGCTTCAATTATTCTTCTAATTCCACTTTTATATGTATCTATGGGACATATGCTGTGGGACTGGCCATTGCCGGGATTCTTAGATGGTAATCACGTTGCAATGGGATTGTATCAGCTTATTTTAGCTGGACTTGTCATGGTGATTAATCAAAAGTTTTTCATCAGTGGCTTCAAAGGGCTAATACATAAATCTCCAAATATGGATACATTGGTGGCATTAGGTGCTACAGCATCATATACATATAGCGTTGTAGCATTATTTGCTATGACATCGGCAGTACTTATAAATGATACAGAGCAGGTCATGTATTTCATGAAGCAGTTTTATTTTGAGGCTGCGGCTATGATTCTTACGTTGATTACAGTCGGTAAGATGTTAGAGGCCAAATCAAAGGGAAAGACTACCGATGCTTTAAAGGGATTAATGAATCTTTCTCCAAAAACAGCTGTGGTTCTTAGGGATGGTTCAGAAGTGACAGTTCCTATAGAACAGGTGCAGGTGGGAGACAGATTCGTAGTACGCCCAGGGGACAGTATACCCGTAGATGGTATAGTGGTAGATGGAGAAAGTGCAGTAAATGAGGCAGCCCTCACAGGCGAGAGTGTACCAGCAGAGAAATCTGTAGGAGATAACGTTTATGCGGCCACAATAAATTCTTCTGGCTATATGGTTTGTGAGGCGAAGAGAGTAGGTGAGGATACCACACTTTCTGCCATCATAAAGATGGTGAGTGATGCAGCGGCTACAAAGGCTCCAATTGCTAAAATTGCAGATAAAGTATCAGGAGTTTTTGTACCAGCGGTAATATCCATCTCTGTGATTACGTTTATTGTATGGCTTTTGGTTGGACAGACAGTTGGATATGCAATAGCAAGAGCAGTAGCGGTTCTTGTAATAAGTTGTCCATGTGCGCTTGGTTTGGCGACACCAGTAGCTATTATGGTTGGAAATGGTGTTGCGGCAAAAACAGGGGTTTTATTTAAAACAGCAGCTTCTTTGGAACAGGCAGGTAAAACTCAGATTGTAGCGCTGGATAAAACTGGTACAATCACAACAGGAGAGATGAAGGTAACAGATTTGATTCCTGTAGATGTTTCTAAGGAGGAGTTGTTAAAAGTAGCTTACGCGTTGGAAGCAAAGAGTGAACATCCTATATCTAGAGCCATCACAGAATATGCCTCTGAGAGAGATTTGGAGCTGAAAGAAACTACTGAATTTGAAGTACTTTCTGGAAGCGGGATAAAAGCAAAGCTTGATGGTGATATGATATATGGTGGAAACACAAAATATATCAAGGGTGTAGTTGGTGAACTTAATGAGGAAGATAATGACATAGTTAATAATCTTGCATGGTCGGGAAAGACCCCTCTACTATTTGCCAGAGAAGGAAAACTTCTTGGAATAATTGCCGTAGCTGATATTATTAAAGAAGATTCTAGGGAGGCTATTTCAGAACTTAAGAACATGGGAATCCATGTGGTAATGCTGACAGGAGACAATGAAATCACTGCAGCAGCCATAGCTGAGCAGGCCGGTGTTGATGAGGTCGTTGCTTCAGTTAAGCCAGATGGGAAGGAAACTGTGATAAGACAACTTATGGAGCATGGCACAACAACCATGGTTGGAGATGGAATAAATGATGCGCCAGCTCTTACATCTGCAAATCTTGGAATAGCCATAGGTGCAGGAACAGATATTGCAATTGATGCTGCAGATGTAGTATTAATGAAGAGTAGTATCAAAGATGTTGTAGCAGCTATTCGAATTTCAAGAAGGACGCTGACAAATATTCATGAGAATTTATTTTGGGCATTTTTCTACAATGTGCTTGGAATTCCTCTTGCAGCAGGATGCTATATTGCTGCGTTTGGATGGGAGCTTAACCCAATCTTTGGAGCAGCGGCAATGGGACTATCAAGCTTCTGTGTTGTAAGTAATGCCCTTAGGCTCAACTTGATTAAACCATATGATAGTTCAAAAGATAAAAAGATTAAGAACCCTGTATCAGGGATTTTAATAGAACAAGAAACTAAAGAGGATAGAAAGGAAGTAAATAATATGAAGATTACAGTTAAGGGAATGATGTGTCAGCATTGCGAGGCTCATGTAAAGAAGGCACTTGAGGCAATTGATGGTATCGACAGCGCAGTAGCATCACACGAGGAGAATCTTGTAACAATTACAAATTCAAAGGATGTTGATGAGTCAGCTATTAAGGCAGCAGTTGAGGAAGCTGGATACGAATACGGTGGAATCTTATAAATAAATTCACTGGTCACAGAATGGGCACTCAATCATGTTAAGATTAGATAAATTCCAATTATTCACGGAATATAATCCAACATGAATTGGGGGTATCATATGGACATAAATGTTTTTTCAAAAGAATATGTGGTAAAGAAACTGCAGAAGGACGATATTCCTGAAATATATAATCTATGTAGCAAAAATAAGTTATACTATGATTATCGTCCGCCATATGTTACTGAGCAGAGCATAGAATCTGATATGAAAGCAGTACCTCTAGGCAAGACAATCTCAGATAAGTTTTATGTGGGATACTTCAATGGAGATAAGCTTGTAGCAATTTTGGACTTAATCTGTAGATACCCAAATCCACAGGCAGCATACATAGGATTTTTTATGGTGGACGCAGATTCCCAAAAACAAGGTATAGGCAGTGATATTATTTCACAATTGTCTACAGTACTTGTTGATAATGGCTTTAATACAATTCAGTTGGCATGGGTATACGGCAATCCACAGGCAGAAGCATTTTGGACTAAGAATGGATTTGTTAAGTTTGGTGATGTCTGTGAATTGAAAAATTATTCTGTGATTAGAGCAAAGAAGGAAATATAAAGGAGTTTTTATGGCAGAAATATGGGATGCGTACAACAGGGATTTTACTAAAATAGAAGGTGCATCACTTGTGCGTGGTCAGCATATCCCTGACAATATATATCACCTGGTGTGCGATATTATTGTGAAGCATACAGACGGAAGCTATCTGATTATGCAACGAGACCATGAGAAAACTCATGGTGGTCAGTGGGAGCTTTCAGCTGGAGGCTCAGCCCTCCAAGGGGAAAATCCCGATATTGCAGCAAAGCGCGAGCTTAAAGAAGAGACAGGAATTGACGGAACTCTACAAGAAATTGGTCGAATGGTGCAGGATAAGAATCATTCAATTTACGTTCTATATCTGTGCAAGACTGATTGCGGAAAAGATTCTGTAGTATTGCAGCAGGGTGAGACAATTAATTATCGCTGGATTTCAAGGGAAGAGCTTCTGGCAATGACTGATGAGGAGCTGATTTCTCATAGAGCTATGAAATTACTTCATGAACAGAATATTTAAAGTTATAGAATTAAGATAGTCAAAAAAAGAGCTAAGACAAAGCACATGCTAATGTCTTAGCTCTATAATTTTGCAATAAATTAGGCTGTCTTTTCAGATGACTTTTTCTTAAGTGCTTTTTCTAAAAGCTCTTGCTCATGTAATTCCTGAATATCGTCTAAAGCAGAAAGCATAGGCTTCACATCCTGATGAAGGAGATTTCTCTGAACATAGTTGTGAGTAATCTTCATAACAGTACCGCTTAGTGAGATTACACCGATAAGGTTAGGTATGGCCATCATACCGTTAAACGTATCTGAAAGGTCCCAAGCAAGTGTAAGGTCCATTGTTGCACCAACAACTATAAATAAAACGAAAAGTATCTGATAGAACTTAATATTCTTTCTTCCGAAGAGATACTCGAAAGCCTTGCTACCATACTGGCTCCAGCCAAGTGTTGTAGAGAAAGCAAATAATAAAATGGCAATTGCGATAAATGCATAGCCAAACTGACCGAATACAGTAGAAAAAGCTTCAGCTACCAGTGCAGTAGAAACCTGATCTGAAATAACAACACCTGTTTCCAAATCCACAAGCCCACTTGATAAAACAGCAAAAGCTGTGATTGTACAAACAACAATTGTATCTGCAAATACCTCGAAGATACCCCACATACCCTGAACAACAGGCTCTCTTACATTTGAGCTTGAGTGAACCATAACAGAAGAACCAAGACCTGCCTCATTTGAGAATACGCCACGCTTCATTCCCCACTGAACAGCCATGGCAACACCGCTACCAACGATACCACCACCAACAGCACGCATACCAAAAGCACCCTTGATGATTGATGTGAAAACAGGGCCAACCTGATTGATGTGAACCAAGCAAACGATGATAGCACAAATCATGTATATAACAGCCATGAAAGGTACAAGCTTTTCTGTTACAGATGCGATCCTTTTTAAGCCTCCTACGATAACGAGACCAGCAAGGAACATAAGGAAAATACCTGTAACAATACTTGGAACTCCGAAAGCTGAGTTCATATTAACAGCGATGGAATTAATCTGTCCCATGTTTCCAATACCAAAAGAAGCAATGACACAGAAGATACTGAACAATGCAGCAAGACCAGCACCAATATGCTTGCATCCATTCTTTGCACCAAGACCATCATGAAGGTAGTACATAGCACCACCGCACCACTCATTCTTTTCATTTCTTCTGCGGTAGTAGATACCAAGAACATTTTCGGAGAAGTTTGTCATCATGCCAAAGAAGGCAACAATCCACATCCAGAAAATTGCTCCAGGACCACCGGATGCGATAGCAGCAGCTACACCAGCGATGTTACCAGTTCCGATTGTGGCAGCAAGTGCTGTGCAAAGACTTTGGAACTGAGATATCTGAGTATCTTCTTTTCCAGTGTGAGCAGTAACATGAGAATCTTTGAAAATGCCACCGATTGTGTTTTTTATCCAATGCTTAAAATGGGAAATCTGAAAGAATCTGGTAAGGCATGTCATAAGAATACCTGTGCCTACAAGAAGAATCAGCATAGGTAAACCCCAAACGAAGCCGTTTACCGCATTGTTGATATTTTCGACATGTGATAAAAAGTTTTCCATATTGTACCCTCCGCTAATTAAATCAAAAATAAATCTTTAACAGTTTAACACATTAAAGTAACAAAGTCTACAACGTAATATTTGGCCTTACAAAATGCCGTTGAATAAAGAATAAAAAAGAAGTAAAATTTTAGATGAAGACAAAGACGTCTGCTTTTTAGCGGGCGTCTTTTATTTTTTTCGGGAAGGAACACTAAAGTGAAAGACGGATTTATAAAAATTGCTTGTGCTACACCAGACATTAAGGTGGCTGATACTGAGCACAATGCGGATGTGATAGTAAGATTGATAAAGGAAGCTGAGGGGCAGGGTGTAAAGATTATCTGTTTCCCAGAATTAGGCATAACTGGATACACTTGTGGAGATTTATTTTTACAAGATGTTTTGCTTAAAGGTGCAGTGAAGGCAGTGGCGGATATTGCTGGTGCCACAGCAGATTTGGACATCGTTTCTATAGTTGGATTGCCATATCAGGTGAAAGGAAAGCTTTATAATATTGCAGCAGTGATTAAAGGTGGAAAAGTTCTCGGAGCTACAGCTAAAAAGAACATTCCAAACTACAGTGAGTTTTATGAGCTGAGACATTTCACTCCTGCAGATGACAGCCTTATGGAAGAGATTAGCTTTGGCGCTGCAGGCTTTGCAGTTCTTTGTAGTAATCAGGTATTCGCCTGCAAAGAAATAAGCAATCTGAAATTTGGTATCGAGATTTGCGAGGATCTTTGGGTTGCAGATACACCATCAGTAAAATTGGCAAAAAGCGGGGCTACTATTATTTTCAACCTTTCAGCCAGTGATGAAGTGATTGGAAAGGCTGATTACAGAAAAAATCTTATTAAGGCAAAATCAGGAAGTCTTCTGTGTGCCTATGCTTATGCAGATGCAGGTGTGGGAGAGTCTACACAGGATATGGTTTTTGCAGGTCATAATATCATTGCAGAAAATGGTACTGTATATGCGGAATCAAAAATCTTTGATAATGAGATGATAATCGCAGATGTGGATGTGGATAGATTAGTACACGAACGCAGGCGCATGAATACATTTATCGTAAATACGGATTGTGAAAGTCATCAGGCAGAGTTTTCATTAAAGCCAGTGGAGACAAAGATAACATTTGCTCCACCAAAGACACCATTCGTTCCTACTGTAAAATATGATTTGGAAAGCCGATGTGAGGAGATTCTTACTATGCAGGCAGTAGGTCTCATGACTAGAATCAGACATATTGGTTGCAAAAATGTGGTTATTGGTTTGTCTGGCGGTCTTGATTCTACACTTGCTCTTATTGTTACAGTTCAGGCCTATGACAGATTGGGACTTGATAAAAAGGGAATCCACTGCATTACAATGCCATGCTTTGGTACTACAGACAGAACCTACACCAATGCCTGCAGACTAGCAGAAGCATATGGCACAACCCTTGAGGAGATTAACATTAAAGCAAGTGTCAGCCAGCACTTTGAAGATATTGGTCAGGATAGTAATAATCATGATGTCACCTACGAGAATGGTCAGGCGCGAGAGCGCACCCAGATTCTTATGGATAAGGCAAATCTGCTTGGTGGAATCGTAATTGGCACAGGTGATTTATCAGAGCTAGCCCTGGGATGGGCTACCTATAATGGGGACCATATGTCAATGTACGCTGTCAATTCGTCTATCCCAAAGACACTTGTAAGATGGCTTGTGGAATATGAGGCAAACAGAACAGAGGGAATTCTCAGCAGTACACTAAAAGATATTTTTGATACACCAGTCAGCCCAGAGCTTCTTCCACCAGATGAAGATGGAAAGATTTCACAGAAGACAGAAGACTTGGTGGGACCATATGAGCTTCATGATTACTTCTTGTATTACATGCTTCGCTTTGGATTTTCACCATCAAAGATTTTCAGGCTTGCACAAAAATCCTTTGATGGTGACTACAGTCGTGAAGAAATCCTTAAATGGTTGAAGAAATTCTACTGGAGATTCTTCACTCAGCAGTTCAAGAGAAGCTGTATGCCAGATGGACCAAAGGTTGGTACGGTAACTTTATCTCCAAGAGGAGATTTCAGAATGCCAAGTGATGCAGCAGTAAATCTCTGGATGAAAGAAATTGAGATAATTTAATAGAAAACGGTTGCATATTCTTTGAATTTCCGTATACTTTAATCAAACAAAGGCGTTTTGAGTCACAATTGTGGCTTGAGGCGCCTTTTTATTTTACAGAAAGGAGGAGAGAGAGCATGACAACATACGCAGACATTTTTAGTAAAAAAGAACGGGTTGAGGATATGGAAATCTATGCAGGTTCTGGGGCTGTTAATGAGCAATTGGCCAGGTATGGTGTTAAGTTTGGAATTTATAAAAACAATGAATTCAAAGAGCAGCTTTTTCCGTTTGATATGATTCCAAGAATCATTGATAAGGATGAGTTTACTTACCTTGAAAAGGGATTGAAGCAAAGAGTTGTAGCTCTAAATTGTTTTATTAACGACATCTATGGCGATAAGCATATTGTTAGAGACGGCATCATACCGGAGGAATTCATTTATGCCGGTAGCGGATACTTACCTCAGTGCGATGGAATTAAGCCACCAAAGGGAATATATGCCCACATAGCAGGTATTGATTTAGTTCAGGCGAAGGATGGAGACTGGTATGTTCTGGAGGATAACCTAAGAATCCCTTCAGGCGCATCTTACCCAATGATTGCGCGAATGATTTCCAGAAGAAGCTCACCGGATCTTTTTACGGGAAAACATGTTGAAGACAACAGAAACTATGCCGCTATGCTACGTCGTACTATGGACCATGTGAATGTGGGAGGACACACGGTCATCTTGACTCCAGGCAGATATAATGCAGCATATTTTGAACACTCGTATCTTGCAGAAAAGACAGGTGCGCATTTGGCTTCTGGACACGAGCTGATAGTTGAAAATGATCACTTGTATTTTATTGATTATTCTGGACGTAAAGAGAGAGTAGGAGCTGTATACAGACGAATATCAGATGAATATCTTGACCCAATGACCTTTAGGAAGGATTCAGTAATTGGCATTCCTCACATTTTTGATATTTACAGAAAGGGAAATGTTGCACTTATCAATGCACCAGGAAATGGTGTGGCTGATGATAAGGGAATATATTATTTTGTTCCAAAGATGGTGAAATATTATTTGGGAGAGGAACCAATATTACAGAATGCACCAACCTATTTACCATATTACAAAGAGGATATGAAGTATGTGCTGGAGAATTTTGACAAGCTAGTTTTAAAGGATGTGGCAGAGGCTGGTGGTTACGGAGTAGTGTTCGGCAGCAAGATGAGTTCAGAGGAAAAAGTAAACTTCAAGGAGATGTTGAAGAGTGAGCCTCGAAGATTTATTGCACAGGAGGTTATAGATTTTCTGGATATCGATATCATGGAAAAATGCGAGCTTCTTCCAAGAAAAGCGGACTTGAGAGCCTTTGTACTTATGGGGGATGAACCAATGGTATGGAAAAGTGGATTGACCAGATTTTCCAGAAATCCAGATTCATTTATTGTTAATTCTTCTCAGGGAGGAGGATTTAAAGATACATGGGTATTATCTCAGTAGAGAACACAGACAGATTATACTGGCTTGGCAGATATACAGAGCGAGTGTATACAACTATAAAGGTTTTTGAGGCCAGATTTGATTCAATGATTGATATTGATGATTTGGAGTACGAAAAGTTCTGTGAAAGTCAGGATATTCCAAACATCTACAAGAGCAAGGAGGATTTTGTCGCTAGATATTGCTTTTCTTTGGAGGATGAGAATTCAATCTTTTCTAACCTGATGAGGGCCTATGATAATGCGATTGTGCTAAGGGAAGAAATCGGAAGTGAATCCCTTTCATATATCCAATTGGCGGTATATGCCATGAATCAGGCGGCAATTAACAAATCACCATTAATTGGCTTGCAGCATGTGACGGACAATATAGCTGCATTCTGGGGAATGGCGGATGATGACATTGAGGAGTCCTCAATACGGAACATGATACGTGTTGGTAAGCTTGTGGAACGAATTGATTTATATTCACGATTAAAAGTATTTCCGGAGAGGATTCGTAAGGAGACAAGAAGACTGACTAATCGTATCGATAAAAGCACCATGCGATATGACAGTACGAGGATGGCACACATAAATTATCTGGTCCAGTTGGATGATATGCCTTATGAGACGTTAACAGATGAGATTGAACAATTGGTAGGTGAGGAGCTTTGAAAAAGCTACAGTTTGGCTATCATATGAAGCTTACTTTTAGTGACTACGTAAAAAATCATAGATTTTCACTTAAGTGTGTTCCACATGATAATGATTTACAAAAAATCGAAAATATGTCGGTGGAGGTATATCCAGATAATGTGACCAGTGAGGATGAGGATTCCTACGGAAACATTACCTTATTTGGATATACAAATGAGCTCCATAACAGTTTCGGATTTGATGTAAATGGAATTGCCGTAACTGGCAGAGAAGAGTACGAGAAAGCAGATGAACTTCACAAGATAGGTATATTTAAATATCAAACGCCAAAGACAAAGCCAGGACTTAGGACTTTGGAGTATTATCAGAAGCTTGATTTGAAAAGATTTGACTCAGCTCTTGATAAGGCATCAGCTATTATGGAAGGGTTAAGTAATTCTTTTCAGTATGTGCAAGGGGTTACAAATATGTCTACAACCTCGGAGGAGGCACTTACTGGCGGGAGCGGTGTTTGTCAGGATTATGCACATATCATGCTTTCTCTTTGCAGAATGGAAGGTATACCGTGTCGCTATGTTGCAGGCATGATGATGGGAGAGGGACTATCACATGCCTGGGTAGAGATATGGAATGACCGAAAATGGCTAGGGTTTGATCCAACCAATTATAAGCTTGTGGGAGATGAATATATCAAAATATCTAACGGAAGAGATTCAGAGGATTGTCTTGTAAATCAGGGGATATTCATCGGAAATGTAACTCAGATTCAGGACGTCAATGTGGTTGTGGAAGAGGTTGTTGATGAAGGAATTGTTGGAATCAATTGAAGATGTAGTGAGGCTGTCGCTTCCTGTGGATGAGAGATTCGTAATTACGAAGCATAGATTCATGGCTGACAGGAAGAAGAGACAGAAAAGAATATGCATAGTGACCGGAATCCATGGGGATGAATTGGAGGGACAGTATGTGTGCTATGAGCTATCTAGGAGGATTAGGGAGCAGGTTGATAGCTTAAACGGCATAGTCGATATATATCCGGCGATGAATCCCTTTGGAATTGATTCCATTACAAGAGGAATTCCAGCTTTTGACCTGGATATGAATAGAATTTTTCCAGGCAATCTGGATGGAGATATGAATGAGTATCTGGCATACAAAATTATTGAGGAACTGGAGGGAGCAGATCTTGTAATAGATATTCATGCCAGCAATATTTTCCTTACAGAGGTTCCACAGATTCGTATAAACGAATTGAATGCTGATGTACTTGTACCTATAGCAAAGAAAGCAAATATGGATTTGATATGGGTACATGGTGCCAGCACAGTTTTGGAATCTACTCTTGCCTATTCACTTAACAGCAAAGGAACGAAGACCCTTGTTGTGGAAATGGGGGTGGGTATGAGAATCACAGAAGAATATGGAAATCAGCTTACAGACGGTATTTTTTCTCTTATGAGCGAATTGGGAATATGGACTGGAGAGGTGCCTGAAATAAGAAATGCTATAGTAGCATATGACGCCGATGGAGAAGATGTATGCTATCTCAATGCTCCTTGTTCCGGAATTTACATGAAGGAAAAGGACCATGGAAGCAGGGTGAAAAAAGGAGAATCTGTAGGCAAAATTATTAATCCATTAAGTGGGGCTGTATTGGCAGAAATAACGGCTCCTGAGAAGGGGATGATTTTTACAGTCAGGGAATACCCAGTAGTTGAAGAAGGTTCTCTGATGGGACGAATTCTCAAAGAAAAAGTATTATTGGAGAATCAGGTATGAAGGAAGAAACTATTTATTCGTTTAACGGATTATACAGAGACAGCTTCCGGGTGAAGGGCTTTAAATTTGGAGAAGGTGAAAAATCAGTCTGCATCGTTGGAAGTCTGAGAGGTAACGAATACCAGCAGATATACGTGTGCAGCTTGTTGATAAAGGAACTAAAGAAGCTTGAAGAAGCGGGAAAGATTAGGCAGGGCAAATCAATCATGGTAGTTTCCTGCGGAAATCCATATTCTGTAAATATCAAGAAACGATTCTGGAGCATTGACAATACAGATATAAACAGGATGTTTCCAGGATATGATAAAGGCGAGACCACACAGAGAATCGCTGCAGGAATATTTAACCAGATAAAGGATTACAGATATGGAATTCAGTTTGCATCCTTTTATATGCCAGGGCATTTTGTGCCGCAGGTAAGAATCATGAAAACTGGAAATGAAAACGTGGAGATGGCGAAGGAGTTCGGATTACCATTTGTGGTACTTCACAACCCAAGACCCTTTGATACAGCAACCCTAAACTACAACTGGCAAATCTGGGACACCTTTGCCTTCTCTATTTATACTTCCAGTACGGAAAAGATAAACAGGAAAAGCGCCAGACAGGGAGTGGATGCAGTCCTTGCATTCCTGGAAAAAGAAAAAATAATAGATTATGAAAACAGTCAGGGATGTCAGTCTAAAGTGATTGACAATAATAATTTTATTAGTGTCAGAACCAGTTCGGCAGGCTTTATGGAATCGCTGGTTCAGGCAGGAGATGTGGTTATCATGGGACAGGTAATGGCACATGTCACAGAGCCACTAACAGGTGATATCATCCAGACTGTGACAGCACCGGAGGATGGCATCATAGCCTTTGAATATGATAGCCCGATAGTGTATCAGAACACAGCGGCTTTTAAATTGATACCATTATAATGATTTCCAAATGTTAAATCTAAATTGTATTGACATTAATGGGCATAACTAATAAAATACAGAAAAATATATTTTGCTTTCGACAAAGGCGTCGCTATTTTTAGCGGCGCCTTTTTGCGTATTCATATATGCATTTCGAAAGTGAAATTACCAAGGAGGAAATGTAATATGAAAAGATCTAAATTGTTTGGAATCGCTCTTGGATGTTTGATGGCTGTGAACCTGATTGGCTGTGGTGCGTCTTCATCGTCCTCTTCAACCGGCTCAGATGCGGCATCAGGAGATACTATAAAGATTGGAATCTTCGAGCCAAAGACAGGTGAGAATGGTGGCGGTGGCGCACAGGAAGAATTGGCTATCGAATATGCGAATTATGTTCGCCCAACCGTAACTGTTGGAGGTAAGGAATATAAAATTCAACTTGACTGGCAGGATAATCAGTCAGATAAGACAGTGGCAGTTACAGCTGCACAGAAGCTTATCGCTGACGGCGTTGTTGGAGTTGTAGGTGGATACGGTTCAGGTGTATGTATAGCAGCAGGTTCTTACTATTCCAATGCAAAGATTCCAGCAATCGGAACATCCTGCACAAATGCAAATGTTACTCTTGGAAATGATTACTACTTCAGAGCATGTTATCTTGATCCATTCCAGGGCGAGGTAATGGCAAACTGGGCATACAGTAATGGCTTCACAGAAGTAGCTACAATCGATAACATCGGTAACGAATATACATCAGGTCTTGTAAAGACCTTCACAGATTCATTCACAGTTTTAGGTGGTACAGTTGTAGATTCGGAAACATTCCAAACAAACGAAAGTGATTTTAAGGCTATTCTTACAAACATAAAGAACAGCGGTGTTAAGGCTGTATTCGCTCCTACTGATTATCTTTATGCTCCACTTCTTTTGAATCAGGCTCATGACTTAGGTCTTGATGTTCAGTGGATTGCAGGAGATACCTGGTATTCAAACGTTCTTATTCAGGATGCTGGTGATAATGCAAATGGAGTTGTAGCTGATACATTCTATTCAGAGGGTGGTAATCCAGAATTTGATGCAGGCTTTAAGGAATGGCTCAATGCAGATGCTTCAAGAAAAGCTACCAACCTTGATACAGATGCAATTGTAGGTAATCACGCAGTATCCTACGATGCATACATGTTGTTATGTGACGCTATCGAAGCTGCAGATTCATTAGAGGGTCCGGCAATCAGAGATGCGCTGGCTGCTTTGGATGAGAGCGAAGGATACGCATGCGGACCATACAAATTTGATGCTAATGGTGATGCAATTAAAAATACATCATACATCTGCCAGATTACTTCTGGTGAATGGACATATCAGAGTACTGAGACAGTACAAAAATAGCATTTGAATGTTAAATGGGGCTGTGCATTACACACAGCCCTAAAACTATAGATAAGGTGGAAAACTATATGATTTCATATTTGTTGCAGCAGCTTTTGAATGGATTATCTCTTGGAGGAGCCTATGCACTTATAGCTATTGGTTACACTATGGTGTATGGAATTCTTAGGATGATTAACTTTGCTCATGGCGATGAATTCATGATGGCAGGATACTTCATGATTTTTTCGTTAGCTGTTTTTCCTTGGTATTTTGCGATACCTTTTGTCATTTTATGCACAATCGTACTTGGTGTAGTAATCGAGAGAATAGCCTATAAGCCACTTAGAAGTGCACCTCGTATGTCAGTAATGATTAGTGCCATAGGAATATCATATCTTTTACAGAATCTTGCAAACTATCTTTTTACAGCAATGCCTCAGAGCTATCCTCAGATTGATATCCTAAAACATGTTTATACATTCGGAAATATAAGTGTTTCCAGAGTAACTATAATAGCCCCAGTGCTTACCATAGTTCTTACATTCCTACTTATTATGCTTGTAAATCATACTAAACTTGGTATGGCCATGAGAGCCTGCAGTAAGGATCAGGAAACTGCAAGAATCATGGGTATTAAGGTTGATAACATCATTACAACGACCTTTGTAATTGGATGTGGCTTGGCAGCTGTAGGTTCAATTCTATATTTCACAGACCGCAATACAGTTCAGCCTTATTCCGGTTCACTTCCAGGATTGAAATGCTTTGTTGCAGCAGTCATAGGTGGTATTGGAAATATTCAGGGTGCTGTTATTGGAGGATTTATTGTAGGTATCTGCCAGATTGTCATCACGGCTATGGGTTATTCAGTATTTAGTGATGCTTTTACCTTTGCCTTGCTGGTACTTATTCTTATATTCAGACCATCAGGTTTGTTTGGTGAAAAAGCGGTACAGAAAGTGTGAGGTAGGCATATGAAAGTAAAAGAGAAGAGAAACTTAATACTCAGCATAGTAGCGGTTTTACTATGCTGTTTATACTTATTTATTTTGGAGTCTGATAGTGTGGTTCATTCCTATGCAATTACCATTATTGAAAGAAGCTGTATTTATGCAGTGGCAGCTGTATCCATGAATTTAATTATTGGATTCACTGGACAGTTTTCACTTGGAACAGCTGGTTTTATGTGCATTGGAGCATATATTACTGGTGTCTTAACTATTCCGGTAGAGATGAGAGACCAGATTTTCTACCTGTATGGAATGGCATCATGGCTACATGATATCAAGCTTCCACTTATTGTAACTCTTATTTTATGTGCAGTGGTCTGTGCAGGAATTGCAGCCTTGATTGGCTGGCCGGTGCTTCGTTTGAAGAGTGATTATCTGGCAATAGCAACTCTTGGTTTTTCAGAGATAATAAGAGCGATTTTTGGCTGGGATGGCTTGGGAAAAATTACAAATGCATCTTATGGAGTTTCTAATATTCCAGAGTTTAAAAGTATTTTTGAATGCGTTATTATTTCGGCTGTCTGTATTGTTATTATGATTCTTTTGGTGAACAGTAGTTATGGACGTGCTTTTAAAGCGATTCGTGATGATGATGTTGCTGCTGAAGCTATGGGAATAAATCTATTTAGAACCAAGCAGCTTTCATTTGTTGTAACAAGTGCCTTTGCCGGAGTGGCAGGAGGACTTCTAGCAGTATATATGAGATCAGCAGTTACAAGTACATTCACTGTTGCTTTGACATATAACATTTTGTTGATGGTAGTACTTGGTGGAATTGGAAGTATAAGTGGTTCGATTCTGGGAGCATTTATAGTAACTGGTTCGCAGGAGTGGTTACGTTTCTTAGACAGAGAGTACACCTGGTCAGAACTTATTCCAGGCATTGGAAATACAGGCTTTGGTGCCATGAATGTTCCTTTGCTTCGAAATGGATTTCGAATGGTTGTGTTTAGTTTACTTCTTATGCTGGTGGTACTTTTTTGGAACCATGGACTTACAGGAAGTAAAGAGATTACCTGGGACAGATTAATAAATGGTGCTAAGAAACTAATGCGAAGCAAGAAAGAAAAAGCTGTATCGGAGGCTGAATAGATGGCAGATAAAAACGTAGTATTAAATATAGAACATCTTACCATGCAGTTTGGAGGTGTAATTGCTGTCAATGATTTTTCAGCACAGGTAAAAGAGGGCGAGATAGTTGCTCTAATTGGACCAAACGGAGCTGGAAAAACTACAGCTTTTAACTGCATTACAGGTGTGTATCATCCAACTAATGGAAAGGTGGATTTTTGCGGTGAAACTATAGCAAACAGCTTTAAGATTTCTCATACACCAGATGAAATTACAAAGCTTGGTATTGCCAGAACCTTTCAAAATATAAGACTGTTTCCAAAACAGTCAGTTTTTGACAATGTGTTGATAGCAAAGCATATGAGGGCAAAGCAGAATCCTTTTACTGCTACATTTAGATTAAATAAGAGTGAGGAGCAGCGAAGCAGAGAAGAAACCTGGCAGCTCTTAAAAGAGCAGGGTCTGGATAAGTATGCTGACTGGGAGGCAGGAAGTCTTCCATATGGAATGCAAAGAAGACTGGAGATTGCCAGAGCACTTGCTACAGGGCCAAAGCTTTTATGCCTTGATGAGCCTGCTGCTGGTATGAATCCACAGGAGACAGATGAGCTTGCTGAATTCATCTGTCAGATAAGAGATAAGTATAATCTTACAGTACTTTTGATTGAGCATCATATGAATCTTGTAATGGGGATTTCAGATCATATTTATTGTATAGATTTTGGAAAAATGATTGCGCAGGGTAAGCCGGAAGCTGTTGCTTCTGATCCAAAGGTTATTGAAGCTTATCTTGGAACACAGGAGGAACGAGATGCTTGAGATTAAAGGATTATCCATAAATTATGGTGGAATAGAGGCTGTAAGGGATATAAGTTTTGTGGTCCCATCAGGACAGATTGTAACTTTGGTTGGTGCTAATGGTGCAGGAAAATCAAGTACACTCCGTTCAATCATTGGTCTTGTAAAGGCAAAGTCAGGAAGTATAAAGCTTGCAGGTAAGGAGTTGATGGGTTCCAGCACAGATGAAATTGTTCGAAATGGAATAACACTTGTTCCAGAAGGACGTCATGTATTTCCAGACCAGACAGTTCTTGAAAATTTAAAAATAGGAGCTTATCTGAGAAAAGGAAATCTGGATGAAGACATAGAAAAGGTTTATTCCATCTTCCCAAGATTAAAAGAAAGATCATGGCAGGCTGCCGGAACTTTATCAGGTGGAGAGCAGCAGATGCTTGCTGTAGGACGAGCTCTTATGGCAAATCCTAAGCTTATTATGATGGATGAACCATCACTGGGACTTGCTCCAATAATCGTAAACGAAATATTTGAAATTATTAAAAGAGTAAATGAGGTTGGAACTACGGTTTTACTGGTAGAGCAAAATGCAAATATGGCATTACATGTGGCAGATAAAGCCTATGTTATTGAAAATGGCAGAATTACCATTGAAGGCACTGGTAAGGAACTGTTGAAGGATGAAAGAGTAAAGAAGGCATATTTGGGGACAACAGCTTAACTACAAGTGATAATTTCGGAGGTGAATTTTGAAACCGGTTATTGGATTAATACCATTATATGATGACGAAAAAGAGAGCTATTGGATGCTTCCAGGATATATGAAGGTTGTGGAAAAATGCGGGGGACTTCCTATAATGCTTCCCCTTACCACAGATAAAGAAGAGCTTGAACAGGCATATAACCTTTGTGCTGGTATTCTTTTTACTGGAGGACATGATGTATCTCCCACACTGTATGGTGAGAAAAAGAAGAGTACTTGCGGCATGGATTGTTTTGAAAGGGATTCCATGGAATGTTTTCTTTTGAAAAAATGTATTGAAGATGACAAACCATTACTTGGAATATGCAGAGGTATTCAATTCGTAAATGCGTATTTAGGAGGAACACTTTATCAAGATCTTCCTACAGAATATCAGTGTAAAGTGGAGCATCACATGGAACCTCCATATGACAGGGCGGCCCATAAGGTTGAAATATTAAAAGGGACAAAGCTGGCAGAAATATTGGGCGAGGGTATTCATGAAGTGAACAGTTATCATCATCAGGCCATAAAAGAATTATCACCTGAGGTGGAAAAGATGGCAGTATCAGAGGATGGACTTGTTGAGGCAATAGGAGTGAAAAATCAAACATTCGCTATAGCTGTTCAATGGCACCCAGAGTTTTCTTATGAGAGTAATGAGGACAGCATGAAGCTGGTAAGTGCTTTTATAAATAAATGTAAATAATGTACGGAGAAGGCAGCATGATTAAACTTAATGACTATTTATATGACGGAGAAACAATTTTTAGGATACTTCAGAAATACATAGACGACCTGGAGGAAAATGCATTAGCAACACATAATCAAATCGATTTAGTTCATTGCTCTTTTCTTGAAACTATATATGAGCTGCTGGAGCATAATGAGTTTTTAACTTCTCAGTCCCAGAGAATTAGAGAGTTCTATAAATATATGGTGGTGGAGTATCCATATCTGGCATTCACCTTTAAGGGGCGAATTAAATCTATCATCAGGGCAGAGGAGAAGTTTAATAGATACATTGTAGATTTCATTTATGATTATTATCAGATGTATCATCACTTTCCAGCACTTCAGGAAATAAAGGAAAAGCTAAGCTGTTTTAGGGACTTGCTTGCATACCGCATAGTTATTTCTCTACCTAAGTGTCATCTTCAGGAAGGGCAGGACAGAGAAGAGGAAGAAATAAAACTCTTATATGAAATTGCAAATAAATTGCCATCATTTTTGGAGGATCAGGGCTTTACAATTGTTAAGGCAAATACCACTGGACGGGAATGTTCAGAGTTGTTGGATATGAGCTTGTGGACCACTTATAGAGACTATGTTTATAAGCCTACCAGTGCAGGCTATAGATCTTTGCATCTGACACTGTTTGATGATATGGCAAGGTGTCATGTGGAGGTTCAGCTAAGAACAAAATCAATGGATGATAGTGCAGAAATTGGTGTATCAAATCACCTGAGATATGTGGAGTCACAGGAGCAGCAAAAAAACAGAAGAATAGAGATTCCAAAAGGTGAATGTAAATATTTTGATGAAGCATATGACAGAGTTGTCTCTCTTGAAAATATAGATTTATCGGAACTAGATGTAAATATGTTTACTGCAGTGAATAACAGTTTGATAAATGATGGCTGTGGCCTTTTCAGAGGCCGACAGATTTTACCATTCGAACATTTATCAAGATTTCAAAATGGATTGGTGGACTAGAAGTATTGAAGAGACTTAAAGAATTACATGTAGAATTTCCGAGAATCGGGATGAGAATAATTAAATCTGCCATTGCAGTTTTATTATGTTTTGTAGTGGATTATTATAGAAATGGAGCAGGAATTGTGTTTTACTCACAGCTTTCTGCTCTCTGGTGCATGCAGGCAACTAGGGAAAGCACAATAAAAAATGCCAAGCAGAGAATGATTGGAACATTTATAGGAACCTTCTATGGGTTCCTTTATATAGTTATTAAGCAGTTGTTTCTGCCCCAAATTGGAAGCTATGATTTTGCAGGTTCAGTCTTAATCTCATTGATGATTGTGTTTGTTATTTACACATCAGTAATAATTAAGAAAAAGCAGGCGTCGTATTTCTCCTGTGTGGTTTTCTTAAGTATTGTTGTAAATCACATTGGGGATTCCAATCCATATTTATTTGCCTGCAACAGATTTTTGGATACTGTAATAGGTATTGCAATAGGCGTGCTGGTAAATATTTTAGGATTCTGACAGAGATGGCACACCTGAGGGTGTGCTTTTTAATTGACAGGGGTTATAAGGTATACTAGAATCATTTTTGTTGTAGATTGAAAATTTAATAGGTCTTGAAATCACGTATTTATTCCTCGTTTTAGCGCCATGCACCAGTTAATACTGGTTAACGAGGAGGAGGGATTTTCGAAAATTCGGCGGGTGCCCTCCCGTGCAGCCTAGCGCGTACGCATTGGCAAATATGCAGGTAACTGCAAAACAAAAACAGTGCGATAGGTATTAACAATAAATTTAACAGTGTAGCTGTCATTCATAGAAAGGATGAGGAATAAATTATGTGTGGAATTATTGGATTCATTGGAAATGATGCTTTAGCGAATATTTTAAACGGGTTAGAGTTATTAGAGTACAGAGGGTACGACAGTGCTGGACTTGCGGTGCGACGAAATAGCGAGTGTCAGTCTGTGATTTATAAATGCCAGGGCAGAGTCAGTGATTTGAGAGAGATTGCTCCATCAAACGCTGATTTTAGCTGCGGCATTGGTCATACCAGATGGGCGACACACGGTGGTGTCAGCGATAAAAATGCCCATCCTCATAAATCAGGAAAAGTTACTCTTGTTCACAACGGTATTATCGAAAACTATGCCCTTTTAAAAGAGGAGTTCGAACTGGAAGATAAGCTTGTTTCTGAGACAGATACTGAGGTGGTCGCTGCTCTGATTGATAAATTTTATAAAGGCAATCCAAAGGAAGCAATCAAACGTACTATCAAAAAGCTAAAGGGTACCTTTGCATTTGTAATTATGTTTGATGATATTCCTGATACCATTTTTGCAGTCAGAAATGTCAGCCCTATTGTTGTAGCAAAGACCGACGAGCAGACAATTCTTGCATCTGATCCGGCGGCTCTTTATGCCTATGCAAAGGAGTACTATGTCTTAGGAGAAGACTTATTTCTCACAATGACACCTTCAGGATATACTGTCGAAGATTTTGATGAGAATCCAGTGGAAGTACAGTTGACTAAGGTCGATTGGGAGGTTTCTGCTGTTGATAAAATGGGATTCCCTTATTACATGGCAAAAGAAATTTTCGAACAGCCTTCATGCATTCGCAGAATTCTTTCCAATTACTTACTCAATAATGAAATAGAGTTAGGATTTAATGGTGAGCTGGATAAAGCTCTACAGTCCTTCAACAGAATTTGTATAGTGGCCTGTGGAACAGCTTTGCATGCTGGCATGATGGGGGCACAGCTCTTTAAGAAATGGTGTGGTATCCCTGTGGAAATCGAGATGGCATCAGAATTTATCTATTCAGACACTGTTCTTGACAGTGATACTTTGTTTATCGCTGTTTCACAGTCAGGTGAGACAATAGACACCCTTGAAGCCATGAACAAGGCTAAGGAAAACGGAGCACTTTGCCTTGCTATTCTTAATGTTCGTGGTTCTTCCATTTCAAGAGTGGCAGATTATACACTCTATACAGATGCAGGTCCAGAGATTGCTGTTGCCAGTACAAAGGCATATACAACTCAGCTTCTTATCTTCTATTTGGTTGCATTAAAAACTGCTACTGTCAGAGGTAAGATGAGTGAGGAAGATGTTGCTTCAGCTATTGATAACTTACGAAAAGTGCCAGAGGCAATTCAGACAGTCCTTGGACAGAAGGACTTTATTCACAGGCTTGCAAAGGAAGTAATTACTGCATCAGACTTGTTTATGATAGGCAGGGGACTTGATTATTATGTTCTCATGGAAGGTGCTCTTAAGCTTAAGGAGATTTCATATATTCACTCGGAAGCCTATGCATCCGGTGAACTTAAGCACGGACCAATTGCACTTATTTCAGAGGGAACTCCAGTTATTGCAGCAGTTACACAGACTCATTTGATACCTAAATCTCTTTCAAATGTTAAGGAGATAAGGGCTCGTGGTGCAAATGTCGTACTGCTTGCAAAGAACGAACTAAAAGGAGAGTTTTCTGAGGAATATCATGTTATCGGATTGCCAGATCTGGAAGATGAGTATATGGCGTTCCCAGAAATCGTAGCCCTGCAGATTTACTGCTATTTTGTTTCTGCTGATAAGGGGCTTGATGTGGATAAGCCAAGAAATTTGGCAAAAGTTGTTACAGTTGAATAATGTTTATGGAATAGATACGGAATTTCAGGACCGGACTACAACGAGGGTTGAATATCAGCCCAAATAGATGTAAAGTTAAATAAAGACAAAGGCGTTTGCTACAGGTAGCATGCGCCCTTTTTTATTATACGGACTTGGATTAGGGGAGGTTTTTATGGCAGCGTTTGATAGAGTGTGTTCTGGAATTCCACAGATGGATGAGCAGTTTGATAACATTCGACTGGGGGATAATGTGGTTTGGCGAGTGGATAGTCTGAAAGATTTTAAACTGTTTGCAGGGCCATACGTGCAGCAGGCAATAGAGGATGGAAAAAACCTGATTTATATCAGGTTTGCCAGCCATGAGCCCCTGTTTGAGCCACAGGAAGGCTTGAAGATTGTAAATGTGGAGCTGTCCCACAGATTTGAAACCTTCACAGTGGACATCCATGAAATAATTGAGAAGGAGGGCGTTGACGCCTTCTATGTTTTCGACTGCCTTTCTGAGCTACAGACTGCCTGGGCCACAGACCTTATGATGGGAAATTTCTTCCAGGTGACCTGTCCATATCTTTTTCAACTGGATACAGTTGCATTCTTCCCTCTGATTCGAGGAAAACATTCTTTTAAAGCTATTGCAAAAATTCGTGATACAACCCAGTTGTTTTTAGATGTATATTCTGACAAGAATAATGTATTTGTAAGACCGGATAAGGTGTGGAACCGTTATTCTGAAACAATGTTTTTACCACACGTTTATGAGCCAGAGGCAGGGACGTTTGCACCGATGCTTGACGGTGTGAGAGCCAGCCATTTTTATCAGCTTTTGGAAAAAGAAGCAAACAGTGCCGACAGGGATAACAAAGACAGCTGGGATAGATTTTTCGACATGACTGCAACCATGAATGAAAATGGCATTGATGTGACCGAACAGTGCAGCAGGATGTGCAATATCATGATGACAAGAGATGAGCGAATGCGTGTCATGATAAAGGAGAACTTCAAGCCAGAGGACTATCTTCATGTGAAAAGCAGAATGATAGGTACTGGCATGATTGGCGGTAAGGCATGCGGAATGCTTTTGGCAAGAAAGATAATAGAGAATAACAGACCTGATATTTTGGAAAAGTTCGAGCCTCATGATTCCTTCTATGTAGGCTCTGATGTGTTCTATACATTCATTGTGGAAAATCATTTTTGGGATATTAGGGTGCGTCAGAGAAAGCCAGAAGAATACTTCAGTCTGGCTGATGAATTTGCTCAGCGATTGTTAGATGGAAAATTTTCCCGTGATATGGAAGAGGAGCTGGTAAAGTTATTGGAATATTATGGTCAGGACCCAATTATCGTAAGGTCCAGCTCTATTCTGGAGGATGGCTTTGGAAATGCATTTGCTGGAAAATACGAATCAGTTTTCTGCCCAAATGCCGGTGATATGGATCAGAGATTAAATGAGCTAGAGGATGCTATCAGAACAGTATATGCCAGCACCATGAGTAAGTCTGCATTGGATTACAGAAATAGACGTGGTCTTCAGGCCCGTGATGAGCAGATGGCACTTTTGATTCAGAGAGTATCAGGCTCCTATTATGGTGAATATTATATGCCTTGTGCGGCAGGTGTTGGCTATTCCTACAGTCCATACAGATTTATGGAAAGCCTAGACCCTGAGGCTGGAATGCTACGCCTTGTTATGGGACTTGGAACATCGGCAGTAGATAGAACGGAAGGCTCCTATCCAAGACTTGTAAGTTTGGATAATCCAAAGGCTACTACTGCAAGAGACTGTGGGGAGAAGCATAAATATTCACAGAAGAAGCTGGAACTGATAAACAGAAGTGAAGGAAAATTGCAGCAGGTGGAGCTGGATGTGATTAAGCCGTTTATGCCGTATTATCTTCAGCGACTATTGTTGGAGCATGACTTTGATGTGGAGCGATTATTCAGGGAACAGGGACACAACCGTGATATCCAGTTTATATCCTGTCAGGGCATTGTGGAAAAACAGGAGATTATGGCTCAGATGAAGGACATATTGGGGACAATTCAGAAGGAATATGACTATCCTGTGGATACAGAGTTTACCATTAATTTTTCTGAGGATGGGGATTATGTAATCAACATACTTCAGTGCCGGCCTCTGCAGGTTTTTGAGGACTCGGGAGACTTTGAAATGCCTGATGAGATTGGAGCTGAAAAGGTACTGTTCGAATGTGAGAAGTCGGCAATGGGACTGTCTCGTTCTGAGAAGCTTGATATGATTGTCTATGTGGATCCTGTAAATTATTACAACATGGACTACAAGGACAAATATACCATCGCAAATGCCATTGGAACTATAAACTGGAAGATGAGGGATTCTGGCAAGAAGCTGCTTCTTATGGTGCCGGGGCGCATTGGTACCACTTCACCAGAGCTTGGCGTGCCAACATCATTTGCAGATATCAGCGAATTCGAGGCCATTTGTGAGATTGCAAATTCTGAAGCAGGATACAATCCGGAGCTTTCTTATGGCAGCCATTTCTTTCAGGATTTGGTGGAATCAGGAATTCTTTATAATGCTATTTTTGAAAATGATAAGACTAAGATTTTCAACATGGAGCTTTTGAAGGATTGTAAAAATATACTTGAGGAGTTTGATTCAAAGTATGATAGTCTCAAGGAGATAATTCGTATATACGATGTAAGTAATATGGGATTTATGCTGTGTAATGATATGAAAAAAGAAAGGATAATTTGCTTTAAGAATTAACAATAAAATCTATTTCTAACGCAGTATAAATATACACAAAAGTGTTATAAACATTCTTGTTGACAAACAAAATAAAGGATAGATATAATTTTGCACATAAATAAAACGTCGATGTGCAAAGGGGCATATGTCAAATGACATATGCCCTTTTTTTGTATTCAAAAACGCATTTACGTTAATAAACGAAAAGGAAGGTAATGGTATGATGGAACGAAAAAAATTAGTAGCATTGATAATGACACTGGTAGTTGCTATGGCAGTGATGACAGGCTGTGGGTCTGCAGCTAGTGTGACAAAGGCTGGAGACTATGAAGGTGAGTTGATAATGGCAACAAATGCTACATTCCCTCCATATGAATTCGTTGAAAATGGAGAGTACGAAGGAATTGACGTTGAGATAGCTGAAAAGATTGCAGAAGAATTGAACTTTGAACTTGTTATTGAGGATGTGGAGTTTGGTTCTATTATCGCGGGTGTAGAGAGTGGTAAATACAGCATGGGAATGGCTGGTATGACAGTTACAGATGAGAGAAAAAAGAGTGTAAATTTCTCAGATACATATGCTGTGGCTGTTCAGTCAGTTATCGTTCCAAGTGGTTCAGATATTAAGTCCATTGACGATATTTCATCAGAGAAAAAGATTGGTGTTCAGCAGGACACAACTGGTGATATCTACGCTACAGAAGATTACGGTGATGATGCCATTGTTCGTTATAAAACAGGTCCTGATGCAGTTCAGGCATTGGCTTCAGGAAAGGTCGATTGTGTAATCATTGATAACGAGCCAGCAAAAGCATATGTAAAGGCAAATGATGGACTTGAATTACTTGATTCAGCATACGCCGAAGAAGAATATGCAATCTGTGTTTCAAAGAATGATGAAGAGCTTCTTGAAAAGATTAATGATGCATTAGCTAAGCTTAAGGCTGATGGAACAATTGATTCAATTGTAAGCAAATATATTTCTGCTGAGGACTAAGGATGATGTGGCACAGTAAATTTATTTCAGATTTCAAATTTGTTTTTCTTGAGAACGAACGCTATAAGCTAATCATTGAAGGATTGTTTGTAACACTTGAAATTACATTGTTCGCGGTGCTAATCGGTATTGCTCTTGGAACAGTGGTGGCTTCAATTCGTTCAACATACGATAAGAACATTGAAAGTCTGAAGAAAAGGAAAAATCTAGGATACTACATATTAAGTGTTTGTAATGTAATCTGCAAAATCTACCTGACAGTAATTCGAGGAACACCTACAGTGGTGCAGCTGTTGATTGCTTACTTTATTGTATTTGCCACATCAAATAACGATGTTCAGATAGCAGTATTTGCTTTTGGAATTAACTCAGGTGCCTATGTGGCAGAAATCATCCGTGCAGGAATTATGGCTGTGCCAGAGGGGCAGTTTGAAGCAGGACGTTCATTAGGATTTAATTACCTTCAGACGATGTTTCATATAATTATTCCGCAGATGGTAAAGAATGTTTTGCCTGCTCTTTGCAACGAGTTCATTGTATTGATTAAGGAGACATCAATTGCAGGTTATATCGGAATTACTGATTTAACAAAGGCAGGAGATTTAATTCGAGGACGTACATTTTCAGCATTTCTTCCACTGTTTGGTGTGGCAGCTATCTACCTTCTTTTAGTACTTGTATTAACATATCTCGTTGGAAAATTGGAAAGGAGGTTACGAGCTAATGAAAGATAACAAAATAATTCGAGTGGAAAACCTGAAGAAATATTATAAAGGGGGAACAATCAAGGCTCTGGATAATATTTCCATAAATGTAGATGAGGGGGAGGTGGTTGTAATTATAGGGCCATCTGGTTCTGGAAAGTCAACATTACTTCGTTCTCTAAACCTGTTGGAGATTCCAACAGAGGGAAATATATTTGTAGATGATGTTTTAATTACAGATCCTAAGACAGATATCAACAAGCATCGTCAAAAAATGGGAATGGTATTTCAGCATTTCAATCTGTTCCCTAACATGAACATATTAAAAAATCTTACTATAGCACCAACTAGACTTTTAGGTAAGTCTAAGGATGAAGCTACAGAATATGCAATGGAGCTTTTAGAGAAAGTTGGTTTGGCGGATAGGGCGGCGGCTTATCCTAGTCAACTTTCAGGTGGTCAAAAACAGCGTATTGCAATTGTAAGAGCACTTTGCATGAATCCTAAGATTATGTTGTTTGATGAACCGACATCAGCTTTGGATCCAGAGATGGTTGGAGAAGTTTTAGATGTAATGAAAGAACTGGCATCCCAGGGAATGAGTATGGTGGTTGTTACCCATGAGATGGGCTTTGCAAGGGAAGTAGCAGACAAGGTAGTCTTCATGGATGCAGGCCAGCTAATTGAGCAGGGAACACCGGAGCAGATTTTCGAGCATCCACAGTCAGAAAGACTTAAAACATTTTTAGACAAAGTAATATAGGAGAAAGCAAAGGCGCTTTACATTGTAAGAGATGTAGTGCCTTTTTATTTTGGGAAAATGTTGAAAATAAATGAAGAAATGTTGCAGCTGACAAAAGATATGGTGGCTGTAAGCAGTGTAAATACAACAAAGGGAGAAAAAGATATAGGGGTGTTCATTGAAGATTATTTAAGGTCAATTCCTTATTTCAAGGAACATCCAAATCAGGTTATAGTGCAGACATTAAAGAATGATCAGTTAGAACGAAGAAATGTGTTTGCACTTTTACTTGGGGAGAAGGATAAAAATAGTAAAACCATAATTTTCCATGGCCACACCGATACGGTGGGAGTGGAAGATTATGGGGCTCTTGCCGGCTATGCCTTTGATTGTGATGGCTTGGCAGAACAGTTAAAGGAAATTGAATTGCCAGAGGAAGTAAAAAAGGATTTAGAGTCTGGTGAGTATCTTTTTGGTCGCGGTGCCTGTGATATGAAGAGCGGAGATGCAGTATTTATGGTACTGCTTAAGGAGCTTTCAGAGCACGTCAGTGATTTATCGGGAAATATTCTTTTGTCTTTGAATCCTGTTGAAGAAAATCTTCATACTGGAATTATTGAGGGAATAGAAGTAATTGAAAAGCTAAAGAAAGAATATGACTTAGATTATGTACTTGCCATAAATAATGACTACACCTGTCCTATGTATCCTGGAGATAAGCATCATTATATTTATACAGGTGTTGGCGGAAAGCTTCTTCCCTGTTTTTATATTCAGGGTCGAGAGACTCATGTGGGACAGTGCTTCGAGGGCTATGATCCTACTACAGTGATGGCAGAGTTAATAAAGGAATTAAATTTGAATCCTGAGTATTCGGATTCCTACGAGGGGGAATATGCTCTGCCTCCTACACTTTTGAAAAGTAAGGATTTGAAGGGCTGGTATAACGTGCAGACAGCCAAGGAAGCTTTGGTATATTTTAATTATTTTGTGCTGAATGCAGATGTCAGAGACATTACTAAAAAGCTTGTGTCTGCAGGGGATAAGGCTGTTAGACGAGCATCGGCAGATTTGAATATTAAGTACAAAGGCTATTGTGAAAAGTCGGGAAAAGATTTTCAGCAGATAAAAAACAGCTGGTCTGTTATGTCATATGAAGATTTATATCAGCTGGTAAAGAATCAGGATGAATCCATAGATAAAATTCTTGCTGAGGAGACTGTAAAGCTACAGGAGGCTGGAGTGGATAAAAGGGAGATTCCTGTATCGTATATACGAATTTTGCTTGCAATGGCAAATATTTATCATCCAGTTGTAGTGCTTTACTATGCAACACCTTATTGTCCACATAATACCTTAGAGAAAAATGATGAGGCTTTAGAGAAGTTGGAAAAGATTCTCAAGGTAGTGGAGGAAGAAAATAACATTGAATATAGAATGGACGGATTCTTCCCTAGCCTGTCGGACAGCAGTTATTTATCCTTGGATGATTCCATGGAATCAATTGCTACACTTAAACAAAATTTTCCACAGATGCAGCAGCTATATCCACTTCCATTGGAGCTGATTAAAAAGTTAAACATTAAGGCAGTCAATTTTGGAGTCTATGGAAAGGACGCACACAAAAGCACTGAGAGATTGCAGGTGCCATACAGCTTTGGAGTGTTACCTGAGCTGATTATGAAAACTACGGAGGTATTTTTAAATGTTTGTTAAGAATGGAACGGGGGAATTAAAGAAGGTTTTGGTTTCAAGACCAGAGTATTTAAAGCCAGCTCCAATCAATGAGATAGCAAAGAAGTGGAAGGATACCACTATGGATGTGGATGTGATGCTTCGTGAACATGAGGAGTTTGTAAAAAGCTATGAGGATGCTGGTGTAGAAGTAGAGTTTTTAGATGCGGATGATGAGCGCCCAAACTCAGTTTTTGCAAGAGATTTCGGAGGATGCGTTAAGGAAGGATATATACTTGGAAACTTTAAGCTGGATATGCGCTATAAGGAGCATGTTGATTATGAAAAGCGCATGGCGGAGCTTGGAATTCCTAAAATTGGAGAAGTGAAGGAAGGTCTCTTTGAGGGGGGCGACTTCATGTTTATGAATGAAAAATGGGTGGCAGTTGGCATGGCTGACAGAACAGATGAGGCTGGACTTGCGGAGTTGAAAGCAATTCTTGAGCCACTTGGATACGAGGTTACTGGAGTTCCTCTTAAGCGGGAATATTTACATTTGGACATGTGCTTCAATCTGGTGGATGACCATCTGGCTGTGGCATATGTGGATGGATTACCAGAGGAATTCAAGAAGCTCCTTGCAGAGAGAGGAATAGAGCTTATTCCCGTTCCAGAGGAGGCAATTTTCCTCCATGGATGTAATTTGCAGGCTCTTGGAAATCACTGCGTGCTATCGCTGAAACAAAATAAAAAGGTTAATGAGGAGCTTGTTAAGCGAGGCATGAAGGTAATCGAAATGGATATTACCGAAATCTTAAAAGCGGGCGGTGGACCACACTGTATGACATTTCCACTTGTACGCATATAAATAATTATGAAGGGACACTATTGTAATGAGCATTTTTTTAGTAGATGAATATAAAGAGATGGAGCCTTATGTTCCAGGTGAGCAGCCAAAGGATAAGCTGTATATCAAATTAAACGCCAATGAGACTTCTCTTCCACCTTCACCAAAGGTATTTGAGGCTATTTCAAAAAGTGAGATTTGGAACATGAGCTACTATGCTGATCCACATTGTCACGAATTTAGAAAGGCAGTAGCATCTGTTTATGGGGTAACCGAGGAAGAAGTTTTTGTTGGAAATGGAGCTGATGAAGTTCTTTCCTTTGTACTTATGAGTTTCTTCAGAAGAGGAATGAAGATCTATTTTCCAGATATTACTTATGGCTTCTATCGCACATATGCTAAGACATACGGACTTGATATGGAAGAGATTCCTGTAAAGGATGATTTTTCAATCGACATAAATGATTATATGGATTTGGAAGGGGATATTATTTTTGCAAACCCTAATAATCCTACAGGACGAGCAATTCCAATCGATGATATCGAAAAGCTTGTTAAAAAGAATCCAGAGAGAATGGTTATTGTGGACGAAGCCTATGCAGACTACTGGGGGGAGACTTGTTTGCCTCTTGCTACCAAGTATCCAAATCTTGTTGTTGTTCGTACTTTCTCAAAATCTAGAAATATGGCGGGAACACATATAGGTTTTGCTATTGCTTCAAAAGAGATTATTGCGGATATGAACAGCATTAAGTTTTCATTTAATCCATTTAATCTTAATTCAGTTACTATGGCAGCAGGAATTGCAGCAGTAAAGGATACCTATTATTTGGATAAATGTATTAACCGAATTGTAACTAATCGAGAGCAGTTCAAATCAGATTTGGAGAACTTGGGATTTCATGTTATTCCATCGAAAGCTAATTTTGTATTCTGCTATCATGACACAATTTCATCTTCAGAGCTTTGTGAGAAGTTGAAGGAAGAGGGAATTCTCACACGTCATTTTGCAGATGCAAAACTGGATAAATATTTAAGAATCACCATTGGAACAGAGCAGGAGATGGCAGTGGTGCTGATTGCCATCAAAGAGATACTTGCGGAGGTTAAGGTTTGAAGAAAATCGTAATTGCGGATTATGAAAGCGCATTGGAAGCGGATTATACCATCACAATTGAAAGTATTGAGGAGGCACTTGGCGAGCCAGTTGATACGGTAGTTCATGCCTATAAGGATAAGGATGATTTTATCAAGGTATTGCAGGATGCAGATGGGCTGGTTACTGGATTTATTGAGGCTGATGAAGAGATACTGGCCGCCTGCCCAAGTTTAAAATGTATTTCAGTTAGTGGCGTAGGCTATTCCAATATTAATCTTGAGAGTGCCAGACAAAATGATATTGCTGTGTGCCATATTCAGGAATATTGTACTCAAGAAGTGGCAGAACATGCCATTGCGCTGATGTGCGCGCTGAATCGTAATCTGAAATTCTATGACAGACAGATTAATGATAAGAAGGAATGGAAATATTATTCCATAGATGGAAATCCTAATCTTAACAGCCAGACACTGGCAATATTTGGTTTTGGAAGAATTGGTAGACGTGTGGCTACTATAGCTCTGGCTCTTGGAATGAAAGTCCTGGCGGTGGACCCATATGCTGCCAGCCAGTTTGATGTGGCTGGAGTGGAGTTTGTAACCAAGAAGGAGGCTTTCTCCAGAGCTGACATTATTACTAATCATATGAATCTTACCGAGGAAAACAGACACTTTTTTAATGAGGATGCTTTTGTTAAAATGAAGCGTAGACCGATATTTATTAATGTAGGGCGTGGAGGCAGCGTTGATGAACAGGCTCTTGTAAATGCTCTGAATAGGGGATTGATTAGAGGCGCGGGCATAGACGTTCTTGAAGAAGAGAATCCAGATTTAAACAGATGTAGTCTGCTTCGTCGAAAAAATGTAATCATAACACCTCACAGTGCATTCTACAGTCAGGAGTCTATCGAGAAACTGCAAAGAATCAGTGGGGCAAATCTTGGATATTTCCTCGCTGGAAAAAATGAGGAGATTACTGAATTAGTTAGGTAAGATGAGTGTATTAGTTTCAATTACTTTAAAAATTTTTGTTTTGATGGCGGCAGGATTTTTTGCTGCACATTTTAAAATTATGGATGAGGCTGTGAAGAGAGGATTATCAGAAATGTTGATATATATCTTTCTTCCAGCCAATTTGTTTGTGTCATCACAGGCAGATTTTTCTATCAAACAGATGATAGGAATTGGTTATACTATCGTATTTACGTTAGTGTACTATGCTATTGTTATTTCATTATGTTATTTTGGCAGTTGCCCTTTCTTTAAGGATAAGACCAAGAGCGGAATGTTTTCTTTGCTTATCGCATTTGCCAATACTGGCTTTATTGGCATGTCTATTATTAGAGAAACTGTGGCTGGCTCAGGTCTTTTATATGCAGCAGTATATAATTGCATTTTTGATGTAGTGTATTTTTCTATAGGCGTAATGCTATTGCAGAGCGAGAAGGAAAAGATTTCCATCTATGCAATTATGAAGAATGTAATCATATGGATTGCTATCGCTGCAATTATTCTTTATGTGATTCCATATCGTTTCCCAGTGGTTTTAACAGAGACAGTAGATGTGTTAGGCGGATGTATGCTTCCTGTTTCAATGATGATTATTGGTGCGGAGCTTTATACTATTAAGCCTGACGAAGTACTAAAAGATAAGGTGGCTTACATTACATCCTTCTTTAGAATGATTTTGGTGCCAGCTATTACACTTGTGGTTTTAGTTCTTTTACATGTGGAAAAGTCACTTGCTATGACAATGGTTCTGTTGACAGCAATGCCATCAGGCTCACTTAATGTAATCATAGGACGCAAGTATGATGCAGATGTAAAATATGCTGCCACAACAATAATGCAGAACACAATAATTATGCTTTTAACCTTGCCAGCATTTATTTACCTGTGTGAGAGATTCTTAATCAATTCTTAAAGATTTACCATCTTGGAACTTAAAAATTTATTCAATACAATAACCTTGTAATTAATTACAGGAGTTACATGGGAGAAAAAATGAATAATATTCTAATTTGTGATGACGAACAGGATATCGTATCCGCTCTTAGGATTTATCTTGAGAGTGAGGGAATGAATGTAACATCAGCCTCAAATGGAAGAGAGGCAGTTGAAATAATGAAAAGCCCAGCAGGCGAAACTATGCAGCTTATCTTACTTGATGTGATGATGCCTGAAATGGATGGAATAGCTGCCATGGCTGAGATTCGAAAGGAGTCAAATGTACCAATCATCATGCTTACTGCAAAGAGTGAGGATGCTGATAAGGTGGTTGGCCTGACAGTAGGAGCAGATGATTATGTTACAAAACCTTTTAATCCGGTGGAGCTTATGGCTAGGGTGAAGTCTCAGCTTAGACGTTATACCATGCTTGGCTCTCAGAACGGAAATGCGAATATCGTAAATACGGATATTATCACAATAGGTGGTATTGAATTACATGATAAATCTAAGGAAGTCACCTTAGATGGAAATCCAGTATCACTTACTCCATTAGAATACGACATTCTAAAGCTTCTTATGACACATAAGGGCGAAGTGCTCTCCCCACGCGACATTTATGAGAATGTCTGGAAGGAAACAGTAATAGGGGCTGAAAGCACTGTGGCTGTTCATATCAGACATCTCAGAGAAAAATTAGAATATGATAGTGCCAATCCTAGATACCTAAAGGCTGTCTGGGGGCACGGGTATAAGATGGATTCATAATGTTGCTGTGAATAGTAACAAATGATGAGATTTTAGGAGGGTGATATGAAAAGATTTTACAGCAGAGCTGGAAAGATATTTTTAGGTATAACCTGTACCGTATTTACGTTTATATTTGCATTTAGTGTTTTTGCATGTGGCATTTTAGGAAACTGGGGATTGTTTTCAAGCAATACCAGCGAGTTCAAAAACGAACTATATAAGGAAGCTGGAAGAGATTATGCAACCTGGATTCTCTATAATGCAGATAATGGATTTACTTCAGGCCGACTTGAAGGAATGAATTGTTACTACGGAGTTATCGCTGGTAAGGAGACTGAAGATATAGATCTCAATTCTGATAGCTCCTACATATATCGAAATTTTAATGATGTAAAAGTTCCTAAGAATGCATTTAAAGATTACTATGGAATCGATGGTGATACAGAAATTGAATTAAGTGAGAAGCTTTTAGATTTTTGGACACCTAATTACATTGGTACTGATTATTCAAGGGTGTACACAAGTGTTAGCATTGAAGGAATTGGATATGACCTGATTGGACAGAAGGCTTATGTTTTTGGTAATGGAAGATTCTATCCCATACAGGAATATTATTGTAGCTATGTTACTAGTGAACATCCTGAGGGAACACCTAATACTAATAATATTTATTCTAGAATTTGGGATAATAATAAAGCAGATTTAGAAGCTGGAAGAGAATACGTAAACTATTATAGTTCATCTGAAACAGAGAAAGTTCAGGAAGATGAAAGCTATTATGTAGTTGAAGATTCTGAGGAGACTGAATCATCAGAAGATACAGAAAAAACAGAAGTTACTACAGATTATCTGCCAGAAGAAACTGTTATTGAAAGTGGCGCATCAGGTGAAGATACTAATCTACTTTATATAGATGGCAAGGGCTACAAGCCTTTATCTGACTCAGTTCAGGGTTATGTTTTAGCCTTAAACACTGATGATGGAGCTACAGGAAAACTTAGTCTTGATAATGTTGCTGACTTATCAGACATACATGGAGAACTCACTCAATTAAAGCATGAGGTATCAATAGATAATATTTCATTCTTTGGTATATATGAAGATAACCCTGCTTTAACCTACTACACAGTGGTATGCTTCCCTAATGAGACAAAGCTTGCAGCAAACACATATACAAATGATTTTTATGCACAGGCAAAGGCAGTTGCATCCCTTGCACCAACCTTGAAGGTTATTCTTCTATTGGCAGCTATTCTTTCCTTTGTTATTGCATTTGGCTCTTGGATTATGTTCTTATGTGCAGCAGGACATAAGAAGGGAGTAGAGGGAATTGTTGAAGGCCCTATTGAAAAAATTCCAGCTGATTTAGCGATTGTGTTATTTATATTTGCTGAGTCTATTGTGTTTGGAGTTTGTGTTTCTATAGTTGACGAACTGGGTTCATCAGCCTTTGGATTAATAGGAATGATTGTTGCGGCTACTGGTATTGCTGCTGTGCTTATAGGATTCCTTTGGAGTTCAAATATTGCGGTAAATGTTAAGCTTCGTCATGTATGGAAGAATAGTCTGATATGCAAGATATTAGGCATAATAAAAAAGTGGCTTGGAGTTTTTCACCAGGAGACAAAATATATACGCTCCACGATAAAGTGGACTTATAGAATATGGGCTATATTTGTAATCATTGTAATCCTTGAATGGCTTGGAATTATGGTTACAGATGCGCAGGATGTTTTATTCCTGTGGTTTATGGAAAAAGTGGCTTTTGGAATTCTTCTACATATCTTTTTAAGAAGCTATGCAAGAATAAAGGGCACAGCCTTAGCTCTCGCAGAGGGCGATACCACAGCTCAGGTAGATTTAAAGGGAATGCCACTTTTTCTTGAAGAGCATGCAAAGGCAATGAATGATATTCAATCTGGAATCACAGTTGCACTTGAGGAAAGAACCAAGAGTGAGCGTATGAAGACAGAGCTCATTACAAATGTTTCTCACGACATCAAGACTCCACTTACTTCAATAATCAATTATGTGGATCTTCTTGAAAAAGAAGATATTGAAAATGATAAGGCTAAAGAATATCTGGAGGTGCTGGACAGACAGTCTAAGAGATTAAAGAAGCTTATCGAGGATTTAATTGAGGCATCAAAGGTTTCTACTGGAAACATAAAATTTAACATAGAAAAGGTAAATGCAGTAACTCTTTTGAATCAGTCCGTTGGAGAATTTTCTGACAGACTTGAAGCCAATAAAATCACAGTAGTGACAAACATTCCTGCTGCAGATGCTTATCTTCAGGCTGACAACAGATACCTATGGCGAGTATTTGATAATCTTATGAGTAATATTGTGAAATATGCTCAGCCAAATACCAGAGCATATGTGGATTTAGAGCAGGATGATAAGAAGCTTAGATTTGTTTTTAGAAATACTTCAAAGGAAGAGCTGAACATCACAGCAGATGAGCTTATGGAAAGATTTGTTCGTGGTGACAAGTCCCGCTACACAGATGGCAATGGTCTTGGCCTTTCCATCGCCCGCAGCCTAACAGAGGCTATGGGTGGAACACTTAAGCTATCCATTGATGGAGATTTATTTAAGGCAGTTGTAGAATTTAATAAGATATAATTACTAAATGGTGAGGTCATGATGTGGCCTCACCATTTAGTATTAAAAATATCACAAATGCCGCATCGATATTTAGAGCTCAGAATAGTAAAGATTCTGCATCAGATCCTAATAGCAGTAATTGTTTTAATGTGTTAGACCACCCTCCAGTACGGAGGGGGTATATTTGCACTAATAAGAGGTTAATGGATTATTGTGTAAATAATTAACACAATTCGCACAATATCTCCAGTTTCGCGCTATAGATTTACTTTAATAAAATATGAAAAAATGCGTTGACACGAGACGATTGGGATGATACTATAATCGAGCACTGAGGGACAGCAAGTCACACAGAGCGAAACAAATAAACGAAGATTGATAACTGAACAGTGAAACAAACCTTGAATTAATACATTTTCAAAATGAAACATGTATCCTTGAAATTCATTTAAGTTTCTTAATGAAACGAAACCTTTATAGTAAACAAGTCAGTTTTATACTGATTCGGAATTAAACTTTTAACATGAGAGTTTGATCCTGGCTCAGGATGAACGCTGGCGGCGTGCTTAACACATGCAAGTCGAACGAAGCAATTTCTTACGATCCCTTCG
>NZ_FQYQ01000035.1 GCF_900141825.1 Pseudobutyrivibrio xylanivorans DSM 14809 | reverse complement strand
TTTTTTTCCATCAGAGCATCGACTCAGCGAGGGAGCATAATGACGCCCCTTTATGGATAAGCAGAACGAAGGAATTAAGGACCCTGGAATCAGGTGATCCCGTATGACATGGGAGGTTAGGCTGCCGTAAGGACTTGGGGATAAGAAGGGCCAATCATAGTGATAATAAGACGACGTCTTATTAAGTGCACCCCAAATACCTGTATATCCGTAGTTTTGGCCGTGGGGAATGGCATGGACTTAGATAGCTTCATCTATGTGACTATGAAAAAGTGAGAAAAAGTGAGTTAACAAGAGATAAAACAAGATTAATATGGGAGGATAATATGGCACTAACATCCTATATATGGGAACTAGTGATTAACATTGTAGAATCCAGTCTACTATGCATCTTCTTAAATGATAAACTAACGTCAAAAACAGATTTCCCCTTAATCGCAAAAATACTATATTTGCTAGGAATCATTGTGTCCACAAGTTTACTAAGCCTATTTCATATTTCGATACCTATTCGTTTCTCTCTTATTTTCTTCATATGTATCCTTTTCTCTGCTATCTTTTACAGTGACTCTGTGTCAAAAAAAATAATATGGACAAGTATCTATTTTGTTATTTGCTTATCTGCCGATAGTATCGTCGCATTAATTCCTCAGTTATTCTTTAATGCCAATACTATTGCTACTAATGCAGGCGGAGCTCTTAGAGTTCCATTTACATTGCTGTACATAGCTACAATCGCTTCATTTGTTTTTATTTTCCACTATATTAAGAACAATGAGTTAAGCATGACTCGTTTCCAAAGAATAATCTATATTTTAGTATGTATCATAGGGTTCTTCTTCGGAGAATATATAACATCTATCACATTAGAATCCGCTGAAAAATTCAACGACAAGTCATTCACCAATAACATGATTTTGGTATGCACAATCTATATATCCCTATTTCTTTTACTACTAATATTCATATACAAATTAGCGTATGCAAATGCCTTAAATATCGAATTAACCACTAAACAACAACTATTTGAACTAGAAAAGAAAGAATTTTCTAATCTTATAGCATCTACTGAATCATTAAGACAGATGAAGCATGAGCTGACTCTGCATTTAAATACTATCAACTACTTATTAAAAGAATCAAAAGTAAATGACGCCCTAGGTTATATCCGCCAATACCTAAGTGTAGTTGATGACTCACACCATCTCCCTGCAACAGGTAACACTGCAATTGATTGTATTATTTCAACTACAATTCCTGAAGCAAAATCGAAGGGGATTCGTATAAGGACCTCCATTTTCATACCAGACTTATTTCCTTTAGATGACCTTAGCACATGTGCTTTGTTGGGAAATCTATTCACTAACTCTATAGAAGCCTGTATGGAACAAAAGGCCTCAGATACGACAATTGAACCATTTATTGATTTTTCAATAAAACCCGTACAAAATATGATGCTTATTAAAATTGATAATTCTTTTAATGGAGAATATAAAGTAGATGACCAAAACCACTTTTTATCTAGAAAAAGAAACTTTTCTAAACCAGGACTTGGATTAAAGAGAATCGAAGAAATCACAGCGCAGTTCGACGGAATTATTGATATTAATACTAACAATAACATTTTTACTATATCTATTATGTTTCCACTAGTGGAGGGAGCCAATGAATATCGCAATAATTGAAGACAATCCTGTAGAATCAAATCGTCTTAACGATATTATAAATAATTGGAGTAAATCTAAAAAAGTTAAAAATGATATATTTACCTATTCATCCGCAGAAGCTTTTCTCAATGCTAATGAAACCATTCCAAAACTCTCAGTCATTTTTCTTGATATTGAGATGAGCGGAATGTCAGGCATAGAGCTTGCACATAACCTTAGAAATATGAATTATGATGGGGAAATTATCATAATAACTGCTTTTCGGGAATATGTATTTCAGGGATACAATGTTCACGCATTAAATTACTTATTAAAGCCAGCAGAACCTGTCAGCATTGGTAAATGCCTTGATGATGTTTATAAAAAATCTCTTAGCGAAGTCTATACATACCACTTCCGCTCAGATGTTATATCTATTCCATTCGCAGACATAATTTGCTTTGTAAGTAACCTGCATAATGTTGATATAGTAACTGCCGACAAAACTTATTCTGAGCACAAATCATTTGGGGATGTTATTAATAATCTTCCGTCTACGTTTGTACAAGTACATCGTTCTTTTGTAGTGAATCTTGCTCATGTATATAGTATTTCTAAAAATACTATAAAACTATCAAATGGTACCGAAGCCAGCATCGGGCGTTCCTTTGCAAAGGATTTATCAACTAAATTTATTAATTATTCTACAAGATTAGATTAAAAAGGATTCTTCAAAAATGCATAGTTTATCCAAACTCATTGTTACCAGACTTATCAGTATTTCTAGTACTAACTATTCTTCTGATGATATCGACGTCTTTATCTATGGAGTAGAATGTACCCTAAATGAAGTTCTCACAGATTCAATTATTATTCTGTGGGGAATTTATACACATACTGTTATAGAACTATTAGTCTGGCTTACTGTTTTTACCCTCTTTAGGCACCAGACTGGAGGGCTTCATTCAAAAAGTAATATACGATGCTTTTTATATACCATCACCTTAGGTATATTAGTCTCTTTCTTCTGCAAAATAAATTTTCCTATGATTTTAGAATTTCTGCTATATGCTTTTTCTCTTGCTATAGTACTATTACTAGCGCCTAGAGAAACATCTAAAATCACACTCTCCCACCGTAAAACGAAAAATAAAAAGGTCTTTTCTTCACTAATTGTCATTATCACATTTATGATTTCTCTATTATGTCCTCATGACATAAAAATGGCTCTAAACTACTCCATCTTTGTGAATTGCATTCTTCTGTTACTAGATTTTTTTCTAAAAGATAGAATGCATTTACTAAACTAATTATGTTATTCGTGCTCCTAATATTGCTATTCGTGCATTATCTATTGAAATCAAAATAGGACATGATATATGTGTAGTAAGAATAGATGGATATGGAGCTTTCCAAACTGCCACTATAGACGGCGTAAGAGTAAATCGAATTGATATAGAATATATTCAACGAGGTCGAACAGTCGTTGCCTTTTTAGAGTAATATGATTGTGGTGTCCTATCTTCTGGAACTCATGAGTTCGTTTATAAAATCACTCCTATCAATACATCTCAGCGCCCAGATTTATATGCATTCGTTATCATACATAAATAGGTGACCTATATGAAAATAGATAATATTGGATTAAATCCTTCTTCCATTAATAATACTTGTAGTAATTCAAAAAAGCCTATCTTTAATGTTGAATTTACCATCGATAATACTGAAAAAAACACAGTTATAAATCAATCTTCTGAGCAAGTGGGCTATATACACTACGCAAATCCTGATGTAGAATTGCGCATGTATAAAGTTGAAAATGATGATAAACTACTGTATAGGGTTGAAACTATTACAGACGGAGTACTATCAAAAAGTCAGATATATGATCCAGAAAAAATAAATTTAAGGAGTACAACAACTGAAGAACTGTTAGTAATGAACAATTACTTACGTGATACAAATACTTACAACGAACAGTTTTCAATTATTGATTCTCCTGTGATGTGGGAATATCATTCTGAGAAATTCGATGCATTAAATGCTGAAAATGAATTCATACAAATGCAATATGATTCAAATAACATGAGTTCATATCTATGGCAAAAAAAACTATGGGATTTATTACAGGCAATAAATAATGACCGTTTCTGATGGATATTCCACACTCTTTACTAGTTAGCTATGGATGCGCTTATTTCAACGGAATGAAGTTGGAATAAGCGCTTTTTATCTTTACAGCCAGCTCTAGCATTCTAACGAGGAGCACAGCTCTGACTAACAGATGAGCTGAAGAAAGGAGTTTTATGGAAATAGTAAGTACAACATCAAGCTATATTTCAAATTTAAGCGCTACTTATAAAAAAACATACAATACAGGTAAAGTTGATTCACAGTTGAATATATCTTCTAATGAGTCCATGACTAAAGACCCATTAGCGTATTACAAGCAATTGTGTAGCAAATATCCGAATATCTCTTTTCGCTTAGATGATTATTTTAATGGCACAAATGCTAAGGGATATAACCTTGGTTATAAGAATAGCATGAATCAGGTGGGTGAAAATTTTGGAGAAATGGGTCAATGTAGTATCGAAATTGATATATCTGTTATTGAAAAAATGATGCAGGATCCTAAATATGAACAACAAGCTAATGGTTGGATTCAGGCATTTGAACAAAATTATGCTGGACATGCTGCCGATGTGGCTAGTTCTGGCTGCAGTAATTTTTGCTTTACAATGCATGACTTTGGGGATGGAATACAAACAGGTAGAACATGCGGTTTTGGTCCTTTCTCAACAGAGGAAGAAGTTAGAGAAATGTGGGCCGATGAAGAATATAAAAATAAAGTATCAAATTATATTGAACAAAAGAAATCTGCTCTAACCGATGCTTACCTAAAGATGCTAGAAGAAAGTCGGCTCAAACAAATACTTTTGTCAAAATCTCGCTACTATACTTCAAGCAATCAAGAAAAATGGCACCAATCATAAAATTATTAAAAAAAGCGTCTGATACCATCATCACAAACCTCTTGTATTATATGATAAATATGCTCTTACTAAATCTTGATATTTTCCCCTAGCAACTGGTAATTCTAATCCCATCACCTGAACAACTTTTGAGTTATATGATTGAATTGCTGAAAGATTTATTAAATACGCCCTATGAACCCTAAAGAAATCACCACCAGCAGTTTTCCCTAAATCCGCCATTCGTCCATAATACTCAATCTCATCATTATCCTTCATATGAAGTACAATTCTACGATTAAAAACCTCAGCAAATGCAATTTCTGATATAGCAATATTTCGACTTAATCCATTGGCTTTAATCAAAAAAGTTTTATCTTCTGATTCCTTTGAAATCGGCTGATTCGGACGATGCATCACCTCTTCAATAGCTGCATGTAATACTTCTTCAAATTTATCCTTATTGATTGGTTTTACAAGGTAATTGAAAGCTTTGACATCAAATGCTTTAAATACGTATTCCTCTAACGCTGTCACAAAGATAATAACAGCATTGCTTCCTCTAGAACGAACTTGTCGCGCTAACTCCATTCCATCCATTCCAGCCATGTGAATGTCTAGAAACATAATATCTGCATTCCCATCTGCTTCTATCATATCTTCTGCCGATTCAAAACATATAACATCCGCTTTCTCCACCTCTTTTGAGATGCTTTCGGCTATAAAATCCCTTATGTATTTTTCATCATCACAAATGTAACAGTTGCCTTCAAAACTTAAATATTTTATGCTACTTTCATTTTTGCGTTAATCTCATCTTCACATTCAGACATAGCCTGTAAAGTTAATTCTAAAAGCTGATTTAAATTCCATCCTAACTGGTCTGCTCCGCGTTCAATTACTTCGCGAGAGCATCCTGCTGCAAATCCCTTACTCTTATACTTCTTTTTCAGAGACTTAAGTTCCATATCCTTAGTACTCTTCGATGGTCGCATAAGTGCAGCTGCTCCAATTAATCCTGTCAACTCATCTACAGCAAAAAGAACCTTTTCCATTTCGTGTGTAGGCTCAACATCAATAGTCTTTCCACATCCAACTGTAATTCCATATCCATGGGAACATACAGAATGGATAATATCATCATCTATCCCTCCTGCCTTCAATAATTCAGGTGCCTTAAAACAGTGCTCATCTGGATACTCCTCAAAATCAATATCATGAAGAAGACCAACTATACCCCAATGTTCAGCATTATCACTATAATTAAGCTTATAAGCAAACCATTTCATGACCTCTTCTACTGTAATAGCATGTTGAATATGAAATAATTCTTTATTATGTTTCTTTAATAATTCAAAAGCAGCATCTCTTGTAATCATATTTCCATTCTCCTTTTATTCTTCGTTACATACCTCAACACATTCTTCCATTACCTTTTCATCATCATCTGCTGTAGACTGTGTCTTTGCAAGATATACACCTACAAGTGTAATACCAATTGCGATAACAGCCTGAGTGGATAATTCTTCTCCAAAAATAAGCCAAGCATAGACAGCAGCTACAACTGGCTGAGACAGTGTAAGCAAAGAAGATAAACTGGCATTTACCTTTCCTAAACAATGAGCAAGTAATCCTTGTCCAAGTATCTGTGATACAAGGGCAAGCGCAAAAAGTGGCCATACAGCTCTGAATGAAGTTGGTGCTTGAAAACCTTCTGTAAACGAAATTGCCAAAGCAAGCACAATCAAGCTACCGAAAGCACTGATAAACATAATAACATTGCTCTTTACATAGTCTCTAAGCTTATAAACTGTTAGCATAAACATAGCATAAAAAACTGATGTAGCTAGGCACAATAAATCACCAATCATTCTCTCCCTAGATAGAGTTACCTTGTTAGACATAAGCACAAATACACCAAAAAATGTAATAAACCCACCTAATAAAAATCTCTTTGTCATTTTCTCCTTGAAAAGGAAATAACTACAAGGAATTACAGTGAATGGCGTTAAATTTGCAAGCAAGTTTGCATTTGCAACACTTGTGTATGAAAAGGAAATATTCCAAAGAGCTAAATCTCCTGCCAAGAAAGCTCCCGCTAATACAATTGTGATAACCTGCTTTTTTGTAAGCTTAAAATCCTCTTTCTTCAAAAATGGCATCAACATAGGAATTGAAAATAACACTCTATAAAACCCTGTGTTAATTGGTGGAAGTTCACTTAACTTAACAAAAACACCACCTGTAGCTAAAAAACATATAGCTACAAAAATCAAAATAAAATACTTAGTCTCATTCTTTCTCATTATTAAATCTCCTTAATTTATACATTTACAATAAGTTCATTAAACCATTCTTTGTTTTTGTACATCTTTAGTTTTATATTTCTTTTATCTGTAACATCGGGAAGGATAACACTATCCTTTTCTATTTGTGTTACTTTGCTCTCACCTTGCTCGCTTTCATATTTAACAGTATCCACACCTTCTGCCTCTAGACCATCGATATAAACAACTATATCTTTGTCTAGTATTCTGTATCCGGTATATCTCAACCCACTTTTTTTCTTCTCAATTTGATAGTATGAAGCAACAATTATGCTTGTGTTATCATCAACATCCCTTGTAATAATACAATTAGGTGAAATCTTTACGTTATTTCCGATTCTGATATTTCCTAGAATTTTAGTAAATGCACCGATTTCAACATTATTTCCTAATTTAGGATGTCTATCATGTGTCACATGTCCTGTAATTACATGCGCACCCAATATTACATTTTGAAGTAAATAGCAATCATCTCCTATAACTGTGGTTTCTCCTATCACAGTGCCAGTCCCGTGATCAACTACGAATCTTTTTCCTATTTTTGCACCTGGATGTATTTCAATACCACTATTAATTTTCGCATATTCCGAAATCTTAATAGCAGTATTCTTATCGCCCTTCTCATAATAATAAAAATGAGCTACTATATAACATCACCGCAAAAAATGATCTGTTGCTGTCTAAAACTATTTCCGCATCACCTCCACAGCTTGGATCCTTCTTAGCATATGTAATTAAATCTTCAAGACATTCACTTGAAACTTTTTTAATAGCCTCAACTTCAAATGCAACATTTAAAGAGTTTAGACAATCATATATTTTTTCTTCTACCATATATCTAGCAACCATTTAGCCCCCTCCAGTTTTTTATAAATAACTAATACCACCGTCAGGAGCCATCGTCACAATTACCTTTGATGAATCATATTTCTTTGATTCCATAAAAGCAGCGGAAATATTTGCTCCTGCTGATAAACCTACGAATATTCCTTGTTTTTCACTTAAATACTTTCTAACTTCTTGAACCTCTTCATAAGTAACATCAGCCATGTCATCAATTAAAGATTCATCAAAAAAAGAACCAACTTTTCCGACAGCAATTGCCTGAATTTTATGTCTAACATATTTATTATGAATAATGTCACACCCCTTAGGCTGTACTCCAACTATTCTTATATCAGTATTTCTTTCTTTTAGTTTTCTTGACACACCTGTAATGGTCCCACCACTTCCAATTACAGAAACAAATACATCGATTTGTTTGTCAATCTGATTAAGTATTTCTTCAGCAGTATATAAATAATGTGCTTTGGGATTTGATTCATTTTTAAATTGATTCAAATTAATATAATCTGGATGTTCCTTCATTAATTGCTCTGCCACCTTAATATGACAATCATTTCCTAGATTATGATCTGCTAACACTACCGTTGCACCATACTCTTTAAGCATTGCAATTTTCTTTTCACTATAATTATCTGGAACTACAAGAATTAAATTATAACCTTTGATGGATGATGCAATCGCAAGTCCAACTCCAGTATTACCTCCTGTTGCCTCAATTAAAGTGTCGCCTATTTTAATTAATCCATTCGCTTCTGCATCATTAATCATCTGGAATCCCACTCGCGATTTAATACTCCCACCTGGATTAAATTCCTCCATTTTCACATAGACTTCTGCAAATCCTTCTCCATATGGGTTTTCTAACTTCACAATTGGCGTTTTTCCTATGTCTTTTAATATTGTCACTCTTGCCACCTCGCCTCGTTTTTTATAGAATGTATAGTAATTCTCAGTAGCTGCATAGTGCCAGTAGGCAGTATATTTTTAGTGCCAGTTAAAAGGTGTTGAAATGATTACATTAAGAAGCGATATTAAATCACCATTTTATGAACAAATATACAATCAAATCAAAAATGACATACTCCATGGCTACTTAAAACCAGGAGACAAGATTTCTGGAACCAGATCTCTAGCTAATCTACTTGGAATTAGCAGAAACACAGTAGATAGAGCATATCAACAATTGAATGCAGAAGGATATATTATAAGTAAAAAATCTGCAGGATTTTATATTGCAGATTTACCTTTTGCTTTTACAGATACTTCAAAAATAAAAAAAACTGCTCCTAGTAAAAAAATTTTATCTACCAACATAAACTCAGAGATTAAAACAAAAATAAAATACGACCTAACTAACAACAGCTACACAAACAATCTATTCCCTACAAAGATATGGAAGAAGCATTACTTATACGCACTTGATTCTATTTCTTTAAAAAAGGAAATAACATCTCTCCAATCTTTTCAAGGAGATTATTCTTTAAGAAATGAAATAAGTAGATATGTTGAGCGAATCCGCGGAGTAAAGTGTACCGCTGAGCAGATTTTCATTACCAGCGGACTTCAACAATCTATAGAATTATTGTGTGTTTATAAAGGGCATACTAAAGCATCTGTTTTAATGGAAAATCCAACATACCCAAAAGCTAAAGAGATTTTTCTAAAAAACAACTATGATATTTCTTATGCAGATGTGGATAAAGATGGATTAATAATTGATGATACGCATAAAAAAATTCAATACGATTTTATCTACACTACTCCATCACATCAATTTCCCCTGGGAATGTGTATGTCTCTAGAAAGAAGATACGAATTATTGAAATACGCTAACAATAATGACACTTTTATCATTGAAGATGACTATGATAGTGAGTTGCGATATTATCAAAAGCCAATTCCTGCTCTTAAAGCAATTGATTACTACGAAAAAGTAATTTACCTTGGCACTTTTTCTAAGATTCTTGCTCCTTCTTTTAGAATGGGCTACCTTGTTCTACCCCAGAGTATTACTAATGATTTCTTAGAAAAATTTGAAAACTATAACAGCACGGTGAATTTAATTAACCAATTGGCACTTGCGAATTTGCTTTCTTCTGGAGATTATGATCGTTTAGTTAGAAAAATGAATTATATATTCAAAAAAAGATTTGAAACATTTAAGGAGGGATTTGAATCCTTTACATTACCACTAAATATTACACAAAATGTAAGTGGTCAATATTTCTTAATTGAATTCCCTGAAGAAGTCAACAAAACTATGTTAATTGAAAAAGCCCTTGACCAAGGAGTCAAGGTCTATGACTCAATGTTTTTTTGGCATGAAAAATATTCTTGTCCAAGCAACAGTGTATTTCTAGGATTTAGCAAGATTCCAATTGAGGACATCTCCGACTGTATAAATAGATTAAAAAAAGCTTGGGAAATATAAGACGAGCAAAAAAATGCTCGTCTTATAAATTTCTTCATTTCAGATTGTCATCTTCTTTAATCCATAAAAGCTTAAATACTTGGCTCATCCTTCTTATTACCAAAAATCTTATTATCCTTACCACTGAATCTTTCTTTCAGCTGATCTAAAACAGATGGCTTCTTATCTGCAATAGCATTTTTCATGTCATAAGCTGCAGCATAATGAGCATCTTCTTGAAGTGAATCAAAATCAATCTTCTTGACTCCTGCAGAAGTATCCATCAATTCACTTACCACGATATCAGCTACAACTATAGCGATAGATGCATTAGGTCTATCAATTACGCCACCATCTTTTACACGCTTACTCTCATCATAGATTGTGTAATCGAAGCCGCCATCAGTTTTCTGAACTGCTAAATATTCTTTTCCAATCTTGAAAGCCACTTCATCATTTGTGGTTTCAAATTCCTTGGCATTTTCTTCAATTCTGATTTCGGTTTCAATGCCATGGATGACTTCATTTGCAGTACGTCTGATAGTTTGCATAGAAGATTTAAGCTCTTCCATTTCTTTTCCTGAACTCCATCCAGCGATATAGCCAAAAGAATAATCAGAAGTATCGACACCGAAGTGTTGGCAAACTGCATAGGCTACGGATTCAGCCTCGACCTCTTTTGTTCTTCTATCCTTTTTATGAGCTTCACTTTCATCACCCTTTTCAAGATTTCCATGCAAGATGGAATGAGCCAACTCATGTATCAAAGTTTTTAAAGTTTGAGCCTGAGTCATATCCTTCTGGACAACAATTTTATTATCCTTCTGAGAATAGAATCCCTTGGCGCCACCTTCAATATCTCTGTACTCAATAGGCACTTTTGAAATTTCAGCTACTGCTTTGGTGAGCTGATTGAACTTTTCTACCTGGCCTGAAAGCATATCTACACCAATCTTTGGAAGCTCTTTTCCCTCTGTATCTGACACATCAAAGACCGTGGATACTTTAAACTTTGTTACTTCGATAGTTTTCTTTGCTCCGTCTTTGTCAGTCTTGTCATCCTCCACTTCGACCTTCACTTTCACTGGCGAGATAATCTTGATTCCTTTGGCGCCCTTCTTTACATGGCGCTCAAAATTCTTCTGCCATGCTCCATATCCAGCGACCAGACTTGCATCTGGACGCTGCATTGCTATTAGCAAAGTGTTATTGAAACTGTAGTTATGAAACTTTGACATTGTAGTAAGATAGGTTTTGTATTTCTCAGAATTAAAAAGATCACGGAGCCCCTGTTCGAGTTTTTCCGTGATCTCTTTTACTTCCATTCAAACTCCTTTACTTCACCAGATTCGTAAGAATCCAACACCTGTTTATAGAGCTCTTCTCTAAATTCCTTGGTTATCGGAAATGCGATATCCTTAAAGATAGGATTGCCCTCTTCATCAACAGTCTTGCTTTTGAAACAAGGCATTGATACAAAAAGATCTCCCTTCTTGCTTTCCACAACCGAAAGATTCTTTACAACAAAACTATCTCCAAATGTTACTGAGCAAAGGCCTTTTACGTTATTGGTTGAAGCTTCTAGCTTATTTGTTTTTACATTAATTTTCATGTTCATAGTCCTCCTTAATTTTTCCATTCTAGTGTTGGCCTAAGGCCAATATTTTCGCGTGGCAAGCAGGGCATTTGTCCGACAAATGCATTTTGCGGCTTTTACAACTCATTCTCTGAATGAGAGTTTCGGGTACGACTACGTCTACCCTCTTTTTCATTTTTCTCTTCATCGTAGTGATAAATCATTTCCAAATTCTTCCTTGCAATTAGATACTGATTGATGTTTTTCTTGATTTCTGCGTACTCCAAAAACTCTTTTTTCTTTTCATCTAGGATTTCTCCATATTCTTTTCTGAGCTTTTTAATATCAGGTTTGAATCCTTTAGGAAGAGATTTGTATACTTCCTCAGAGGCTTTATATACTAAAAGCTCCGACTCATGTTCTTCCCAAAACTTCTTACTGTAGCCACTCTTTTTGTATGCAACAAACACCGCTCTGGTCTTCGCATAATCAATTACAGCCTTTTGAAGTTTTTTATTTTCATCCAAAAGTGCTTCCTTCTTTTTCATTGATTCTTGTAATTTCTGCATCTTTCCAGAACGTTCATCAGTGATTTCTTTCAGTTGTTCGTAAGATTCAATTTTATGTTCCTGCATAAAGAGAAGTGTTTTAGCTACCTGTTTTGCATTAAACTTTTTAGCCCAGTTGATATAACCTTTGCCTTTTCCCTCAAGAACCTTATTTTCAACGTCCTTGATAAATTCCAATCTCTTTCTATCATTATTCTTTCCACGATAGTACTTTCCTCGCTGTCTCCTTTCACTGCGAGGTGCAGGATTTATGATAGAAAGCCCATTCTCTGAACATAGAATATCTGATATTCTCCCAACCGCCATGCCGCTATGACGGAAATCCCTGAATTTTTTCTTCCCATCCAAAGCTATGGAATTGAAAATAATGTGATTATGAATATGAGCCTTATCTGTATGAGTACAAACTGTAAAAGCATGCTTACCTTTCGTAAATCTCATGGCCAGCTCATAACCAATCTCATTTGCTTTTTCTGGAGTTATCTCCCCTGGCTTAAATGACTGTCTTATCTGATAAGCAATGACTTCGTCTTTACGAACTGAACGAACTCTGTCGTGGTATAATTTATGAGAAAGCAAGAACTCCTCGTTTGCTGTTTCAATATCACAGCCAAAGGTTGTGACGTATTTCTTTTGTTCTGTCTTCAGCTCGTTTTCTGTGTAGTCCATTCTTTCCTGTAAGCACGTAGCCAAATCTTTACCCTTTGTCACATGCAATGCCATCAGTCTTGTAGCTGCCATAAGATTTCCTTTCTATCAAAAAAGCAGCCTCCTCCATTTACGGAAAAGACTGCCTTAATGATTCTTATAATATTTCTTTAGATTCTTCTTAGATTATCCCTAAGAGAATCACATATTAACTGTAGATTTGCTGCAAAGAATAAAATTCCAAGAACTAACACAATAATGACTCCACTAATTGCAGCTAATGGGATGTCATGACCAATAAGGTTTATGATTCCAATTACAAGGAAAATATTGATAATTACAGCTCCTACTCTTGCACCAACTTCTATAGAAACCTTAGCTAAAAGTGAACCAATAGTAAGAAGTGCCATCACTGGAACCAAAATCAATTTCAAAAAAACTCTTAAAATAAACATAAGCCTCAACCTCCCAAATCAATCATTTTTCTAAAGTCTAATCTAGCAAATTAAAACATGCAATGATGTCACTAATCAATCGCTGCAAATTTCTGCATGATATCTCTTGTGCCATTCCAGATTTCATCAAGACGCTTTTGTAGCTCTTTTATATCTTGCTGGTAAACTACTCCCAGTCCATTAGCTTTCTTTGCATATTGATTAAGATTGTTAGAACACATGCGAAGTAAATACACTAATTCATTTAAATCTTTAGTATCAATCTTAACGCAGTATCCATCTAGAATCATCTTTCTCATGTATGCACTCATGCTAGAGATTTCCAACTCATTCATCTTGAATTTCATTCTTTGAAGCTCATCATCTGTCAATCTCACAGTTACGCGGTTTGTGTATCTTTGCACTTTTCTCTGCCTCCAAAGCTATCTTCCTTTTCTCTTCATACTCTTTTCCTTTTTTGTAGGTTTGTTCTGAGATGCTATCCTCTGGAAGATTGTTTATGATGCCATCAAAGTTATTATCATTTCCTTCAATGGCATCTTCAGCAGCCTTGAGATAATTCTTTTTTGAAAAAATCGTATGTTGTTCTAGGATATTTTCCTCAATATCAGAAAGTTCCTCTTCTTTAGAAAGTCTCTCATTTGCAATATCAAGTCCATCCATAGGCTACCTCCTATTCCACAGGCACATCATCGTAATCCTTATCCTCTGACTCTGAAGGAATTTCAATATATTCCTCTCCATCATCAATGATTGGACCAGTCTTTTTCTTTATGAAACTGCTCTTATTACTGTATAAATAAAAACCACCTACCCCTGCCATTCCAAGCATTATACAAATAACCAATATGTTGCTTTTGCTTGATTTCTTTTCTGGTTTTACTGGCTCTTCATCAGTTTCCGTATCTTCATTATCTGGTTTTGTTGTTTGAGCTTTTGCGGCCTCAGCAGCTTCTTTTGCTTTTTCCAATTGTTCCTTTTCATCATCATCTAAAAGAGCCATTAAATCCTGCTCATCAACAAGATTAAGGAAATGAACTGTATTCTCGCCATTATCATCTCTATCGATAATGATATAAAAGATATTTCCATCTTTTGTTGTGACTGTAATAAACTGCTTTCCTGTTTTTTCTTTGGTTCCATAATCATCTACAATAGAAAGATTTCCATCTGGTGTAAGAGGCCCCATTTCTTCAACCTCTTCCTCGTCAGATTCTTCATAATCTTCATCAATTACAGATGTGTCTACATTGTCTGGAACATGAGCTTCTGCTTTCATTGGTGCAGATACTGCTGCAAGCACACCTACAAGAGCAAGCATCATTATTTTAGTTTTAATATTCTTCATCGAAATCATCCTCCTTTACAACATTCGTATTTGCGATTTCTTCAATAGGTTTATTCCCGGGCAAATTATCCTTCGAGTATGCAATCAAGTTAGCCAGTTGCTCAGGGGTTAACTCTGCTGCAACCATCATGTCATGAATACAGGTCTTTTCTATCTCAGCACATTTCTTTTGGAGATTCTTCACTTTGTTATCCCATTCATCTCTTTTGGCTTCAGCTCTTTTCAAATCACTTCTGACTTTATCTAATCTTTCAAACATGGTTCCTCCATCTATGGCAACCTGCCATAACATAAAAAGTGTTTTCTGTAGTAATTGCTTTCAATTGATGTGTACTGGATTGGATTACCGCAATGTAGCATAATTCCATTTCCACAATAGATTCCTACGTGTGTTGCCCCTGCTTTGTTCTTCTGAGTACCTTTAAAGAAAATCAAATCACCTGGTTTTGCTTCCTCTGCAGAAACGACAGTGCATTTCGCCTTAAGTCCATTACAATCTGTTCTTCCAACGCTCCATCCAGAATGATTAAGCAACCAGCAAACAAATCCACTACAGTCAAATCCCTGACTAGGACTAGAACCGCCCCACACATAAGCTCTTCCTAGATACTTTTCACCCTCAGCAATCATTGCCGCAAAAGTCTGATCAGTTAAAGCTTCTGGTGGCACTTCTATATCATCTGGTATCTCTATATCTGTATATAGATCTTCAAACAAATCTGGCTTATTACCTTTTGTCTCAAGCAATAAATTGTACCTGGCTCTTTGGACATCACTTAATGGTTTTGAAGCAATTACGCTTCCAAGGCCTTTGTTATTTAGCTTTACTTTCAAAATAGAAACCGTATAGTACTCTATCTCCTGATAGGAATATACTTTTCCATTTTCTATGCCATATTTAGTAACTGTTCTAGACCTTGTTTCTGTTCTAGGTGTGTAGGTGAGATTATACTGTGCATCAAATAATTCCTTTATTACAGGTTTCATGTCTCGCCTAGTGAAATTCTCATAAGCTGCTGTTAAATAAGAAATCAGCTCGTAGGGATTGTGTCCAATCTCTTCAAGCTGATACTCATACTCATCGTAGCCAGGAAAATCTGACTCTGTATTATTTATTGTTTTCCTAAGTTCTTTCTCTAGTTTCGTATAATCAGAATTAACACCTATAATGTCCTCATCGTATGCTGTATAAGTTCCAGCAACTACTGATTCACTCATAGAACCAAACAAGCTAAGCAAATCCACCTTCACTACGTGAAGAACGATAATACATACCACAATAACTACTAAGATAACAGCAATAATAGGATTTTCTATAATCAGCTCCACTAATGAAGATACCAATCTCCTACCGGCATCAAATAATGCCTTGCCGATTTTAGCCGCTTCTTCTGCCGCCTTCTTCGAAACCTCTGCAGTAGCCTTGGCAGATTGTTTTCCTGCTTCTGCTGCAGCCTTAGCCTGTTCTTTTTGAATTTGAGCTCGTTTGATTTTCTTCTTAATAAGCTTTTTTGTTAATTCATGAGCTTCACTTACTGCAGACCTTCCATAATCCAGAGCATCTCCACCTACGTTTTCATCCTTATTGTAGTCATACATTACATGCCTCCCATCTGTTTAATCTGCGCAAGCTCCTCAGGTTTTGTGGTGAGATACTTATACAGCACATTATCCTTAGGGAAGTTATCCTTAAATGGAAGTACCACATCACCAAAGAACATCAATCCTCTACCTGAAGGAGCATTGGTTACATATTTAAGCTGGGCTTCACTAATACCAAGACTATCTGCAAGAATCTGTTTATCCTCAGCGCCCTGATTAAGCATATAGATGAAATCGCAGTTCTCGAAAATGTTACTAATCTCTGGACTAGCTAATACATCCTTAACATTCTGAGTAAGAGCTGTTGGGATTCCTCCCCACTTTCTAAATCGCTTATAGATTTCTACTGAATAAGCTGCTGTCTGCTCATCTTTTAACAAAAGGTGGAACTCGTCCATATAGTATCTGGTAGTCTTTCCTATATCACGATTCATAGTTACACGCCCCCATACCTGATCATGAACAATAAGCATACCTACCTTCTTAAGCTGCTTTCCCAAGTCCTTAATGTCATAGCAAACTATTCTGTTATTAATGTTTACGTTTGTACGGTGATTAAACACGTTTAGAGAGCCTTTAACATATAATTCAAGGGAAGTAGCAACCTCTTTCGCCTCTTTCTCAGATTGCTTCATAAGCTCCTTATAGAGGTCCTCAAGAAGTGGCATACGCTCTGGTATAGGATTCTTGTAAAACTCGGCATATACATTCCTAATACATCTATCAATAATCGTCTTCTGTATACCAGTAAGACCATCCCTTTGATTAAGTATCAACTCACAAAGTGATAATAGAAACTCAGCTTTAAGTGAAACGGCATCCTCACCATCTGAATAATTATCATTAATATCCATGGGATTGATATACTGAGTAGACTTCTGACTGATATGGATTACCTGCCCACCAAAGAGCTCTACCAGAGGAGTGTACTCTCGCTCTGGATCACTAATAATGATGTCATCATTACTAGATAGCACTACATTGGCTATCTCTCTTTTGGCAGCTAGTGATTTACCAGAACCCGGTTTGCCAAAGAACATACCATTTGGATTATTAGCCTTCTTTCTATCCGCAAAGATAAGCTCTCCTGTAAGTGCATTTTGGCCATAGTACAAATCGTTCTCATCCTGCTTTAAAAGCTCTGGTATTAAAAAAGGGATAAACACAGCAACCGATGAAGTGGTTACCTGTCTATCCTTTTTAATAAGATTACATCCCAGAGGAAGTACGCTCTTAATAGCTTTAGCTTGTCTGTATTCAAGAGGATACGTCTCGCAGCTAAACTGCTGAGCTATACTCTTTTGCTGCTTAACATTGTTCTTTAGGCTGTCTTTTGTGCTACCAGTAGTCATTAATACGAATGTCATATTAAACATTCGCTCATTCTGACTCTGCAGATTAGAAAGCATTGAGCTGGCATCAGCGCCATATAGATTAAGATCATTAGGAATTAGATCCATATCATACCCAGCCTTAACAGCTTTCTTCTGCTCATCAATCTTGTTTGAATCAATATCAGTAATCTTTCTCTTAACACCTTTGATGGCTTCATTCTGATTTACAGACTGTAGATGAATACTAATAAACTGCTGACAGTCCAAATCAAGAAGCTGTTCAAAGAACTGATCTGATATTTCAGGAGCATCGTAAGAAAAACAACTTACCTGGCCGTAGTAGCCTGGTTTCTTAAAAATATTCTTCATAGGATAATCAATATTATCTTCAAGACTTCCTGCTCCAAATTTCATTTGATTTAGGATATCAATCCTCTGCTGTCCATCTAAGGTCTTAGCTTTAACTCCCATCTGTTCAAAGTTTTCTATAACCTTATCTTCAATCTTATGAAGTCGCCCCTTTGCCTCTTTTAGTGAGCCAGCTCTTATACCGAAAGTTAGATACTTAGTCTTAACTAGCACATCATCAAGACAACCTTTGTGATCTATAAGCATCTTTGAATACTCAGCCCTAAGTGAATCCATATTATCGTCTTTACGTTCTATACTTAGATGTTCCCTTAGCTCTCTAGCATTCGCATACACGTTGGAAAAGGTTAATTCAAACTCTACACTCGTATCAAAGTAATTTAGGAATGTCTTCCACTGTTCAAAAATCAAATCCTTATGCATATCAGAAGCCAGTTTATAATTGATATCACTAAATTCAACAGTCTTGGTATAAAGATCTCCATCCACAAGGCAAATGCCATTAGCATACATCCTATCATAAAGCTGTTTCTCCTGATTCTTTTTAAGCTTAAACTCCAATGCTCTCTGAATAATGATTTCGAATGTATCTCCATTCTTCTCAAACATAGCCACAAAAAATAGCGGCATCATAACCGCCATCATCACAAAGGTAGGAACACTTATATCTACCTGTAACTTCTTAACCAGGAAGAATGTTGGGATACCAATCATAGCTGCAAGCGTAAAACAAATCACCTGCCTCTTTGTAAGCCCAAAAGCCACCTTTTCCTTCACTCTTGTTAAATCGCTGGGGACTTTTACATTTACTGCCATATCTATTCCTTTCTACTGTGCTGAAAATACTCTCTTTGATAGTGTGCCAGTCTTAAACAAACTGAATACCAGAAGTATGTTGTATCCCATAATGCCCCAGATAGTACCTACAATATCATCTGAAATCGTAATGTTCTGAATAAGCACTGCATAGATTCCTACTACAATAAGGATTAAGAATCCTTGGAATCCAATAGCAAGCAAACTTCTCACATAGTTCTGTCCTATATGACTCTGCTCCTTATTTCCAAATGTTGAAAATGGAATCGGAGCCATACTAACAAGCAAATAGATTTCTATCATACGTCCATAGATAACTACAAATATGATTAATGAAAGTATCTTAAAGCCAGCTCCCAAAACTGTGATTTCAGCGTATATAGGTAGGATTTCTCCTATACCCATACTCTCTAAAGTTGATCTCAATTGAGCTAGCTGTGGTCCTGTAACCGCTGTAGAATGTGTGATAAAACCACCTGCGTCTTGGCATACATGGCAGGTAACATCAAAGACTGCCATTGTAAAGTCAAAGCAATGAGTAATTGCCAAAACCGCCACAGATGTTTTTAACAACCATTTGATAAATATCCATGTCTCAAAGTTTGCTAGATTATTATGCGCTACCACCAGCTGTATCAACTCATAGCAGGCAATGAATGTCATTATTATTCCTGCTATCGGCAAAAGAGCCGTTTCAGAAGTTGATTTAATCAGTGGATACACACCTGGAACAAAATCTGCTGGACCAGTAGATACCTGTCCAGCTACTTTTGCTACTTCATCATTAACACTATCAAAAAGACCCGTCAGAACCCACATAACACCGTCAATAAGCTTACTCTTCACATAGTCCGCCATTGCGTCAAATATTAAATCCATATGTTGTTCTCCTGTCTTTAATACAAATACAAGGAGCTGAAAGCAATGCCTTCAGCTCCAATTTCAGGTTCAATATTTAGTTTTGATACCAGCTCTTAGAACAAGCCTGAGAGAAGTGGGATGAGCTTAATACCGATGAGGATGATTCCACCACCACTCATGAACTGCTTCATTCCCTGCGACTTAGCGCCCGGATTGTCATTGCCATATCCTTCAAGAAGGTTTACCGCGCCCCAAACTCCAAGGCCTGCGCCGATTGCTGTTACTAAAGTTCCCATTACGTCTACACCTGAATTAAAAAATGCCATTTTGATACCTGGTTCGAAAACTCACCATCATCCTTTGTCCTTCATCCGGAATCTCTCCATCATTTTTTCACCTTCATTCGGAAGCAGCGAGCTTCCGAATTTTCCTTTCTTTTAAAAATATAGTTTATAGTTTCATCTCATGCCTTAATCCTGCGCACCTGATTTTGGGCATAATAATAGACCAGAGAATCTTGATATGTACCCTCTTTACTGGACAACCAGTAAGGAGGGTATTTTTATGCACTATAGTTATATTTTCAAAAGAAATGCGGTAGATTTGTATCACCAAGGTCTTTGGCCTGATACGCCAGATGGTATTAGTACTGAAAACTTTCGTAATACGATACGAGGCTGGGTTAGAATTGAAGAGTCATGCGGTCCTTATGCTCTTTGTCACAAAGAGCATAACAAAGAATGGTCGCCTGAGGAACGTTATGCTTTAGTTGCGCGTGTTTTGGCTGGTGAGTCTCTCAAAAGTGTTGCTTATTCGGTAGGTGTT